>JBBPIS010000026.1:0-14363 GCA_038040225.1 Planctomycetota bacterium
GATTCTGCACGATGATCACCATCGACTCGAAGGAGACGCTGCAAAAGGCGATTCCGGATCTGAAAATCCTCGGTCCGTGACCACCCGTGGCGTGCGGTCGTTCACTTGTAGCCGACCTGTTCGTGGCGCGGCAGTTCGTCGAGGCTGCGGATGCCGAACAGGGAGAGGAACCGCGACGTGGTGTGATACCTCACGTCGCGCGGCTGGTCGGGTTGACGCTCGACCGCGATGAGTTCCCGCCGCAGAAGCTGCCTGAGAACCGCACCGCTGCCGGGTTTGCCGAGTTCTTCAATCGCGGTGGCTGTGATCGGCTGGTGGTACGCCACGACGGCCAGCACTTCGAGAGCCTCCTGTGACAGTCGGACTTCCTTCGGGCCGAGTCCGTAAGCCTTGTTCCGAATCCGCTCGAAATCATCGCGCAGTGTCAGGCGGTAGCCGCCGTCACCAAGCCGGATCTCGTACGGACGGCCCTCCGACGTGTAGAGCGTGTTCAGCTCATCGAGTTCCCGTTCGATGTACTCGATCGGGAATTCGCCGCGCAAGACGCCGCTCAGTTTCTTCGCGGTCAGCGCATCGCCGCCGACAAACAGACACGCTTCCAGAATCTGTCGGGGCAGAACGGCGGGCGGCGGGTCGGGTGATGCGGCGGCCGCGCGTCGAGCAGCAAGTTGCTTGAGGTCTTCGGCCGCCTCGGCTCGTTCGGTGGCGGTGATCGTTGGTGCGTCGTGGCGAGGTTGGGTGTCAGAGGCAGCCGGAGCGGAGGCCGTTGCTGTCGGAGGAAGATCCTCGGCAGAGGCCAAAACCAATTCGACGGCTTCGGGCAGTTCGGCCTCCGATGCTTCGAGGACTTCGATGGCGCGCCGGTACGCCTGCTCAAGTTCATCCCCGGACCAATCGGCTGGCTCGGGTTGCGGCTCCTCACCGAGCTGGTCCCAGTAGGACGGATCATCCGGCGCGGCGGCATCTTCCAACGGCAGAGACATCTCGGCGCGGCTCCTTCCTGCACGAGACCGAACAATCTGAGTACCAGAGCGCGAAGATAGTCCTGCCGGCGGAAGCGGGTCAAGACCGCTCGCGATGTGTCAGCGCCAGGCTCAGCGCAGCAGGGCGATCGCCACCGTGAAGTAGATGACGACCCCGAGGATGTCGCTGAGCGATGAGATCAGCGGGTTCGACATGATCGCCGGGTCCATGCCGAGCCATTCAAAAAACATTGGCAACAGCGAGCCGGCCACGCTGCCCACCGTCACCACCAGCGAAATTGTCAGCCCGACGACACCCGCCTGCATCCAGCTTCGATCGAACAACAACTGCAACGCGCCCCACGAGAACGTTCCCAGACAGAGGCCCAAAATGGCGCCGGTGAGCAGTTCGCGATAGGCCATCCGAAACTTGTCGTGGCGAGTCATCGTGGCCACTGCCATCGCGCGAATGATCAGCGTCGCCGACTGAGATCCCGTGTTTCCACCGCTGGCGAGGACCAGCGGCAAGAACCAATCGAGCCAGTTGTCATCGTTCTCGACGTGACCAAAGGCTCTCATCACGGTGGCCGTTCCCAGGGCCATGACCGACAGCACCAACAGCCAGATCCCGCGTTTCCAGGCAATGGTCAGCAGCGGCGTCGAAAGGTAGCTGTGCTCGAACGGCTGGATGGCCGACTGGCGGTAGGCGTCCTCGATCGCCTCTTCCTGAACGATGTCGAGCACGTCGTCGTGAGTGATGATTCCGACCAGACGGCTCTGCTCGTCGAGCACGGGGAGTGCGATCAGGTCGAAGCGTGCGATCAGTTTCGCGACTTCTTCCTGATCATCCTCGACATGGGCCGAGATCACATCGCGCTGCATGATGTCGGCCAGGAGTGCTCCGGGGCGGGCCAGAATCAATTCCCGCAGTGTGATGACGCCATGCAGGTGACGGGCGTCATTCACAACGAAGACGTAGTAAATCGTCTCGCGGTCCGGGGCCTGCTGCCTCAGCCGATTGAGGGCCTCGCCCACGGTGATGTTCTCGGGCAGCGACGCATATTCGGTCGTCATGATCGACCCGGCCGAGTTCTCGGGGTACGAGAGCATCTTGCGGATTTCGTCCCGCTCGGCCTGCGCGATCAGCGGCAGCAGGGCTTCGACCTGCTCTTCATCCATGTGTTCGAGCAGGCCGATCCGGTCATCGGGCGACATGGCTTCGACGAGCTGCGACAGATGCTTGCGATCGACCGCTGCGACCAGTTCGATCTGCTGCGACGGCTCGATCTGCTCGAAGATGTCGGCCTGTTGCTCGATGCCGGTTGAGGAGAGGACGCGCCATGTCTCCGACGGCTCCATCCCCTGAAGCACCTCGGCGACGATGACGGGATTCAAGACCTCGCAGAATTGTTGGAGACCGACTTCGTCGTTCTCGGCCAACATCAATTTGAGGTCGGGCTGCAACAGCGGGTTGTAGACACGCGAGCCGCCTTGAGTCCTGATGCTGCTCATGGTGATCCTCGCGGCAACTCAACAAGTCGACGGACGCACGATCCCCCGCGCGCCGGACGGCCTTCAGAAACGACACTGGCAGCCGCCGGGACTGCTTCACGCGAATCGGCCGGCTGCGTCAACCTAAGCATCAAAAAAAATCCCCACCGGAATGGATCCGACGGGGAAATGTGACAGTCGATCGACTTTGAACCTTCCACCACCAGCGACTAACGCTTGGAGAACTGGAAGCCGCGGCGAGCCTTCTTGTGACCATAATGCTTGCGTTCCACCATTCGACTGTCGCGAGTGAAGAACCCGCCGTCTTTGAGAGCTGGAAACAGGCTGGGATTCATCGCTTCCAAGGCGCGGGCAATCCCCATCACGATGGCTCCGGACTGGCCGGTCGTTCCGCCACCGTTCACCCGGATCGAGACATCGACGTGTCCCAGCTTGTCCGTGGCACGCAACGGACTGAGGGCGACGATCCGATCCTTCTCGATGCAGAAGAATTCGTCAATGCTTCGGCCATTGATCTGAATCAGTCCGCTGCCCGCCTTGATGCGGACGCGAGCCACAGACGTCTTGCGGCGTCCGGTCCCCATCGCGACGCCAAAACGATCCAACTTCCCACGAATCACGCGGGGAGCCTGTGGTGCCAGCACCGGAGTCGCTGCGGTGGCGTCCTCGTGACCGAATGTCAGTTCCGGAGCCAGGCTCGGTTCGGGTGCTGTTACGGGAGTCGCTGTGTCTTCCATCAAGTTCGCCACCAATCCAATTGTTTTTGACGCGATGAAGGTAACGGCCAAGCCTTCAATCGGCCTGGAGGATCAAATCTGGCAAGCCATGCTCGCCGTCGCCACTACTTTTTCGGATGCAGAAATTCTGGGAGCGGCAGAGGCTGCTGCGCCTGATGCGGGTGAGTGGGACCCACGAACAGCTTCAGCTTGTCCAACATGTGCCGTGCGAGCGCGTTCTTCGGCAACATTCGCTTGACGGCCAGCTTCAGAATTTCGGTCGGCTTCTTGGCCCACAGTTCGATGGCACCGATATGGCGCTGACCGCTCGGCCAGCCGGTGTACCAAGTGTACTTCTTCTGTGACATCTTCTTGGTGAAGTGTTCGTTCGTGTCGTGTTTGATCGGACGGCCTGTGAATCGCACCTTGTCGGCGTTGATCACGATGACGTAGTCGCCCGTGTCAACGTGCGGTGTGTACTCGGGCTTGTGCTTGCCCATCAGCACGGTGGCGATCTTGGAGGCGAGATGCCCGACTACCAAACCACTTGCGTCGATGACAAACCAGTGGGGTTCGCACTTGCCGCCTGGAACTCTGTCGGCAGCATTCATAAACGTCGTCTGCGGAGCAATCACGTCGTCAGCCTTCCATCGAAACTGGCATTCGTTGCATCCAGCCGCCAACTTGCGACGTCGTGCAACGCTGAGAACCGAATGATTTCGCCGACCGAAATACGGCCAGCCCTTCAGTTGCGGAGCGAGAAGGTAACGAGTGCCATCAGACCGTTCAACTCCGGCCACAAAAAAACATGGGTCTCGGGCCGCGGAATTCCTCACGGGACGACACGATTCCTGGTCTTGTCACGGTCTCGCCAGACGTTCGTCCGACCGTCCGACGAACGCGCATCCTGCACGGGGAAGAACTTAAACCGTGAGTTTCATTTGGATCCGGATGCGACGGGGGCCGAGCTGCAGCCAGCACCTCTCATGGCAGAAACTGCCGGAGAGAGATCGTTGAGCAACGATGAAGTCACGGCTCCATTTTCACGTCCGCCAAGAAGCTCGTTTCAGCCTGATGGACGCGTGTTTGGTGGTGGGTCGCAAACCATCGCCGCCGCAGATGCCGGAGTTTTTCGATGCTCGATCGGCAGTCATCCGCGGATCCAACGGTTGTGTGGGACATCTGCGGTGAGCAGGATGTCTCGGAGGGGTGGGTGTTGCAACTGGCTTTATCGAGAAGATCATTAGAGCCGGTAGGGTTTGACTCATTCTCAGAAGCCTTACCGGCCGAATAACGAGAGGAAGCGATCTTTTCGTCACAACCGGCGCTGCCGGAACGGGCGGAGTGTGTCGCATCACGGAGACTCAAGCTCATTGAGAGCTGTTGGGACGGAGTCACGGAAGCCGGAATCGGATTCTGCGGGAGAGAGACGTCCATGCAACGTGTGAAAATCAGTCTGCTGTGCCTGTTGTCGCTGTCGCTCGCAGGCGTTCTTGCAGCCCAGACCGCTGTCGATCCGAATTCGGATGCGGGCTCGGCATCACTCCAAGACTTCAGCGGTGGGGCCACTCTCCGCGGAACCTACTTCGATGTCCGGCACATGTCGGGCGACGGGGTGGGCTACAAGAACGGCTACACTCAGATCGGAGCCTTCACTCCGTTCTGGCTGAGTGAAGACGCCTTCATTGCCCCCAACGCGCGGCTCCTCCTGACCGACAACAGCGGCATCGGCCTCAATGCCGGTCTCGTGGCGCGTCGCTACGACTCGGGTCGAGACCGAATCTTGGGTCTCAACGGGTACTTCGACACGGACGAGACCAAGTTTGGAAACCGGTACAACCAGGTTGGTATCGGCGTTGAGAGTCTGGGGCAGTTCTTGGACTTTAGAGCCAACGCCTACGCAGCGATGGGGGAGGATACGACCTTCATCAGACCCGTCGGCCTGTCGGGTACTCCGTTCTTCTTCGAGAATCGAATCGGATTAATCGGCACCCGGTTGATGGAGCAGGCTCTGTCCGGTGGTGACTTTGAAGCCGGTGTGCCGGTGTCTCCGCAGACGCCCTGGCTTCGCGCTTTTGGAGGTGCGTACGCCTACCAACAGGATCTTGGAGACGATCCGGTCGGCTTTCGCGGCCGGCTGGAGGCTTGGATTTCTGACGACCTGTCGTTGGGTGTGACGGCCACCTGGGACAAGCAGTTCGACACCAACGTCAACTTCGTTGCCGATTGGCGTTTCTCCGGGTTCAAACCGACCCGGTACTTCCCCCAGTGGACGACTCGCGAGCGAATGCTGATGCCCGTTCAACGCCAGTGGCGAGTCACTGCGGGCAACTACAACGAGGATGTCAACATTCTCGCCTTCAATCCGCGGGACAATCAGCCGTACTTCGTCGTCTGGTACGACAACAGCGCCGGCGGCTTGAATGACGGCACGTTTGAGAACCCGTACAACACGACTCTGACCCATGCGATCCCGAACGAAACCGATCTGGTTCTCGTCCGTCGCGGCAACACGACGCAAGCCGCGCCGCTCAACGGTTCGATCACGCTGCCCAATTTCGCCCGGATGCTCGGTGAGGGCAAGGCTCACATTTTTGATGCCTACGGGGACTTCGGGCCATTCCATGTCGTCATCAATGACCAGGTCCTGCCCGATCCCGCGTTCACTGACCCGGCGAGGGCCAACCGGTATCCGTTCCTCACGAACGCAGATGCCGGGTTGAATGGTGGCGACATCATTCGCGTGGGCAGCAACAATGAGGTTTCGGCACTGGTCCTCGAAGATGCGACGGGCCGAGCCATCTTCGGCAACAACGTCCAGGGCTTCCATTTCAACAATCTGGAAATCACCAACAACATCGGCGGCGGCATCGTTCTGCAGGATGCGAGCGGATTCGGTCCGGTGACTCTCGACGGGCAGACCATCACGGGTGCTGTCCTCCGGGACATCAATACCAATCCCGTCGTCGGTTGGAGCTTTGTCGGCACAGGTTTGGGCGACAATGCCGCCGGCGGAATCAACATCGATACACTCGGTGGTTTGGCGCTGACCGTGACCAATGTCGCGATGAATTCCAACCCGTCGGCCCAGTTGTTTGGCATCAGACTGCTGGCTGACGACGGACCGTTGACGACGACGTTTACCGATGTTCAAACCAACGGATTTGCTCCTGGTTTCGGCAACACGACCGCCGGAATCATCATTGGCGAGACGGGTGAGACCGTGAATGCCACGTTCAACAATGTCTCGGCCAGCAACAACACGGGCATCGGCATGCAGGTGACGGGGACGGGTGGAATCATCCACCTCTTTTCGGACAGCCTGACCGCCAATGCGAACGGGCTCGACAACCTGCAGATCGGTTCGCAGGGTGCCCCGCTGGTCGGCACCACGTTCCTGGGCACCTTCTCGAATTCGTTCTTCAACGACAGCCTGGCTGGCTCGGGAATCGTTTACAGCCAGTCGGGTGGCACCGGAACGCTGAACTTGACCAACATCCAAGCCAACTCGAACGGCGTCGATGGCTTGGGAATGTTCGGCGCGGCGGCATCGGTGATGAACGTCAACGTGCAAGACAGTTCGCTCACCGTCAACACGCGGGATGCCTTCCACGTCGAGCAGATCGGCGGTTCGACGATCAATCTGCTGGTCAATACCGCCGATGGTTCGGTCAGCGGGCGTGACGGGCTGTTCTTCAACCTCGCCAGCGGTTCACGGCTCAACGCCACCTTCCTCAACGACAACCTGAGCAACAGCGGACGCAGCGCGGTCCACGGTGAAATGGATGCCTCGACACTCGTCCTGGACTTCAACACCACCACCGGCGATTTGTCCGGTGAGCACGGTCTGTTCCTGGATGCCGTCAATGGCAGCAACGCCTTGATGTTTATCACCGACGGCACGTTTGTGGACAGCAGCCAGAATGCCGCCAACACGTTTGACGGGATCCACATCAGCTCCGATGCGTCGTTCGTCGGCTTGACCATGAGAAACACGCCGTCCAACAACACGCCCGCCCTGCCACTCGGAACGCAGCGTCACGGGATGTTTCTGGACATCCAGAACGGCAGCACGTTCGGGGGCCTGGTTGCGGACGGAAACCTGACCAACAGCCGGACCAATGCGCTCAACGCGACGTTTGGTGGCAATTCAACGGCGTTGCTGGTTCTCGACAACACTCCGCTCGACAACAGCGGGGCCGATGGCATGCATGTCGTCCTGACCGGAGCGGCCACCAACGCCACGATCAACCTTCAAAACGGAACGACCAACGACAACAGTGGCCAGGATGGGCTCGATTTCGCCGTCGATGACGGAACTCTGAATGTGAGCGCCGCGACGTCTTCCTTCACCAACAGTGGTGCGGGGGGGGTGACGGGTAACGGTATTCTGGGCGTGATCACCAACACCGGGCTGGCCAGACTGACCTTCCTGGAGACGCCGGTGACGGGCAGCTTGAACAACGGGATGTTCGTCACAGCCACGGGCGGATCCAACTTCCGGGGCCTCTTCAGCAACAGTTCCTTCAATGGAAACGGGCTGACGACCTTCAGCACCACCGAGTTGGATGGCATCCGCCTGGTGCTGGACGGTTCGCCGAACAGCTCGCTGCAACTCGTCAACGGCTCGACCGTGGACGGCAACGGCGGCGACGGGTTCCAGTTGATCGCCACCAATCTGACGTTCTTCACCGGCGACTTCCAACAGACCACATCGTTCTCGGACAACGGCCAGAACGTGGCCAGCCTGACCAAGAACGGCGTCTCCGCCTCGGTGGACAATTCCATCGTGAACCTGACGTTCACCCTCGTGGACCTCCACAACAACCTGCCGAACTCGACGCAGGCGATCGGCTTCCATTACCGCGTGCAAAACGGCGGTGCCCTGACGGCCGACTTCACCGCCAGCGATCTGTCAGACAACAATCTGAACGCCTTCAACGGCCTCGTCAACGGAGCCGGTTCGAGCGCGATCGTCAACGGCAATTTGGTGACTGCCAACACCAGCGGCGCGGATGGAGCCATCGCGCTGGTGTTTGCCGGCGGTCGACTCGACTTCAACCTCCTCGCGAGTTCCATCGATTCGAGCGGCGCTACGGGCCTCGTCGGCACCTCTGATGGAGCGGGCAGCCTGCTCAACGTCTCGCTCGACGGTTCAACGATCAATACGAGTTCTGTGTTCGGAGCGTTCCTGAACGCGTCGGCGGGCGGCACGCTGAACTTTGACGGGATCAACAATAGTTCGATCTCCACGAGTGGGGCGGCCGGTGTGTCGGTGACGAGCACCGGGGCCAACAGTCTGGCGCAGTTCGGGTTCGACACGATGGCCCTCAATGACAACGGAACCACATTCGGTGGCGAGGGTTTCATCGGCTCGGCCTTGGACGGCGGTACTCTCAATGTCTGCCTCGAAAACTCCACCGTTTTGGGCAACACCTTTCAGGGGATCGACGTTATTGTGGCCGGCACGGACTCGCTCGCGAATTTCGGAGTCGATACCTCGACCATCAACGACAACGGCAGCGAGGGCCTGTTGGTCGATGTGTCGGACGAGGGTGTGATCAACTACCGCTCGCAGAACTCGTCCTACACCGGCAACGGGACGAGCGCAGTGTTTCCGCTGGGATTTGATGGCGTCCACACGTCGGTGACCGGAACCGGTCCCGCCGACACTGTGACCACCGCGAGATACCTGTTCAGCGGCGATACGGTCGATGGCAACTCCGATGACGGTTTCGAGTTCAACGCCGACAACGGGGCGACACTCGTGGTGAGCATCGAAAACGGAACATCGGCCTCGAACAATTCGGGATACGGCCTGCGGTTCAATCCCAACGGGGCGGGCACCAAGGCCTATCTGTTGATGTCCGGCCCCAACCAGTTCAACAACAATGGGCTTGGTTCCGTCGATATCAACGGGGGCACTGTCACCGGAATTGACACGGCGGTTATCAGCCTGTCCGGCTCATTCGACAACGCCAATGGCGACGGCGTTCACATCGAAGTGACAGACGTCGCGAATGTCATCGTTGCGGTCCAGGGGCCGGGGACGATCGACGGCAGTCAAGACAACGGCGGTGGTGGCCCGGCGGACAACGGCGACGGCATCGACATCCGGCTGACCAACAACACGCTGCCTGTAATGAACGGATCGATTCTGATTGGTGGCTTTAGCAGCATCGGTCTCAGTGCTGCGGACGGCATCCACATCGAAATGACGAACAACTCTGCACTCTTCAACGGCGCGTTGGAGATCAATGGGATCGGTTCGATCGCCGGCAGCGGTGACGATGCCGTCGACATCGCGCTCCTCAACATGACAATGTTGAACAACCTGACGTTCCCGGCCCCCGTGACACCAATCCTGGTCCTGACACTGGCCGACAGTGTTGATTTGACGACACCGCTGTCGCCGCCGGGCAACCTCTGCCTGCCGGTGCCCGTGCCGTTCGACCTGAATACGAGCGGACTGGTGCCAGCCAGCGCCTTCACAATCAACGACGTCACGGCGGATAACAGCGCCGGTCGAGGAATCAATATCTTCGCTCAGAACTCGACGATCGATGACAATGGCTTTACGGCTGCGAATAACGACAACGGCATGTCGATCACGAACAACTCCGTGTCGAACAGCCTGGCGGGAGACGGACTGCATATCGACTTCGATAATGTGACCGGACCGGGTGGCGGGCCACTGGTCGGCGTGCTGATCGACGGCAACGGCTTCTCCGGCAACAGCGACAACGGCATCAACTTTGACCTGCTGGACTCGCCGATCGACCAGTTGACGATCACCAACAACACGGGTGGCGGCACATCGTCCAATATCGGGCTGCTGTTTCTGATCGTCGGCAACACGTTCGGTCAGCCGTTCTCCATCACCAACACATCCAATCCTGGAATCGATCTGTTGAACTTCAACATCGATATCACGCCTTCCGGCAACATCTGGGACACCGTGGAACCGGGGTCTTCCATTCCGTTTGCGGGCCAACCGCCGAGCGACACCCTGACGGGCTTGGCGACCGTCAACGGGAATCCGTATCCCAATGCGCTTCCGGGCGGCGGTGTTCCGGACGACCAGGGCCTGATTGATCTGAGCTTTACCGACTTCGACGCGTCCGAGACGTTTACCTGGGACATTGACTCGGACGGAATCGGCCTGCCCGCCAGCACCGTCCTCGGCAGCGACCTGATCGGTTCGCCGATCACGGTGAACTTCACGGGCGGGCTCTTTCTGACCGGCTTCCTCTCCGCCGTGCCGGGCGACCCAACGGCCTCGACGTTCGTCGCGACGGGCGGCAACCTCGGTGGCGGCGGCCTTTCCAGCAATAGTCTGGACGGCATCCGCTTCAGTCTGAACAACTCCTCGCTGACGAACCTCGTGATGGACAACAACGAGATCTCGTCCAATGGCACGACGGGAATCGGCCACGGTGTCAACTTCCAGACGGTCAACAACAGCGACATCACCAACGCCACGGTCAGCAACAATTCGATCGACGCGAACAACGGCGATGGCTTCCGTCTAGTCAATCCTGATACGGCCGGTGCTCCGATCGACCTGACGTTCCAGGACAACACGATCACGAACAACACCGGGGCCGGTATCAATCTGCAAATAAACAATGCCGAGATCGCCAACGTCAACATCGAGAGTGTGGCGACGGGCAATCAGATCTCGAACAACACCAGCTTCGGCGTTCATTTGGTGGGAGCGAACACTTCGCAGATCAACCTCACGATGGGCGGAGCCGGTGCGGCTCCGAATACTCTCAACGGCAACGGCGATGCCGGAACGGGCCTGGATCTGCGGGATACGGCGACGGCCACCGTGAACGTCTCGAACACCACGTTCAGCGGAACCGTCGCGGGTGCCGCCGATCTAAACTTCAACGGCGAGGGCCTGGCGATTCATCTCACGAACTTTGCCGTCGTGAACAACGCAGTGATCGGCGATGCCGCGCTGGCCAACACCAACTTCAACACCAACGCCAGTCACGGTATCGATGTCGAGGTCGGTGCGTTCGCCCAGTGGACCAATCCGCTGATCCAGAACATCCTGGCGAACGGCAACACGGGTGACGGTCTGCACGTTCTGCGAGACGGCAATGGCATCATCAACGGCGTCACCATCACAGACAGCACTTTTACGGCCAACTCGGACGGTATCGACATCAGTGCGCAATTTGCACTCCTCGACGACGATTACACGATCACCAACAACCTGATCGACAACAACAACGCCAACGGCATCCGCCTCAACGCGCAGGCCGATGCGAGGGTCAACACGATCCTCACCAACAACACGATCACCAACAATGGCGACAATGGCGTGCTGATCACGACGACGGCCATCTCTCCGGGCGATGCGGCCGAAGTCTTCAGCGGTCTGGGAGATTGGACCCAAAACGTTTTCTCAACCAACGGGCGACTCACGGGGGCGGCGGGTGCCGGCATCGAAATCTCTGGCAACCACACCATCACGCTCGGGACCGTGGGGGGGCTGGCCGGCGGCAACATCATCAATACGAATGCGGGTGACGGCATCGAGATCAACCGGGAAGGCACGCTCAATGTTGATTTTGCCACGATTCGATTCAACAACACGGAGGGGAGTGGGGACGGCCTGGCCGGTATCGACCTGAACTCCACTGTGAACAACACGCTCAACGTCTCAAACTCGGTCATCAGCAACAATCTGGGAGACGGCTTGGAACTCGATAACTCGGGCGTCTTCACCACGATCACGCTCACCGACAACCTGATTCAGTTCAACACCCGCGACGGCGTCGAGTTCATGGATCGGGGCTTTGGCACCGCGCTAACCATTCAGGGCACGGCGGTCCTGGCCAATCAGATTGTGGACAACGGATTCCGCGGCATCGACATCGTCGTCGCGGGCGGCGATATCACCAGCAGCACTGTGAACATCGACAACACCGACGTGCTGCGGAACGGGCAGGAGGGGATCTACGCGATTCTGTCCTCCGATGCGGCCCAGACGACCGCCGCCTTCCGCGACAACCTCGCCAGTGCGGCGCTGTCCGCCGCCGCCGGCATCGGCAGCACGCCGTTGCTGAACCTGAATCTGACGGACAACCGCATCAACCAGAACGGCCAAGTCGCTGGTAACATCGGTGGCAGCGGGATCGTGCTGCTAGTCGGCACGACAGGCCGAGTCACCAACAACTTCAACGACCCGGGCGGAACCGCCGGTGCCATCAACGGCGGCGTGATTTCCACGATGACCGGCAACTCCCTCACAGGTAACTTTGGAGCTGACGTACTGTTTGAATCGTTCCGCTCCACGGTCAACCCCAACCCGACCGGTGGCACCTGGACCGACCAGAACGAGAACCCGCGCAACTTCGCCAACGATGTGTTCAATCCGACGGGGTATCAGACCGATCCGCTCGCTCGGCTCGACTTGGTCTTCAACTCCAACATGGGTGACGAACTCGACGCGACGCGACAAGGGGCCTTCTACAACAACGACGAGCCGATCTTCAAATCGCGTACTCAGAATCAGGACAACGCGACCGATGGTGGTCCTTTCGACGACCCCGGTCCGTTCGGTTCGGGCTCTCGCAACAGAAACGCACAGCGCAATGCCGCACGGGATGTCAACATTGGCGGCACTCAGTTGCCACCAACACTGTCGACCGGTCTCTCGGACCTGTTCCTGTTCCCCGGCATGGGAACGAGCACCTTCCGAGTCGACCTGACCGGTGGCAATGTGTTCGGGTTGCCGACGGCAACCTCCAACTTCCTGTTGGATGGCAATCCGTACATCGACTTCACGGACGCGAACGGCAATCCGCTGGCCGCACCGAACGGCGGTCCGCTCGGCATCGACAATATGCCGTGGGGTTGGTCGGTCCTGCCATAGTCTGATCTGAAACTTCCACAACCACTCCACGCCGCCGGGCCGTCCCGACGGCGTGTTTGTTTTGGATGCTTGAAACGATTGTCGGCGCCGAGTTGTTATGACGAGGTCGCGTCTCAGTCGCCGCCGCGGGCGATTTGTCCTGGATCCGGCAGTCTCTTCTCCAACTCCCGCCGCGTCACAAAGTAGTAGACCACGCCGATCATTCCCCCGATCAGAATCGTCGCGCGGTAGGCGAGTGCCGTGAACAGTCCGTTGGTTTGAGCGGCTTCCAGTTGTTCTGGCGAACTGTCGGGATCGATTGTCTGTTGGTGCTGCCGGTAGAACCACGTGACGGCCCACTCCAGGGCGCCGACGCCGTTGGGTGTCGGGACGATTGAGGCGAGAGCTTCGGGCAGTGGCAGGCCGACCAGATGATCGACATAGCTAGGGATCGGCCGGTCGCCGTTCAGCGCCACCGCACACAACGCGAACGAAGTCAGAAAGCCGACGTGAACGCTGATACTCAGCGCGGCGGCCAACACGATCGCGAGCGGCCGCTGCTGATAGAGGGTGATCGAGTCCATCAACTCGCGCACGATCCGGCCGACTCCGCGCCACGTCGTCAACCAGTGCATCAGCCGGGAGTGCGTGACAGCGGGGACCAGCAACGAGCCGATCCCGACCAGCCCTCCCACGGCACCGCCCCACAAAGTCCAGATGGCCCACTGCATTTCGGGACCGAGCTTCGTCGCCGAGGGGATCAGCGTCGCCAGCGCCCCCACCACGAACAGCGACCACAACCCGAGCACTCGATCGAGCAACACCGTCGCCGCCGCCGAGGCCCGACGTCCCGGATAATCCTTCGCCAGCCAGACCGCCTTGAGCAGATCGCCACCCGCCGAACCCGGCCCCAATAGATTGCAAGCCTCTCCGAGCAGCCCCAGCCGAAACGCATCCCGCACTCGAAACGGCAAACCGATTCCGGTGACGAGCATCCTCCACCGCAGAAACGTCAGCCCGAGCGAAACGAGTCGCACGACAATCGCCGCGCCAAAAAACGACCAGCCGATCTCGCGCGTACTCAGCTCGGCCAGCCCCTTGCGATGGAACCAGAAGAGCGCGGTCATCAGACCGATGGCCAGCAACCACTTGAGCCAAGTCGCGTGTCGTTGAAGAAAGGTCAGCATGAAATTGAGCGGCCTGGAAAACTGGATAATGCCGGGGTCGGGTGTACGAATTTCAGATTTCGCGGACGCACGACTTAGAGTGGCGGCAACTGATTGCTCCGCGAAATCTGAAATT
>JBBPIS010000026.1:14373-63427 GCA_038040225.1 Planctomycetota bacterium
ATCCCACCCCTAACTCATAAAAACCACCCCCCCACCCCTGATCTGGGCGGCCTTGAGTCTGCCGGGGATGACGGCGACCGAACGGGCCGTTCGTCTTGAGTTCGCGAAACGAGGCGGGCATTCTAGGCGCAGTTAACCGCGCTCACTACTCAACGCCGGTCTTTCGAGTTTTGGAGAGACTCATGTCGAACTTCGATTTGTCCGTTCATGGCCTCAGCGCGCCGATGATTCTGCGCAACGCCGATCCGTCCAAACTGTACG
The DNA here is from genome assembly GCA_038040225.1 of Planctomycetota bacterium. Lineage (GTDB taxonomy): Bacteria > Planctomycetota > Planctomycetia > Planctomycetales > Planctomycetaceae > Schlesneria. The sequence goes on from JBBPIS010000026.1 coordinate 14,635, forward strand.
AGGAAGCCATCCGGTTTGAGCCAGGCACCACGATCTCGGACACAGGGGCGCTCATCGCGTATTCGGGCGAGAAGACGGGTCGGTCTCCGCAGGACAAGCGGCTTGTGAAGAATGCCGCTTCGGGGGGAGACATCTGGTGGGGGCCGGTCAACTTCCCGCTCGATGAAGTCACATTTTCCATCAATCGCGAGCGGGCGAAGGACTACCTCAATACGCGCGACCGGCTGTACGTCGTCGATGCGTATGCCGGTTGGGATCCGCAGTACCAGATCAAGGTGCGAGTCATCTGTTCACGGCCGTACCACGCGCTGTTCATGCACCAGATGCTGATTCGTCCGACGGACGAGCAGTTGGCCAGCTTCGGCACACCCGACTTCGTGATCTACAACGCCGGCCGTTTCCCCGCGAACCGCTTCACCACCGGCATGACCTCCACCACCAGCGTCGATGTCAGCTTCGAGAACGGTGAGGTCGTGATCCTTGGCACCGAATACGCCGGGGAGATGAAGAAGGGGATCTTCACGATCATGAACTACCTGATGCCGAAGCGCGGCGTGCTGTCGATGCACTGCTCGGCCACAGCCGACCGAGTGACCGGTCAATCGTCGATCCTGTTCGGGCTGTCGGGGACGGGCAAGACGACGCTCTCCGCCGATCCCAAACGTTCGCTGATCGGCGACGACGAGCATGGCTGGTCGAGCGAGGGGATCTTCAACATCGAAGGAGGCTGCTACGCGAAGGCCATCTATCTCTCACGCGAGTCCGAACCGGAAATCTTCCAGGCCCTGCGGTTCGGGGCGGTGCTGGAGAACGTCGTGTACGATGACGCTCATCACCACGTTGATTTCGACAACTCGACGATCTCACAAAACACGCGCGGTGCGTATCCGATCGAGTACGTGACGAACGCCCGCATCCCCTGCATGGCCGGTCATCCCACCGACGTGATCTTCCTGACGTGTGACGCCTTCGGAGTCCTGCCACCGGTCAGTCGTCTCGCGCCGGAACAGGCGATGTATCACTTCGTCAACGGCTACACGGCGAAGGTCGCGGGAACCGAAGTCGGCGTCAAGGAGCCATCGGCCACGTTCAGCCCGTGCTTCGGTGGCCCGTTCCTCGTCTGGCACCCGCGCAAGTACGCCGACTTGCTGGCCGAGCGGATTCGGACTCACCACGCCAACGTCTGGCTGGTCAATACCGGTTGGAGCGGCGGCGCGTACGGAGTCGGCTCGCGCATGAAGCTGGCCTACACGCGAGCCATCATCGACGCGATTCACGCAGGCCAATTGAAGGACTCGCCCACCCAGACCGATCCCATCTTCGGCCTGCATGTCGTGACGAACTGCCCCAACGTCCCGACCGAAATCCTGAACCCTCGCCAAACCTGGCCCGATCCGGCGGCGTACGACGTCACCGCTCACAAGCTGGCGGATCTGTTCCGTGACAACTACGCCCAATTCGAGGAAGGCGGCACATTCAAGGGCACGATGGACGGGTGAGGCCAGGTATCCAACCACAACCCCGACGGCCCGTCATCTGCGTTGTGGCCGACGTTCGGCCTGAGCGGTCCACGGGTCTTCGGGCCAGGCGTGCTTCGGATAACGCCGACGCAGTTCGCCTCGCACGATCGGGTAGCCGTTGTTCCAGAACGATTCCAGGTCGTCGGTGATCTGCTGCGGCCGGTGGTTGGGCGCGAGCAGATGCAGCAGCAGCGGCACGCGGCCTCCGGCGATCCGCGGTGTGGCTTGCCAGCCGAAGACCTCTTGAATCCGCACGGCGAGGATCGGCGGTCGGCCCGGTTCGTACTGAATCGGCAGGCGGTTGCCGCTGGGAACCGCGATGTGAGTTGGCGCTTCCCGATCGAGCGCCTGCCCCTGATGCGGAAGCAACTTCGACCGCAACACGTCCAGCCACGGAGCCTGTCGAAGTTCCGCAAACGATCGACAGCCGAGACACAGTTCCGGCAGGAGTTCCTTCAGTTGCTCCTCATCGAACTTGGGGAGGTTGAGGTCCGGCAGCCACTCGCGCAGGCAGTGGACTCGCGCGAGGAAGCCGTTCAGGTCTGTGCGGTCAGCGGGGAACACGCGACTCCACGCAATCGCCGCTTCGCGCGCGAGCACCCGCGCCGTTTGCTCGCCTTCGGGAAGAGCCGCAGGAGTTTCTTCGAGGACAAGATCGTCCCAGCGCACCCGGCGTCGCGCCTGCATGCGCTCCTGATCGGTGTCGAATTCGACATCGACTCGCACATCGAGCCACTCGGCGGGCAACCAGCTTCGATCGACGAACGACGCCATCCGGACAAGGGCCTCCCCCGCCGCGGCGTCGACGTCGAGGCAGACAAACAGCTCGCCCTCCGTCACCGCCGACTGATCGGACAGCCGTACTCCGGCTCCGCCCACCATCACAGCGCGGCGGCTGTTCGGCTCGCGCCGCCGAGCCAACCGATCCGGGAAGGCGGACAGGATCGCGATTAACAGCGCTTCGTCGTTCGTGTTCCCCTCGCCCCGGGCACCGCCGCTTCGGTGGTCGGGAGAGGGGTTAGAGGTGAGGGGCGATTGCGGTTGGACGCTCGGTGACGGTTGCCCCTCACCCCCGGCCCCTCTCCCCAAAGGGGCGAGGGGAGTAAGAAAGGAGCTTTGGAGTTCGCGTTCGAGTTGCTGTGCGGATCGGCAGAGGAACTCGGCCGCGCCGCGATTCAGGGTGCCGAGGTCGAAGTCGGTCCGTCCGGTGCGAGCAAACTCGGCGAGTGCGTCGGCTCGGTCGAGCAGGTCGGAGCGCGAACGATGCCTCGCCGGTCCCGAACGATCCGTCCGTTGAAACGGGTCTCGCTCGGCGAGCAGCGCCGCGAGTAACGCAGCACGCGGCAATTGCCCGGTGCTGGCTCCCTCGATCATCAGTCGCGCCAGTCGCGGGCCGAGTGGCAGGCGGGCCATCTGACGTCCCGCCGCCGTGATGCCTCGCGCGTCGCACGCGCCCAGACGGAGCAACAGCTTCTGCGCCTGGTCGAGTGCGGCAAGCGACGGGGACTCGAACCACGGGAACTGCGCGACATCGGTCTCGCCCCAGTTGAGCAACTGCAACACGACGCCCGACAGATCGACGCGATGAATTTCGGCGATCTCGCTGTCGGGCCGATGCCGATGCGCGGCCTCGGGCCACAGACGCAGACAGACTCCCGGCCCGGTCCGGCCCGCGCGACCGGCCCGCTGATCGGCGGCGGCCTTCGAGATTGGCTTCAGTTCCAAGCGGTTCAGCCCCGTGCGCGGATCGAACTCCAGCACGCGAGCCACTCCCGCATCGACCACCGCCGCGATGCCGGGAATCGTGATCGACGTCTCGGCCACATTCGTGGCCAGCACGATCTTGCGGCCTGCACACGGCGCGAAGACACGGTCTTGTTCCTCGGCGGGCAACTCACCGTACAGCGGTAGGATCGTGGCCGACGCTGCCAGCGTCGGCTCGGATGCTGGCAGCATCCGCCACGAGGACCCACTGATCGCAGCACCGGTCCTCAGTTCCTGTTGAGCCTGCCGAATCTCACGCACCCCCGGCAGGAAGACGAGGATGTCTCCTGCGACCTCCGCACCGTGTTGCTCAATACAGAGTTGCTCGACTCCGCGAGCCACCTGCACCGCGAGCGGCATCGTGCTCGAAGCCGTTTGGTAACGGATCTCGACCGGAAACCGGGGGACATCGCATTCGAGGACCGGGCAATCGCCGAGGTATTTTGATATCGGCTCGGCCGCGAGCGTGGCCGACATCACCACCAGCCTGAGGTCGGGCCGCACCGTCTGCTGCACGCGACGGCACATGGCCAGACAGAGGTCCGTGTCGAGATGCCGTTCGTGAAATTCATCGAACACAACGGCAACGACATCGTCCAAGTACGGATCGTGTTGCAGCCGTCGCACAAGCAGGCCCTCGGTCAGCACGATCAGCCGAGTCGCGCGACCGATCTTGCGGTCGAAGCGAATGTGATAACCGACTTCATCGCCGATCCGACCACCTCGCTCTTCGGCCATGCGCCGCGCGACGGCTCGCGCCGCGACACGCCTCGGTTGCAGCACCAGCACCTGGCCACCGTCTCGAAAGCAGTGATCGATCAGCGCGGGAGGAACTCGCGTCGTCTTCCCCGCTCCCGCCGGAGCACGGAGGACGACACACGAGTTGTCTCGCACGATGTCGATCAGTTTCGGCAGGATGGGATCAATCGGGAGCGGCTGCACGGGGCGTCTCGGAAATCTGTGAGCGGGCGAAAAACGGGCGAGGGAGCAGGTCTTGATCATTCCGACACTACTCGATTGCAGGCGTCAGTAAATCGTGTTCGGTTTTTGCCGCAGAGCGGCACTCGATGGTAGCCGTGGGTTTCAACCCACGGATGACGTGCGACAAATGTTTTGTGTCGCGGAGCGACACTTGATCGCGACGCTTCAACCCATCAATGTCGCTCCGCGACAACTGGGGAATCGCGGTTTCGAGACCGTAGGCTGAAGCCTACGGCTACCATCGAGTGCCGCTCTGCGGCAAACACCCGCCACCCGATTAGCTCCGCCATCATCGCTCTGCAACTTGAAAGGTCCAGCATCACCGGGCAAGCTGTGCGAGGATGCGGTCTGGAAGTAATCGATTTGTAGGATGGGCACTCTTGCCCGTCCTGTTTTGCGTGCGTACGGATCGACGGGCAAGAGTGCCCATCCTACAAGCGCGAACGTGACTGCTCCGATAAGGAACCGACTGACATGGACCCACGCATCGAACAACGACTGTTGCAGGCTCGGCGTCAGTTTCTCGGGCAATCTGGCGTCTCGATCGGCATGGCCGCGTTGACCTCGCTGATGGGAAGTGGCCTGCACGCCGAGACCACTGCTCCCGGCGTGACGGCTGCGGGACAGCCGGGTTTGCCGGGGCTGCCGCACTTTGCACCCAAGGCCAAACGGGTGATCTACCTGATGCAGTCGGGTGCTCCCTCGCACGTGGACCTGTTCGACTACAAGCCCGGTCTCGACAAGCGGCGCGGCGAGGAACTGCCCGAGTCGGTCACGATGGGCCAGCGGCTCACCACGATGACCTCCGGTCAGAAGTCGAAGGCGTTTCTGCCGAGCATCTCGGGATTCAAGCAGTTCGGCGAGTGCGGTCGGTGGGTGTCGAACTTCCTGCCTTACACGGGCGAGATCGTCGATCGGCTGTGTTTCGTGAAGTCGATGCACACCGATGCGATCAACCATGCTCCGGCCGTCACATTTTGGTTGACGGGAGCTGAGCAACCGGGCCGTCCGACGCTCGGGGCGTGGGCGTCGTATGGCCTCGGCAGTGATAACGAGAACCTGCCGACGTATGTCGTGTTCACGTCGCGCGATCAGGAAGGCTCGTGCGGGCAGCTCTTCTACGACTGGTATTGGGGCACCGGGTTCCTGCCGTCGAAGTATCAGGGGGTGAAGTTCCGCAGCAGCGGCGATCCGGTGCTGTACCTGTCGAATCCGGACGGCCTCAGTCGTGAGACCCGCCGCGCGTGGCTCGACACGCTCGGCCAGATGAACTCGCTGAAGTATCGCGACGTCGGCGACAGCGAGATCGCCACACGGATTGCCCAGTACGAGATGGCCTTCCGCATGCAAACGGCCGTGCCGGAACTGGCCGATCTTTCGAGCGAGCCGCAGCACATTCTCGACCTCTACGGCCCGGATGCGAAGCGGCCGGGATCGTTCGCGATGAACTGTCTGCTCGCGCGGCGACTGGTCGAGCGCGGGGTGAGGTTCGTCCAACTGATGCACTCGGGCTGGGATCAGCACACGAATTTGCCGACTCAGCTTCAGGTCCAATGCCGCGACACGGATCAGGCGTCGGCCGCGCTGGTGAAGGATCTCGCCCAGCGCGGGCTGCTCGACGAAACGCTTGTCGTGTGGGGCGGCGAGTTCGGGCGGACACCCTTCGGCCAGGGAGACATCAACAACCCGAAGCAGCACGGTCGCGACCACCATCCGCGCTGCTACACGATCTGGATGGCGGGGGGAGGCATCAAGCCGGGCATGGAATACGGCGAGACCGACGACTTCTGTTACAACGTCGCGAAGGATGGCGTCAGTTGCTTCGACCTCAACGCCACGATCCTGCATCTGCTGGGAGTCGATCACACTCGCTTGACGTACAAGCATCAGGGCCGCTACTACCGCCTGACCGATGTCGAGGGCGAAGTGGTTCGTGGGATCCTGGCCTGATCGAGTCGGACGTGTCCGCAGCACATGCTGCCAGCTTGTGCGTCTTCCTACTCCTACTCCTACTCGTACTCATACTCGTAATCTTATTCCTCTTCGCCTTTGCGTCAGTCATCTGACAAGAGGATGAAGATTACGATGAAGATTAGGAGTAAGAGTAAGACAGGGAGAACGCACAAGCTGGCAGGATGTGCTACGTCTGAGTCATCACCGTGCGCATTGCCGAGGTTTTTCTTTCGATTCAGGGGGAGGGCGAGTTCGCGGGGACGCCGTCGGTTTTCGTGAGAACGACCGGCTGCAATCTGCGCTGCTGGTTTTGCGACACGCCGTACACTTCCTGGCAGCCGGAAGGCCCGCGCCGTGACTGGCAAGACGTGTTGCAAGACGTCTTGAAGATTGAATGCCCTCACGTCGTCATCACCGGTGGTGAGCCACTCCTTCAACTCGAGATCGTTCAGCTCTCACAGGCCCTGCGCGCTGCTGGCCGCTTTGTGACTGTGGAGACGGCCGGCACCGTGGTTCGGCCCGTGGAAGTGGATTTGATGTCGATCAGTCCGAAACTGTCGAACTCGATGCCGCGCGAAGCGTCGCGCTGGCGCGAACGACATGAACGCGATCGGCTGCGACCGGACGCTGTGGCCCGGTTGATCGAGTTGGCTCCGTTTCAACTCAAGTTCGTGATCGACGAACCCGCTGACTTGGACGAGGTGGTCGAGTATCTGCGCGGGCTTCCTCAAGTCTCTGCGGATCGAGTCTGGCTGATGCCGCAGGGTGTCCGCGCGGACGAACTGGCGGCCCGAACGGAGTGGCTCGCCCCGGCGGCCGAACGACTCGGCTTCCGGCTCTCACCCCGCAAACACATCGAACTCTTTGGGCATGTCCGCGGCACGTAGCGTCAAGCTGCCAGCTTGACCGCTGGCAATTCGTCGCGGCAAATGCTCGAATCCAACCCGTCGATCCGACTCTGTCACCCCACCCGCCACCCCTTTCGTGGCGGACCATTACGATTGCTCAACGGCCATGCTGAACGAACACTCTCTGCCGATTCGCGTCCGGTACTGCGAGACCGATGCGATGGGCTGCCTGCATCACTCGCAATTCTTCAACTATTTCGAGCAGGGTCGCACCGAACTGCTGCGCGAACAGGGAGGCTGCTACCGCGACATTGAGGAGGCGGGACTGTTCCTCGTCGTGGTCCGCTTGCAGTGCAGCTACCACGCCCCCGCGCGGTACGACGACTTGCTGACGCTGGTCACCCGTGTGGAGAACGTCTCGGCCGTGAAGATCGAACACAGCTACAAGCTGATGCGCGGCGACCAACTGCTTGCCTCGGCCACCAGCACGCTCGCTTGTGTCGATCGCGCGGGGAAAGTCGCGCGGCTGCCGGAGTCGATCACGTCCTCATGACGGTGTCGCTGACAATCGGACCCCCTCCTCGACATGCTCCACCGCGCCGAAGCCGATGATGGCGGAGGCGATCTCGGGTTGAGACAGGACGTAGCGCAGGGCCAGTTGTTGGAGCGACTGCTGCGGATCGAGTGTCTCGCGCAGTTGGGTCGCTCGTGCGACATCGCGTTCGTAGAGCGAGAGCGGGAAGAACGGCGTCTTGAGCGTGTGCGCGCTGGGCGGTGCGCCGAGCAGCGCGCCGGCGGCGAAGACTCGGATGGCGAAGATGCCCATTCCGAGGTCGTGAGCGTCGCGGAGGAATCCGCCGTAGTTGGTCTCGGTGAAATCGGGTGGCACCGCGACGAGGGCACTCGGATTGAGAAGGTGGAACGGAGCCTGAATCGTCGCGAACCGGCCGCTGTGCAAGACCAGCCGCAGCGAATCGGGATCGCCGATCCCGGTGAGTCCGAAGTGATCGACGAGACCTTCGGCTCGCAAATCTTCCATTGCGGCGAGCACTCCGCGAGGACCGAGGACATCGTCAGGCGTGATCGAGGTCGGTTCGTCACCACGATGTGGCGTGATCGAGTTGTGGACCTGAAGCAGCGTCACGCGCGGCAGCCTCAGTCGGCGAAGGCTCTCGCGCACCGAGGCCGCGACCAACGGGCGCAGGTCGGTCTCACCATTGAGCAGCAGTCGAACCTTGGTGGCGACGTGGATCGGCTGCGGCGGACGAAGCGACTCCAGCGCGAGGCCGAGGCTTTCTTCGGAGCGTCCGGCACCGTAGCCCGCCGCCGTGTCGAACCAGTTGATGCCGAGTTCGATGGCACGAGCCACGACGGCTCGCTGATCCTCCCGCGAATCGCCGGTCATCAGTCCCGATACCGGCCCCGCGCCGAACGACAGTTCGGAGACAGACAAGCCGGTGGTTCCGAGCGGGCGGTAACGCATGGTGGTCCTCAAGAGCGAGGCGTTTGCGAACCTTGAAACGCCTTGATGATTGCGCTGTTGTCCAGGTCGCCGAAGCCAGATTGGACAAGGTCGCTCAGCAACTCTTCGTGCAGCGTCGAGAGCGGCAGCGTCGCGCCGGACTGTTCTCCGGCGGACAGGATCAGCCGCACGTCCTTCCAGTGTTGGGCGAGCCGTGCCTGCGGTGTGAAGTCACCGTCGAGCATCTTGTTCGCCTTCGTCTCCATCACGCGCGAGAAGGCCGGTCCCGCGCGCAGGACTTCGAGTGCCAGTCGCGGATCGACGCCGAATTGCTCGGCGAAACAAAGTCCCTCGGCGAGGACCGCGCGATTCAGGCCCAGCACCAGATTGACAACCAGCTTCATCCTCGCACCGGCTCCGACAGGGCCGACATGGAAACAGCGGGAGGCAAAGCAGCGAAACAGTTCGTCGTACGCGGCCACCGTTTCGGCGTCGCCTCCGACCATGAGGATGACTTCGCCCTCACGAACCTGCGCACTGGACCCGGCGATGGTGGCATCGAGATACCGAGCCCCTCGCGCTGCCAGCCGCAGACCGAGCGCGGCCATCTGTTCCGGTTCGCCCGTGGTCGTGTCGATGACGGTCTTGCCGGTGAGCGGTTCCGCCACGGCATCCAACACGCCGGCAGCGATCTCGGATGTCGGGAGACTGATGACCACCGAGTCGGCCTCCGCGAAGACATCATCGGCGTGCGAGACCGCACGTCCGCCGAGAGCCATCAATTCGCGTTGCCTTTCCGGCGACACGTCGCAACCGACAACCTGCCAGTCGGCGTGCAACCAGCGCTCGGCGAGCGCACGGCCGACGAGTCCGACGCCGATCAGTCCGATGGTTCGTTCACGCGGGTTCTGGCTGGGTTCGTTCATTCGCTCCGTCCGTCGTGAAGTGAACGCCGATTGCGGACGCCCGCTTCCTGGAAGGTTATATCGCCTGCCGTCGGTTGAGGCATCGGATCGCGAGTCCACTCGATCCGGAACGCCTTCCTTCCCGGAATGCCATTTGTTCAGTGAAGTCGGCCGATCAACAAGCCGATGCCGATGACTGTGAAGGCCGCTGCAGTTGGGATGGGCGTGAATTGGCATGTCGCTTCTCGGCCCGAGCCGTATAGAATGCGGCCCCGCTCAGGGGGCTGGCCTGTCGGACTTGGAGAGGCTCGCGTTGGCAAGCCGCTGCCGACGGGTCTTCAAGCATGGCTGAACAGGGCCGATGAACATGGACTTTTGCCGAATGACGACCGATGTAGTTTCACAGGAGATGGAGCGATGATTCGCCACTCGGAAGGACTCCGGGCTTCCCGCTCGATTTGCCGCACAGGCTTTCAGTGGGCCGCGGTGCTGGTCGTGTTGACGCTGGCCGGGTTGGACTGGCAGCGAGTGATTGCTCAAGAGTCGGCGACGAAGGAACCGGCGGGAGGGGCCTCGCGGTTGCAACCGGCGGCGGTTCCGAAGGGGATCCCGAGCGACCCGGTGGCGGTGCTGCTCGAGCTCGGTCCGATGTTGTATCCGATGGGATTGTGTTCCATCGTCCTCGTCTGGTTCTCGATCGAGCGGATGGTGGTGCTGAGGCGCGGTCGGGTGATCCCCCGCCCGTTCGTGAAGCGGTTCTTCGAGCATCTCGAAGAAGGAAAGCTCGATCCCAAAACGGCGCTCAAACTGTGCGAAGAGAACGGCAGCCCGATCGCCTCCATCTTCGCGCACGGCATCCGCAAATGGGGCAAGAGCAGCGTCGAGGTCGAGCAGGCGATCATCGACGGGGGCGAGCGGCAAATCAGCCAGCTCCGCAAGCATCTGCGAGTCATCAACGGCGTGGCCACCATTTCTCCGCTGCTCGGTCTGCTCGGCACGGTCGTCGGCATGATCGAGTCGTTCAACACGATCGCGACCAAGGCGGGGATGGGCAAGTCCGAGGCCCTGGCAGAAGGGATCGGCCTCGCACTGCTGTCGACGGCGGCGGGGCTGATCATCGCGATCCCCGCGCTCGTCATGTACATGCTCCTGGCGGGACGAGTCGACACGCTGGTGATCGAGATGGACGGACAATCTCAAAAACTGGTCGACACGATCTCGGCCGAGGGCCTGGCCGAGCAAGCCCGCTCCGGTCCGCGCAGTCCCACGGGAACGAAGCCGACCATCGAGACTCGCAAGGCGGTGTGAACGCGCCCGGTGAACAGGTTCCCTATCGTTCGTTGCCGAACTCGACGACTTTGGCTTCGCCGGTGGGGCCGGTTCGTTCGAGATGGACGATCAGCCGCGAGGTGCCCGGCGTCCCGTAGCTCCAGACTTCGATGAGGCCCGTGCTGGTAAACGCTCGGCCGATCGAGTTGGGACGCATTCGAGTTCTCAATGCCGAAGCCGTCATGCCGACAACGATGTCACCTGTGGAAGTCGTTTCTGGCTTTGGCGAGTCACCCGCTGGTTTGCCCGCCACTTCCTTCGTCCAGGCGCCGCGATCGAGCGTGTAGCCGAGCGACTCCAGCCGCCGACTGACCTCTGCGAGGGTCGGGTCGAGTTTGTAAGCCTCCTTCAGGAATGAAGCCGCTTTGTTTTCGTCTTTCAGCAGCGCGAGATGGTCGTCGGCGAGCTGCATCAGGCCGAGCGACCCATCCTCGCGCAGGCGGCCTTCGCGCGCTTGCAGCCACGTCTGCAAAGCCTGCCGCGCCAGAACCGGTTGCTGACGCGAGCGATAGTCGCTTGCCAACTGTTCGATTTCCTGACGGGTCGCCGACGCAGCGCGCTTCAGACGCCACGCGAGTTGCGCGTCGCGGTATTTCTCGGCGAGAGCTGGCTCTTCCGGGACGGCTCGTTCGATCCGATCTGCGATCACGTTGCCGTCGCGGCCATCGGCGGCGGCCTCCGACTCGATCGACTTCAAGAGGACGGACGCATGGAACAGCCGGTGCAACTGTTTGCGAATCGGTTCGGGAGCCTCGCGGTAGAGTGTCAGTGTTTCTTTCTCGTAACGCTGCTTCAGTTCGGCGGGAAACTGTGGCAGCGATTCTGTACTGCCCGGCAGATCGGTGGCGAGACGAGTGGCCAGCTTCGTCCAGATCTCGGGGTCGGGCTTCTCCGTTTTGAGAGCCGTTTGCCAGAGCACGCGATAGCCCTCGTGCAGAATCTCCATCCTTTGGTCATCGGGCAGCTTGTACTCCTGAGCCTTGCGGGCCAGGTGAATGCGAGCCTCCCCGTCGTTGGCGGGAAGCGCCCGCCATTCGATCTTCACACCGTTCGCATAAGCGGTGAGGGCCTTCTTGGTGACCTCGGCATCGTCGTAGAAGCGGCCTCGTCCGGCGGCCCAGTCGCCCAGCTCATACCAGTCGGCGGGACGCGGGTTGCGGAGTTTGATCGAGCGCGACTCAAACTGTTCGACGTCCGACGGCACGACCAGAATCTGCGAGATTTCAAACGAGACCTTGCCGTCGTCCTTCTGCAACTTTCCGACCAGTTCGACCGTTCGCTTGCCGCTCAACTGACGAAGTTGAGCCTCGGTCGCATGGAAGACGAGTTCGCACTTTGCCAGCCGCAGTTGTCCCTTTCCGTGCGAGGAGATCCGACCTTCGATGCGAATCGTCGGCCCGATCAGTTGTTCCCACTCGGCCTTGCGCGAGTTGACGTATTCCACCGACCAGACGCTTTCGGCGGCGAAGGCCGGCGGTGCGAAGGTCAACAACACAACGATCGAGTTCAGAAGACGAGCGAGGCTCCGATGCCGTCCGAAGAAGCGGAGTGATGGCAAGCGAGTGAGAAGTGAAAAGTGAGAAGTGAAAAATGAAAAGTGAATGGCAGCGGATCCGTCGGCGGCCCGCTTGTCACTTGTCACTTGGCACTTCTCACTTTTCACTTTGCACTCGCTTCCCATCGTTGGCTCACTCACAACAAATTCCGGACGCCAAACCTTTGGCGATGGAGTCATTTCATCTCCTTCATCACTTCAAACTGCCGTTCGAGCACCGCGTGAGTCGCCTTCAGTTCCTCGGCGTCCTCCTCGTGATAGCCCAGTGCGGTGTAGTTGTCGAAGGAGGTCCAGAGAAATGCGGACTGGTCTTTCAGCGTGAGAACGGCTTCGGATTGAGCGCCTGAGGGGGGCGTGAATCGGTCCAACTGAGCCGCAAAGATCACGCGAGGCGATTCGCCGTCGGGAGCCTGCCGGGCCGCCTGTCGCAGCGCCCCGAAGTTGGCTTCGATGCGGATCGCCAGAGTGCGATGGAAGATCGGCATGTCGAGCGTGCAGGGTTGTGTGGTGTCTTCGGGGACGAGCACTGCGGCGTCGAACAGCACCCAACTGTGGCGATAGAGGCCGTCGAACTTCTTCGCGTCCTTGTCGCCCGGTTTGAGGTCCGCCATCGATGAGTGAAGCAGTTCGAAGAGTGAATCCTGCGCGAGGCCCCTCGCGGCGATGGCTTCGCGGAACAGGCATCTCACCGATTGTGATTCCGCGTCGGTTCGTTTCAGGAGATCGACCGCGTCGCGCGCCCGCTCCAATTCGCGGGCGGCTGTGTCAAAATCGCGATCCTTCCAGGCCTGCAGGCCCGCTTCCGTCGCCTTCGCCACGATGGCCTTGGCCGTTTCGACTCGATGTCGATTCCAGAGCCCCCAGGCCGTCAGACTGCTGACGACCAGCATCGCGGTCATGGCGAGTCGAAACGGGGTGAGCCGCTTCTCCTTCGCTTCCAGGGCAATTCCCGATCGCTCGTCGCGCGCAGCGACTTCGTCCTCCACGACCTTCGCTCTGGCTTGTGCCTTCGACGTGGTTTCCTTCGCGTCGGGGTTCTTCGCGGTGTTCGGTTTGGGAATGGCCTTCTTCGGTGCGGGGTTTACCGAGCGCGGATAGACGTTGGCGGGAAGCACGAAGATCAGGCGGCCGCAGGACGGGCAGGGGGGGCGCTGCGCATTGCGCGACCGCTCGCCGATGACTCGACCGCCACAGTCGCAACCGACCTCGTAAGGTTCGGGCGCGGGGGGAGGCTGCTTGCGAAAGGCCTCGGTCGCTCGACTCAACCAGCCCGCCATGCTGTCCCGCCGTTGAAGAGTGTTGTGAGGATGAAGTCCGTCTGCCCGAGGGAGCCGCCCACCGTGAGCCGATTATGCGAGGCCGGTTTGGAGCGGTCAATCGGATGAGGGATGAGGGATGACGAGCGAGCTTCTCCGATCCTTCATCCTTCATCTCACCCCTCACTACGCCGAGCGGTCTGCGATTGGCGGGCGGGTGATCGAGGAGGGCCGGTCGGATTGCAGGTCGACGGCTTCGGCCACCGGCTTCGTGCGCGACTCCGGAGGCGGTGTGATCGACTCGGCGCGAAGGGGCAACTCGACAAGGAACACGCTTCCCTTGCCGAACTCACTTTGCAGGCCGATCCCTCCCCCCAGCAGCTTGGACAGTTCCTTGGTGATCGACAATCCCAGGCCGGTCCCTTCGTACTCGCGCGTCAGCGCGTCACGCTGTCCCGAGATCGCGGCCCCCTGGCGGAACTTCTCGAAGATGCGCTCCTGGTCTTCCAGCGGGATGCCGATGCCGGTGTCCTCGACAATCAAGGCGAAGCGGCCCGCCTCGCGCAGTTCGCCTCGGACCTGAACTCGCCCGCCTTCGGGGGTGAACTTGATCGCGTTCGACAACAGGTTGCTCAGAATCTGTTGGAGCTTGCCGAGATCCTGCAACAGCACGGGCAGATCCGGGTCCACCTGCCAGTTGAGGTCGATGTTTTTCTTGTCGGCCAATGCCGTCATCGACCCGACCGTTCGTTCGATCAAGTCTGCCAGCGACAGCTCGACGGGATGCACCTCCATCTTGCCGCTTTCGATCTTGGCCAGATCGAGCACGTCGTTGATCAGGTTCAGCAGCGTGCGGCCCGACGATTGAATGTGTCCGACGTAGCGGCGCTGTTTGTCGTTCAGGCCCTGTGCGTTCGACAACAGCACGTCACTGAAGCCGAGGACCGAATTGAGCGGTGTGCGCAGCTCGTGGCTCATCGTGGCGAGGAACTCATTCTTGAGATTGTTCATCTCGTACAGTCGCAGGTTGACCTGGGCCAGCTCATCGACCTTTGACTCAAAGCCGCTGTTCAGTTTCTTCAGGTCTTCCTGCACCGTCGTCAGATGGCGGAGCATCCGGTTGAAGGCGTGGCTGAGTTCTTCAAACTCGTCCCCCGTGCGGATGTCGGCCCGCTGGTCGAGATCGCCGCGCGTGATGGCGTCGCTGACTTCCTTCAGATGCAGCACCGGTTTGACGATCACGTAGCGGACGATCGCGTACGCGGCGAGCATTGCCAGGAAGGCCGTGACGATGGCGGTGGAGAGCAGGATCGCGTTATTCCACGATTGCGAACTGGAGGTCTTTTCGAGCGGGAACGAAATCTTGGCGAATCCGAGCAGGCTCCCCACGGCCACACCGGGCTTGTTGTTGTGATAGTGGCACTTGACGCACGACTCGGTGGCCTTCACTTTGGAATAGAAGCGAAACTGCTTGCGATTGGGCGGAATGTAATCGGACCCCTCTTTGAGAATGTGTGCGATCGCCCTGGTGTCATAGTCGTCAACGGGACGAGAGGCGGCACCGGCCTTGGGATCGTCCGTCAGCAATGCCCATTGGATTTCCTTGAAATCGGGGGGTTTGAGTTCCAGAGACATGTGTTCGATGTTGGGCTCTTCGTCGTAATCTTTCTCCAACCTCAAAGCATGCTTCTCAATGATCACGCTGGCGACGAGCGACTTGGCGAGATCCACGTTCTGGTCGCGGACGAGCTTCTGCGTCTGTCGCGCGTAGATCCAGAAGCTACCGGAGATCAACAGCAGCAGGCCGCCGCCAAACAGCAGACGGCACTTCCGTTCGAGACTGGTCTCACCGAGCAGGCGTTTGATATTGCGATAGGACATGCGAGTCGCGGCACTTCATTCGGCGGGAAGGAACTGTTGGACCGGGCCAACGGGCCGCGGGAGTATAACTGCAACCTTTCTCTTCAGACATCTTTCGGAGTTTGGCGGCGTTCGATTCGCGGAACGACTCTGCTACGATGCGGCCCGCTCGGACGGCCTGTCAATGGGTGATGCGGTACGATTCGTCGTCGGAAGGGACATCTGTGGCGAGTGCGACAACGAAGGACGACAAGAACGCCACGACTCCGCGCGGACAAAGCCAGTGGGAGTTGATCGCGCGCGAGTTTCGCAAACGCCGGCTGGCGGTGGCCGCATCCTTCGTGATCCTGTTCCTGGTGACGGTCAGCATCTTCGCCCCGCTGCTGGCGAACGATCGGCCGATCTATTACGTCGGCTTCAACCGGTTCGAGTACCAGGAGGCGGCGAGAACTCTGCGCGGCGCGATCGGTCAGTTGATCGAAGTTCGCTCGCGGGAGCAGCCGGTTCAGTCGAAGATCGACGACCTGGCGAAGGCGGCCCGGTTGCAGATCGAGCTCATGTCGTCCGCCCTTCCGCCGGAGAAGGCCGCCCAGTTGCGTGACCTCGGCCGCCGCGTCGATCTATCGATCCTCACCGCCGATCTGAAGAATGCCACCAGCGAACTGAAGACGCAGCAGCGCGAGCTGCGGTCCGAGTTCGATGGCCGCGACGTGACGCTGGTGACTCGTTCGCACTGGCCGGTCTTCGCCTCTTTGATCTGGAGCGACATCGCGTTTCTGGTGGCGAACCTGATGGTCCTGGCGTGGCCGATCTGGAGTCGAGTGCTCCGCCGTTGGGGAGGCCGTGCGGGTGACGGGGCCAATTCGTGGTGGTACGCCGCAATTCTCGTGGGCCTGCCGTTGGCGTGTGGTCTCGTCTGGTGGCTCGTCGTTCCGCAGCGAGTCGACCGGACGAACTACAAGTCGGGCGTGCCGGCTGAAGAGGATGCGGAGAAGAAGGCTCCCGCCGTCTTTCAGTCGGTGATGTGGCCCCCGGTCGCGTTCGGCCTCGATGAAAATGATCTGGCGGGGAAGACACAGGCTCCGGCGTGGTACAAGCAGGCGAAGGCCGCTGCGGACAGGAAGCCACTCTCCGCGTGGAGCGGCCCGCACTGGCTGGGGACGGACGAACTGGGACGCGACATTCTCTGCCGCATGATCTGGGGCGGGCGAGTCAGCCTGTCAGTCGGCATCGTGGCGGTGGCGATTTACGTTTTGATCGGCATCGTGATCGGTTCGCTGGCCGGATACTTTCGCGGCGGGTGTGACCTGGTTGTGTCGCGGATCATCGAGGTGGTGATCTGCTTCCCGGCGTTCTTCCTGATCCTGACGATTGTCGCCATGGTCGGGCCGGGCCTGTTCAACATCATGGTCGTCATCGGACTGACCGGTTGGACCGGGATTGCGCGGCTGGTGCGAGGCGAGTTCCTGCGGCTGGTCGATCAGGAATTTGTGCTGGCGGGCCGGGCACTCGGTTACTCGCCGCTGCGACTCATCTTTCGTCACGTCCTGCCGAACGCCCTCGCGCCGGTGTTGGTCTCGGCGACGTTCGGAGTGGCCGGCGCGATCCTCACCGAAAGCGCCCTGTCGTTTCTCGGGTTGGGCATCACCGTGCCCACGCCTTCGTGGGGCGGCATCCTGGCCGACGGACGTCAGGCGTTGCTGCGTGCTCCGTGGCTGATCCACTTTCCGGGGTTGGCGATCTTCGTGACGATCACGTCCTACAACCTGGTCGGCGAAGCCCTGCGAGACGCCGCCGATCCGCGGCTGCGCGGTTCACGATAACCATCTCGAAGTCCGGCTTTTCCGAAAGCCGGACTTCTTTCCGGGGTGCGTTGCCGGGCTGAAGTCCGGCTAACAAGGCCAAGCCGGACTTCAGCCCACTTGCCCCTTCTCAGTCCGTTTTTGCCTGCTCCTCGCCCGGCGCCAGCACAGAGCCATTGCTGGCTGCATGGCGCTGACTGGTCGGACTTTTCCGATTTTCTTGTCAGAAAAAATTTGACGACTCGAGCCCATGACCTAGGTTTCAGATGTCGGCTTGTTGAACAGCGGTGAATTCCTCGCGAATCACACTGTCAGCAACGTCGATCCGACCGAAAGTCGGTTCAGACAGGGGTGCAGAGGCGTTCGTAACCGCGCGATGTAGCGACGATTTCACGGATGTCTCATTCGATAGTTGCCGAGGTCTCTGGTGCGGGACGCGGCCTCAAACAGAGAGAGGGATACGATGACCAAGTTTGTGAACAGTGTGAAGAATTTCCTGGTGTCCGAAGATGGTCCGACCGCCGTCGAATACGCGATCATGCTTGCCTTGATCGTCATCGTCTGCATCGGTGCCGTTCAGAGCATCGGCACGAGCGCCAATGCCAAGTTCAATGCCGCCAACGATGCGTTGAACCTCTAATCTCGCCCTCCGCGAGATCTGGACTTTGAGACGGTCGTCCAGTTGGAGAGCGATCTCCGGCTGGACGACCTCTTTCCGCAAACGCCCCCCGATGGGTGGGTCAGACAAGGATCGAACATGTTCCCGTTCTGGTACGAATTGTCCGGCAGCCAGCTTCTCCAATGGACCGCCAGCGCCGTGACGCTGCTGCTCTGTCTGGTGAACCTGGCCGCGGGACAGCGAAGTGGCTGAGTTTCAGCCGCAGACCGATCCGGTGAAGTCTTGGTGAGAGCCGGAGGCTCTCGATGCAGTCACCCTCACTCCTTCTGAAAGGCTTTGGAATCATGGACTGGCAACAGTTCCTGCTGTCGCACTGGGAAGTCAAACTGGTCTCGGCGATCCTGATTTTTGCCGCGTACATCGACGGCAAGCAGCTCAAGGTGCCGAACTGGATCACATTTCCGATGGTCCTGTCCGGACTCCTGTATCACAGCGTCGCCAGCGGTTGGACCGGCGCGGGTGACAGTCTGAGTGGCATCGCGTGGGGCTTGCTCTGTCTGCTGCCGCTGTATGCGGTGGGCGGAATGGGAGCGGGCGACGTCAAATTGATGGCCGGCATCGGAGCGTGGCTCGGTGCAACCACCACCTGCTGGGCCTTCGCCGTGACCGTCGTGGTCGGTGCCCTGATGGCGGTCGTGATGATCGCCTGCAGCGGCAAGGTGCAGCACCACGTCCGGCAGTTCGTTCACATCGCCTACGAAATCATGACGGTTCGCAATCCCCGCACGCTGTTCGCGATTGCGAAGGACCGCAAACCGACGATGTACCTGCTGCCCTACGGCATCCCGATCTGCATCGGCTCGATCGCGTACTTCGTCTACGCCGGGTTGATCTGACGACCGCGAAGCCGATTCCCAAAAGACTCAGCCCGCAGGTTTCGATCTGCGGGCTGTTTGAGCGTCCAGACATCAGCAGGGACAATTGGCTGCGATGCCGCTTGTGCTTCCGACGGTTCGGCCGGCGAATCGCCAACTTTCGGCGACGCGATCCGGAAACTTGAGCTAAGTTCCACGAAAGAGTTCGTTGCCTGTGTGACACTCAACGGACCCTACCCGCGTCGGCAGCATCGTTTCAGACGTTGCAACCGACATCTTCGTTATAGGCTGAAGAGTTTGACTTCTGCCGGTCGATCAAGAATGAGTAGGCGCGGTGCGTACCGCAGAAGACCGACCGGCACGAGGTGACCTGAGATGAACCGTTCTCTGGTGGACAACCACCGTCCGTCCCCGCGGCTCGCATTGGCGAGTCGTTGCGGACGAAAGACCCTCGGCCGCGACCACTTCTCTGCGGAGCCACTGACATGAAATCGAAATCATTGATCTTGCTGGCCGTTGCCGCCGGATGCGGACTGGTCGCCATGCTGGGAGTTCAGCAAATGTTGTCGGGGGGCAGGGCGCCCGTTCAGACCAAGGTGAAAATCCTGGTCGCGAAATCCGACATCGATCCGGGAATTCCGCTCGACAAGACCAACGTGGGTTTCAAGGAGTGGCCGAAGGACGCCCTTCCCGAAGGGGCTGTCACCAAGGAAGAGGAATACACGGAACGATCGCTCAAGCACCGCGTGGGTCCGGGGCAGCCGATTCTTGTCACAGAGTTGGGCAAGAAGGGTGAAGTCGGTCTCGATGTCCAAATCCCGGATGGGATGTCCGTCGTAACCTACCCCGCCACGGCCACCATGACGCACAGCGGGCTGCTCAAGCCCGGTTCGTTTGTGGATGTCTACGCCGCCATCGAGTACCCGCAGAAGGGGGGCGGAAAGCGGACCGAAGTCAAATCGATCCTGCAATGCATTCAGGTGATCGCCGTCGGAAATCAGGTGGCCGGGACCGAGGCGGCTTCGGAAGGGACTCCCAAGGATGCCAAGAACGTGTCGTTCGTGGCTTATCCGCTGCAGGGGCAGCTGCTCCAGTTGGCCTACAAGAAGAGCAACGGTGCGATTCAACTGGCACTGCGCAGCAGGAACGACAAAACACTCGCCAACACCCGCGACCTGACCGAGCAATCGCTGAGCATGCTGCAGAACACGTTGTTTGGCGAAACGGAAGAGTCCAAGCCAACCCATTCTGAAACGGCGACGGCGACGACGAAGACGGCAAAGCCGAAGTCCTCGTTCAATTCCTTCGTCAAGCGGCCCACCAGTTCGGCTGTCGCGGAAGTGGGCGATCAGGCGACACGAAGAACCTGGAAAATCGAAGTCTTTCAGGGTGACAAGAAAGAGGTGCAGGAAATCGATTGGCCCGAAGAGCCGGCCGCCAACACCACCCCCTCGTCGACCAATGCCAAACAAGGATGGAGCAGTCCGCTGATGCAGTTCTTCTCGGGACGACCCCAGGGCGAAACCGAATCATCGGACTCCAAAAATTCGACCACAGAATCGAAGGGCCCCGTCGAGCCCCGCGCGAGTTCGTTCGTGCGTCGCCTGCCCGAGGCCGCTCCCGCCGATAACAACAACGCCCAGCCGTGACAATGACGTCGCGGTCGCTCAATCAAGGATGAGGTGCAAGGATGCCGGACGCACGAAATTCAAGCCGTACCAGCGCGAGTCGGATTCTGCCGGCCGTGCTGTTGTGCGGCTTTGCCTATTACGGAACGCGGGCCTCGGACACGCCACCCACTCCGGTGCCGGAGACGCTCTACAAGATCGGGGCCGCCACACAGCGGCTCGAAGTTCGCGATTCCGACTCGGTCCTCGTTCAGTTTCCCGAATGGTTGACTCGCGTGCGCAGCGGCGATTCGAGCGTGATTCGAGTGACGGCCGTGAGGCCCGATTGTTTGAGAATCACCCGGCTGACGGAAGGCCGAACAACGCTGACGGCACTCGACCGGCAGCAGCGTGAATACTCGGTGGAACTGTCACTGGTGACGACTCGCCGACCTTGAAAAACAGGGCCAGTTGACGACGTTCTCACCACGGATGGAAAGAGAATCAGACTTCAATCAAACCGCGCGGGCGGTTGTTTCGGGCGATCGGCCCGAGGTTATCACGAAAGCGATGGGCGCGATCGGCGGCCACGTTTTCGAGGGGGAAGCACGGATGCCTGCTCTATTTGCCCAGTATCGGGAGGCCGCTCGCGGCCTGTTCGCCACGGTCTTCGTCGGCGCAGTGATGTCGCTGCACACGCTCGCGACACACGGACTTGCCCAGGAGGCTGCTCCGCGTGGGCCGCTGGGAGAATCCGTCCGAATCGTCACTCCCACGAGCTCCGTCGAGGTGATCGAACGGACGGCGAAGGTCGTCGAGTTCAAGGAGTGGCTCACACGAGTGGACGGCTTCGACCCCAAGGTCATCGGAGTGACGGCCCTCGACAAGCACGTACTGCGAATTCAGGGCATCGAACAGGGTGTGACGACAATGATCGTCACCGACAAGGCGGGGCAGACGCACACCATCGAGGTCTTCGTGACCGGCGATGCGCGCCTGTTGCAGTCGGTGCTGAGCCGCGCGTTTCCCAACTCGGCGATTCAAGCCACGATGCTGCGCGGCAACAACGTGCTGCTGCGCGGCTGGGTGACGGAGGCGCAGCAGATCGCCAGCATCATCGAACTCGCCGAATTGTACGCGCCCAAGGTCGTGAACCAGATTCGCGTCGGTGGTCCGCAGGAGGTTCAACTGCGGGTCAAGATCATGGAAGTGCAACGATCCAAACTGCGAACGTTCGGTTTCAACTTTGCGGTGGCGACGAACAGTCTTGCCTTGGCGAGCACTCCCGGCCCGATCACCGCCTTGACGGCAATGACCGCGCCAATCGGCGGGCCTCCCACGGCGACGATCGGCCCCGGCGGATTGAACCCGCCGTCGTTGTCGACCGCTGTCACAGGACAAAACTTCGGTTTTGAAGGCTTCCTGCAAGCGATCAAAGAGGAAGGACTGCTCAAGATTCAGGCGGAGCCGGTACTGGTCACCCGCAGCGGTGAAGCGGCACGGTTGGACAACGGCGGCGAATTCCCGATCCCCGTCCCGCAGAGTCTGGGCACGGTCACCATCGAATTTCGCGAGTTCGGTACCATTCTCGAAGTACTTCCGATCGTGATCAGTCCCACGCGACTGCGACAACAGGTCTCGGCCGAAGTCAGCGAGAAGGACGTGGCGAATGGAGTCTCCTTGAACGGGACATTCGTGCCGGGCATATCGCGGCGCCGCGTCCAGTCGACGGTCGAGATGGAGTTTGGTCAGACGCTGGTGCTTGGCGGTTTGATCTCCACACGGATCAACGGCATTACGCAGAAGACCCCGTTTCTCGGTGAGTTGCCGTTGATCGGTGCGGCCTTCAGCAAGAAACGGTTCGATCATTCCGAAGTGGAACTGATCGTGATGATCACGCCCGAATACGTCAGCGCGCTGACACAGGACCAACTGCCACCGCTGGGTCCGGGAGGCACGACGACCTTCCCGACGGATCGCGAACTCATTGGCCACGGCTTGTTGGAGGTTCCGCGCACGGGGCCTGAGTGTCCGGATGGCGCCACCTGCGATCCGAATATCTTGATCAAGGTGCAGACGGGGACGCCGTGGTCGGGAAGCTCCCTGCATTCGGATCCCCGCGGGATACCAATCGGTGCGCCGACACTCTCGCCGACATTTTCGCCGAGCACGGTGCCGCCGTTGCCCGATTCCAACCTGATCGCTCCTCCGGGCAGCGGTCCGTCCAACAGTATTCCACCCTCACCCGGAGCTGACCCGGGGGTCTCCTCACGTTCGACTCGAAATGCGAAGTGGCCCGCCAGTTCAAAACCGGTCGGCACCAGCGACGTCGTCTCGAAACCGCAGGGATCCGGGGGGACCACCCAAGCCGGCTATCAGTCCTCCAACAATCAATCCGGGAACCGAGTCCAACCGGCCTCCGGCCAGAAGCCCGCCGTGTCCAAGCCGCTGCCATCCACCCGATTCTAGTGGAACAGGACGTTTGCAAATCGAACCGCCTGGCGCGGTGAGAATGGTTCAGGTCCAAGTTTGTTGTCCGGCGGAACGATCAGTCGGAGAGGGGTCATCCACCATGAAAACCGTCATCCGGCTCGCCCTCGTCGATCCGAACGACGTCTCGCGGAATGCACTCAAGACGCTGCTGCTTGGCATCGACATGGTCTGGCTCGAAGCGGAGTGCTCACGGTACGACGTGTTTACCGACGTTTTGATGCAGACCCAGCCCGACATCGCCCTCATCGCCTTGGATTCCAACCCGCAGCGGGCGCTGGAGTTGATCGGCACCATTCATCGCGATCACCCTGCGTGCAACATCCTGGTGCTCAGCAGTTCGCAGGAAGGGACTCTGATCCTCCAGGCGGTCCGGCAGGGAGCCAAGGAGTTCTTGCCGAGTCCGCTGAAGCTCGAAGAGTTCCTGAGCGCTCTGGAACGGATCCGGCAGGTCGTCAGCAAGAACACCGGGACGGAAGCCGTTCGCGCCAGCCAGGTCATCAGCATGGCGGGTGTCTCCGGAGGAATCGGCTGCACGTCGCTGGCGATCAATCTGGGGTGCTGCTTCGCCCAACGGCCGGGTCACAGCGTGGCGATCCTCGACCTCGATCTGGCTCTCGGAGATGCGGACGTCTGGCTCGACATCATTCCCGACTACACGATTCACGACGTCGCCGACAACATCAACCGGCTGGACTATTCGCTGCTCAAGCGTTCGCTGACGAAGCACGATTGCGGTGTGTTCCTGCTGCCGAGACCGGTCGAGATGGAAGATCGTCCACCGATCGGCCCCGACGAACTGCGGCGCGTCATTTCGCTGCTCAAGGCCACCTTCACGCATCTCGTGATCGACTTGAGCAAGTCGTACACCGCCATCGATCAGGCGGCGATGGAGGTGTCGGACGTGATTCTCGTCGTGACGCAGCTCGATCTCCCCTCGCTGCGCAATGCCGTGCGGTTGTTGCAGTATCTCAAACGCCGACCGGGGCTGTACGACAAGATCCGGGTGGTCGTCAACCGCATGGGTCTGGATGACAATGCGATCAGCTTGAACAAGGCGCTCGACACGCTGGGTCGCGAAATCTATGCCCAGATTCCCAATGACTACGCCACGATGGTCGAAGCCCGCAACAACGGTGTTCCACTGATTACCCAGTCACCGAAGTCCAAGTTGACGAAGTGCATCATGCAGCTCGCACAGAGCCTCGATGCGCCGGTCGAAGTTGAGGAACGACCCGAAGACCGCAAGGTTCCCGCTCGCAAGGGGGGCCTGTTCAGTTTTCTCGGATCTGGGGGACGATGAGAGTTTGTCGCGCGATCGGATGCGGCCGGGGGGCGCGCAAGCGATCGCGGACGCCTCATCGAGAGAACCCGGCCCTGGCGGCCGGGTTTTCTTTTGCGCTCATCGTTTGAATAATGCCCGCCTTCCAATCCACCTGCCCGGGAGGCTGCCGCATGTTGACCGTGACTCGATCCTTCAGAAGTTGTCTGCTCTCCATCGTCGCTGGTCTGGCGATGTCGTTCGGTTCGAGCGTCGTCGTGGCCGAGGAACCGGCTGGCTACTCGAAGTCGCTCTTCGACGGAGTCTCTCTCCTCGGTTGGTCCGTCGAGAACGATTGCGAGGCCGACGTCGTTGAGGGTTGCCTCCGACTGAAGGCGGGCGACGGCTGGCTGCGCAGTCATCACTCGTACCGCGACTTTGAACTGCACGTCGAATGGAAGGCGTTGCAGGCGGTCGCCTACGACGCCGGCATCTACATTCGAGCCGCCTCCGACGGCAAGCCCGGCCCCAAGCCGTCGCACCAGGTCAACCTGTTGCAGGGGAAGGAAGGAAACATCGGCAACCTGCCCGGCGCGCAGAGCACCGGTCTCGTCAAGCCGGCCGGCGAATGGAACGTCTTCGATCTGCGAGTGGTCGGTGAAACGGTCTCACTCAAAATCAACGGCCAGCCCGCGTACACGGCCAGCGGTTTGAAACAGTCTGACGGTCACATCGGCTTCCAGATCGAAGTCCCCATCGGTGGTCAGTTCCTGCTCAAGAACATCCGCATCGTGGAGCTGGGTTATCGTCCGCTGTTCAACGGCCGCGATCTGAACGGTTGGGAACCGGTGGGCGACGCCGCCGAAGCCTGCTGGTCGGTGGTGGACGGTCTGCTCGTCTGCTCGGGCAAAAAGGGACCGTGGTTGCGCAGCAGTGAGGAGTTCGACGACTTCAATCTGCGGCTCGAATACCGCCTCTCGACGGGAGGCAACAGCGGGATGTACGTCCGCGTCCCGAAGGACGGCAACCATCATCGTGACAACGACACGTTGCCACCGGCCGGCTTCGAAGTCCAGATTCTCGACGACGCCGCGCCAGGGCATCTCAAGCTGAAGGACTATCAGTACTCGGCGTCGATCTATGACATCGCCGGAGCCAACCCGCGCGTGAGCCGTCCGGTCGGCGAGTGGAACTCCCTGGAAATCAACTGCCGAGGCCAGCACGTCACGACCTGGCACAACGGACATCGCGTGACGAACGTCACGGCTGAGACCGCACCGCTCCTCGCCCTCCGTTCGACGAAAGGCTTCCTCGGCCTGCAAAACCACAACACGGTGGTCAAACTGCGCGACATTCGGCTCGGTCCGGCAGTGGAAGTGCCGGTGAAGTGAGATGGTGAGGTGGTCAGAGTTTGGAAATCCAGGATGCGGCACGGTTAGGCAGCCACATGACACCAGTGCAATTCGAGCAGGAAGTTGTCCGTCGCTTTCCGAGGCTGGCGGACGAAGTTGCATACCACCATGGACTGCTCCACATCGTCATGGCTGATTTGTATCGGTATACCCAGAAGCAGATGTCCGATGGGCAATGGGGCGAAGTGGACCTCGTTTTCCGTTTTCTCGATGAAGCGTTCACTGCGTCAAAGCCAGCCATCGAGATCGAAAATGCAATTCGGGTCTCCTTCCTCGAATACTTCGAATTCCAAGGACACGAACAACGGGTTCGGGATGCCTTGCGGCCAGCGCTGACTCACCTCTACGACGATCAAATGAACTATATGGAAGCTTTGGCTCTGAGCTACATGGAAACGTTTGAACAAGCCCAGCAGCGCTATGCAGCGGAAGGAGATGAATAGCGCATTCGACCGCAAGCGTTGGCACGTCAGGGTGCCCTAAGATTTGGTCTTCAGATTCCTGTTCATCCTGTTTACTGCGCCGCCTTCCACAGATTGAACGTGATGTGCGCCTGACCCTGATGATGCGCTTCGTGCCAGACGAGAATCTGTTGAATGCGGCGCAGGTTCCAGCCTCGTTCGCGATACCAGGCGGGGATCGTTTCGAGTTCCTCATCCTTCATCCCGGCGATGACGGGGATCAGGTGTGACCTCGATTCTTCGAGGATCTTGCGGATGGTGCCGATGTCGGGGACGTTCTGATCAGGGACGCTGCCGAATTTGAAGCGAGGGACCAGGTCGGGCCAGTTTGGTGAGGTTCCCACCAGCCGCTCGGTCGCCGTCAGTTCTTCCGTGATGCCGATGTGAGTCAGTTGCCACCCGATGTGGGCTCGCCCCGGCCCCGGCTGCCACTTCAACACGGCGGCGGGATCGGGCAGCTTGGCGATCTCGTCCAGAGTCATCAGCGTGCGCATCCGAACAAACTCCAGCATCTCGATCGTTGTGTCAGCCTTCGACATGGTTGTCTCCTCTCTGGTCCATGGGGGAATGTAGCCATCATCGTTCCGCGTGATGAGCCTTTCACACGAGGACGCCAGATCTCAAAATACTCATCACGCGCAGCGATGAGGGCTACGTTGGGAGGCATTCTGAGAAGCGGCCTCATTCGACGCAATCGAGTTTGCTGGTTGATTCGAGGACTTCGGAAAGCGCCAACACTGGCCGTTCCTTTTTCGAGCCCGCAACTCACGATACACTGTCGCGGCCTCGAACCCGCCCGCCAGAAATGCACTCCTCATGACATCCGAATTCTCCGACGACGACCTTTCCGACCTGGACGACGATCTGATTGCGTCCGTCCCCGCCGACTCGCGCGAACGGGCGAAGGCTCGCGGCAAGAAAACGTCTCGCCGCAAATCGCCGCAGGTGATCACCGAAGAGGACTTGGACGAGATCGGCAAGTCCACCGAGCGTCTGCAAAAGGTGTTGGCCTCCGCCGGTCTCGCCTCGCGCCGGCACTGCGAAGAGTACATCGTCGAGGGTCGCGTCACGGTTGATGGTAAGACGGTGCGCGCGCTCGGCATCAAGGTCGATCCCGACACCCAGAAGGTCTGCGTCGACGGCGAGCGAATCAAGCCGGAAAAGAAACGGCACTACCTCGTCAACAAGCCACCCGGCGTCCACTGCACCAACGCGGACCCGATGGGCCGCACGCGCGTGATCGATTTGCTGCCGCCCACCAGCGGTCGGCTGTTCACCGTGGGGCGGCTTGACGAAGGCTCCGAGGGCTTGATCCTCGTCACCAATGATGGCGAGTTGGCTCACAAGTTGGCTCATCCCAAGTTTCAGGTCGAGCGGTTGTACCGGGCCCTCATTGCGGGAACGCCCACCGATGAGATTCTGAGCCAGTTGCGGCAGGGACTGTACTTCACCGAGGGCAAGTTTCGGGTGCGCGATATCCGGCGCATCAAGACCAACGGGAATGCGACCATCGTCGAAGTGGTCCTGACCGAGGGCCAGAACCGTGAAGTCCGACGGCTGTTCGCGCGGGTGGGGCACAAGGTCATGAAGCTGAAACGCATCGGTTTCGGCCCGCTGCGGCTGAGCAACATCCCCACGGGAGCGTATCGACCACTGACGCCCGTCGAACTGAAGGTGCTCCAACAATTCGCGACGACCTCGCCGTCTCGCCGCGCGCCGTCACGAACACGTCCGGTCCGCAGTCAGACGGCAGCCAGCCGCGCGGCGAAGCCGGCCGTGCGCGGTCATGTGCCGCGCGCGCCGAAGGCTGCCGCGAAGCGAAAGACCAATTTGGGGAAGCGGTCGTCCGGCCGACGCTGATTTGAAGAGGAATGAGGGATGAACACGATCCTTCATCTTTCATCTCTGATCCCTCCTCTGTGGCCCACAGGATGTTTCGATGACGTCTTCCTCCATGGACCTCTGCCTGCCGGGACTCGTGCGAACCGCGGTGCAGTGCCGCGCGACAGTTGTCGGGCACGAACAGATGGCTCGCAACACGTGGCGGATGCGACTCGAATGCCCCGAGATCGCGCGGCAGATTCTGCCCGGACAGTTCTTCATGGTCAGGCTGCCGGGACGAAGCGACCCGCTGCTCGGTCGGCCGTTCGCGCTCTACGACGTCTACTGCGATGAGCCAACCAACGGCAAGGCCGCTCAACCGCGCGGCGTCGATTTCGGCTACGTCGTCGTCGGCAAGATGACGACTCAACTGGAGTCGCTCGTCCCCGGTGACGAAGTCGAACTCTGGGGCCCGCTCGGCAATGGATTCCCGGCTCCGCCATCCGGTCACCTGGTGATTGTCGCGGGCGGGATCGGCCAGACGCCGTTCCTCGCCGTGATTCGCGAGGCCCTGCGCCGACGAGTCTACGGCCAGCCGCCGCGAGAACTCGCACATGTTCCCTCGCGCATCACGCTCTGCTACGGAGTTCGTTCGTCCGAGTATCTCGCTGGCGTCGAAGAGTTTCAGCGCGAAGGAATCGACGTGCGGATCGCGACCGACGACGGTTCCGTCGGCCATCACGGTTTCGTCACCGACCTGTTGAAGCAGCTTCTGGCCGAGCCTTCGCCTCCCGATGCCGTTTATTGCTGCGGCCCCGAGCCGCTGATGCACGCCGTCGCCAAATGGACCGACGCATCGGATGTCCCCTGTCTGCTGTCGCTCGAAACGCCGATGGCCTGCGGCTTCGGAGCCTGCTTCAGTTGCGTGACGAAAGTAAAACAAGACGACGGCTCGTGGGACTACCGCCGAGTCTGCGTCGAAGGCCCCGTCTTCCCGGCGCGGCAGTTGATGCTCGATTAAGAATCGGTGCATCAATGACTGTCGGGATCGATCTTGTTGTCACTAGCTAGCAGCAACAGCCACACAGGGATTGGCAGAACAATGGGGGCAGAATGATGAGGAACTAGAATTTGTTTTTCTCTTCATCATTCTGCCTCCATTGTTCTGCTCGTCCGTTTTTTTCAGTCAGTTGTTGAAGCGCCGATCTTAAACGTCAGAGTCCACAATTCACGGGAGCATCCCATGCCGACTCGGTCTCTCGCCCGCAAAGTTCTCGACACGTTCTTCTGTTCGTGGTACGCGTCTCTCGCCGTTTGCGTGTGGCTGCTTTCTGCAACGGTACTTCTCGCGCAAGAGAAGCCGCTCGCCCAGGAAAAACCGCTCACCGAATTGATGACACGCATCCCGGCCAGGACTCCGGAAGAAGAACTCAAGACGTTCAAACTTCAGCACGGGTTCACGCTGGAACTCGTCGCGGCCGAGCCGGACGTGGTCGATCCGATCGACGCGGCCTTCGACGAGCGGGGCCGGATGTACGTCGTCGAGATGTCCGACTATCCGTTTCTCCCCGAACAGCGCGTGCAAAAGTACAAGGACCAGCGGGCCGAATCGTGGTCGCGCATCCGGCTGCTCACGGACAAAGACGGCGATGGCCGGATGGATCACAGCGTGGTGTTTGCCGACAAGCTGCGCTGGGGCCAGTCGGTGTGTTGCTCGAAGGGAGGCGTGTACGTGCTCGCGTCGGGCAGCCTCTTTTTCATGAAGGACACCGACGGCGATGACGTGGCCGACGTGCAGGACGTCCTCTGCACCGGCTTCAGTCACGCGAATGTGCAGGCGCTGGCGAACGGTCTCGAATGGGGGCGAGACAACGCGATCTACTTTTCGTCGGGACTGGCCGGTGGCGACCTGACCGTCCCCGCGCGCGACGGCAAGCCCGAGCGAAAGTTTACGCCGGGGCGGCGCGATCTGCGGCTCGACCCCGCCACGAACGAACTGACGATGGTTTCGGGAGGCCAGCAGTTTGGGCACACCATTGACGACTGGGGCAACCGGTTCATCTGCTCGAACAGCAACCACATCGTGCATGTGGTGTGGCCGCTCGAATACCTCGAACGCAATCCGCAACTGACGATTCCCAGCACGACCCGTTCGATCGCGAAAGAGGGAGCCGCCGCCGTCGTCTATCGCACGAGCGGTGCCGAACCGTGGCGGCTCGTCCGCACCGCCCGTCGCGCGGCGGACCCCGAGTTCCGTAAGCGGCTCCCCGAATCGGAATTGGTCCCGATCGGTTTCTTCACCTCGGCGACGGGCATCACGGTCTATCGCGGCGGTGCCTACCCGCCCGAATTCCACGGCAACGTCTTCATCGGTGATGTGGGTGCGAACCTCGTCCATCGAAAGAAACTGACTCCGGACGGCATCAGCTTCACCGCCGAACGGACCGAGAAAGACTGCGAGTTCCTCACCTCGACCGACAACTGGTTCCGCCCGACCAATTTCGTGAACGCCCCCGACGGGACGCTCTACATGCTCGACATGTACCGCGAAACGATCGAACATCCCGCCTCGATCCCCGAGGACATCAAAGCCCTCTGCGACCTGGAAAGCGGCCACGACAAAGGCCGCATCTGGCGACTGGTTGCTCCTGTCGACAAACGCCGCGTGCCTCCTCCGATCGACATGAGTGCGGCGAATACGGCACAACTCGTCGAACATCTGAAATCGGATCGCTGCTGGGTGCGAGACACGGCGCAGCGACTGCTCGTCGAACGACAGGACAAGGCTGCCGTCGCACGGCTGCACGAACTGACGACGACCGAGATCGATCCGGACAACGCGAACACTTCGCGAGCCCGCTTGCATGCGGCCTGGACTCTCCACGGAATGAAAGCCCTCAACCCAAAGGATGTGATTGGCCTGTTCACCGATCATGATCCGCGAGTGATTCAGCACGGATTGCGCCTTGCGGAAGGAGTAGCAGCGGCCAGCCCCGATCTCCTTGACCTGATTTCGTTTCTCTACTGGTCAATTGACCCAAGGTTGCAATGGCAGTCGGCATGCACCGTCGGTGGGCTTCCCGCCAAAGACGCTCTGTTTGGTTTGCAACTGCTCGCCCCAGCAGCCGCGAATGACGTGGATGTACGTACGGCGTGGCTATCGTCGGCATATCCACACATGGGGCGACTTTCGACCGTGTTGCTTGCCGGAAAGACTGAGAACCTGGTTCCGTTGCTCGTCGAACTGGCGCGGCTCATCGGTTCATCGCCCAAGAGTGAGGATGTCGTCGCGTTGCTGAAGGCCGTCACCGACGAGAAGGTTCCGGCGACGACGCGTTCGCCGGTGCTAGTCTCACTCGGCGAGGGGCTGCGGCGGCGAGGGACTTCGATTGCCAAGGTGCTGGCCGAGACGAAGGCCGACGCGGCGATTGGTGACTCGCTGAGCAAGGTCTATCAACAGGCGAGCGGTGTCGTGGGCGATGCAGCCTCGAACGAGGCGGCTCGGCTCGCGGCGATCAATCTGCTGGCGCTGGCTGATGCGCAACTGGCCGAGACCGCGCTGCCGGCCGTCTTCACGCCACAGTCTTCGCCCGCGTTGCAGCAGGCGGCGGTGAAGGCTCTCGCGGCGCAGGGATCGGCGAAGTCGGTCGAGTTGCTGCTCGCCCCGTGGAAGACGTTTGGACCGGCCACGCGGCGCGAGGTCGTCGATCAACTGGTCTCATCGGCGGGGGGAGCGGTCGCGCTGGTGAAGGCCGTCGAAACCGGGTCGATCAAGATTGGTGAGATCGAACGGGACAAGCGGCAACTGCTCCTCAATCATCCCAACGGAAAAGTGAAAGAGGCCGCGCGAAAAGTGCTCGCCGAACCGCCGAGCAACCGCAAGCAGGTCGTCGCCGACTATCAGGCCACGCTCGATCTGACGGGCGATGCCGCGCGCGGCCAGATGCTGTACGGCAAGACGTGCGTCCAATGCCATCGCGCGGGAGCGGCCGGCCATCAGGTTGGCCCGGACCTGGCGAGCGTCCAGAACAAGTCGCCGTCTGATTTGCTCGTGGCGATCATGGACCCGAACCGCGAAGCCCAGCCGAGCTTCCAAACCTACACGGCCGTCACGTTGCAGGGCCGCATCCACACGGGGATGATCTCCGCCGAAACCGCCGCCAGCCTGACGCTCAAGCGGGCCGAGGCCAAAGAGGACGTCGTTCTCCGCGAAACGCTCGACGAACTGATCTCGAACGGCCTGTCGCTGATGCCCGAAGGGTTGGAGAAAGACCTCGACAAACAAGCCCTCGCCGACCTGATCGCGTTCATCAAGGCGCAGGCCCCGGTGAAGTGACGGATTGTAGGATGGGCACTCCTGCCCGTCCGGCTTTGTACTTTCAGAACGGACGGGCAGGAGTGCCCATCCTACGACGAACGCCTCATCATGAAGCTCGGCTACAACACGAACGGACTAACCGGGCATCGGTGGGAGCAGGCGCTCGAACTGATGCACGAGGTTGGGTATCGGTCTGTCGCGATCACGGTCGATCATCATTGCCTCGACCCGTACTCGATCGAGTTGCCCCGCGAACTGAGCCGGATGCAAAGGACACTCGAACGGTTCGAGATGACCTCGGTGATCGAAACCGGAGCGAGGTTCCTGCTGGATCCCCGCGCAAAACACGAGCCGACGCTTGTCAGTCGCACGGCGGAGGAACGTGTCGTGCGCATCGAGTTTCTGAAGCGGTGCATCGACATCGCGCTGGCCCTCGGTTCCGACGCCGTCTCGTTCTGGTCGGGCATCCTGCGCGACGACGTTTCGCGGGACGAGGCGATGTCTCGACTGGCGGCTGGCGTGCGCGAGGTGCTCGACTTTGCCAACGTGCGCGGAGTGCGACTCGCGTTTGAACCCGAGCCGGGGATGCTGGTCCAGACGTTCGACCACTATCGCGAGCTGCTGACTCGGGTCGATGGCCCCGGCTTCGGCCTGTGCGTGGACATCGGTCACGTGCATTGCCTCGAGCCGCGACCGATCTCGGACTACCTGACGATATGGAGCGACCGGCTGTTCACGATCCACATCGAAGACATGGTCCGGGGCGTTCACGACCACCTGCGGTTCGGCGAAGGAACAATCGACTTCCTGCCGGTCTTTCGCACGCTCAGGAAGCTCGACTATCGAGGTGGCTTGAACGTCGAATTGAGCCGTCACAGCCACATCGCCCCCGAAGTCCTGTGCGAATCGTATGAGTTTCTCACGCGACTGGAATTGCTGAGTCTCGCGATGGACGCGCCTCTGCCGTAGCGATCCGCCATGCGCGGTGTTTCGATTCCGCCGGAGCAATCGTCACAGTTGGAATGGTTCCGGCTGCGCGGAGTGTTTTGCCGAGTCGGCAGGCTTTCGCTGTTCGGAATCTTTTCGCGCGGTCGATACCTCCAGCGAAGAACTGAGGGGATCGCAGGCCAATGCGACCGACAACTTGCTGATTTGCCGCTGAGATGATGGATCAAGTCATGATGGCCAGCCGTGTCACATTGCTGCTGCTCGTAACCGGATTGTTTGCCGGAATGTGGTCGGGAGATCGCGCGGACGGACGGTCCGCCAACGAACGCCTGCTCGCCCGCAAGGCGGCTTCGTCCTCGGTGGCTTTGCGACCGAGCGTGCATCCGAATCAGACTGCGGTTCGGCCGGTGATTCGACATCGAGGCGAGCGGTCTCTGTCGTCGATACCGCTGCCGCAGGGGATCGCGGCTGGGACGTACTTGATCGTTGATGGACGCGGTCGGACGGAGACTCGCGTCGTGACGGCGGCCGAAGCGTTTCCGAGCGGCCAGATCGCGGGTCACGTTGCGGCCGACCAGTACACGGTCCGCGTCGGACACGATCGCTGGCACTTCATTCGGCTGGAAGAGTCCGCCAATTCGATGGTGACTCGCCGGTCGTTGTCGCTGTCGCGGACAGGCCCAGAGCGTGCGGCAAGCCAGCGGTGATCGTTGGGTAGGTGAGCGCGAGAGCCAGCTCGGCGCGCGCCCTTTTGTTGGAGCAGCGCTTGTTCAGCCCCCCCGATCCGCGTTTGGCAGGTTGATCGTCGGCGAACAGGGGCGGCGGCGCACCAACCAGCCGCGCGAGTCGACTGTAATACTCTTCGCGCCGGATTGGACTGTCGTCACTGATGAGATACGTCTCCCCCGGTTGACCGCGTTGCTCGCAAGCCAGCACCGCCGCGACGGCATCATCGACGTGGATCAGGTTCAGCCACGTCTCACCCTGCCCCGACAACGGTTCGCCGGCGCGCAGGCTTTCGATCCGCGAGAGCAATCGGTCCGGTCCGTAGAGGCCCGAGAGCCTCAGGACGTTGGCGAATGGTCTTTGGGCTGCGGTCTGATTCGTGGCTGGAAAGAACTCGCGCACCACGGCTTCGGCGGTGAGGCAGCATTGGCCACCGGGCTGCACCGGTTCGCAGAGAGATGTCTCATCGACCCACTCGCCCGCCGACTGTCCGTAGACGCTGCTGCTGGAGATGTCAATGAAGCGTTCGCAGCGCGAGGCGACCTGGTTCAACACGTGCCTCAGCCCGTCCACGTAGACCTCGTGCTGGGAGCGTCCCGACGTCCGGTCGAAGCCGACGGCAAACAACACGGTTTCGACAACGGGCAGCGCGGCGAGCGTTTCCGGATCACAAATATCGCCGATCACGGGCCGCATCCCGAGTCGAGCCAACTCCGCCGCGCTGGCCGCTGATCGAGTCAACGCCGTCACCTCGTGACCGGCCTTCTGCCACGCGGCCGCCACGCGCCGTCCGAGATATCCGCAACCGACGATCAGCTTCTGCATGAACGGAGCACTTTCAACGCTTTCCAGGAATCGGCGGGGCGAGGAACTCGGGCGACTTCAGGACGCGGCCGAGTCCCGTGGCAAGTTCGTGGAGGAGATGGTCATCCTCGCCAGGAACCTGTTGCACGAGGACCGTCTGTCGCTGCACCAATTGCTCGCGCAATGAAACGATGGCGCTGAGCATGACATTCCGAAAGTCGGCAAGTTCCGTCTCAGTCAGATCTTGGCGAAGCAGAGTCGTCTCGGAGTTGGTTCGTTGGCGACGGAGCTGCGCGAGTGTTGTGCCCTGCGTGCGATAGAGCAGTCCGTCAATGAACGCGCGGCGCAGGCGGCCCAACTCATCGAACTGGTACATCGGATCGGGGCCGAGGTAGACCGACAGCCACCCGTTCGTGCGGAAGCCGAGGACAACCGTCCCGTTGCGCCGGGGCGTTCGCAGTTCGACGCGACGGACGAGAGCGACGGCTTCCACCATCAAGTCTTCGCGGTCGGATTCCTGTCGGGCCATGATAGGTTCTTGACGGTTTCGTCGGTTGATTAGACCCGACCTCCGACTCAGGCGTGGTTTGCGGATATCTCAAGAAAGTTGGTCGGGCGGACCTCCGCATTCTAGAGGCACGCGGGCAATATGGTATGCTTGCCTGGGACGAGTGGCTCGACGCGGCGAATGAGACGCGACGGTCGATGCCCGGCAAGTTCTTGCCGATCCGCCCGTCCTCGCCCAGTGGTGGCGATGCGACCCTTCCCTTCGGTCGAACCAACGAGAAACGACATGAGCACCACGATGGTCGATTTGTCTGATCCACTCGAATCCGCCGAGTTCGCGGCCGTCGATACCGAACGACTCGGCGAAATCGCGACCCGGCATCAGCGCATTGCCGAATTCCTGCGACAGGAGGGATACGCCGCGTTGCTCATCCAGCAACCGTCGAACTTCGCGTGGCTGACAGCGGGCGGTTGCAACGAACGGGGCGGTTCCACCGGTTCGACCGGCGCGCTGTTCGTCACGCCCGATGCTCGCGTGATCGTGTGCAGCAACGCCGACACCGCTCAGTTTTTTGAAGTCGAAGTTGGCAACATGGGCTTCCAACTGAAGGAACGCCCGTGGTTCGAGCCGCGTGCGGTAATGTTGGCCGACTTGTGTCGAGGCCGTCACGTGGCGAGCGACTCCCCGTTCAATGGCACGACGGATGTCAGCATGCGCCTGCTCGGCATGCGTTTGCCGCTGAGTGACTTCGATACGGCGCGGCTGCGCGAGGGGGGTAAGCTGCTGACACGCGCGGTCGAGGCCACGGCTCGCGGTCTGACGAAGGGACGCACCGAAGCAGAGATTGCCGGCGAACTGTCGCATCGGCTGTGCAAGCACGGCTTGCAGCCCGAACGACTTCAAATTCTGGCCGATGGGCGCGGTCGCCGCTTTCGCCGCTGGACCTACGATCAGTCGCCGGTCCAGCGCTACTGCACGATCTCGGCGGTGGCACGGTATCACGGATTGTTTGTTGGTGCGGCTCGGACTGTTTGTTGGGGAGACGCTCCCGACGAGTTGCTGAAGGCGTTCGAGCCTGCCGCGCTGGTCTCGGCCACCGGAATTTACTTCTCCCAACCCGATTGGGAACTGTTTGAGGTCTGGAACCGCGTCCATCGGCTGTATGACAAATCGGGCGCGGCCGCGGAGTGGCGTCTATCCGATCAAGCGGATGTCGTCGAGTACGAGTTCGGGGCCGTCCCGATCATGCCGACGAGTGAGTTCCGATTGTCAGCGGGGACTCCCGTCTATTGGCATCCGTCGGTCGGACCGGTGCTGATGGGTGACACCGTGCTGGTGACGAGTCGCGGGACCGAGGTGCTCACCACGTCGGCCGATTGGCCGGTTGTGCCGATTAGCGTGAAGGGATCGAATGTGGATGTCCCGGCGATCCTGATCGCGAATGCCTGACGGGAAATCTGCGAAGAAGTTGAGGCTTTTTTGCCTCACGCTGCCAAAACGCAACCTAGGTTACAGGTGAAGTGGTCTGCGATGATCCCTCGTCGTAATCGTTCCCCCCAGCCCAAGGAGTGGCAGTCATGCGGATGACCGTTGGCGATTTGATGTCTCAAGGTTTTGTCAGGGTGTCCCCTGAGTGTTCGGCCGATGAGGCACTGAACATCCTCGACCGTCATGAGGCGACCGAACTGTACGTGACCGACAAACTCGGTCGCCTGCTGGGCGTGTTGCCCGACTACGAGGTGATCAAGACACAACTCAGTGGTGAGGCGCGCGAGGCAACTGTCGAACAACTGATGTCGCGCGGCGTGCCGGTGTTCAAGCCGGAGTCCGATGCGGCGGAGGTGGCTCGACTCTTTCGCGACGCCCGTTTCGGTTGCTTACCCGTCGTGAGTTCCGGCCGTCTGGTCGGCGTCATCACCCGCAGAGACATCGTGCGGCTGATGGCCGTACTGCGACGAATCGATGCCCCCGTCAAACTCCCCGCGACATTGAAGGTCAAGGCCCCAAAAATCGTGTCCTCGCGCGTTCGCACCAAGCGGGGTCGGCCGGTTGCGAAGTCTGCGACGCGCAGACCGACTCGCCGGACTGCGGCCACTGCGACCCGAGTCTCCCGTCACTGAAAGGCAATTTGCGGAACGAGCCTTGCAACAGAAACGGTCCTAGCGACTGGTTCTGTCCGGCGGAAACTGCCGTTTGTGCGGTGAAGCACTCGTCGCGCGATTGCAGCACAGCCGATGGTCGGTCGCAACTCTGTTGGGTTGCTCGCCGATCAATCAGTGAAGATCTCTTCACGGAGTTTCATGCTGGCACGCATCAGGAGGATTGTCGCACCGAATTCATGGCACGGATGTTGGTCTCAATCGAGTTGGCGGTGACAAGACCTGTCACCGCGACGTTCCGTGTCCGGTGATCCCTCGATGGGAGTCCGTCTCATGAGTCGCGTGTCGATCCCGAACAAACCCCTGCTGAATCGCAGTCTGCCCGCTGTCGCGCCCGGTACGATTCTCAGACCATCCACTGACGAACTGTCCGGGTGGGTGCTGCTCATTCCCGGCGCCAATGCCCTGGCCATGCGACTGGGCGTCGTCGAGTTTCGTCGCCGGTTGCTGCACATGCTGCCGGGGTTGCTGCCGTGTCTGCTGTGGGTCATCCCTCACCAGGATCCGTGGGGACCGCTGCTGATCAACATCACGATCATGATCTCGGTGAGTGTCATGACCTACGCGATGATTCGAGCGCGCGCATTTGCACGCCCGGGTGAAGAGCAATGGATGCGGGCCGTCGCGGGTTATGGAGTGCCGGTACTGGGGATGCTGTTCCTGCTGCCGGGCCGCTCGGAACTGGGATTGATGACGCTGGGAATCATGGCGCTCGGAGATGGGTCGGCCACACTGGGAGGTCTCGCCTGGGGACGCCGACAACTGCCGTGGAATCGCCGCAAGACGTGGATGGGCATCATCAGCTTTGTCGTGGTGGCCACGGTCATGTCAACGCTCTACTACTGGATTGAAGCTCGTCCCGGTGTGCCACTGGGCGTTGCGTTGTCGATCGCTGGCACCGCCGCATTGGTGGCAGGCATCGTCGAATCGCTGCCGCTCCGTTCGCATGACAACCTGCGAGTCGGAACCACCGCCGCGTTGACCGGCTTGTTCATGCACGTGCTTCTGCTCGGTTGGTGAACAGCCCAGGGACGGGTCCATCGATGAGCCTGCTGGAAGCCCGCCGTTTGAAGAAGAGTTACGGTGGATGTCCGGCCGTGGTTGATGTCAGCTTTTCGCTCGAACCGGGTGAAGTGCTCGGACTGCTCGGCCCCAACGGCGCGGGCAAGAGCACCACGATGATGATGCTGGCCGGATTGCTCGTCCCCGATGAAGGCGAAGTGATTCTGGGTGGCTCGTGCTTCGATGGCCGCAACCGCGATCAGCGACGTCTGCTGGGAGTCGTCCCGCAGGACTTCGCGATCTATCCCGACCTCAACGCCATCGAAAACCTTCAGTTCTTTGGGCGGTTGTACGGACTGCACGGTCGCGAGTTGCAGGCCCAGTGCGACGAAGTGCTCGAACGGATCGGCCTCGTCGACAGTGCGAGCCGCATTGCGGGGGGCTATTCGGGAGGCATGAAGCGGCGGCTCAACTTTGGTGTCGCGCTGATGCATCGTCCGTCGGTGCTGATCCTCGACGAACCGACCGTCGGCGTTGATCCGCAGTCCCGCTCGCACCTGCTCGACTGCGTGCGCGACCAGGCGCGGAGTGGCGTCGGAGTCATCTATGCCAGCCATTACATGGAAGAGGTCCAGTCGATCTGCCAGCGCGTCGCCATCGTCGATCACGGGAAAGTGCTCGCCTATGACGCGATTCCGAAACTGCTGACAGGTCTGGCCGCCGACGTGATCCTGTACGTGGACGATGTGGTACGAGCCGTCTCCGTGGTGGCAGGCCTGGCTCGAATCGGCACGGGGAGTGACGGACAGTCAGCCGTCGTTCTGTCGGGTGATGGTCCTGATCTCGGCGAACGGCTGCGGTCTGTACTCGACAAGGTGAAGATCGCCGGAATTTGCGTGTTACGAGTTGAGACACAGCAGACCAACCTCGAACGGCTCTTCCTAAGTTTGACAGGGCACCGATTGAGGGATTGAGGGACACAGGGATGGGGAGACAAGGGGACAGAGTGTTGTTTCATTGAGAGTTGGTTTGCTGATGTCGAACTTTTCCCCTTGTCTCCCGCTCCCCTTGTCCCCTTGTCCTCTTCCCCACTGCACTAAACCGCACCAACAACACTGACCGCCAACAAAGCCACCGCACCATGACCGCCTGGTACATCACTCGCAAAGACCTGTTGCTGCTCGTCAAGGACAAGCGAGCCGTGGTGTTGCTGTTGGTCCTGCCCCTGCTGTTCATTTCGATCGTCGGGATGTCAACCGGTCAGTTCCTCACGCGCGATGAGAACAACCAGCGGTTCAAGATCACCGTCGTGGACCAGGATGGAAGCGAGCTTTCGCAGCGGCTGCTCGATGTGCTGGAGCGGCACCGCGAACTGTTGGTGGTCAGGTTGTCGTCTCTTGATGAGGCGCGACTGGCACTCAAACGTGGTGAGGCTTCGCTGCTGCTGACGATAGGTTCTCAGTTCGAGGAGCGGGCGGACGAACTTCGCATTTCCGACGTGTTGAACTCGGACAGCGGCCCACTGGCGGATGGTCCCGCCGCTCTCGACCTGACGTTGGAAAGTCGCCCTGCGTCGATCGGATTGGGGCGGTTGCTGGAGGGCGTCATTTTCTCACAGGTCGTCAAAGTCGTGGCCCCCGTCGCCGCACGTAAAAACGCGGTCGCTCGCACATGGCTGCGAGACCGCTCGAACGACGAGTTGAATCCCAACGCAAGCACAGCCGGATCAGATGCTGCTCATCCAGACAACAAGCCGCGAACCGGCGCTGTCTACCTGTGGATCGTGCCGGGATTCACGGTGATGTTTGCGTTCTTCCTGATCAGTGTGATGGCTCGTTCATTCATCGCCGAGCGGGACAACGGAACCCTCAAGCGACTGTTGCTTGCTCCGATCGGAACGTCTTCGGTGTTGATCGGCAAGACGGTTCCGTACTTTCTCACGTCCGTTGTGCAGTGCTCGCTGCTGTTTTTGTGCGGCCGATTGCTGTTCGGCATGTCGTGGGGTCCAGACCCGATGTACCTCGTCCCGGTCATCCTCTGCACATCGTTGGCGGCCACGTCATTGGGGCTGCTGTTGGCGACGATGGTTCACACCGACCAGCAAGTCTCGTCCTACGGGACGACTCTGATCCTGGTGCTGAGCAGTGTCAGCGGCTGTTTCTTCCCGCGGGAGATGTTCCCTCCACTGATGAAACGGATCAGCCTGTTCACGCCTCACGGCTGGGCGTTGCGAGCCTTCGACGGTGTGCTGACTCAGACGACGGTCGACGTCACGCTGGTGACAAACTGTTGTGCGATGCTGGTCCTGTTCGCCACAATTTTCTTCGTTCTCGGATGGTGGCGGTTCCGCGCGACGCACTGAGTTTTCGGATACGATGGGTCAACCGACGCCGCCTTCGGCCGCAACCAAGAGCAAAAGGCGGAACCACGGATGACACGGATTTCACAGATGACACGGATCAGACGAAGACCAAGAACTCTTCTGTTCTCCCTCTTCATCTGTGCCATCCGTGAAATTTGTGGTCAGTCTTTTGCTTCGTCGGCTGGTGTCGTCGCCTGGCTCTGAAATGCATGCGGCCCGACAAGAAGTATCGACTCAGTAGTATGGGACACGGTCTTCTGCCTCGGCGAAACTGGACTTGTTTGTGACGTTGGAGTGGATGATGCGCGACTTCGACCTTTCTCGTCGAGATCTGTTGTGGCGAGTCGGCGGTGGTCTCGGTGGTCTGGCGCTGGCGTCAATGCTGAGCCGCGATGGTGCCGTCGCAGCCGAGGCCGGAGCCAAGACAGTCGTTTCGACGCGAGGTGGCGTGCTCGACGTGATGCACTTCCCGCCGAAGGCGACTCGCGTCGTGCAGTTCTTCATGGCGGGAGCGGCCTCGCACGTGGACCTGTTCGACTACAAGCCCGAACTCGTCAAGCGGAACGGCCAGCCGTGGGATCCGGGGGAGAAGGTCGAGCTGTTTCAGAACGGACACGGTGCGACCTACGCGGCTCCCTGGTCGTGGAAGCAGTACGGTCAATGCGGCAAGCATCTGTCGGAGATCACCGCGCCGCTGGGCGACGTCGCGGACGAGATCGCCTTCGTTCACAACCTGATCGGCAAGACGGGCGTTCACAGTACCTCGACGCTGCTTCAGGCCACCGGCTTTCAAACGCCGGGCTTTCCCGGCATGGGAGCGTGGGTCAGCTACGGCCTCGGCAGTTTGAACGACAACCTGCCGACGTTCGTGGTACTGCCCGATCATCGCGGCTTCCCATCGAACGGGCAGAAGAACTGGGACTCGGCGTTCCTGCCCGCGAGCCATCAGGGAACGATCCTGCGCCCCGGCGCCGCCAATCCGATTGAAGATCTGTTTCCCGCAACGAAGGGCCTCGTTACGCGAGACGGCGATGCGGCCGGACTGCAACTGATGACGAAGCTCAACCGCCGGCATGCCGAGACGCGGCCGGGAGACAGCCGCCTCGAAGCCCGCATCAAGTCGTATGAACTCGCCGCACGGATGCAGCTCGCCGCGCCCGAAGCCTTGAACATCGAGGGCGAACCGAAGCACATCCTCGACATGTACGGACTGGCCGGCGGCCGCGAGTTCCCCAAGGAAATCAACGACCTCGAAGAGACCGACATCTTCGGTCGGAAGTGCCTGATCGCGCGGCGGCTGCTCGAACGGGGAGTGCGTTTCGTCCAGGTCTGGTCGGGCTGCGACAACGGCTTCCCGCGACGAAACTGGGACTCGCACGAAGACATCGAACGCGATCACGGCCCGCTGTCGCTCGGCATGGCGCGGGGAGCGGCCGCGCTGATCCGAGACCTCAAGCAGCGCGGAATGCTCGACGATACGATCGTCCACTGGACGACCGAGTTCGGCCGGATGCCGTGTGCCCAATCCGGCAAGGGCCGCGACCACAACCCGTTCGTCTTCACCAACTGGCTCGCGGGCGGAGGCATCAAAGCCGGAATCACCCACGGCCCGAGCGACGAATGGGGCTACAAGCCACTCGACCGCGACAACCCCACGCAGGTCTACGACCTCCACGCCACGATGCTGAAACTGCTCGGCATCGACCACACCAAACTGACCTTCCGCCACAACGGCATCGACCGCCGCCTGACCGACGTCCACGGCCACGTCATCGACGCGATCATGGCGTGAGCAATGCGGGAGAATGGTCACTCTTGGACGTTTGAATCCGTGCGTCTCTGTTCGTGTGTTGCGCTGCTCTGGGGTCGGGAGACCGGCTCCGAACGAAGACTCCGGCTACAGCACTGGGACAAACGGGTTCTTCACGGTCACGGAGTCGTAGGTCATGCCGTCCGACAGGTCTTCGGAATAGAGCGTCTTCGCGCCGGCGTCGATGCAGGCGGCGAGTAGCAGGCTGTCCCA
Source organism: Planctomycetota bacterium (assembly GCA_038040225.1). Classification (GTDB taxonomy): domain Bacteria; phylum Planctomycetota; class Planctomycetia; order Planctomycetales; family Planctomycetaceae; genus Schlesneria. The sequence goes on from JBBPIS010000026.1 coordinate 57,266, forward strand.
ATGCGACAGGCTGTGACGCGAGCACAATCCCAAGGCACGGTCGATGACTTGTGTGGTTGGCGGAATGATGGGCAGCATGGCCTCAATCTGCCGCCAATAGCTCGTCAATTGAACGGGGCTGATCTTGCCGCGTGATTCCCAACGACGCAGACAGGCCAGAAATTCCACAGCGGCCTGCCAGAGCAAAACCGTGTCGGACTCGTCGATCGCCAGACGATCCATCAATTCGCGAGCCTGCGCCTGCTTGGCCGGTTCATCGGCATCGACAAGGTACACGAGCACATTGGTATCAACGGCGTTCATGCAGTTCCTCGCGAGTGAATCGCAGGCCGCCGGAATGAATCGGCTGCTCACCACACAGTTGCCGGAGAGCGGTCAAACCCAGGCGGAGCCTGTCACGCGACCGGTTCGTGGATTCCACCGTCACGCGCACCTGCTCCCGTTCCGCGAAGGGCAGTGGCTGTTGCAGTTTCAACATTCCGTTTTCGTAGACGGCTTCGGCGGTGATGGACATGGTCGTGCTCTCCAAGAGGTGACTTCGCCCGATGAATCAACGATGCGCCCGTTTCGAGGTGGACCAAGTTGACATCCTAGACCATGAAAATCCCACACGCCATCCCGGCTTTCCCGTGAGCAGGGCCATCGCCTTTTTGAAAGTAGGGTGGGACCAGCTCGCTTCGAGCGCTGGCCCACCATCTGGAAACGTCGAGAAATCATGGTGGGCCGGCGCGGCGAAGCGCCGCTGGTCCCACCCTACATCTGGCCTTCCGCCACAACGGCATCGACCGCCGCCTGACCTACGTCCACGGCCACGTCATCGATGCCATCGTAGCGTGAGCGGGGTCACTCTTGGACACCTGTCTACGCTTCCATCTGAAAGTCCAATGAGAGCACAAGTAGATGTCAGGAACCCAATAGCTGACGAGACCAACCGGACGGTTGCTGACACCTATGTTTCGTCGCACGGCAACAGAGATGTTTCACACTTCCTGACCGGAAACTCAATGAAGAGCTGAGTGAGTACATCGCCTTCAAGTTAAGGAATCTCCATGAATTGAATGAGGTCTGCCGGTGAGCTGCTGAGTTGGCATGACGTCGGTCGATCAAACCGACGCGCGCTGAGATGAACCTTAGAAAGGCCTAAGTTGACCTCGTATTAGCGGATTCAGGTTGAGCGCACCTACATAACTCCGTAATCGCTGTTGTTCCACAACGTCGCGACTTGCACTGTGCTCAAGGCGCAGTTCCAGATCGCGATTTCGCCCAAATGATCAATGACGCCAAAGTTACGGCCGTCCGAGTCGTTTCGCTTGCCGATCAAGTGCGGCATGGGCGCTTCGAATGCACTCTCGCTGGACGACTTCCAACAGCCGCATCCGCTGTTTAAACACGGGCAGCAGCTTCGCAATCTTCTCCGGATCTGTGAAGTCATTGCCGAGGCGGTCGTCAATTCGGCGTTTTTGGTCGTCCCAGCTTTTCAGGCCGCACTCGTCAGCCCGGTCTTTCACCACGCTTCCGCTGTCCCCTTCCCCCAATCTCTCGAGCGCGTCCCTTGTGACATCCCTTGTGGCATCATTGCCCTGCAGTTGCTTACGCACTTTGTCGACGCAATCTCCAAAAACACGATTGGCTGCATTGCGACACTTAGAGTTTTTGGCCCTGAGGAGGTCCACAAAGAGCTGTCGGCAGACGTATAATTGTTGCGCCAAAACGACGGTTCCGTACGCGCGCTGGTCGTCCTGTCGTGCAGTGTCGCGGCTCAGGCGGACGCACGTTAGAGCCCGCCGTAACAGATCGTCAAACTCTTGCAGCCTCCCCCGCCATTCCTCGTGACGCTCGGCTTCGGATTTCGCGAGAAGGGGGTCGTCGACTTCGCGCCAGAGACACACGTGCTGCAGAAACCACAACACGAGATGTTCGTGACAGCACTGCGCCTCGAGCCAGTACGACTTCGACCACCATTGCACGTGGGGGCGGCCTTGGTCGAGCAGGTCGCGGGCCTGCTCAATCGCCGACTGGGCGAGCTCCAGTCCAACGCTAGCGCGCCCGATGGACCGGCGCGAATCCTGTATCGGGTCGTTCTTGTTATCAGGATGCTGCTCCGAGAACTGGTAGTCGGCATCGCAAATCCGGCATTCCGCCCGATGCAACCGGGATACGGCGAGAGCCGATCGTTCGCTCCCGGTCGTCGGCAACGAGACAGCCGCCTCGGCCTGATCGAGATACCGAAAGGCGGCGACGAAATCGCGATCCAGATAGTACGCCCGCGCCATCAGCGTGTTTAGAAAGCACGCGTAATGCAGGAAGTCATGCAGCTCGACTCCACTGAAAGCGCACAGATGCTTCATTCCCCGATCGTACATCTGTCGCGCGACTTCCTTTCGTTCGTCGGCATACAAATCTTTGTCGTCCCTATTCCACAGAGTGAGCGGCCGCAGAACATGTTCCATGCGGCGGTAGCAACAGCGAATCAGGATGCGCCGCGCCCGATTGTGTTCGTAGTACGAATGCGGACCCTCAGATGTATGGCTAATGCCCTCCAGTTCCTCGTGAATCTGGGACAGCAGGACGAACGGAAGCTCGCGTTTCACAGACACTCCTTGACGGCCGCCTTGAATGTCGAGACCCGACGCGCAGTAGGCAACATCGATCAGTTCTTCGAGAAGCCGGTACCCGTTGATCGATGCGTCGACGGAATTTCGCGGCGAGGCAGTCGTCGCGCACCAGCGCGCCACGACTCCGTCCTTGCACACCGACGTAAGTACTTTACGAACTTCGCTTTTCAGCTCGCTGGAATTGTGCGTCCATGCGTGCGTTTCCTCGAATCTCTTCCACAGATCATTCCAATACCCAGGGTCTTCGGCGCCTCCAGCCCGCGCAGGCTTCTTCCTTGGAGCGGTGGGCTTCGTCAGCTTCTCCGAAAACTGAAGACGATGCCCAATCTGCTCGAAGCGGGCCGCGAGGCACCGGAACAGGTCGTGCTTTTGGCGCAGGGCCTCGGCCTTCAAGTCGCACAGCGTCGCCATGAGATGGATCTCGACTTGCTGGCACGCGGCCCTGTCGGCGGGCTTCGAGATCATTTTCAGCTGGAGCCCGATGTGTTCGGCGAGCAACTGCCGGAATGACTCGACCCACGCGAGCAGTGTGTCGGAATAGCGCTGCGACAACAGGTGATCGCGCTCGATCGCCAACGTGGTGTCCAGGTCGCGGAGTCGCGACAGAACCCCATCCACCTCCTCGTTCACGTTCCGGAATTTGCCAATCGATTCCAATGTCTTGAAACGATGGTACAGATACTCCACCAATGTCGTCCGGTCGTGCGACGCCGCGAACAGAGTTCGGTAGTACGTCGCCAAGCGGTCGTGCAGCGTCACCTGTAGATCCTCGAACGCATCGGGAAGCAGCGCCCGACACCTGTCGTAGAGCGCACCGCGCACCACGCGGTGCATCCAATAAAAGCCACCTTCCTGGCGGACTATCAGCGCAAACGCGCTGATTCCGTCGAGCAGCTCGTCTAATGCTTTTGTCCGTTCTCGACGCGGCCCCGAGATGGGTTGCGGCGTGCGAATCACGTTCTCCAAGGCGAGAATACCCTTATCCAACTCTTCCCACAGCGGGATGAGAATCTGGCGCAACGCGACGATGCTGCGGAAGTGTCGAAATGCGATCGCAACGGCGAGCACGGCTTGAGCGCGTTTCGACAGCGAGTTGAAGAGTACTTCGACGATTTCCCGCACGTTCTTACGCCGTTGCAGCGCGGCCTTCCATCCGCCGAACTTCTCCTTCCACTCGTCGAGTTGCGCCTTGATGCGCTCCCACGCCGCGTCATTCTTGAAGCAGCCGGGGTTGTCCTTCTTGCTGACGTCGATCGGCGGGACAACCGAAAGACTCCGGACGTTGAGTGCGCGATACTCCTCTTGCGAAGACGGCTCCGGCCAGATGAATTCCCCTTTTGGGCTGGCGCCGATCACGAGGCGCGACTCGCCGAATTCTCCGTACTTGCTGATCAGATGCTCCAGCAGTCCGATCATGTCTTTGTATTCCTCTTGCCCCGCGCTGGCCGGGACGTTGTTGTCTTGGTCGCTCGTCATGCCAGGGCTGACGTGGTCACCGAACTCTCCAAGCGAGTCGATCGCAATCAGGTATTTGCCCCGTCTCATCGCGCGCAGGATGTATTGAGGACGCGGGTCGGTACGCCAATCGGTGCGCGACGTCGGGGGGAGATGATCGTCGCGTGGCACCAAAGAGCGAAACATCGCAAACGGAGGAAACGCAGGATCCCGTCGGCGGAATTCGCGCTGCAGAAACGCAATGAAGCTGTCGATGGTGGGCAGGCTTTCGAGGTGGCACCAGATGACGTCGTAGTCGATGTCGGTCTCTTGAACATGCTGCGCCAGCGCCGAGGATGTCCCAAAATCGTCCACCTCGCGATTGTAGATCACATATTCCCACGGCCGCCCGTTCCCGAATGCGGATTGTCCCTTGGGATCGACCTGCCGGGGAGGGACGTGGTTCAACGCGCTGTACCACAAACGGCTGACAGGATGTGACGTCGTCAGCCGATCGTGCAACTCCCGTAAAAAGTGCGCTCCGTCGTGGTAGTTCACGTATTCGATGCCCTTAACTTCATGCGGTGCTTTAACGGGCCGATGCAGCCAGAGGACCTGCGGGGAGTCCGTTCCGGCACCGCGTGCGGCATGGTCTTCGATGATGTTGCGGACCCGCTTGTCCAGCCCTCCGTAGCCCACGACCAACATCAAGGCCCGTGGATCAATGTAGTCGAGGAATATGCGCTTACGCCGTTCGTCGAGCGGCACGTCCAGGATCGCGCCAGCCAACAGTGCGAATGTGCCGCCGTGCATTTGAATGATGGCGCGTTGAGAGGCGACCAACTTGGCATCCGGCCAGTGCTCGCTGTTGGTCAATTCATAGTTGATGACCTCAAGGTCCTGGTCAAGAAGCGCGCGTTCCAGCAGTGGGTCGAAGTTGGTGGTCAGAATCAGCTTGATGTTCATGATGTGCGCGAGGAAGGCGGCGTACTGGTGGGCGGCGCTCGGCCGCGCGTGGCGGATGAGCTTGCTGAAGAACCTGTCGACCAGCGCACTGTCACTGTTGGTGAGCCGGTCCAGGATCGTCCTCCACAATCCCGGTCCTTCTTGGATTCCCAGTTGGTCCACGACGATGCTGCGCAGCTTGCTGATGGTAAGGGCGTCGAACTGTCCCAGTTGAATTTCGGTGAGGTCATGCCGGTCGGGCCAGCCGCGCTCGGTAATCCAGCTGTGATACGGCTTGGACTCGCGGTGCAGCGGGAAGTCGCGGATGGCACATGGGGTGGAAGGGGCGACACCTTTCGACGACAGCGAGATGTGCACCACCACGCGAACGAGATACTCCAAGATGGGCGAGAGGAGCGGGATACCGGCGTCGACGGAGATTCCGGCGCCAAACAGCGGTATGAGCGGGCGGGTGCCGCGCCAGCATTCATCGCGGATCAACTCGAACGCCTTGGCAGGTTTCATGAGCGTGTCCCAGACTGGGTGTTTACTAAGAGCCGCCTGACAAACTAATTTTGGAGAGCTTTGAAGATTTGCGGTGTTGTAGTTTTACTTGTCTTGAGTTTCGCAAGCGATTAATGTTCAGGGACGAACTGCGATGTCCGACTGTCGGTTGAATTGTGGAATATGACCGAACCGCTGCCGCCGAAGCAGGAGCCGTCTGCGTCCTATTTACATTGCAGGCACAAACATACACGGGCTCAACGTCCGTGCGAGAGTCCAAGAAAGTGGGTCGTCGATTTTTCGCGGAGTGATCGGACGAGGATGGTTGCTAATAGGCTTATGCGCTAGGATATTCCAGCATGCAGGCAAACGCGAGCATAATTCTGGCTGGTTTTCACGAAACACTGGCTGGAGACCATAGAAGAAGCTGCGGTAGATGTATCGCCCGTGGCCGGTAGAATCGCCCCATTGCCAGCGATGTCGGCCGTCACATTCGGGATGTGCTTACCGATTTTTGCTTTAGTCCGGAGATGGGTTAGAACAGCGGTATTTGATAGAGATCCTCTTGCTGATCACTGCCGTCACGCTAAGACCACAGATGCTCGAAGCAATCCTTGTGCGCGTCGGTCCGACCAACCGACTGCAATTCCCATGTCGGTCCGTC
>JBBPIS010000027.1:0-63272 GCA_038040225.1 Planctomycetota bacterium
AAAGCCAGCAGGGCGGAGGATTCGCAACTTGTGATCGTGTTGTTCGGTCCTCGCGCGTCGTGCTCGATGGCAACGTGACACGCGGGCATGTTCGGCAACTGCTTGAGCAGCCACAGCGGCGCAATCTGTCCCAGACCGTCTTCGGCCCACTGGGCGAATGTTGCACCCTCGTTCATTTGCTGCAAGTGCAGCGCGGCGTCGGCCAATTCCTCGGGCGTGGTCGAAATGTGACCCGCCCCAAACTCGACGCCCAATCGCTCCGGATCGACCGCACCGCGCGTCAGCCCCGAGTCCTTCATGGCCATTGACGCGCCGGCGACACCCAACTGGATGTCGCGAGACATGACTTTGAGGAATTTTCTCTGATAGATGTGTTCGAGGGGGTCGAAGTCACGGACTTCCGCCGCCAATTTGGAGGGGAGATCGCCCGCGGGGAACGCCGAAAGCGTGTCAATACCCGAGCGGCCGGCAATCAGGTTCTGCCAAAATGATTCCCGACCGATGCCAATCGGTGAGACCACTCCGACACCCGTGACGACAACGCGGGGCAAACTGGAACAAGCCATCATAGCCCGACCCCGTTGGCTCTCACTCGCGGCAATCCGTCCACGCGAGATCCAGCACTCAGTTGAGCGGCAGTCCCTGCCCTTCGCCACCTTCCAAGCCGACCAGTCCCACCCGGTCAGCCTTCGCCCCAAAGGGTTCGGCAGCGCAAATCTACAGGTCCGAAACCACCATCAAGACTGCAAACTGACGGTCAAACCCGTCAAACGGCGCACAGTCCTCAGTCGGTTATCGGATTTTTCAGTCGCGTTCGGTGAGTTCTCGTTGGGCAAACTGCCCTGACAACCTCCCAGACGGCGCAAACCCAAGAACAGGCTGCAACATCCGGAACGCTGGCCGAAGACTCAACCGACTTCAGTACACCCAAGAATCAAAAGGTCTCGTCACTCGTTGAATGATGAGGTCGGACTCAACGACCGTTTGCGAACAAACCGCCGTCCCAGCGAATCCAGACTCCAACACCTGCGATCAATGCAGGAAACCAGCCAAGTGAGGGGCCGATTACAGTCGAACAGGTGAGTATTGTCAAGGAGTGAGTTTCCGCCCCGGCCTCGCCACCGTCAGGCCTTGCGAATGAACTCGGCCGCGAAACTGCGGATTTTCTGGCCGTTTAGAACGTGGAACATCCGGAGTTGCTGGACCGTTTCCTGGCTGAACTTGCCCAGCGGAACGTGGATTAACTTCTTGCCGAATCGTTTGGCGAGGCGTCTCCAAGCCGGGCCGGGAGGGGAGTAGCTGAGCAGCGCGACGTGACGCTCCTCGGCGTGGTAGCAGGCGGCGGCGAGCAGACGTTCCTCCAGCGTGTCGGTGAAGTTGAAGCGGCGGTTCGTCCAAATGTCGGGGACCGCTCGCGGAGGAAATAGAAAGACGGCACCGCCATACGACGCCTGCCCGATGCCGGGGCCGACGAGATTCTCCAAGTAGTTGGTCGCGAACAAGGCGAGCGTCGATTCGTCATGGTGTTCGGCGTGCCAGGTGACTCGCCACGGGTAGTCCCTCGGATCGGCCGGGCTGTCGAACAGCATGACCACACAGTCGAGGCTGCCTCTTGTCGGCGGCAGCACCTTGACGAACAAGTCGCCCGTGTGCCAGTTTCGCAGCGTCTCACGGATGTCGAGGCCGTCCTTCAGGCTCGTTGTGAACTTCTCACTGCGAGCCAGGTCCGTGCCGAGCATCGCCAGCGCGGTGTCCTTCACATGGGTGCGGAACCGTTCGATCGACACGTCCTCGGGAGGCCAACTGCATTGGTGATACGGATTCCACTGCAACTGCCACTCATCCTGCTGAGGCTTCGGCGGCTGTGGCTTCAGTTTGCAAGACCGCCACTCGATCGCCTGTCCCGGCAGGCGGTTCTTGAGGAACGCCACATCGCCATCCGACAGTCGGCCGCGATTAATTCCCAGCCGGACCATCGGGAAGGGGATCAGTTCGTGATAGGGATATTCGCTGGCGAGCTGTGCCAGCGCGATCGCGAACTGGTCGCCGCCGATCTGCTGCGCCGCGACAATCAGCGAGTAGAGCGTCGGCGACAAGCGACGCTCGATCAGCGTCAGATTGCGGACGTACTGCAGGTAGACACGCAGCAACTTGGGGGTGATCTTGCGGGCTCGCTTGCCGAGATCGGCCTTGTACCGGTCGCGCGCGGCGAGCAGCATTGCCTTCACGCCGTCGATCGAAAGATTTTCGTCGGCCTCCAGTTCCGAGCGGGCTCGTTCGTAGAGGCCCGTGATGAACGGAAGCTCGCCGAGCACGAACAGCAGCGTTTCGGGATCGGCCCGGTGAATCGAGGTCTCCTCGACGGGATCGGGTTCGACCCGTTCGGGCGTTCGTTCGACGAAGGCTTCGCGAATCCACGGCCAGTCGACAATCGAGCAGACAAACAGGACTCGCTCGTACTGAGCTTCAAGCTGCCTTAGCCGGGCAGCCATGTGGATGACGCGATCCTGCGGCTGGCCATCGGGCAATCGCGCGATGCTCGGCAGCAGCGCGGCGGCAAACTTCTCGGGCGAAACCTGTTTCAGCGCGTAGGGGTCGGGCAGGCCGGCGGCATAGCTGTCGAAGTGCGATGTTTCGAGATCGACGAACTTGCGGGGCAGCCGCTCTTCAATCGCAATGCGGAGGGCAGTGATGACTCCCTGACACGGATCGACCGGGACGTAGCTAAACGTCCGTTCCAGTCCGTCTTCATCATCGTCGTCGTCCTCATCGTCGCCGGTCCACTCGGCCGCGGAGATTTCCGGCGGTTCCTCCTGCATCACCAGCGAGATGCTGGGCAGGAAGGGGATCGCCCGTTCGACATCGTGCTGAAACGACGGAGGCAGCGGCACGGCGAGGCAGTCGAATCGCTGCGACAGCATCACACGCCGGACCTCAATGGCGAAGTCGCCGCTGCCGTGAATGACCGGCAGGGAGTAGACGCGGTCGCTGAATTGAAGGACGGGAGAAGGAACCATGAGCTGTTCGCCGTTAGCGTTTCGCTGTTGAGGACACACGACCGACGCAACCTGATCGCCTATCGGTCATCATCCGCCTCGTCATCATCATCGCCATCGTAGTCCGGGTGCAGCGGGTCGTTGGGATCGAAGAAAAAATCGCCCAGTCCCATTGGCATCGTGTTGCCTCCGAGAGACCCCTGTCGCCGCTTGGCCGCTTCGTTGAGATCGGTCGCCTCGCTCCCCAGACAGTTGATGAGAGCCTCCTGCCACACGTCATCCTTGCCGACGGGATGCGTCTTGTCCTGGGCCAGCCGCTTCATGGCATACCGCAGCACGTTGATGCCGTCGCGCGTGGAAAAGTCGAGGTTCAGTTGATGCGACTGCTGCAGGAACTCAACCGTCAGGTTGAGCATCTCGGGCTCGGCGAACGGCAGGTGATAGTGCAGGATCGCCAGTTCGTCATGGCGGTTGGGATGGCCCAGCGTCAAAGTCGGCTGCAGGCGGCTGAGGATGTAGTCGGGGATTTCGAACGTCGATTCGTCGTCGTTCATCGTGACGGCACAGCGGAAATCGCGATGTGCGTGGATCTTGATCCCCGCGACGATCGACTCGACGTAGCGGCGGTGATCGAGCAGCGGAGCCAGGCTGGCCCACGACTTCTCGTTCATGCGGTTGCCCTCGTCGAGCAGGCAGATGCCACCGCGCAGCATCGCCGTCACCAGGGGCGAGGCGTGGTACTTGATCTTCCCGTCCTCGGCCAGCACCGGCGTGACGAGCAGATCCTCGGGCCGCGTGTCGGCCGTGCATTGGTAGATGTACAGCGACTGCTGGCGAACCCGACCGGCCGCGATGCCGAGCGATGTCTTGCCGATCCCCGGAGTGCCGACGAGTCGCGGCGCAAGCGGCAAGTCCTTGTCATCGACCACCAGCCAACAGGCCAGCAGTTGCATCAGGACTTCGCGCTGTCCGATCCACTCGCCCGGCGAATCGTCGGGCTGGCTGAGATACAAACGGACGCCGCTGATTTCGATATGGTCGCTCATGGAGAGTTCGGTGCTTCCAACAGGAACGGAATGAGATTCGAGAAACGTGCAAACCGGGCGGCCTGCGTGTGCGCCTTCACGTCGCGCGAACTGCCGTCTTGGCGAGATCACCCGACTCGGATACATCTCGCACAAGACGCACAGGCAGGCAGTTCATGCCGCGTCCGATCATATCTGCACGACAGACCACTCGCACCCGTGAGACCTTTTCATGACCACCGTTCTTACGCCGCCGAATGATTCGCCGGTCATTCCTCCCGCGCAAAAAAATGCCCTGAACGGCGACCGGCGTCTGCTCGAAGGGCCTCGCCCGCGCATCGATGAATTCTTTCGAGTCATCCGCATCGGCATCGAGTTCATCCGGGGCTTTCGCGCGTTGCACCGGCTCGGACCGTGTGTGACCGTCTTCGGCTCGGCCCGCTTCGGCGAGAGCCATCGCTATTACCAGATGGCCCGTCAGACGGGAGCCGAACTGGCGAAGCTCGGCTTCACGGTGATGACCGGTGGCGGACCGGGGATCATGGAAGCGGCGAACCGAGGCGCGAGGGATGTCGGCGGACGATCGATCGGCTGCAACATCCAGTTGCCCAAAGAACAGCAGCCCAATCCGTACTTGGACAAGATGGTCCTGTTCCGCTACTTCTTCGTGAGGAAGGTCATGCTGGTGAAGTACTCGCAGGCCTTCGTGATCTTCCCTGGCGGCTTCGGCACGCTGGACGAAGCGTTTGAGGCCGCGACCCTGATTCAAACCGGCAAGGTCGAACAATTCCCGCTGATCTTCGTCGGCGTCGATTACTGGCAACCGCTGTTCGACTTCATGCGAATCCGCCTGCTCGGTGAGAAGACCATCGCACCGGAAGACCTCGACCGACTCATCCTGACGGACTCCATCGAGCTCGTCGCCGCAGCGCTCGCCGGCTGCCCCTCGGCCCCGAGCGAACATCCGACCCAAGGCAAGACACGCCAGTGGCGTTTGTCGAATTGAGCGGCGGAGTGGGGTGGTTTTCCAACCCGCCCGTGTGATGTCCGCCATCGTGAGGGATGCGGCACAGGGACGCGAGAGAGTTTTGCGGCGCGTGAGTGATGAACCACCCGGGATGGCCGAGGTCGCGCACCGAGATTACGTTGGTAGGGTCAGTGTTTTTAGCTCTGGCAGAGCGGACTCACCTTGGAGTTTTTGGATTACCGCCGAGTGAGGAATGCGTTCGGGGCGAATCATGATTAGCGAGGCTTTGGCCGAATAGCTGGGTCGGCACTCGCGGGCACGGAGGGTGTAAACGCTTCCTGGAACTCGCGAACGGTCATGGGAACCACTTCCGACTGGTGCGTCTGCGAATCCTTGGAGACGAGCAGGTAGCAATCCACATACGGTTCGGTGACGCGGGCCTTCGCATCGAGCGGCGCGACAATGAGCAGTTGCAGCCCGAATCGCTGGAAGAGTTGCAGGGCGTATTGCGAGTAACGGTCGTCGATGCGCGAGAACATTTCGTCCACGACCACGAAGTGAAACCGGTCGCGTTCGGGGTGGGATGGATCAAGGTCGTATTGATAGGCGATGGCTGCGACCAGAATTGTGAAAGCGAGCTTGGCTTTCTCGCCGCCCGACTGGCCGGAACTGTCTTCGTGGTAACTGTGTTCCTCCCCGGTTTCGGCGTTGATCTCGACGGCGGCGAAATCAAACCAATTGCGAACGTCAATCACCTTGCGCCGCCACCGATCGTCGTCGGGATTGCCCAGGTCTTGGATGAGCGTCTGAATTCGCTCGAAGCGAGCTTCCAACGACTCGGGCGACGAGTCGAGTTGATTGTTCACACAGGCATCGAGCTTTTGGCGGAAGTCGCGAATTTCCGGGTCGCGGACCTCTTTCACTTCCAGCCGCATGTGAGTCCCGTGGTCGTATTCCAGATTCTGGAGCGAGTGATTGAGCAGGTCGATTCTCTCTTTGATCTCGGCGCGGTCAATCTCGAACGAGCTGCGCAGCACGTTCACATCGTCACCGACTTTTTCATTGAGCCGCTCCTTGAACCGCTTTTCGTGGCGCGGCAGGTCTTCCAGGCGAATGTGTTCCAGTAGCCGCAGAAAATCGTCGAGGTAGACGACACCCGCTTGCAGATCGTGTCGCTCTTCGCGCTTGGCGATGAGAAATCGAGTCATCTGGCCGAGCAGGGTTTCCTCGATCGGCGTCAGCTCCGCATGTCGTCGCGAGCGTTCGGAGTCCAGCGACTTCCGAACGGTGTCGCGACGTTCGGACCAGTCGTCTGTCGTGAGCGGTTGTTTCTCGAAGAGGGCTTCGAGGTCCGGGAATGATTCACTGTGTCGCGGCCAGGAACCATCACCGCGACTGGCCTTCAAGCCACGCCGGCAGTTGTCGATCAGTTTGTTCGCATCAACGAGCCACCGTTCTCGTTGATCGATGCTGCGAATCGACTGATCGCGCGAGATTTCGAGAGCGGCCTGTTTTTGCTCATGTTCCTCCAATCGCTTCTGGTAAAGGCGAAGTTTTGGGCTCCCCTCTCGCAAGCCCTTCTCCTCTTTCTGCAATTTGAGGATCTCGTCCTCGTCCGCCTGGAAGTCGATGGCGGAGAAATCGGAGATGCTCTGAGCCTCGTTGATCGCCTGCAAACGAGCGCGGTTCTGTTCCAACTGCTGGTCGAGTTTTGAGATGTCCCGGTCCAGCCGTTCCATCCGTTGGCGAAGCTCTTTGACGGCGGCTTCGAGTCGGCGTTTCTTCTCCTTGTTGTCCCAGCCGAGAACGAAGTATCGCGGGTCGGCTGCTTGTTCGCGGTCATCTTTCTCGTGGCGACCGGAACCGTACTTCACCTGCCGATTGCGTGTCAGGGCTTTGTCCGGGGCCTGCTGGAACTCTTCAATCGTGTCGCAGCAAAGGAAGTTGAACGATTGCAGCAACTCTCCTCTGACCCACGGCGTCAGCAGATGCCCTTCGCGAAACACGAGTTTGTTGGACAACGATTGCGGACCCGGGGGGCGACTACTGGGGGCCTCCGTGCGATCGGAGACGCGCCGATAAGTGACTCGTTGACCTTTGCCGTGAACGTCCTGCATTCGAGTCTGATCGATGTAGCGGCTGACGTTTTTGTAGTGCTGTTGCGGCACCAGCAGGGTCCGCGCGAAGCCGCCCAGGGCCAGTTCGATGGAGGCTTCCCAGGCTCGTTCGTCGGGATTGACCATCATCAACTCGGCGGCGAATCGCAGTTCGTCTTCTTTGAGATTCAGATCCTCGCACATGCGCCGGCGGATCTCGGTGAGTGACGCCGGCAAGTTTCCCTGCCGCTGTCGCAACACGGCGAGTTCCTCTTCTTCCTCGCGACGAGTCCGGCTGACGGTTCCACGCTCGTCGATCATCGCGTCGCGCTGGGACTGGGCGTTGGCGAGCAGTTGCCCGACCTCCGTCGCCAATCCGGGCCATTGAGTTGCGGCCCGCTGAAATCCGGCCGCGTCCGCGACTTGTTCGGAGAGTCCCGCTGCGACCAACGATTGCTGATAGCGTTGCTGCTTTTCCCGCTTGTGAGCGGCCTGCGCCCGATGCTTGTCGATGAGCGTCGGAATCAACTGCAACCGCGGACTCGCCTCCTGGTCGATGGCGTTTTGAATGCTGCGGCATTCCTGCTGCTCGGCCTTGATCGCGTCGGTGAGCCGCTGTTTTTCATCCTGCATCGTCCGAAGTTCGTCACGCCGAACGTCGCAGGCGGGCGTGAAGAGATCGATCACCTGCTGGTGAAAGTAGACATCAACGGCGGCGTGCATTCGCTCGGCGCGGGCCAGTTGCGCGGAGCATTCGCGATACGCGGTGCCGGTCTCTTCGAGCGGCTCCAACAACTCGAGCTGGTTGCGGATTCGCAGCAGGTCGCGGTGCGTGTCATTCAGGTCTCGAAAATGATTGAGCAGGTTGTCGACTCGCTCGCCCCAAGCCTGCGGCTGCAACATGTGCTTGCGAATAAATTCGTTGAGCAGGCCGATGTCCTTCATGGCAACGGTCTGGTTGAGCAAGTCCATCGCCTGCGGCTGCACTCCGGTGACTTTGCGAAACCATTCAAAGTAGTCGGTGTAGGACCGCGAGGTCCTGGTGAAGCCGCGCTTCTGCATCTGCTGCGCGAGCTTCTCCATACTCTTCAGTCCGGAACAATGCGCGGCAATCGAACGTTCGTCCGGCGCGAAGCAATACAGCTTCTCAACCGAATGGCCGTCGCCTCCCAAATACAGCACCTGAGCCAGGGTGAAGGCTTTGCCCGTGACCTCGTTGCGAAAGCAGGCCAGCAGCACGGAATAGAAATGGCCCTTGCGCAGGAACTGCACGTCGCCCTTGTGAGTCTCCTCCTGACTGCGACGATCGTAGGCCCCTTTGAGATAGGTCCGTTCGTTGCGTTCGCCCTTTCCGGCTCCCGCCGCGAGGTTGTAGTTGCGAGTGTTGCCCGGCTTCACCAGCAGCGTCAGCAGCGCATCCACCAGAGTCGATTTGCCGGAGCCATTCTGGCCGATCAGCAAGGCGGACTCGCCGTTGATGGGGACGACATGGACCTCGTTCCGCTGGCTGTCGAAGGTGCCCCAATTGAAGACTTCCAAACGAGCCAGTCGAAATCCCGGCCGTGTGATCGGCGCGGCTTCGACGACGGGGTCAATGGATTCAAACAGATCGTACATCGCTCTCAATCCTCGTTGGCGGCCAGTCCCGTTCGACGCTCGCTCTCTGACTGAAGTTGAATCAACAGTGCCTCAAGGGTCTCCGCGGGCAGCCGTGCCTTCAGGATGCGGCGCACTTCCCATTCTTCCGGTTCCTTGCCGAACAGCCGGATGAACTTCATCTCCTCCAACGTTGCGACTGCTTCACGCAACGACTTGTAGAGCCGCGTCTCATCCGGGTTGGCGGGAAAGAACGGCTTCCATAATTCAAACAGCTCGGTGGTGGAGACGACGCAGCAGTCGTGATGCAGTTCCTCTTCGTCGAATCGCCGGAGCTTGTCGCGCAGCAAAACCATCAACAGTGTCTTGGAAAAACTGAGCGTCGTCTTCCGAAAGAGCTTCGGCAGTCGCTCGTACTCGGGCGGCGATTCCGCAACTTCGGCTTGTCTCAGAAACGCAAATCCCTCGTCCTGGTCGACGATCAGAATGACTCCCAATCGTCCGAGGTATTCTTCGATCCGCGATTGGTTCGTCAGCAGGAGGTTCCAAACCGGCCCGTCGTCCGAGTAGACGACTCCTTGCAGCAATCGTACGGCGGCGATCGACCACTCTTTGAACTCCGGCAGGCCCTGATCGAGTTGTGGCATCAGTCGCCCCTCCGAACGAAGGTGACCAGCGGAACGGTGACGACGAGCGTCCTGTGATCGTTCTCGCGCGGAGGCAGTACGATTTCCTCGGTCGCATCGTGAGCCACGAGATGCCCGTCCTCGCGCGCGATTTCCAACAGCCCGACAATGTCGATCAACCCCGCCGCAGCGCCCCAGTCCTCCAGCACCGCCGCGATCGAAGGCTGGCTGCGGCGCGACACGATGGCCGCGATCTGCCGACGAAGACCGATCCAGTCGATCGGATGCAGCCGCGCCAGCTCGCGATAGGCCTCCAATTTGTGGCTGTGTTCGAAGGTTTTCTCCGCCAGATTGAGCACTTCGTATTCCACCGCCGGTGCCCAATTCGTTCGCGAGAAGGGGGAGGCAATTCCCAATCCGTCATCGATCTCCAGCGAGAGATCGCGCGGCGGATCAGCACTCATCGAAGCGGCGAAAGCCTGAATGCGTTGAAGCAACTCGGCGATCCGCCGCCGCTCGTGCTGCGCGCGAGTGTCCAACAGCCGCCTCAAGGTGGCCGACAGTCGCCGCGTCGTTTGCAGAACCTTTTCCGCTTCCGACAACAACGCCGGCACCATGTGTCGCACAACCTCCAGCCCATCGGGTTGCTCCACCAAGTCCGGCAGTCGCGAAATCGTGTGGATGATCGCTTCGAGCCGCTCTTGCTGCTGGGGCGACTGAATGAACTCCAGGAAAGCGAAGAAGCTGACCCCTTGGTCCTCCAGTTTCAGCGCGTCTTCCGAATCCAACGCCTGACCGAGGATGCCTCCGCGCGAATCGAGACCCTGCACTTGCCGCTGTTGAACCTGCTGTGTGATCTCCTTGAACTTTTCCTCGACCCCACGGAAATCGCTCTGCAACTTTTTGAGTTCATCGACCGCCATCGCGAACTGCTCGCGAATCCGAGTCGGTGGAAACGGTGTGACTCCGCCGCCGCGATCCAGCCGTTCGATCTCTTGTTCGATCCGCGCTTTGTCGTGTCGCAGACGCTCCAAATGGACGGCGGGATCGTCGGAAGCACCGATCGTCAGTTGATCAAGCAATTCCATGATCATCCGCAACCGGGATTCGGTGCCGATGAACTTGACCTCCCGATGCAACGCCAGGTCGAGAAACTCAACGACCTCCTCGGTGGCCGGGGCCAGTTGATAGACCGGCTCGGCGGCTTCCACCTTGCGACGCAGCCAATGCTTGTCGCACCAGTCCGTGAGATACGTTTCCGGCTTGTCGAGCAACGCTTCCGGATACGACTCCTGCATCTCTTCCTGAAACGCCGCCAGCGCGGGAAGCAACTCCGAATGCGGGATCGTGATCGCTCGACTCTCTTTGAATCGCCGCACCAAGAAGGCCACCACGAACGGAGCCGAGTTCGCTTTCAACAAGCGAATCGCCGGTGACGAGTCGAAGTAGGTGAGAAGTCGGGAAACGTCCATAACGTCTCATCCTACCGACGAAATACTGAACACCAGCATCGAAAACTCGTGGTTGGCCCGGGTGACGAATCTCGCAGGAGAGACCTCAGATTAACCGCTACGACCGTTAGAGTTTCACCGTGATCGTGGGAGTTGCCCCATCGAACGAAGCATCAGCGCTGAGGCGGTTGCCGCGGTCTTTCACGCGCGCCCGGCCGTCTGCTCATCGTAGATGCGGGCGATGTCGGCGACCGTGACGGTGATCTCGCGCGTGAAGCCGGTGTGCGAGCGGAAGTAACTGACCTTCGCCGCCTTCTCGGGGGAGCGATGGACCAGCCGGGCCAGGACCGCCTTGTCCTCGTCGGATAACTTGCCGACGGAGGGATCCCAACTGGTGAGGGATTCCATGACGAGCGAATCGACGCGCGGATCGTACTTGTTGTAGTCGGCCATCGGTGCGGTGGATCTGACGAGGAAGAGATTGCCGCCACCGGAGACTCGACCGGCCGCGTGAGTGGTGCGGATGATAGCCATGCCGCCGGAAACAGGCAAAGGATCGCCATCGGCTGGGTGTGAGCTTGAAATCTGTCAGGCGATTCAGAAAATCGGATCGCATGCTTGTCGGACGAAACTAGGCTATCATGCCGTCCGTCCGTGAAGACGCTCCCGTCTGGTGTTGGTTCGATCCGGCATCTTCGTCTGGTTTGGTGGAAGGGTCTCGATCATGTCTGTTCGTCGTTCGTCGCTCCTCGCGCTGGTTGGAGGCGTTGCCGCTCTGACCGTTGTCCTCGGCTGGTCTTTCTCCGACTTCGGTCCTTCGCCCGTAATGGCTCAGCAGAGCAAGAATGCCAAGGCGAAGAAGAAGAAGCCCGAGCCTCCGCCGCCCGTTCCCGAGCGAAAAATCAAAACGACGCTGATCGACAGCAGTACTCGATCCAAGGTCGTGGCCTCCGCCGCGAAGATCGATGTACTGATCGATGCCAACTATGCGAAGTACAAGGTCACTCCCAACCCGGTGGCCACCGACGAGCAGTTCATTCGTCGGATCTACCTCGACGTCAGCGGCACGATCCCGTCGTACAAGCAGGTGCGGGCATTCGCCGGAAACAGCGACCCCGATAAACGGTCGAAGCTCATCGACACGCTGCTGGGCCAGTCGGGCTATGCCAGCAACTTCTACAACTACTGGACCGACATTCTGCGGCTGAAGGACGGCCAACTGACGAACAACGTTCCCGGGCGACCGTACTGCGAATGGGTCAAGGAATCGCTGGAGACCAACAAGCCGTACGACAAGTTCGTTTACGAGATGCTGACCGCCGAGGGCAAGATCTGGGAGAACCCGGCCGCCGGTTACATCCTGCGTGACTCGGGCATGCCGCTCGACGCGATGAACAACACGGTGCGGATCTTCCTCGGGACGCAGATCGGCTGTGCGCAGTGCCACGATCATCCGTTCGACCGCTGGACTCAGAAAGAGTTTTACGAGATGGCGGCTTTCACGTTCGGCACCTCCACGCGCCGTGGTGCCAACGACAAGATGTTCGGCGGCGGCAACGTCATCAGCAAGTTGCGCGATGACATGAAAAAAGTCGATGAGAAGTTCGACGGTGGCGGCAAGTACAACCGTTTCTTGCAGGGGAATCTCGCCGAGGTCTACGACAACAATGCGAAGCTCGCGCTGCCCCACGACTATCGGTACGACAACGGCAAACCGAAGCAGGTCGTCGCTCCGAAGTCGCTCTTCGGTCCACCCGCCTCGATTGAAAAGGGCGAGTCGCCGCGTGTGACGTTCGCCAAATGGTTGACCTCACCACAGAATCCGCGATTCGCGAAGACGATTGCGAATCGGCTCTGGAAGAAGTCGTTCGGCGTCGGCCTGATCGAGCCGATCGATGACATCAAGGACGACAGCAAGCCCGAGAACCCCGAGCTGCTCGATTACCTCACGTCCGAAATGGTGCGGCTGAAGTTCGACGTGAAGGAGTATCTGCGGATCGTCTGCAACACGAAGGCCTATCAGCGCGAGGCGACTCATGCCGAGGTCAATCTGGCGGACGAATACCACTTCCCCGGCCCGGTCCTCCGCCGCATGACGGCCGAGCAGGTGTGGGACAGCTTCGTCACGCTGGCCGTCTTCAAACCGGACGAGTACCAGATGGAACCGGCCCGGGTGGAGGCGAAGATCCTCAACCTGGATCTGGCCAAGGCGACCGCCGAAGAGATTTACAAGCGCGATCAGGAACGGACCAGCGGCGATTTGAGGAAGTCTCGCGAGGCACGCGACAAGGACTACAAGTACAAGGGCCAGCTTTTGGTCCGCGCGTCCGAACTCCCTTCGCCGCAGCCGCCGGGTCACTTCCTGCGTCAGTTCGGTCAGTCGGATCGCGAGGCGATCGAGGTCTCGTCCGAAGACGGCTCGGTCCCCCAGGTGCTGCAAATGTTCAACGGTCCGATCACGCACATGCTGCTCGAGTCCGAGTCGCTGATGTACAAGAACGTCACGTCCGAGCGAACACCCGAGGGGCGGATCGACGTCATTTTCCAAAGCATTCTCGCCCGCAAGGCCTCGCCCGACGAACGAGTCGCCGCACTGGCCGAGATCAAGACTCACGGCGACATCGGTTACGGCAACGTCATCTGGGCACTGGTCAACACCCGCGAGTTCCTGTTCGTGCAATGAATTCTCCTTCGGACAACCACCGACGGCAAGGATTTGCTTCCTGTCCTGAGCCGTCGCCAACTTTTCTCAGCCGAACATTGAAAAGGCCACGCCATGCTGACTGATCTGAACTCTCTCGATTTCCCCTCCCGCCGGATGTTTCTGGAGTATGCCGCCAAGACGATGCTCGGTGTCACCGTCGTCCCCGGCCTGATGGGACTGCGCGGTGCGGCGGCCTTCGCCGCCGATGACAGCAAGGCGAAGGACAAGGGGGCGAAGAAGCCCGCGGCGAGTGGCAGCCCGAGGAATGCCTCGGCCAAGCATGTCATCTTCCTGTACATGAACGGAGCGATGACGCACCTGGACACCTTCGATCTCAAACCCGGCCGCGAGACTCAGGGAGAGACAAAGGGGATCAACACCAACGTCAGCGGCATGATGTTTGGCGAGCGGCTTCCGGAACTGGCCAAGATTGCCAATCAACTGGCGGTCATCCGCTCGATGCACACCGAGACGGGCGATCACGAAGGGGGGCGGTATCTGCTCCGCACGAGCTACAAAGAGATCGCCTCGATCCGGCATCCGGGGATGGGCGCGTGGGCACTCAAGGTTCTCGGCCGTCAGAACAAGACGCTGCCCGACAATGTTCTGGTTGGTGGCGAGGCACGGCATCCCGGCGCGGGCTTTCTCGAACCGGCGTTCACTCCCGTCCCGGTCGGCGATCCGAACGCGGGCTTGCAGAACACGACGACCCCCAAGTACCTGACGGGCGAGTCGTTCGAGAAGCGGATGCAGCTCATCGACAAGTTCGATGCGGGCTTCCGTAAGAAGTTTCCTCAGAAGCAGGTCGAGGCTTATGGCGAGTTCTATCGTCAGGCGGATCAACTCATGCACAGCGACGAACTGAAGGCCTTCGATCTGAATCAGGAAAAGGCCGACGTTCGCGACAAGTACGGCCGCGATCAGTTCGGACAGGGCTGCCTGCTGGCGCGACGCCTGGTCGAAAACAACGTTCGGTATGTCGAGGTCAGTCTCGGCGGATGGGACATGCACACCAACATCTACGATCAAAATGGTCTTCCCACGCGAGCAGCCGCGCTCGACCGAGCCGCATCTGTCCTGATCGCCGATCTCGCCGCGAAGGGCCTGCTCTCGAAGACACTGGTCGTGCTGGGGACCGAGTTCGGTCGGTCTCCCAAGATCAACCAGAACGCGGGGCGGGACCATCATCCCGGAGCCTACTCGGGATTCATGGCCGGTGGCGGCATCAAGGGTGGCCGGTTCTATGGCACCTCCGACAAGGACGGCCACAGCGTGGATCAGGACGGTGTGACGCCGGCCGACTTCAACGCCACGATCGGCCAGGCGCTGGGCCTGCCGCTCGAACAAGAGTTCTTCTCGAAATCGGGCCGTCCGTTCAAAGTGGCTCACGATGGCAAGGCTTTGGTGAAACTATTTGCCTAGCGTTGGCAGCCCACCGGAACGTCTGCCTGGTTGACCGCTCAAGTCCCGCGATCTCTCCCGCGCTGACTGCTGTTCTTGGATAACCCAAGATCAGGGATTTTGGAGTGTCCGCGCCTTCAGGCAGTCCAAAAATGGCGTTTTTGGAATGTCGGTGGCTGGTGGCGGCTCGGAATCTGAGCTTGGGAGCGACCTTCTCTGTGTGTCGACCATAACGCTCTAAATCATCGAGTGTTGTGGTGGCGGCAGTATGGCTGGCCGTGGAGCGATTCGCGAAGTTCCAGAGGCGGAGAGATGAAGAAATATCATGGACTCCCTTCGGCGAGCGAAAAACTTTAAGCTGACATCCAGGGGAACGGGAACTAGACTGTCTGTGTCCCGTTGGTTTCCTGCTGAACGGGCCGCATCTCTCCAATTGTCTCGGGCCAAGAATCAAAGGTATCGTTCATGAAACGGCTGCGAGTCCTCGTTCCCACGGTAATCCTCCTGCTGGCTTGGGCTTCAGTTGTCCAAGCGCAGACCATGAACCAAAAGGTCGTCACCTACCTGAATTCCAAGGTCGGTGTCCGATCTGGTGGGGGCGAATGTGCCCATGCGGCTTCGGAGGCCCTGCGCGTGGCGGGTGCCCAATTCAACACGAGCTTGATCGCTCCCGACTTCCCAGCCGCGGGCGATTACGTCTGGGGCACCCTCATCAAGAAGATTGAGTACTCGAATAATGCGTGGTCCGATTCGAGTCCCACCGCGAAGACTCAGCCGGGAGACGTTTTGCAGTACTACAACACCAAGCTCGTCAACTCTAAGACCGCCTCGGGACAAGTGACTTGGATCGCGTTGCATCATACGTCGATTGTGGCGGAGGTCGATTCGGCGGGAATGCCCTTCCGGGTCTTTGAACAGAATGCCAGTGGCGTCCGAAAGGTTTTGAGAACCGCGATCAACCTGAGAACGCTGAAAAACTCCACCGCGTCGAGTGTGGGTTGGGTCCGGATCTACCGGCCGGTCCCCCGTGTCACCAACAAGTTTCAGTTTGTCATACTCAACAATACTGCCGCCGCTAAAGACGTCTCTATCAGGCTCAATGGGGCACCACTGGGTTCTGTGCCAACCACTGCGACGAATACCGCAGGCAGCTATCTGATGATGTTTATCGACGTGCCGCCCACAACGACGGGATTCACCATCGTGCTGCCCAACGGAGTTTCCATCCCTGTTGCCAATGCCTGCTGTTATGAGGCGTACACCGGCACCGACTCAAGAGACGTCTGGCGACAGTTGTTGCAGTAACTGCCTGCAAGCCGCTGGGGAACGGCGGGGCGGTCCCATTGGGGCGAGAAACGTCTCGTTCGCTCCCTCCCGTGGAACGGGCGGCTACTTCGCCGGCTTGGGCTCGGTTGTTTCGCGGTCGCCGAGTTTTTGTTCCAGCTTCAGCAGACGCTCGCTCAGTTCGAGAATTTGCTTCTGCTGCGCGGCGATCAATTGCCGATCTTCACTCCGGTCCCGGTCCTGATCTTGGACAACCTTGGTGAGGACCGCGACGATATCCATCGGAGCGAGGCCCTTGCGGTCGTGAGTGGCGACCAGTTCGGGGACGTCTTCGGCAATGAAGCCTACGTATCGTTCCTCCAATTCGTTCTTGTAGCGGTAGCCGACGGGTTGCAGTGCTCGCACGGTGTCGCGGGCCTCTTCGCTGGTGATCGGCTCGATGTCCTGCTTCGCGGCACGGCTGGAAACGCTGGTCCACGTACCACCGCTGGTGAGGTGCGCCCCGGATTGATGCACCAGCGCATGCGTGGTGATAGCGGGAGGCGTGTTGCCAAAACTAATCCGGCCCAAGGAATCGACCGCTATTTTCGACGTGCCCCCCGCGATCAGGTTCAGCCCCTTGCCGGGTGAGAGCGCGCCGAACTGGGCGTCACCGTTCCCCTGGACACCTGATCGAAAGATACCGGCGGTGTTCTCGACCCGCACGTAATGGGCATTCGCATTGGAACACTTCAACAACAAACCATTGAGCAACGTGGACCGAACGTCCAACCGGGAATTCGCGTCGGGAGTGGCCGTCCCCATTCCCACGCTGCCGTTGACCGCCACGAACAGACTGTTGCTGGGTGCTCCCGGCAGGATGCTGAACGGCGTTGTGACCGCCGTGACGTCCTTGAGATTGAACCCCAGTCCGCCTCCTTCCACGTCCCACCGGCCCGGAATGCCACTGGAATCCTCCATGCGAAACGTGACCGGGCCGGCGGGATTCAGCCCGTGCAGCCTCGCCTGCGGATCGTCCGTTCCAAAACCAATCCGGCCATTGGGATCGATGACAAAACTGAAATCTGGGGCACCGGGCAAGACTCGGAACGGGATGGTGTCGCCCGTGACATCCTGAAAATCGAAGGAGAAATTGTCAGGAAAGAACTTCCATTGGTATGTCACCCCGTCGTTGTCGTTGAAAATCAACTCGGGGCTGGCACTCTGGAGTGTCAAATCGCCGTTGATGGTTTGATCCTGGGCACTGGAGAACGCGCCGAGGCCAAGTACCGCCATCAATCCCCATGAGATCACTGTGATGCGACGCGACCACGAATAACTCTTCAGCATGGGACACGCTTCTTTTCTGAGGTGAGATCAGTTCAGACATAGGCATGAGGCTATCTGGGCCGTAAATCTCATGTCAACCGCAGGGGGGTTCACGCGGCAGGGCCACATCGACGGGCTTCAAGACTCATTTCTGAGTGCCATCAAAGAACGTTGGCACTTGTTCCGGGATGCCGTTAAAGACAAAGGCCACCGGGACATCGCAAGATGTCTGGTGACCTTTGTTGATTCAGCAATGATCACACGAACGTCGACGTTCGGGGCTGTCTCACGGAGAACCAGGCGTACCGGCTCCCCAGCCAATCGCATAACCGATGCCGATACCAGCGGCAAGGCCGACACCAGCCGCCAGAAGAACAGTCGTGCCGTCATAACAAGCACAGCCGCACTGTCCGCGGGTGTTGTTCTGGCCGAGGACCAGCAATGCCTGGCCATTGGCCGATGGCGGAGCCGTCTTCTCGGACCAAACGCGGTAGGTTCCTTCCGTCGCGCCGGACGCGACCGTGTAGACTCCACCCTTCAGGTTGGTGGCGACAAACGATCCCTGCTTGTCGGTGATCGTGCGGGTGACTTCCGTCTTGCCCTGCTTGACCACAACCGTGGCGCCTTCCAGAGCGGCACCCGTGTGATCGACAACTCGACCGGTAAACGTCCCACCCTGCGTCAGACCGATGTCCAACACGGAGTTCGCCGCCACCGTTCGAATGGCCGACTTCGGCCCGGCAGCAACAGCCTGCAACTGCGGGCAGACAACTCCCACGGCGGCCAAGGCCACCATGGCTCCTCGAACAAACTTCAAACTCTTCATCACATTGATCTCCTGTTATTTCGATCCGTCCCTGGTCTTTCCGTCCCCTTGGTCTCGTACCGCCGGAGCACCTGCACCACCGGAGACGGACCGAACACACGGCCGAGTCCTCGAAGTGGGAAACTGCGGCGCAAGACCAGCAATTCCACCCCATCAGCCACTTGTCGTTTATTCGGTTCATTCCACAGGCCAACTTCAGATTGAAGTATTCCAGCCGTTCAACTCGACGTCAGTTTTCCTGATCGGAAGTAGCGAACGGCAAGAATTGCCGATCTCTGGCACCGGGAGGCGAAACGAGTCCGATTTCAGCCGTTCGAGATCCGGTAAATCGTGCATTCCAAATTCACTCGAACGAGAGATCCGTTTTCCAACTTCGCGAACAGAGCCTGACGGGCGGCGACAGGGGCTCGGCAACGTCTGCGAGTCGCAGTTCGTGTCCGCAGCTTCTGATCGAGACGGATGGTGTCTTGCGGATGAGTGCGAGCAAACTTGTCTTCGAGTGAGAACGGACGAGGCCGCTCATCACTTCCGAATTCGGAGGCAACCGCCCGGCTGAGGTGTGGCATTGCGAACGGCTCGGCACCTCGCTGTCGGCCCGCGCGTCGTCCTCCGCCGACCTGGGGCCCAGCAGCCGGCGTGGAGTCGAGATTGCAGGGTGACCAGCCGCCGCAGGCAGAAACTGCCAATGCCGAATCTGCGTTGGCTGTATTGGCTGCGTTGTTGACAAGGGGCCTCGGCAGCCGCGACATCGTCACCGATTAGTAGGTCCACTCGACACCAAGACTGAATGTGCCGTTCGTGTACGTCGTGCGGTCGGTCTTCAACAGAGGCCCCCGGTTGGCATCGTTGGAGTAGGCCTGCCAGTCAATCTGCTCTGCGGGACGGGCAACTTGTCCGAGGATCAGGAGTGTGTATCCCGCCTGAAATTCGGCCTGATTCAGAATTCGAGCCTTGTTCAGAACGGGAACGAACTGAAACAGATGCGACTTGCAGAAGATCGACTGCTCGAACATCGGGGACATCCAGGTGGTCGTGTGCTGGTGGGCAAAGGTGGTCAGATCCGGACTGTTCCGCGGCATCACTGGTATCGTGCGACCGTTTCTCACGAAGTGGGCGTCGCCAATGTTGAAGCCGCTGAGTGTTTGTCGCGTGTTGTTCGCCAGCAAACCAAATTTGCTTTGTGTCCAGACCTTGAAATGGTCTCCACCGATATCGAACCTCAATCCGGCCTCAGGTCCGGCCAGCAACGACTGAGATTGCGAAGTCACGTGTGCATTCAGGACGTCGGGGATCAGAAACTCCACATCGAAGTCAATGGCATACTGTTCAGGACCGAAGACTTGGTTCGACGTGGCCGTGCCGCCCCCGCCGGTTGTTGCAGTCGCAGGTTGGATGGTATAGCCGAGGCCGCTGTCGGATCCATCGAAGTTGAACCGTTCGCGGAGCTGCACAAAACGAGCACCGGCGACGGGACGAATCATCAGGCTCGGTCGTTCGTAAATCGAAGACCCGTACCAGTCGACATTCGAGCCGGCCAATTGGGACTCGAATTGCAGGCGGTAGAAGATGTCGAACGGCATCACAAAGCCGGGGCGCCCGTCACCGTCCGAGTCCGCCCCCCCGAGTGGCAGTCCGGAAAAGGCACGCAAGTGACGTTCGTTGTATCCCGGGTAGAAAATCGCATCGGTCTCATCGTAGGGCAGTCCCGTTCCGGTAAAGAAGGTCGATGCCGTCGATTGCAACCAGAAGCCGGACACCTGGAAGCCGGATTGATCCGGGTTGAACCAACCCCAGGTGGTGCGCACGCCCGCCGCCTGGGCCGGATCCTTCATCTCTCGGAGGTTATGTTCCACGAAGATGGGATAATCGCCGGTGCTCCCGTTGTTGCCGCCGCCGCCAGTGTCGTTGACAAACCGGTCGGGCATGTTGTTGATGCCTGAAAGTACCACGCTCTCGAAGAACAACTGATTGTGGTCGATCCAAACGGAGCCGGGTGGAGGCGGCTCGACCTCATTCACCCCATACGCGCCGATGCGGACGTTGGATCCCCGCTGGGTCGAGCCGATCAGCACTTCCGTGGAGAAGTAGTACTTGCGGTTTCCGGTGAGCTGCCGGTTGAACCAGTTGCCGTCCTCGTAGGCGGTCTGATCGACGGCCGGCCCCATGTAGGGCGAGACGTTGGGCCACGCATTGGCTCCCGGCGGATAGCCGGCTTGCTCCATCCCCGTGTACGACTGCGGAACGGTCCCGTAGTTCGTGTTGTAGGGGGGCGGCAGCATGCCCACCGCGTCCGGGTTACCGGGTCCGTACTGTGGAAACGGAGGAGCCTGGGCGTACGCCGAAAGCCCTCCGGCAACAGCCAGACACCCGCTCAGTAAACTCGCCAACCATTGCCTGGTCCGCATCAGTCGTTCCCTGATTTGAACGTCATGAAGCTGGAACTGCGTGAGCCGAGATGGCTCAGCATGGGCGCGACAATCCGCGCTTACCGTCTGTATCGGACTGACGACTTGGCAATCTGTATCGAATGTTCGGAAGTTGCCGAGAATCGCGGTCGTCCGGTCTGTAGCGGTCGTGCCGCGTGCTTTTCCGGCCGTTCCTGCCGATGTCGGATGACTCGCATTTCATCGGGCAGAGGGGACCAACGCGCCGGATGGGACTTCCGATCCGCGAGATTCTCAGGAGTCCGATGAGTCCCCTATCCTCTCAGCCGAGAGTCGCCAGCGTGGCGCGAGCCAGACTTGCCAGATCGTGCTCCCGGCGCACACCGGCGTGACCGTGTTCGGCAAGTTCTGCGCGAAGACCCTCATTGGTGAGGACGCGCTCGAGGGCCTCGGCCAGTTCCCGCGAGTTGCCCGGCTCGACGAGCAGCCCGCCGGACGTCGACTCCACGAGTTCCGAAAACGCTCCGTGGCGAGGCAGCACGACCGGCAGTCCGTTCGCCCACGCTTCCAACACGTACAGGCCCTTCGGTTCGCGATAGGCCGTCGGAACGCTGAACACATCGAGCGACTTCAGGAACTCAATCTTCTCGGCCTTGGTCTCGGGGCTGCCGATGTACTCGAAGGCGTCGCCGAGCGGAGCCGCCTGCCGACAAACGCCATCGAAGTACGCCTGGTGCTGCGCGCCGAGATAGCCTCCCGCGCGCAGACGGACATTCGGCAATCGTTGCCGCAACAGCAGCACGGCCTCGACGAGACGATCCAATCCCTTCTCGGGGCAGATGCGCGCGAAGTAGCCAACCGTCGGTGGATTGCCAACGCTCGGCTTCGGTCGTCCGTCATGAACCGAACAGTCGATGGCCAGCGGCAACTGATGAAACTTGCTGACCGGCTGGCTCAGGTACTCGGCCATGTAATCGCGATAGTAGGTGCTGTGAGTCAGAAAGCCATCGAAGTCGGCGACCCGTTCGCGCAGGAGTGCCATTACCTGCGAACGGTGGGGTTCGATCAGGCCGTCCAGAAAAATGTCGTCTCCCTGCAACACGCAGTAGGTCCGGCCGGTGAACGACTGTTTGAGAGTCCGCAGCGTCGAACAGAGCATCGAGTTGCTGAAGCAGACCACGTCCGGCCGAAGCTGCCGCACGTAGGCGATCAGTTCTTCACAGGCGCGGCGATGCGGTCCCTCTTCCCCTCGCAGCATCGAGACCGTCATCGAACCGAGCAGCTTCGCATCGTTGCTCACGGCTCCCGTTGTCGCACGACGGATGATTCCCGGCGAATCGAGCCAGCGCGTCAGAATCCTCGGCACACGCTGCCACCACCTGAAGCGATCGTTGAGGTAGCAGTTGATGCCGCCGAAAAAAACTGGCGTCAACGATTGATCCTCTTCGTCGACGCGGATCGGTGTGTACATCGGCAGCAAGCTGACCTCGACCCCCGCCGCGCGCAGGCCCTTCGCCCACGAGTTGTCATGCATGCACGACCCGCAAAACATGCCGGCCCCACCGGCGGTGATGATGGCGATGTGCATCAGAATGAAACTCCAAATCCGAAGCACGAAATCCGAAACGAACCCCAATGACAGAAAACTCAAACTCCCCAAAACGTTTCACAGAAGTTCTGTTCCACGCCTCCGTTTGAAATTTCCCCCTTTGGAGTTTGGGATTCGTTTCGGATTTCGTGCTTGGAGTTTTTAATTTACCGGGGGGGCGCACCCTACGTCAGTTCTCCGCCATCACGGCGTTGCCGGTAGTACTTGAAGCCCGGCACGAAGAAACTTCCAGCCAGAACGAACCCCAGGAGCACCAGTCCCAAGTCGGAAAGGCCCCACGTGCGGAGGGCCGCCATGACGAACGAAGTCAGATAGAGCGCACCCGCTTGAATGTAGAACTTGCCTGACAAAATGCCGGCCTTTGCCAGAAAGACGTTTCCCGCGATGAGCGGCAACACGGGAGAGAGAGACAGTACGGGAAGACGAAGCAGCCCCTCCAGGCCGAACAGCAACACCGTGGAGAACGTGCTCCCCGCCCAGACGTGAGCGATCTGCCGTTCGACAAATGTGATCGGTCCCGAGCGTCGCCTCAGTTCCCAGAAAATCATCGCCCACGTTCCCGCACCAACCGACCAGAGGGCTGCGTAGGGCCAGCGATTCTCGACACCCTGCCAGTGCATGAAGCTGGTGATGACGCAGAGCAGCAACACGGCGAGGCTGTGCCACATCCACAGCAGGCCCCAGTTTTCGAGCACGGCCGCGTGATGCGTCTCACGAAACGCCAGCGAGATCATTTGCGACAGATGAGTTGATCGCGCCGAGATCGGTTCATTCGCCAGGTAGGCTTCCAGATCGTTCGCGAGTGCGTCGGCCGTCGAATAGCGCAAATCGGCCGGCTTTTGCAGGCACTTCAACGAGATCATCTCCAGATCGGCATCGACTTTCGGGTTGAGCATCCTCGGTGGCAGCGGGTCTTGTTCCAACAGCATCAACACCGTATCGACGGCCGTCGCCGCTTGAAACGGAGGCCGCGCGGTGAGCATCGCGTAGAGGATCGCTCCCAGCGAGTAGATGTCCGACGCGGGACTCACCTCGCCCCGACGCCCGGCCGCCTGCTCGGGAGCCATGTAGCCGGGCGTTCCCAGAATCGCACCCGATTGCGTCAGACTGTTGTGAAACAAGTGACGCGGTCCCGTTGGCCCATCGACCGACGACGCATCAGTCTTCAATCGCTTGGCCAATCCGAAATCGGTGACGTAGGTGCGGCCCTCGGCATCGATCAGGATGTTCGATGGTTTGAGATCGCGGTGCAGCACGCCACGCCGATGCGCGTCGGCGATGGCTCGACAGATGGGAGCCAGCAATTCGGCGGCGTCTCGCGAGGGAAGCGGTCCGTCGGCGAGACGCTTCGCCAGCGTGGTTCCTTCGATCAGCTTCATGCTGAAGTACGGACGGCCATCAATCTCACCGACCTCATACAACGGGACGATGTGCGGGTGATGGAGCTGAGCCGCCGCTTCGGCCTCGGCGCGGAACCGGGCGAGGTCCATTGACGACGCCAGGTCGCCACGCAGCACCATCTTCAAGGCGACGATCCGATCGAGGCTCCTCTGTCGCGCCTTGTACACGACTCCCATGCCGCCGCGCCCGAGTTCCGTCAGCAACTCGTAGTCGCCGCAGTCGCGAGGCAGCACACCCGCCAAGCCGCTCGGCTCCGCTTCGGCGGACCAGTCCGACGTGTTCTCGTCAAACAAGTCGGGAAAGCTGCCGAAGTCCTCGGCGATTTGAACGGTTGCCCACAACTCGCGCAGCTCCCGTTCGAGACCGGGATGCTTGGCAATGACGTCCTCAATCGAAGCCGCCTGCCCCGTGCGGGCCTGCCCGACGAGATCATCGAGCAGCGTGGCCAAGACTTCGTCGCTGTCACTCATGATGCGGACTCCCCCACGTAAAAA
Source organism: Planctomycetota bacterium (assembly GCA_038040225.1). GTDB lineage: Bacteria > Planctomycetota > Planctomycetia > Planctomycetales > Planctomycetaceae > Schlesneria. Next base: position 24,169 of record JBBPIS010000027.1, read on the forward strand.
CCGATCACGTTCCGTTCAGCGAGGGCCGTTCGCCGAGGATGGCTCTCAGTTTGCGCAGGGCGCGCAGGTGTCTCATGCCGGCCGCGGCGGGCGACATGCCGAGCGCCGTGGCCGCCTCGCTGTTGCCGAGTTGTTCAAAGTGCCGCATCAGCAGGATCTCGCGATCATCTTCTTCAAGCTGTTCGATGGCGAGCAGGAACCGCGACTGAAGCTCCTTGCGAATCAGGGCCGCGGCCGGCGTCAGTTCGCTCCCCGCAAGTTGGCTCGCCAGATCGAACGACGAATGATCGCCGAACTGCGGCGAGGCGAGCGACCGCTCGCGGTCGAGGCTGCGTCGCTGCGCACCGCGATGCCGCCGGTGCATGTCAATGATCCGGTCCTTCGCCAGATGCCTCAGCCAGAGATGAAACGGCATTTTGGGATCGGCCAGGTATTCGCTCAGCCGCCCGTTCGCTTCGAGCAGCACGTCCTGCACGATGTCACTCGCATCGACCCGCCGAGCCACCTGCCGATCGAGCCGCAGTTGAATGAGCTTCCTGAGTGAAACCCGATGCCGCTCGAACAACCGGTTGACGGCATCGCCCTCACCGCGCCCGACCTCGGCCAGCAGTTCTTGCGTCACGGTATGTTCGGGCCAGAGCATGCGGTTCGACTCGGTAATTTATGCTTGGTCCCCTCGCCCCTGCCTTGCGGGAGAGGGTTGGGGTGAGGGGGTTTTCAGCGTGATATCGGCGGGAAGTGAAAAGTGAGAAATGGCCAGTGAAAAGTGCAAAGTGGGAGGATGAACCGCAACAGGGGTCTCTCTCCTTCAATTTGCACTTCGCACTTTTCACTGGTCACTTCTCACTCCTCCCTCTTCCTTGTCGAGCGGGTACGCACTGATTGGCAACCCAAGTCCACGCACCTCTTGCAACCGCCGCCAGCCGCGCGTGGTCCATTCCTCGCGTCGAGCAACCTCGGCAGGATCGAGCAACCGTTTGTCGAACGGTCCCTCGACGACCACCGGCTCGAACTCGGGAGTGACGATGAATTGAGCGACCACCGGATTGCAGCGCAGATGCCGCTCGGGAGCCGTCATCAGAAAACGTGCCTCAACCTCGCCGAGGACATAGCGCAGATAGAGGTCGCTGATGGTGATGTCCTCGACCTCTTCACCACAGACCTCGCACATGTAACCTTGATCGCAACGAGCCATCCGCTGTTCACCCCGTAGACGATTGACGCCCGACCGCAACACGGACGGCATCATACGGTCGGGCGCCGCCGGTTGCATTCGGATGACCCTTGCGGGCCGATTCGGCGAGTGGTCTATTTGTTCGGCGAACAGCGACAGGTTTTCCAAATCTTGGGAGGGCTCACATCCATGACAAACGCGACCATCGAAAGCGAACTGCACGAACAACTGAACCAACTGCCGCTGGAGCGACAGCGACAGGTGCTGGATTTCGCGTGTGCGTTGGTTGTCGCGCGTCCGCGTGGTGTTGCCGGACAGCAACTGCTGGCCTTTGCCGGTGCCATTCCGGCAAATGATCTGGCGGAAATGTCGCATGCCATCGGTGAGGGCTGTGGAAGGATCGACGATCGTGACTGGTGAGATCGCAGCCGTCGCCAAACAACACGGACTGACTTTGGTCTCGCGCGATGCTCATTTTCAGCAAATCGAGGGCTTGCTGCTCGAGGCTTGGTAATGCATCCGTCGCTCCGACCGCTGATCTACCTCTGGGTCTTCCCCGGATCGCTCGTCGGGCTCTTGCTGACGCCGCTGGCTTTGGTGAGCGGCGGAAGGGCTCGCGTGGTGGAGGGTGTGTTGGAGGTGCATGGCGGCTGGGTGACACGGCTGTTGTCGAAGCCATTCTGGGTGTGCGGCCCGATTGCGGCGATCACGCTCGGGCACGTGGTACTCGGCTGCGACGAGCCGACTCTTGAACGGACCCGACGCCACGAACGAGTCCACGTTCGACAATACGAACGCTGGGGACCGTTCTTCATTCCGGCGTACCTGCTCGCCAGTGGGTGGCTGATGCTGCGAGGTTACAACGCCTACCTCGACAACCCGTTCGAGGTCGAAGCCTATGCGATTGATGACCCGCGCGGGCGACAATGATCCGCCGTAGCGAGGCACCTTCTTATTTGATACCCGGCTTCTTGACAGGCCCAAATCCGACCTGGAGGTCGAACCCGTCTGTCGGCTGTTTTTCCGGTGCCCGGCGCTCGCCCGGCCGATCTCGGTTGTGTTCGATCTTAAGTTTGTAGTTGTCGGCCTTGAGGGGAGCATCAATCAGAATCTCGTACCAAAAGTGGTCGGGTGTGTCCTCTGGCAAACTGATGACGCTCACAGTCTGGCAAATGATTTCACGGGGCCTACCGGGGAATTCGGGCAGCACGATGGTGGCGCGCACTCTCGGCCCTTGATTTCCGTTCAGGCCGTCCATTCGTTCGAAGCGACCTCGGATCAAGAATGTTTGCCCGCCGATGACCTGATACGGTCCGTTGGGCAGTTCCGTATCGACGATGATGTCCGAATGGACAAACTCCTTCGTTTCAAATCCCTCTTCGGGAACCTCCTGCGTTTTGACGATCTCGATTGTATTCGCCTGTTTGACCTGCTTAAGGTCGTTCAACGTGGCGACCACTCTCAATTTTCCGATCGGCCAGCCTTTGGCCGATGGCATAAGATCGGCGATGAAATTGCCGCTGCCGTCTACTTTTGTGGATGTGCCAAGCAACTTGAAAAGGCGTCCACCCTCACGCACCTCGTACATGACGACATTGACATTGGACACGATGGGTGGTGAAACGCGGCCGTTAATCGCGACATCGGAGAAATGCGAGTACGTCGCCGTCGGCGTTGGTTCGTCGAGCCGCATGACAGGCAGATCACCGGCAGTTACGGGCACAGTGACCAAGCACAACCACAAGACGGGTATGAAGCGGTTCATGAGTCAGATCCTTTTCTCGGGGGAACGGACATCGAACGACGGCTGTCATCGTCAGGAGGGCCGAATAAAATTGCAAGAGGTTGGTTGCATGGTGGACAGGAGGTCGAAGCCTGCGCGGTCGATGACCCCAACCATTGCATGGGCTGATCCGGCGAGTGTGACCGGGATCATTGGCCGGTCGGCGCGGGATCGAGCAGCTTCGCGGATCGCGTTCGCTGGCGGGCCAGTTCCTCGGCGAGCGTTCGTTCGATGGGGGCGCTGACGGTCGCTCCGTCGTAGAGGACGTCGAGGTTGGTCAGGACGATGCGGTCACCGGCATCGAGACCGCTTTCGATCAGGGCCAGTCCGTGCAACATGCGGCCGACGACGATCTGGCGCTGCTCGATCTTGCCGTCGCGCTCGACGAACGCCTTGCCGCTGAGAACCGCATCGCGCGGCACGGCTTGGACTTGCTTGAGGATCGGTCCATCAACTCGCGCGTGAACGAAGGTGCCGGGGAGCAGTGGCGTCACCTGTGTGGTGTTATCGACTCGGATGAAGACTGTGGCGGTGCGAGTCTGCTCGTCGGCCTTGGGGGAGACGCGCACGACGTGCCCCGTCCAGCGCGGCTTGGCGGTTTCGTTTTCGGCCAGTTGGACGGCGGGGTATTGGCGTTCGAGCACGTTGGGAAGAAGCTTCGCGTAGTCGTCGAGCGTCACCGAGAGCGGGATTTCGACTTCCGCCACCGCCGTGATCGTGAGCAATGGTTCGCCGACCCGGACGTACTGACCGCGTTCGACGTGGACTGTACTCAGGACGCCATCGAACGGCGGACGGACGAACGTTCGCGCCAGATCGAGTTCGCTCAGCTTGAGGTCTGTCGTGTGACTCTCGATCCGCCGCTCCGTTTGTTCGCGCCGCAGCGGCAGCAGGTCGCGTTCGTTGTTGCTTTGGACTTTGGCTTTCTCGTGCTGGCGGAGATCCATCTGTGCCCGCCGCAGATCGCTGTCGGTGGTGACTCCCTTCTCGCGCAGGGAGACCATCTTCTGATACTCGCGGTGTGAGTCTTCCCAGTCGGCGACGATCTTCTCGTAGACACGGCCGAGGTTGGTCTCCTCCTGCTCGATGCGCCGGAGTTCCGACTGGTCCTCGGCCAGACGGTGGCGGGCCGCAGCGACTCGCTCTTCATACGAACTGGGGTCGATCCGCACGAGCAGATCGCCGGCGTAGCGATTGGGTTCCTTTCCCGATTCCACGTCGGCGCGGTGCGATTTCACGCTGAGGCCGACGTCCAGTTGTGGATGTGTTTCGGAGACCTCACCCGCGACCTGGGCCGACAGCACGACCTCCTTCTCGGGCCGGGCCGTGCCGAACGCGTTGATGATCTCCCGCAGATCGACCGGGTGGGCCGAGTAGACCTCGACATTGTATTTGCGGTCGGAGGGGGCTTTGAGTTCGGGCGGCTGGCGGAGCTGAGAGAGTCCGTAACTGGCGGCGGCTCCCACAGCCAGAACCAGCATCGAAAGCAGCACCGACTTGAGCAGTCTGTGAGGGGCTGGTGGTGTACTGGTCGTCACGATGAGGTCTCGAAAGTCGATGAGTATTTGGAAGGACTATAGTTTCGACGGCGAGTTGAAGAAAGCCGGAGGGAAAGTCATTAGTCACTGGTCATTAGTAAAAGCAGCACACTAATGACTAATGACCAGTGACTAATGACCACCCTCATGCTTCCAACACCGCCCGGACATCTGCCTCCGGGATGTCTGCAAACGTCCTCACCTCGCCGAGTCGCGTCGGCAGGACAAACCGCAGGCTGCCGGAGACCGTTTTCTTGTCGAGCTTCATCCGGGCGAGAACGTCTTCGGTGGCGAAGCTCGCTGCGGCGGGGAGGGCGGTCGGAAGTTGAAGGGCTGCGAGGAGCGATCGCTGTCGCGCGGTGATGTCGCTGCCGATCAGACCGCGTCGCTCGGCGAGGCGGCTGGCGTAGATCATTCCGATCGACACCGCCTCGCCGTGCAGCAACTGACCGTAACCGCTGAGGGCTTCAAACGCGTGGCCGAACGTGTGGCCATAGTTCAGGACCGCGCGCAGGCCGGTCGCCTCGAACTCGTCCCGCTCGACAACGTCTGCTTTCAGACGGCAGCTTCGGGAAATGAGATGCCTCAGCACGTCGGGCCGTCGCGCGTGGATCGCTTCGACGTGGTGTTCGAGGTACGCGAAGAACTCGGCGTCGAGGATGACGCCGTACTTCACGACTTCGGCCAGCCCCGCGCGGTACTCGCGGTCGGGCAGTGTCTCCAGCACGGCGGTGTCGATCAGCACGCCGATCGGTTGGTAAAAGGCTCCGATCATGTTCTTGGCGAGCGGATGATTGACTCCCGTTTTACCTCCCACCGAACTGTCAACGGCCGCCAGCAGTGAAGTCGGGATCTGCACGAATGGCAGGCCGCGCGTGTACGTCGCCGCGATGAAGCCCGCTGCGTCGCCGACGACTCCGCCGCCGACGGCCACGATTAGCGTGCGGCGATCGGCTTTCATCGCGATCAGCCGGTCATAGACCTTCGTCACGACGTCGAGCGATTTGGAAGGCTCACCGGCGGGAAGGATTTCGGTTTCACAGCGCCAGCCGTGCGCGAGCAGGCTGTCACGCACCGTGGCCGCGTGCGTCGAGGCGAGATGTGAATCGGTGACGATCAGCGCGGTGCCGGCGGCGGGATGCTTCTTCTCGGCGAGCCAGACGCTGCCCGCAGGCGGCGGTTGCTTGCAGGCCATCGACGACATGCCATCGCGCTCGATCCACCAATGCGTCAGGAACTCGGCGCACTGCGACAGCTTGTGGCTGACGATCGGAATCTGATAGCTGCGCGGGCCGAGATTGACGTGGACGATGATTTCTTCAGCAGCAGGCACGGCGGAATTCTCACAAGGAGACACGGGAGCACGGCGGTGTGGATTGTGGCGGGTGAGATGACGGTCTCACAAGGGACCAAACTTCAGGCGGCCTGAGGGGAACGTTTCGCGGCAACGCCAACGGCATGCGGGCGGTCCACCGTTCGTCCGCGCCGTTGGCGTTGGGGCGAAACTTTGAATCGACTCATCCCCGGTCGCTCGGAAAAACCCAGAGGAATCGCTGTCAAAAGCCGACGCCCCGGCTGCCCGAGGGCAACCGAGGCGTGGAGGCTCTGTCGCAGCTTCGACTTTGAATCGTCGCGCGGTCTTACGGAACCGAGGCGAATGTGCGAGGGGCGGCGCGGAAGGCGGCCAGGTTTTCGGTGGTGCTGAACAGGTGCAGGCGATGCCGGTACCAGACGGCAAAGTCGAGCGAACCGTTGGCGATGGCGGTGCCCCTTCGAACGGCGACGACATCCAGGCCACCGGCGATCGGAGCGTACAGCTCCGGATTCGCCTGGAACTTCTCCAACGCTTCGGCCGAGCTGAAGCGGTAGGTTTGAGCCTGGTGCTCGAAGGAGAACTCATCGAGTGCGACTGCCAGACGTCGTTCGTCGCGAATGGCCACCGGGCAGAAGCCCTTCAGTCCGTCAGCAGTCTCCGCGAAGCCGGTCTCTGGATTGGCGGAGGTCGAAGCGGTGAGAGCGGCCTGTTGCTCTTGAGCCCACTCCAAGCCAGTCAATTCCTCGGCGTCGTCCATTTTGGTTTCGGGGCGGTTGTCGTCGTCCTCGAAGACCCGAGCAAGCTCGTCGTCCTTCTCCTCAATCAGCGGTTGCGGAGGGAGCGGCCGGGCGGGTGAGACCACTTCAGACTCCCACGTTGTCTCGACGACCTCACGCGGTGCTGCCGTCACGGAAGCAGCGGATTGTTGAAGAGTGGGCAGAATCACGGAAGCGGTCTGATTCGCGGATGCCGCCGGTGGGACGAATGCGGAGGGAGGGACGAACGGTTCCTCGGGAACAATCAGCGGCTTCTCAAAGTCGGCTGCGGCCCCGGTCGATGTCCGTTGAGCAGCCACAGCGACGGAGCGGGCTGGTGGTTCTCCGTCCTCGAAGAACGGCAGTTCGTCCTCATCGGAAAGGCGGTCGCGTGGTCGAGCGGCGGTCGCTTTGGGGAACGATTGCGACTCGGAGGCCTGTCGCACGAGCGGCGTTTCAAACTCAGACGCATGCCGCAGGACGGGATCTGCTGCGGTGGAGAGGTCCGGAAGCGATGGTTCCGAGGCCGCCACGGTGGCAGGAGTTGCGGCTGCCGGTTGAGCCGGCGTGTCGAGTTGAGCGAGCGCGGTCGCCGCCGCCTTGTTGGTCGGATCGAGTGCGACGGCGCGGCGATAACAATCGATCGCCCGCTCGCGTTCGTGGCGTTGAGTGTGGATGTAGGCCAGGTTGGTGAGCGACTGACTCTCACTGTTGATCTTGCGGAACGCGGCGAGGCTCTCGTCGAAGCGGCCCTGATAGCCGATGGCCAGCGCCAGGTTGTTGACGGCGCGCGAGTTCTCGGGCCGCAGCTTGACGGCCGCGTCGAGCAAGCCTTCCGCCCGCGGATAGTCCTTTTGCACGATGGCCGAGTAACCCATGTCGGTCAGCAGTGCGGCGTTGCCCGGTTCGAGTTGCCGCGCGTGATCGAAGTACTTGCTCGCGGTGGCATGGTCCCCCAATTGAGTGCAAACGACAGCCATGCGATGAGCGTACGCGGCGACTTGCGGCGATTGTTGCTGGAGGGCGGCGTATTGGTCTCTCGCCCGGACGAAGTCCTGCTGCTGCTCGGTCTGCAGGGCGGCGCGATACTGGTCGGCGGCGGATTTCTGCCGGGCGACCATGGGTATCATGGCCAGCTTGGGTGACAAACTGGCGCAGCCGGCTCCCGTCAGCGGAACGCACGCCAGCAACAAGCTGATCCCAGCTTTTTGTACGAAGCGCATGAAATTCATCCCCCTCAACCGCGACCGGCTTGAGCCGCGCAGGTCTCCTTGTTCCACACCAGTCTGGCGCGGCGAACCCGAGGCGTTTTGACGGCCGATCTCCGTCGGTGGCGAGCCCGGTCGCATCTGTTGTATCGGTCGTGCCGACTTTGCGGTTTCAGTCAAAGTCAGGCAATCTGAGAAACGAATGGTGATCGGCCGGTCCTTCGGAATCGCCGTGTTCGCCGACCGCGCGTCGTTGACCGTCATCCGGATCGGCCTCCAGATGCGGGTTGAGCAGCGTGCGAAAGTACGCCGTGTCGGGCGTTGAACTCGAGCCGATGACTCGTGTCGAGGTCTCAACAATCGTGATCGACATGAATGCCACACCGGAGGCTCCCGTGGATGGCCAGTGCGATTCAGTCGAGTTGACAACCACCTCCAATGCGGCAATTATCTCAAACAATCATTTCGCAATTCTGTGGGAATTTCTGACGAACTTTTCGCAGTCGTTCAGGGTAACTGATCGCGGTCGCCCGTCGGGAAATCGTGATCACCTTTGTCTTCCGAGATTGTTCCAACAAGGTTTGCTTGATGACTGATTCTTTCCACCGCCTGAGATGGCTTGCCTGCGTGTTGTTGTTCGTTTCGGTGCTCAATGCGGTTGATGTGCAGTGGCTGGCACCGTCCGTTGCTTTTGCACAAGACGAACCCGAGAAGAAAGCCGCCGAGCCAACTCCCGAAGTCGAAAACAAAAGCTTCGTCTGGTGGGTGATCGAGACCTCGGGCCCGATCGGATTGTTGATCTTCGGACTGTCGGTCTATTTCGTGGCCTTGACCAGCAGGCTGTTTCTGGAACTGCGACCGACGGTGGCCATGCCTCCGGACTTGATGCTGGACATCGAGCAGAAGTTGGAGAAGCGGGACTACAAGGGAATCTATTCGAGCGTGAAAGAACGTGATTGCCTGTTCTCCAAGATCACCGCAGCGGGCATGGGTGAGTTGTCGAACGGACTGGAGGAATCTCGCGATGCGATGGAGCGCGTGGCGGATGTGCAGGTCGTGGAGATGGAGAAGAAGATCAGCATGTTGGCAGTGCTCGGTACGCTCGGGCCGATGATTGGACTGCTGGGAACGCTGACGGGGATGATCAGGAGTTTCAGTGTCATCGCCAGGTCGGACACGCAGCTCAAGGCCAGTGAGGTGGCGGGGGGAATTTCGGAAGCTCTGCTGCTGACGTTTGAAGGTGTCGCCCTGTCGTTACCGGCGATTTACTTCTTCGCGATTTTCAAGAACCGGGTGATGTCCATTGCCGCCAACACGATGCTCCAGGCAGATGATTTCATGAAAAAGCTGGCCCAAGCCGCCAAGGCTGCGGTGAAAGCTCCACAAGCTCCGCCGCAAGCTCCGAAGGAGCAGCCAAAGGTGTAGTGTCCCAGCCTTCGGTCGCAACCCAACGCAGGCTGGACCTCCTTGGTCCGGCCGGAGCAGGGGGGCGGCCTGTGAAATGTGCGTTGACGGCCCGAATGGTCCCTCTCCGACACTCCAGAGTTTCCGCGACGCAGTGACGAGATGCCGACGAGGTAAGCCATGTCCGGCTCGATGAATACCGCCGCCAGCGCCGAGCCCAATCTGACGCCCATGCTCGACTTGGTGTTTCAGTTGATCACATTTTTCATGCTGGTGGGCAACTTCAAGTCGGCGTCCCTGGAGTTGAGCCTCAACCTGCCGGTCGTCGGATCGGCGAGGCCGGTTGATACCGAGGGAACCGAAGAGCTGTTAATTCTGAACATCGACCAAGAGGGTCGGCTCCTCGTCTACGGCTACGTGCGCGAGCTTGATCCCTATCTCACCGCCGAGGCCAAAGTCAGCCGAGACAAAGCCAAACAGGACAACCCCAAATTCAAAGCCAACGACGACCTGCCCGGCACTGTCGTCGTAAGGGCCGACAAACAGACTCCATTCAAGCTGCTCAACAAAGTCATCACGACTTGCCAGAGCAAGGGCTTTCGCAAGTTTGCCCTCAAGGCAATGAACAAGGAGTAAGGAATCAGGATAAGAGGGCGGGTTTCCGCGAGTTTGATGTTTCATCCAGTGATGCCGTGGGTGTCGGCCCGGCGTCGAATCCACCATTCATGCTCAATCCGTTCCGATTGACCCACTGAACTGATTGCACCTTGGTTGCGATCAGTTGCGTCGAATTTCTTAGAATTGAATTCGGTCACCATGCACCGCAAAAAGAAAAAACGGGGAGGCGGCCATGAAGCCGTCGAACTCAATCTGGCAGCCATGCTGGACATGGCGTTCCAGTTGTTGGCGTTTTTCATATTGACATTCAAACCTGCCCCCATCGAAGGACAGATCAATCTCAAGCTGCCTCCGCCGCAACCGGTCACCAATGTGAATTCCGGTCAACAGGCGGGAGCCGATGAGCAGAACAACAGCGCCGTCAAGGGGCTGAATTCGCTGGTGATTTCGATCTTCTCGACTCCTGGCGGCAAGATCGCGACGATGGCCATCGGGGAGGGGACGGTGTCCGGCCTGACTGCCTTGGAGAACCGGCTCAGGGGCGTGCTCGGCCCGGATTCGGGTGCGGCGTTCGATCAAGTGATCATTCAAGTCGGTTCCCGACTCAAGTACGACGAACTCATGAAGGTTGTCGACGTTTGTACGAGGCAGACGCTGGCCAACGGTGAGAAGTTGTCGAAGCTCAGTTTTGTCGAAATGCCTGAGGGTGGTTAGGGGCCGCGCCGCCCGGCCGCACATCAGGTCGACCAGGCTGATTGACTCGGAGGCCCTTCGTGCAAGGATGGATGCGTTGACGTGCGGGTTGCGAACGTGGTTCGAGCAGCAACTTGGCACGGAATGCTGACAGCCCCGTCGGGATTGCTGGAATGATTGGTTCGGTTGGTCTTCTTGTGGTCGTCGTCGCGCCATGCCGTTCAGTTCAAGAACTCCGTCGTCTCCACTGTTTTCTCGCCGCGATGCGCTCCGGTTCGTGAGCATGCTGACGCTGTTGGCATTGATCGGGATGACGATCCATCAGACCCGGCAGGAGAAACGCGAAGACACCGCCCCGCTGGCAACAAAGTCGGATGCGGAGTTTGTTGAGACGCTGGTTCCCGGACCGAACGACACGCAGGCGTTGGAGGAATCGCAGGCGGAAAACCTCTTTCAAGCGGTGACCGACAAGGCCCCGCTGGCCGCCGAAGAGATGCCCTCCTATTGGCGGTTGATGCGCTGGAGCATGACCCAAACATTCGACGAATTGTGGGAGCGAGCCCGCAAGGATCGTTACCTCACCCACTTCGCGGAGGCTCCTCAAAAACATCGCGGCGAGTTGGTCGGCTTGAAGCTCAGCCTCAGGCGGACGGCCTCGTTCGAGGCAGGGAAGAATTCGGCGGGAGCCAAGACGGTCTATGAAGCCTGGGGCGTGACCGACGAATCTCGCGGGAATTTCTATTGCCTCGTATTTTACGACAAGCCGCCGGAGCTGCCGATTCATCCCGATGTTCACGAGGAGGCCCAGTTCGTGGGCTATTTCCACAAGCTGCTGACCTATCAGGATCCGTTGGACAAGACGCGCTGGGCACCGCTGCTGATCGGACGGGTGAAGTGGCGCGAGAATCCGGCGCGCGTCGCCCTGCAACGAACGCGACACGTTTGGTCGTACTGGCTCTGGGGTTCTCTGGCCGTGGTCGCGGTGGTGGTGGTTTGGACGAATCGCTATCTTGATCGGGGCCGCGCCCAGTTGCCGCCGCCACAGGAAGTGGATCACGCGTCGATCGAGCGGTGGTTGGAGACCGGCATGACCGAGGATGCGTCTCCGACGGACGGGCCGGCATCTCGCTCGGACGACGCGGGAGTCGCAGGGGCTGATGCGGACAGGCTGTCGCGGCCGGGCAGACCATCCATTTTTGATTCGCACCCCGGTTCGGGGGATGGCCCGGTGACATCCGAGTGATTGGTTGAGTTCATTGTTGCGGTGTTGATTTATTTTCATGTCGGACGTTGGTCACGTTTTTTCAGGTGGAACGAGCCATGAATTTCGGGGAATTGTTGCGAGCGGTCATTCCGACTCCAGGAGAGTTCAAGGAGAACGTCGCGAACTGGGTCAAAGCGAACGCCAAGTTTTGGGGCGTGAGTTTTGGCATGCATGTCGCGATCCTGGTCATCCTCGGTGTTGCGATCGGCGCACCGCATGCCGGGAAACTGTTGGAAGAGGTGATCTACATCGATTCCGAAGTGGACACCGCGGACGAACAGGCGGCGATCGAACACTTTGAGGTCGGTGAGACACCGCTCGAACCGACGGTCCTCAACACCGACTCGCTGACCGAACCGCCAGCCACGATCGAGCAGGACGCACAGTACAACGACAGCTCCGCCGTGTTTGAGGAAGCGGGCGGTGGCATGGCGAATGGGACTTCGGCAGTGGGGGGGCTGGGAGTCAGCCTCGCGTCGCTGGGTGACGGCCCGGCTCTGATGGGGGCGGCGGGGCTGGAAGTCGGCAAGGGCGACGGAAACAAGGGCGGCTCCGGTGGCGCGGGCGAAGGCTTTGGCGGTCGCGGCACGGGGAGTCGCGAGAAGATGGTTGCCAGTGGTGGCGGCACGGCGGACACGGAGCGGGCTGTGGGTGGCGCGGTCAGTTGGTTGGCGCGGCATCAAAACGCAGACGGCAGTTGGGGGTGTGGCCTGCAGGGGTTTGCCAAGCACTGCAAGGATCCCAGTTGCATTAAGTTCCTCAAAGATAAAGATCCGAAGGAGGCTCCGGCCGAATACACCATGGCGGCGACCGCGTTCGGCTTGTTGCCCTACTTCGCAGCCGGTCAGACTCATGAAACTGCTGGTGTGTACAAGCCCGTCATCAACCGGGGCCTGACTTGGATGACGAGAAATCAGGACCAGAAGACCGGCCGACTGGGAACCGGCAGCATGTACGAGCATGGTTTGGCAACGATCGCGTTGTGCGAAGCGTATGGTCTGAGCAAGGATCGGCGGCTGCAACCGCACGCTCAGGCGGCGATCGCGTTTATCGAGGACGCTCAGAACGACAAGTCGGGTGGTTGGCATTACGTTGCCAATCCGACAACCGACGGCGACACATCGGTGGTGGGATGGCAGTTGATGGCGCTCAAGAGTGGCGAGATGGCCGGACTTCGCGTCAATCCCCAGACGCTCATCAAAGCCAAGGCCTATCTCAAGACCGTGGCCAAGGGGAAGTCGGGGGGTCTGTTCGCCTACACGGCGGAATCCGGTCCGACGCCGACGATGTCCGCCGTCGGATTGCTCTGCAACCAGTACGGCGGCATGAAGCGCACCGATCCCGCGATGATCGAGGGGCAAGCCTACGTGATGTCTGCCCTGACACAGGCGGAGGGCAGCCCGTACTTCTTCTATTACGCCACGCAGGTCATGCACAACCTGCCCGGCCCCGAATGGGACACGTGGAACCGCAACGCTCGACGATTCCTGATCAGGACTCAGGTCAAAGAGGGCTGCGCGGCGGGAAGCTGGAATTCTGAAGGGAAGCCGCACGTCATGGGACCGGTGATGATGACCAGCATTTGCGCGCTGACTCTGGAGGTCTATTACCGCTACTTGCCGCTCTACCAGATCGAAGGCAAGGACAAGATGTCCAAAGGCGGCGAGTAGCAGTGAATGAGGCAGGCGACCCCGGCTCAGCCCGCCCGTTTTCAGGTGGGCTGTTTTTGTTTCACGGCTTGCAGTTTTGCGGATGGCTTGATGAACTCTGTGATCGCTTCGGACACATCGTCGCCGGTCGCCACCGGCGAACGACTTGCTCCCTGTTCAAGTTTGAATTCAAAAGGGACTGCCAGAATGATTGGGCGTCGTTCGCGACTCGGTTGGAGTTCGGCCTGTCTGGTGTTGGGACTGCTCGTCGGCAGCGGCAGGGCCGAGGAACAGTTCCTGGATTTTCTGCACGGCCTGCACGACGACGGGTATGGCGAGCTGTCCGTGCTCTACATGAACCAGATCAAGGACCGCCCGGGCCTGCCCGAGGAATTGACGACCACTTGGGATCTGGAGATGGCGACGAGTCTGCGCATCGCCGCCGAAGAGACTCCCAACACCGACCTGAAGCAGAAGCACCTCGTTGACGCCCAGGTGCTGCTCGACAAGTTTCTGAAGGAGCATGCCGATCACGAAGAGGCGGCGAAGGCTCAACTCACGTCGGGCGACATCTCGCTGTACCGCGCCCAGAACATGCTGACCCTCGCGCTGCGCGACAAGACGAAGCGCGAGGCCATGCTGGCGGAGACTCGCAAGCTGTTTGCGGACGCCCGGCCCAAGTTTGAGCAGGCCGAGGTGCTGTACAAGTCGCAGGTGGACGAGTTGCAGGCGGGCCGAAAGAAGATTGTCGGCAAGGTGGCCGAGCGCCGGGCCGCCGGAATCGTCAACCAGTGGCACTCCGCGCGATTCAAGGTCTCGACCGTCGACTTCAACCTCGGCCTGACGTTTCCCGAGATGAAGGATCCGAAGCGCAAGGAGGCGTTCACCAAAGCGGCCAAGGGATTCGATGCGATTTTTCAGGAGAATCGCAGTGGCCGGGTCGGCGTTTATGCGCACATGTGGGAAGGCAAGGCGCGCGAGGAGATGGAGGATTACGTCACTGCGCTCGACATCTACGACGAGGTGATGTCGGCCCAGCCCGAAAAGACTGGTACGAACATGGCCCAGTGGATGGCCATGTTTCACGAGGTCAATCGTTACCGTCTGATGCTGCTCGGGCGCACCAAGAATATTGAGAAGCTGATCACAGACGCGACGATCTGGATGGCCGAAAACCAGTCGCAGCGACGTTCGAATGGCTACCAGGGCATCGCGCTGGAACTGGCGAAGGCCCATCTTGAACAGGCCAAGACGCTTCAGGGGGCCGCGGCGACCAAGTCGACTCAGGAGGCGAAGAAGCTCCTCGCAGCCATCGTCGAAATTCGGAGTGATTTTCAGAAGGAGGCTATTCTGATCAAGCGATTGAGCAGTGGTGGCGAGGAAGCCCCGCTGAACACGTTTGACGAGGCCATCGCCATTGGCGACGCGGCCACGAAGGCGGCGGGCGACGCGCAGACCCCGGCCGATGCCAAAACCAACTGGCAGGTGGCCGAGTCGGCCTTTGCCCGGGCGATTGAACTCAGCGCCGACGTCAAAGACAAAAATCGGGTTCTCGCCGCACGGTTCACGCTGTCCTACACACAATTAATGACGGGCAAGCCGGCCGTCAGTTACGAGACGGCCTTCAATCTCGCCAAGGAAACGGGGTATACGAAGGCACCCGCCGCTGCGGCCCTGGCGGTCAACTCCGCGCTGGCCCTCTACGGTCAAACCAAGGACAAGGCCGCTCTCGACAAGATCAACGAATCGACCGAGTTCCTGCTGAGGCAGTTTCCACAGCATGCCGAGGCCGACGACGCGCGTATCGCGCGTGGAAAACTGAAGCTGATCCAGGGAGACGCCAATAGCGCGATCGAGATCTTCAAGAGCGTGAACCCGGCGTCGGACCGGTTTCCCGTCGCATTGCAACTCGCCGGGGCGACGCACTGGTCCATGTATGTGGACGGGAAGCGGCGATCTGACAGCTCGGCGGTCTCTCACCGCGTGTCGGCGGTGGAATTGCTGCAACAGAGCCTCGCCGAGTTCCGGAAGAACACCGGCGCGGGACAGGTTTCGGCACTGCAGGAAACCCAGTTGCTGCTGGCCGAGATGCATTTGGAAAAGAACGAGACCGCCGCGGCGCTGCCGTTGCTGCAACCGCTGGTGGACAATCTCAAGAGCAAGCAGTTGACCTCGCTGGACCGTTCGTCCCTGCGCATTCTGGTTTCTGCGCTGCGTGCTTATGCCGCTGAGAATCAGACACCTCAGGCGGTGGAAGTCGGTCAACTGCTGCTGACGATCGGCGACGATTTGCTGGTGGTCAATGGCGTGTTGATCGAGTTCGCGAAGATCGTCCGCGCCAACTGGAAGAAGACGGCCAACGAACTGCTCGCCGCCGAGCAAAGTCTGGAGGAGGGCCGCATCAACAACGCGAAGCTGGCCGAAACAGGGAGTCGCGAATCGCTGATCAAAGTGCTGGACCAGATCGGAATCCGCAAGCAGATCGACCTCGGCGGACTCGTCTTCCTGGCCGAGACCCGCCAGGACCTCGGTGAGAACGACAAGGCGCGCGAGCAGCTCCAGGCCATTCTTGACCGGGCCGCGTCCGATCCGGCGTTCGCCAAAGTGGCCGCCAAGGCCGCGACCCGCATCCGCTCCCAACTCATCGCCCTGCTTCGTACCGATGGAAAGTTTGAAGAGGCACTTCCCCAGGTGGAGGCCCTGTTGAAGGAGCAGCCGAATGCCCTCGAGCCACTTCTGGAGAAGGGCCATCTCCTGCAAGCGCTGGCCGAGAAGAATCCCCAGCGCTACGATGAAGCCGTTCAGTGGTGGACGCGCATCCGCCTGAAACTGGCCAGTTCACCGGGCAAGAAGCCGGTGGAATACTATGACGTGATCTACAACTGCGCCGTCTGTCTGGCCGCTCAGAAGAAGCCGGAGACCAGCCAGCAGGCCGCACAGTTGCTCAACAGCACGCTGGCACTCAGTCCCGATCTGGATGGGCCGGATCGTGTCGAGTTGTTCAAGGCGCTGCTCAAGCAACTCCCCCCGCCCCCCAAGCCGAAGCCCGCCCCCGCTCCCGTGACCAAAGCCAAGTCGAAAAAGTAAGACCTTGTGGACTGGGTTCGGGCTTCGCTAAAACGTGGGCCGACCCTCCATCACGGCCTTGAACCTCGCGTCCGAGACGAACTCCAAAAACTCCTGAAACTCGGGCTCGTACTCGGAGATGTCGTCCGACTGGCGGGTCACCAGCCATTCCAGGAACTCCCGATTGACGGGATCCAGTTCGGGGATCGGCTTGGGTGCAACAACATTGGCCAGGGCTTGGTTCAGGTCGTCCGCGGACTCGTAGCGATCTTCCGGACGCTTGGCCAGCAGATTTGAAACGATGTCCTGAACGGCTTCGGGGATCTTCTGGTCAAAGTCAAACAGCGGCTGGGGCGTGGCACGGGCGTGACGCAGCATTTGGCGCACGGGGTTCGTGTCCGGAAATGGAACCTGGCCCGTCAGGCAGTGATACAGGGTGCAACCCAGGCTGTAGAGGTCGCTGGCGGCGTTGGCGGCCCGGGGATTCTCTGCCTGTTCGGCCGACATGTAGTCGTAATGTCCCACTGCGGTGCTGCCAGGGCCGTTAGTCGGATCATCCTCATCACCGTCCATGTCATCCACAAACGACAGGGCATCGCGGGCCGCTCCGAACTCCATGATCTTCACAACACCATGCGCCGTGATCCACAGGTTCGCGGGACGGATGTCGCGGTGAACGATGTCTTCCGCGTGAAGGTAAGCCAGACCCTGCGCGGCTTGCTGAATCAGTTGGCAGGCGACGGCATACGGCAGCCGACCGTTGCGGGCCAATCGCTGTTCCAGCGACTCACCATAAAGTTCTTCCAGCGCAATAAAGGGAACCGGCCCGACTTTGCCGACCTGGTACGTCTTCACGACGTGCAGGTGATCGACTTCCAAGCCCACACGCGCCTCGCGACCGAACCGCGCCAACAGCTTTTCATCGCGGCTGATGGCTGCGGGGAAGATCTTCAAACTGACGGGCTGACCGAATTCCGCATGCTCGGCGTGAAAGAGGTCTCCCAGGCGGCCCGTTGCAAGTCGGAAGCTCAAGCGATAAGGCCCCAGCATGTACGGGCCGGGAATACCCGCTTGCAATGCTCCGGCCTGGAAGTCGGTGAGATCGTGCTGCTCGACCAGCCATTGTGCGAACCCGAAGCCATCGTCTTCGGCACCCCCGCGCGCCAACCAATTCTGCCGTCGCTCCTGCACTTGGGTCTCGCTCAGAAGCTGGCCCCCGATCGCCAGCTTTCCGATCTCTTCGACATTCATCGTCATGGTTCCCATGAAGCAGATGGTGTTAGGATTCGACTCTGCGCACTAGGCTACTCGTCGTCCGTCGTTCCGTCGACCGTGCGCGCATCTCCGTCGCAGTGCCGCATTGAGAGTGGGCGTGTTTGTCAGTCCCCGAAAGGCATGTCGATCGAGATGAACTCCGCCAACCGCCGTAAATTTCTTCAGGTCTCCGCAACGGTGGCCGCTGGCGCGGCACTGGTTCAAGGTGAGCAGGCCCGCAGTGACGATGGTCTGGAACCGATCCGGATCGCGGTCATTGGGACGGGTGCTCGTGGGTGCGATCTGATTCGGGCACTGACGACCATCGGGGCAGCCAAAGTCGTTGCCGTCTGCGATCCGTATGGACCGCATCTCGAACGGGGCTGGCAGTACGCGGGACCGCTCTCGCGCACGTTCGACGATCACCGCAAGCTGCTCGATGAGGTGAAGCCGCAGGCCGTCGTCGTCGCCGTGCCGCTGGCGTCTCACTTCGACATCTGCCGCGATGCACTCGATGCCGGCTGCGCGGTGTTCTGCGAAAAGACGATGTGCTACTCGGTCGAACAGGCTCGGAAGTTGGTTGCCCTCGTGGAGGAGAAGCGTGCGGTCTTTCAAGTCGGCCTGCAACGACGGGCCAACGCAATCTATCGACAGGCGGCGGCGATGGTTCAGACCGGGATGCTCGGTCGCATCACGGCGATCGAGTGCCAGTGGCATCGCAACAACAACTGGCGGCGACCGGTGCCGGTTCCCCGCGGACAGGCCGACTTCGAGAAGCTCGATCGCCAACTGAATTGGCGGCTGTATCGAGACACCTCGCAGGGACTGATGGCCGAACTGGGGGCTCATCAACTCGACGTGGTCAACTGGTTCCTGGGGACTCCGCCGCGTCGAGTCTTCGCGACGGGAGGAATCGATTACTGGCGCGACGGGCGACAGGTCTTCGACAACATCAGTTGCCTCTACGAGTACGAGATCACGCCGCGCAAACCGGCTCGTGGTCAAACGTCCGTCGTTGGGACGAACGAAGAGCCGTACACGGTTCGCGTGTCGTATTCATCGCTCCAGAACAACGCCTTCGAGGGAGCGTCCGAACTGATTCTCGGGACGCAGGGGACGCTGTTCCTGTCGCAGAAGAAGGGCCTCTTCTATCGCGAGTCCATTCCCGAAACGATCGACTGGTCGAATCGGGCCGACCAGCAGGCGAGTGTTGTCACGTCGGGCAAGACGCTCAAACTGTCGAACGATCCGTGGTCGCATCGCGGCGCGCCGTTCGAGATCGACAGTGAATCGGACGACACGCGCGACGAATTGGTGTCGTTCGTCGAACACGTCCAGCAGGCCGATCGCGCGACGATCTGCTCTGCACGCGACGGCCTCGTCAACGCGACGACGATCCTGATGGCCAATGACTCCGCGACGAAAAAGCACGTTGTCGAATGGCCTTCGCCGGATGCGTAACTTCGTCGAATTCCCGGCCGTGCTCCGACAAATTCGCCTGCTTCGGAAAGTCGATCTGGCACTGGGTTTTGTGACGCCTCAGGACTGTCGGAATCGCAAGCCCCGATGTCTCCCCCTGCGTTGCAGTTTGCCTAGGCCGTTCCTAGAATCCCGCGACCTTGACCGATTCGTTGGCGCGGACTGTGTGCCGGGGGTTGATTCGTCCGATAGAGGTGGTCCCCGGCGCGGCGATTGAGGTTTTTGGAGGGCTGATCCACGTGATCGTCAGCCTTCGCTCGGAGTTGCCGCGACAGTTCCGCAGGACTATTTCTTCGAGTTGACGCCGTATGGAAAGCTTCCACGCCGTTCTCATTTACGCCGGAGTCATGGTCGGGTTCGTGATTGCGAATCTGATCGTGATCCATCTCGTCGGACCCAGGAATCGGACCGCCGTCAAACAGATGCCCTACGAGTCCGGCATGGACCCGGTGGGCGATGCCCGTCAGCCGTTTGACGTGAAGTTCTATCTCGTCGCGATCCTGTTCCTGGTCTTCGACGTCGAGTTGCTCTTTCTGTACCCGTGGTCTGTCGCAGCGTACTCGACCGACGGCGTGGGCGTTCCGCGCGAGATGCGGAACACGGTCTTCGGCGTGATGCTGGTGTTCATGGGAACGCTGGCGATTGCCTACGTCTACGCCTGGCGCAAAGGGGTCTTCAAATGGCGATGAAGGATGTGCCCGACAATATCTTCATGACCACGCTGGATGCCGCCGCCAGTTGGGCGCGGTCCAACAGCCTGTGGCCGATGCCGTTTGCCACCGCCTGCTGCGGGATCGAGTTGATGGCGACCGCCTCCTCGCGGTTCGACCTCGCTCGGTTCGGTGCTGAAGTCATGCGGTTCAGCCCTCGACAGTGCGACCTGATGATCGTCGCCGGCCGCGTCGTGATGAAGATGCTTCCCGTGTTGCAACGCATCTGGTTGCAGATGCCCGAGCCAAAGTGGTGCATCAGCATGGGAGCCTGTGCCTGCACCGGCGGCGTGTTCGACACCTATGCTGTCGTGCAGGGTGTTGATCGCTTCATCCCCGTCGATCTGTACGTCCCCGGCTGTCCGCCTCGCCCCGAGCAATTGATGGCGGGGATCATCGCGCTGCAGGACAAGATCAAGCACGGCGGAACGCTCAACGGAACCGAGTTCGCCAAGCGGACGCAGCCGATGGGCCCGACACCGTATGACCTCGACGAGTTGATCCGCATCCGAGAAGCCAACGAACAACTGGTCTCATTGAACTAATTTGGAGTGCGGGGATTGATCCCCGCTTTGTTTTCTCAATTCGATATTGCAACACGCGCGATCACGAAACGGAAAGAAAGGAAAGCGGCGATGAATCGCCGCACTCCATAGATGTCCACCGAAGATGCCTTGAAATCGAAGTTCGCCGACGCCGGGCTGGCTTTCAGTCAGTTCCGCGACAACCGGCGCATCGTCGTTCCGGCCGAGTCGCTTCAACCATTGCTGACCTT
Source organism: Planctomycetota bacterium (assembly GCA_038040225.1). GTDB lineage: Bacteria > Planctomycetota > Planctomycetia > Planctomycetales > Planctomycetaceae > Schlesneria. The sequence continues at coordinate 44,854 of JBBPIS010000027.1, forward strand.
CATGAATCAAGACCTCGGTTTTGACATGTTGGCCGAGATCACCGCCGTCGATTATCTCGAATACGAAGGGGCGACGGATCGCTTCGGCGTCGTCTACGTCGTCGTCAACACGAAGACCGGCGAGCGGCTGATCGTCAAAACGTTTGTGAACGATCCCGACCCGGTGCTGCCGTCGATGTGCTCGCTCTGGAAAGCAGCCGACTGGCTGGAGCGCGAGGTCTACGACATGTTCGGCATCAAGTTCTCGGGCCACCCCGATCTGAGACGCATCCTGACTCCGGACGAGTTTTCCGCCTATCCGCTTCGCAAGGACTACCCGCTCAAGGGGCGGGGCGAACGCCACAACTTCCCGGTCATCACGCGCGCCGACAGCTAAGTAGAGACCAATGCCCTTTGAAGTTTCCGACCTCGCCGAGCTGGATGCTCCCGAACAGGAGTACCTCTGGACGCTCAACTTTGGGCCGCAGCATCCCGCCACGCACACCACGTTGCGCCTGATCCTGACACTCGATGGCGAGAAGGTCGTCAACGCGGTGCCGCACATCGGCTATCTGCATTCGGGGTTCGAGAAACTCGGCGAGCATCTCGACTTCAACCAGTACGTCACCATCGTCGATCGCATGAATTACATCTCGCCGCTGCACAACGAGATCTCGTGGCATCATGCGGTTGAGAAATTGCTCGGCATCGAGATCACACCGCGCTGCAAGTATCTGCGGACGATCCTCGCCGAATTGATGCGCATCCAGGACCATCTGCTCAACACCGGCACCTGCGCGCTGGACCTCGGCGGCTTCACGGCGTTCCTCTATTTCTTCCAGCAGCGCGAGCTGATCTACGACATCGTCGAGACGGCTTCCGGCCAGCGGTTCCACACCAGTTACACCCGCGTCGGTGGCGTCGCCTTCGACGTGAACAACGCCTGGGTCGACAAGGTTCGCAGTTTCATCAGGGGCTTCGCTGCGGTTCATGCCGAGGTTCATCGCCTGCTGACTCGCAACCGCATCTTCATCGAGCGGGTGCAGGGGATCGGTTATCTGAGTGCCGAAGACTGCATCAACTGGGGCGTGACCGGTCCGCTGGCTCGGGCGAGCGGCGTGCTGAGAGACCTGCGCAAGGACGAGCCGTACCTCGCCTATCCCGATCTCGACTTCAAGGTCATCGCATCCAAAGGAGGCGACTGCTACGCGCGGTATCTCGTCCGGATGCAGGAGATGGTCGAGAGCGTCAAGATCATCGAGCAGTGCATCGAGAACATTCCAGAAGGCCCGGTGAACGTCGATGCCGGTGGCAAGGCGGTCATCCCCGCGAAGCCGTCCGTGTACCGCAGCATCGAGGGTTTGATTCAGCACTTTGAAGTGCTGATGCCCAATCGCGGCTTCCCCACTCCGAAGGAAGAGATTTACGCGGCGACCGAATCCCCGAACGGAGAACTCGGCTACTACATCGTGGGCGACGGCAGCCCGCGTTCGTATCGGGCACGGACTCGCCCGCCGAGCTACGTTCACTTCGCGGTCTTCCCGCAAATCATCAAAAACCACCAACTGAGCGATGTGGTGGCGGTCCTTGGCAGTCTGAACATCATCGCGGCGGAACTGGATCGGTAAGAAGAAGGCATCAAGAAGTTTGACCACAGATTTCACAGATGGGCACAGATAAGACACAGAGACGGTGAAGCAAAGTGAACGAAGCATGGGGAAGGTGAATCCACTTTCATATCTTCTCTTCATCCGTGAAATCTGTGTTATCCGTGGTTCATCCCTCCGGATTTGAGTGAGACAAAGATGGCTGTGTTGAGCGAGGAACTGCGGAACGAGATTCGGGCGCAGTTTCCGAAGTATCCGAACAAGCGAGCGGTCGTATTGCCCGCCCTGCACCTCGTGCAGGACGCGCAGCGGCACGTCTCGATCCAGGCTGTGCGTGAGATCGCGGAACTGCTCGAACTGCATCCGTCGGAAGTTCACGACACGATGTCATTTTATGAGTTCTTCAAGGACGAGAAACATCAGCTCGGCAAGCACCGCGTCTGGGTCTGCCGCAGCATCAGTTGCATGCTGCGCGGTGGCGAGGAACTTCTCCAGCACATGTGCGAGAAGCTCCATGTCCACCCCGGCCAGACCTCGGCCGACGGCAAGATCACGATGGAGTTCGCCGAGTGCCTGGGAGCCTGCGAGGGCGCTCCCTGCGTCCTCGTCGATGACGAAGCCCACATGAACATCACGCCCGAGAAGGCCGACGAACTTTTGAAAAGTCTGTGATTGATCTCATAGCCCCGGAGGGGCGAAAGATAATAGCCCACGGCGTTAGCCGTGGGATTGATCGAATATGAAGATGTTAGCCCTGAAGGGGCGACAGACAGTCGTGTTGCCGAAGAGTTACTCGTCTGAAATTGTGCCGCCCCGCTGGGGCTTGCCGTTTGTTTGGAGACACAACCCCACGGCTGACGCCGTGGGCTATTGCCTATCGCCCCTTCGGGGCTGCGGAAAATGGTAATGCCCCAGTTTGAACCCACACTATTGGCTCGCGTCGGAAGGCCGGACAGCCAGTCGCTCGAAACTTATCGCCGGGATGGCGGCTATCAGGGCTTCAAGAAGGCTCTCGGGATGGCTCCCGTGGATGTTGTCACTCTCGTGAAGGACTCGGGCCTGCGCGGTCGCGGCGGCGCGGGGTTTCCGACCGGTCTCAAGTGGACCTTCCTGCCGAAGGACCATCCCGGGCCGATTTATCTCGCCATCAATGCCGATGAGTCCGAACCGGCAACGTTCAATAACCGCATCCTGATGGAGGACGATCCGCACCAGGTTCTCGAAGGGATCGCCATCAGTTGCCACGCGATCAAGTCGAAGACGGCCTACCTCTATCTGCGGTACGAGTACGGCCGCAGTTATCGCGTGCTGCAGAAGGCGATTGACGAGTGCTACGCCGCCGGGATTTTCGGCAAGAACATTTTTGGATCGGGCTTCGATCTCGATGTCATCCTGCATCGCGGTGCGGCGGCGTACATCTGCGGCGAAGAGACCGGGCTGATCGAGAGCCTCGAAGGGAAGCGGGCCTGGCCGCGGATCAAGCCGCCGTTTCCAGCCATCGAAGGGTTGTTCCGCAAGCCGACGATCGTCAATAACATCGAGACGATGGCCTGCGTCAAGCAGATCCTCGACCGGGGTGTCGAGTGGTTCAAGAGCATGGGCGTCCCGCCCGATCCGAACAACCCTCGCGATGCGGGCAGCTACGGTCCGAAGCTCTACTGCATCAGCGGTCATGTGAACAAACCGGGCTGCGTCGAGTTGCCGATGGGCATCACGGCGCGGGCACTCATCGACGAACATGGCGGCGGCGTCTGGAAGGGCCGCACGGCGAAGGCGGTCGTTCCCGGCGGTATCAGCATGGGCTTCCTCTCCGCCAGCGAACTCGACACGCCGCTCGACTTCAACGGGCCGGGCAAGGTCGGCTGCCTCGGACTGGGAACGGCGGCGATCACGGTTATCGACGATGAGACCAGCATGGTCGATGTCCTCTTCAACTGTGCCCGCTTCTTCTCGCACGAGTCCTGTGGCCAATGCACGCCGTGCCGCGAAGGGACCGCGTGGATGCACAAGATTCTCGCCCGCATCCGCATGGGTGAGGGCCAGCTTCGCGACCTCGACCTGCTGACCGAAGTGGCCGCCTCGATGGGGATCATCCCCGGCACAACGATCTGCGGCCTGTCGGACGGAGCGGCCTGGCCGATCAAGAATGCGATCAAAAAGTTCAGACCCGAGTTTGAAGAGTACATCAACACCGGCCGCAAGACGGTCAAGCCGTCGGACGCTTTGATGGTGGCTCATTGAGAAGAGTTTTGAACCACGGAAAACACGGAAGGGGACGGAAATGAAGGGAAAGTGGTGAAGAGTTGATGTTGAAGCTTGATGCCCCTGTTTCTGTTTTCCTTCCGTGAGATTCCGTGCTTTCCGTGGTTCCGAGTTTTGGATTTGAAATGCCTACAGTCATCGTCAACGACACGCCGGTGGAGATCGGTCCTTCCGAGAAGCTGAACTGCATTCAGGCGGCTCAACGGGCCGGGGTCGAGATTCCGTCTTATTGCTGGCACCCGGAATTGTCCGTGGTGGCCAGTTGCCGCATGTGCCTGGTCGAGGTCGGCGACAAGAAGCCGGACGGCACGATCGCCATGCAGCCGAAGCTCTTCCCCGGTTGCCAGACTCCCGTGAAGGACGGCACGGTCATCGTGTCGAACAGCGAGAAGGTCAAGGCGGCGCAGAAGGCGACGCTGGAGTACCTGCTCCTCAACCATCCGCTCGACTGTCCCGTGTGCGATCAGGCGGGCGAGTGCGGGTTGCAGGACTACAGTTACGAGTTTGGTCGCGGATACAGCCGCCTGCAGGAACCGAAGAACATCAAGCCAGACAAGGACTACATCGGCGACCAGATCACGTTGTTCACCGACCGCTGCATCATGTGTACCCGCTGCGTGCGGTTCACTCGCGAGGTGAGCGGCTCGGCCGAGTTGCTGGTCATCAGCCGGGGGACTCACGAAGAGATCGATATCTTCCCCGGAGACCCGTGCAACAACAAACTGGCCGGCAACGTGGTCGATCTCTGTCCGGTCGGTGCCCTGTGCAGCAAGGACTTTTTGTACGAGCAGCGCGTCTGGTGGCTGAAGACCAAGAATAGCGTCTGCCCCGGTTGCAGCACCGGTTGCAGCATCACCGTTGAGCAGAACGAAGACGTGCTCTACCGCCTGAAGCCTCGCGTGAATCCGCAGGCGCAGGGGCACTTCATGTGCGACGAAGGCCGCTTTGGTTGGAAGTACGTTCACTCCGAGCAGCGTCTCAAACGACCCGAACACCGATCGGGCGGTCAGACGGTGGCACGCGATTGGGAAACGGTTCTGCCTGCTGTTCGGAACGCACTCAGGGACGCGGTCATTCGCGCCCCCGGCAAGTTTGCGGCTGTGATCTCGCCGTGGGCCACGGTTGAGGAGGCTTATCTGCTCGCGACGTTCGCGAAGAAGTTGACTCCAAACGCGAAGCTGGCGATGGGATCCGTGCGGACGGTGGGCGAAGATGATCTCTACCCGAAGGATGTCCACGGCCAACCCGAACCGAAAACGAAGTTCACCATTCGAGCCGAGAAGTGTCCGAACCGAGGCGGTGTCGAGGCGGTGTTGAAGCACGTACAGGGCTCGGTCGTGGAGTTCTCACAGGTACTCGATCAGGTCTCGCGCGGAGAGATCGACACGCTGTTCGTCCTCGGCGGCGATCCGGAAGGCTGGATCAGTGACACCGACGCGACGAAGCTCGACAAATTGAAACTGCTCGTCGTGCAAGACCTCTTGGAATCGGCGGCGTCTTCCAAAGCTCACTTTGTCCTGCCGGGAGCGAGTTGGGCCGAGAAGGACGGAACGTTTGTGAATCACAAGGGACTGGCTCAGGCCATCCATCGCGGACTGCGTGGACCGGAAGAGGCTCGTCCCGACGGTCGCATCCTGATGGAACTGTCCGATCGGAAGGGCTTGTTCCACGCCCCAACACTGCGGAAGGAGATCGCCGGTGCCATTCCGGCGCTGGTGGCTTTGTCGGTCGGTGAGCTTGGAGAATTGGGCGTGATGTTGGAGCAAATGACCGCGGCGGAGAAGCCTCAGTTGCAGACGGTGTGAGTTTTGAAGGGCCGGAGAAGAGAATATCCCCTCACCCTAACCCTCTCCCCGCAAGGCCGGGGCGAGGGGACAAGGCGAGTGAATCGAACAGATAGAACGAGACATGCAGTATCTCTTGAACTTTGTGAGCAGATGGTGGGAGTGGCTCGTCGGCATGTTGCCCGAGGCGGCTCGACCGTATGCGATGCCGGTCCTGGCCATCGTCATCGTGCTGAACGTGAATCTGGGTGTCTGTTCGTACCTGATCCTGCTGGAGCGAAAGCTGTCGGCGTGGATGCAGGATCGGCTCGGGCCGAACCGCGTGGGGCCGATGGGGCTGTTTCAGCCCGTCGCCGACATGCTGAAGCTGCTGCTCAAGGAGGACGTGATTCCCGGACACGTCAACAAGGTTCTGTTTGTGCTCGCGCCGGGCATCTCGGTCTTCACGACGTTCCTTGCGTTCTCCGTCGTGCCGTTTGGTCCGGTGCCGAAAAACCTCAGTCCGGGCGATGGCCAGTTTCCGTTCATCATCGCGCCGGGGATCGACCTTGGAATCGTGTTCATCTTCGCGATCGGCAGCCTCGCGGTGTACGGGGTCATTCTCGGCGGCTGGGCTTCGAACAACAAATACAGTGCGCTCGGCTGTCTGCGGGCGAGTGCTCAGGTCGTCAGCTACGAGATTCCACTCGGTCTGTCGGTCGTCGGATTGGCATTGCTCTGCGGAACGATGAGCATCGAAAAGATTCTGCTCTTCCAGGCGGAACGTGGCATCTACGGCTGGAACATCTGGTACCAGCCGCTGGCCTGCATCATTTTCTTCATCGCGGCGATGGCTGAGGCGCAGCGGTTGCCGTTCGATCTGGCCGAGTGCGAGCAGGAACTGATCGGCGGCTGGCACACTGAGTACAGCGCGATGAAGTGGGGCCTGTTCTTCCTCGCCGAATACACGCACGTCATCACGATCAGCTTCCTGACGAGCATCCTGTTCTTCGGCGGCTGGCATCTCCCGTTCATTGCCGAAGCGGACAGTGCCTACACTGGCGCGACGCTGGTCAAGGTGCTGGTGCTGCTCACCAAGGTCTTCGGGTTCATCGTCGTGATTCAGATGCTGCGGTGGACGATCCCCCGCTTCCGCTTCGACCAACTCATGGGCCTCGCGTGGTTGGTGCTGATTCCGTTGGCGACCGTCAACGTGTTGCTGGTGATGATCGTCAAGCAGTTTGAACTGAACGAATGGTGGCTGCTGCCAGCCTCGGCTGCCGTGTTTCTGGCCGCTGGTTTGATGGGGACTCAATCGACGAAGCCGTTCGCGCGACGTGTGGCCGTGCCAGTCGAGGTGGATGGTCACGGTGGGCATCACGGACATGCACATGCTCATTGAAGGCATGAAGACAGAATTCAGAATCCAGAATCCAGAAGTCAGAATGAAAGGCGAAGACAAGACTCGGGGAGAAACGCCAGATTGCAGGATGAAGCGACAATTGATTCGCCTTCTTCCTTCTGGATTCTGACCCCTGAATTCTGACTTCCCTCCGCAGGAATCATTTCATGGCAATCAACGCGAACGACGTCGAGTGGGTCGAAGAGACTCCGATGAACTTCTGGGAGGCGACGTTTCTCCCGGCGGTCTTCGATGGGCTGCTGACCACGGGCGCGCACGTCACGAACAATCGCACCGTCACCGAACTGTATCCCGAGCAGCAGCCGACGCTGCCGACTCACTATCGCGGCGTGCATCGACTCAACCGCGATGACAAAGGGAGGGTGAAGTGTGTGGCCTGCATGATGTGTGCGACGGCGTGCCCGGCGCGGTGCATCGAGATCGTGGCGGAGGATGCTCCGAAGGATGATCCCGCGTGGGCGGATCGCGACAAGTTTCCGAAGAGCTTCGTCATCGACCAACTCAAGTGCATTTACTGCGGCATGTGCGAGGAAGCCTGTCCGGTCGATTCGATCGAACTGACGCACATCTACGACCTGACCGGAATGACTCGCGAGGAGATGATGTTCGACAAGGAAAAGCTGTTGAGCGTGTTCGACCAGACGAAGGATTCGGGTGTCGATCCGATCCGGACTCACAAGGGCAAACTGGGGCATGCCAGCGACTTCACCGACTTGCATACGCTCGGTCCGGCGACCTCGGTGCGTGGAGACGATCGCTCGGCGAAGGCGAGCAGCTCTGGTGTGATTTCGGAATGATGGGCAACTCGATGTGGATTCGTGATTTTGGGGAAAGGCGCGGTTAGACTCCGACCCTTCCGTGCGAGATTCGAGCGGGTCGGAACCCCGCACTCCGAGACAAATGGGACATCGATGAACTGGTCTGTGGAAAATGAACTGCTGCCGGTGCCGCTCGTGCTGGGGTGGCTGGCGGTTTGCTGGTTGTTACCCCGCGAACGGTCGCGGTCGCGCATCCTCGGCGGCGTGCTGGCCGTGGCGGCGTTGCTGGGGCTCCAGAGTATCCTGTTGCCCCCTGCGAGCGACTTCGTGCGCGATGCGATGTTCTACGTGTTTGCGGGTGCCGCGATCCTGTGTGCCGGGTTGATGATTACCGACAAGAACCCGGTCTATGCCGCACTGTGGTTCGCGCTGACGACCCTCGCGGTGTGCGGTTTGTTCCTGCTCAACTCGGCTCCGTTTCTCGCGGCCGCCACGATCATCGTCTATGCCGGAGCGATCGTCGTCACGTTCCTGTTCGTCATCATGCTGGCTCAACAGGGCGGGGCGGCCAACTACGACCGACAGGCCTTTCAGCCGGAAGTGGCCAGCCTGTTGTCCTTCGTGCTGCTGGGGACGTTGCTCTTCTCGCTTCAGGAATGGGGCGGCATCGACGGCAGGGCGGCTGATGCGGCCAGGCATGGCCAGTTCCTGACGCTGCCCGAGGGAGTCCAGGCCAACGTGCTCAGCCAACCGCCGGCGAGCAACCCGCGCGAGATCGGTTCGTTGCGAGTGCTCGGCCGGTCGCTGTTCACCGATTATTTGTACGCCGTCGAACTGGCGGGGACGGTGCTGCTCGTGGCAACGATTGGTGCCATCGCCATTGCGCCGAGGAGGTCTCAAGGACACCTATGACTGCCACCGCCCTCGAAAGCCAGTTGATCGTCGGAGCCATCCTCTTCGCGTTGGGGATGATCGGCTTTCTCACGCGCCGCAACCTGATCCTCATCATGCTGTCGGCCGAGTTGATGCTGCACGGGGTGTCGGTCAACCTCACGGCGTTTGGCAAATATCACGGCAACCCGCAGGGTCAGGTCTTCACGATCTTCGTGTTGACCGTCGCGGCCTGCGAAGCCGGGTTGGCTCTGTCGCTGTTTCTGACCCTGTACCAACGCCGCAAGTCGCTGGACGTGTTCCTGTGGGGAAACCTCGGCGAAGACGAGCTGCCCGTGTTGTCGGGCGGCCCACCGCAGTCGGCTCCGGCGAAGGTGATTGACCCGAATGCGGACTTCCCACACCTGACTCCGGCCGGTCGCGCGCCGAAGTCACCGACGACGAAGACGTGAAGAAGGATGAAGAGTTTTGACCACAGATCACACGGATGGGCACTGATAAGAGATGAAGAAGTAGCGGCAAGCGGAAGACCCCTCACCCTCTCCCCGCCAGTATTCGTTTATGAAGACGGGGCGGGGCGAGGGGACCGGACAAGGCGGACGAGTTGTTTGATCGATTTCTGATCCGTGACATCTGTGTCATCCGTGGCTGAATCGCCTTCTGATTTTTGAACTGACTGACTGAAGAAAGAGATTGATCCCGTGTTCGATTGGTTCAAACCGAACGATGTTCTCTGGTTGATCCCGCTCGCGCCGCTGTTGGCGTGTCTGTGGATCGTGCTCGTCGGGTATGCCGTTCGTCGTCAGTACGCTCACCGTCCCGTGGTGCTGGCGTTGGCGGTGTCGTTCGCGGCGGCGGTTTATCTGCTGACGAGCGTCGTGCCGGGCGGATTCGGTTCGGCGGGAGAGCATGGCGAACACGCCGGCGCGTCTCACGCGATCGTGACGACGATCTATCAGTGGATCAAAGTCGGGCAACTCGACGTGGCGGTGACGCTTCGCGCCGATGCGATGTCGGCGCTGATGCTGGTGATGGTGACGTCGGTCAGTCTGCTGGTCGCGGTCTTCGCCAGCGGCTACATGAAGGGCGATCCCGGGTATCCGCGGTTCTTCGCGTCGATCGCGTTGTTCGTGTTTTCGATGTGCATGCTGGTGCTGGCCGGGAACTTCCTGTTGATGTTCGTGTTCTGGGAGGCGGTCGGTCTGTGCAGCTATCTGCTGATCGGCTTCTGGTTCCAGAAGCCGAGCGCGGCGGCGGCGGCCAAGAAGGCGTTCGTGGTCAACCGCATCGGCGACTTCGGGTTCATCCTCGGTGTGTTCATGATCTGGACCACGTTCGGAACGCTCGACTTCGAGGCGTTGTTCGGCAACCCGAGACTCATTCAGGACGTGGCGACTCAAGACCCCGCGATACTGACGACGATCTGCCTGCTGCTGTTTGTGGGAGCGATCGGCAAGTCGGCCCAGTTCCCGCTGCACGTCTGGTTGCCGGACGCGATGGAGGGTCCGACGCCCGTCTCCGCGCTCATTCACGCGGCGACGATGGTCACGGCGGGCGTGTACCTCGTGGCGCGCTGCACTCCGTTTTTTGTGCATGCTCCGACGGCGCAGATGTTCGTGGCGGGAATCGGTGCGGCGACGGCGCTGATTGCGGCGATCACGGCCCTGACACAGTACGACCTCAAGCGGGTGCTGGCTTACTCGACAGTCAGTCAATTGGGGTACATGTTCATGGCTCTGGGAGCCGCTCTTGTTCCGGACGACAAAGGTCAGGGTGTCGATCTGGCCACATTGGCGGTGACGTTTGCGATGTTCCACATGTTTACTCACGCCTTCTTCAAGGCGGTCCTGTTCCTGTCGGCCGGTTCGGTGATGCACTCGATGGGCGACGTGATCGACATGCGGCGGTTTGGCGGCCTGCGGAAGGCGCTGCCGATCGCGCACATCACGTTCCTTGCCGGAGCACTCGCCCTCGCCGGCTTCCCGCTGCTGTCGGGTTTCTGGAGCAAGGACGAGATCCTGGCGGTGCTGTTCTCGGCGAGTCAGGACGAGAAGCACGGCGGCTTCTACAAGATCATTCTCGGTGTGGCGTTGCTCACGTCGCTGATGACGGCGTTCTACACATTCCGCGCGTACTTCATGACCTTCTGGGGCGAGGAACGCTTCCCCGAAGAGGCGGGTCATCATCCGCACGACGCACCGCCAGCGATGGCCATTCCGCTGTACATCCTCGCCGTTGGGGCGTTGGGTGTCGGTTTGATTGCGGGACCGACTCATCTGTACGGCCACTATCTCGAACACACACCGGGCCTGCCCGAGGCTCACGCTCACGAACCGAATCTGCTGATGATGGGAGTCAGTACGGTGCTGGCGCTGGCCGGGATCGGCGCGGCTTACTTCGCGTACGTTGCCTCACCGGGATTCTCGCGCGGTTTGAAGAGCGGTTTGTCTCCGCTGCACACCTTCTCCCAGGAAGGCCTGATGTGCGACGGGTTCTACCTGCGGTACGTCGTCAATCCGCTGAGGCTCATCGCGCGGATCTCCGAAGTCATCGACAAATGGGTGATCGATGTGATCGTCGATTGCTTCGGCTTCCTGCCGGGAGTCTTCGGTGCCGTGTTGCGACCGATTCACAACGGCTTCGTGCAGAACTATGCCATCGTGATGCTGGTCGGATTGGTGGTGTGTCTGGTGTCGGTACTCAGGGCGCTGGCGGGCGGGATGTAGGTTGGGCAAGCCGCTTCGGTTGTGAAAACGAAGCCGTGGAGTTGGGAGTGTGAGAAATGACAGTGGTTGAATCCCTCGAACGAACCATCGAACAACTGCCTGCTGCCGAGCTGGCTGAGTTTCGGAGTTGGTTTGTTCAATTCGATGAGGCTGCTTGGGACGCCCAGATCGAGGCCGATGGTCAGGCTGGCAAACTCGATGCGCTCGCTGCCGAGGCATTGCGAGACTACCGCGAAGGCAAGGCACGGGAACTGTGATTCTGGATTGGTAGTCACGCGAACTACGACACGTTGATAGGTTAAAAGCAGGTAGGCCGTTTCCATGTCCAGTTTGCTTGTAGTGATGATTTTCCTTCCCGCGGCGGCGGCAGCGTTGTTGCTGTTGCTCGACGCGAAGGCACCGCCGGTGAGGGCGCGCTGGACGGCACTCCTCGCGACGCTGGCGACTTGCCTCGTGTCGGTGGTCGTCGCATCGCAGTTCCTGTCGCTGCCCGAGACTCATCCGAGCCAACGTGGTCCGGTTCATCCTCGCATGGAAGTCCGACAGGTCTGGCTCGACGTGGCCCAGGCGGGGCCGAGCAGCCCGGCGGTGAAGCTGGAGTTTTACCTCGGTCTCGACGGCATCAGCCTCGCCATGGTGTTGTTGACGACGATCCTGTCGATCTCGGCCGTGCTGGTGTCGTGGACATCGATCAAGGAGCGGTCGGCCGAGTTCTACGCGAGCCTGCTGATTCTGGAGACCGGTCTGATCGGTGTCTTCTGCGCCTTCGACCTGCTGCTGTTCTACGTTTTCTTCGAGTTCACGCTGATCCCGCTCTTCTTCATGGTCGGCATCTGGGGCGGGCCGTTGCGACGGTATGCGGCCGGCAAGTTCTTCATCTACACGCTGGCAGGCAGCGTCATCACGCTGCTGGGACTCATCTGGTTGGTGATTGAGTCCTACAGGCACGCCCTGGCGTCGGGGCTTCCGCTGGCGACGCCGTTCGCCATCCCCGACCTGTCGGGGTTCCTGGCCGAGCATCCGCTGCCGACCGAATTGCAGGCGGCGCTGTTCCTGATGATCGCGGCCGGATTCATGGTGAAGGTTCCGCTGTTCCCGTTTCACACGTGGTTGCCTCTCGCGCACGTCGAAGCTCCGACGGCCGGCTCGGTGATGCTGGCCGGTGTGCTGCTGAAGCTCGGCACGTATGGCTTCCTGCGACTCTGCCTGCCGATGGTGCCGCATGCGTGTGAACACGTGGGGCTGCCACTGATCGCGGCGCTGTCTGTCGTGGGCATCATCTACGGTTCGTTCTGTGCTCTTGCGCAGAACGACATCAAGAAACTGGTGGCCTACAGTTCGGTGGCTCACCTGGGCTTTTGCATGCTGGGGATCTTCGCCCTGAACACCGAAGGGATCAGCGGCGGCGTGTTGCAGATGATCAATCACGGTCTCTCGACGGGAGCCCTGTTCTGCATCGTCGGCATGTTTTACGAGCGGTATCACACGCGACAACTCTCCGATTTGGGAGGCCTCGCCGGCAAGTTGCCGATCCTGGGAGTGGCGATGGTCTTCACGTCGTTTGCCAGCATCGGCCTGCCGGGATTGAACGGGTTCGTCGGTGAAGTGCTCGCGCTGATCGGCATGTTCAAGCGAGACCCGATCTACGCGATTCTCGGTGCGTCGGGAGTTGTTCTCGGTGCGTGGTACCTGCTGGGCGTTTTGCAGACGGCGTTCTTCGGTCCGCTCAAAGAACCGCATCACGGTGTGGGCACGGCAGAGGGGCACGAGCCGATCTCCGATCTGAACGCTCGCGAGGTGGCGACGCTCGCGCCGCTGCTGGGCCTGTGTCTGTGGCTCGGGATCTTCCCGCAACCGGCGCTCGATCTGATCCGTCCGGATGTCGAAGCCATCACAAAACTGTATGCCGAAGTGCGGGCGGTCAGACTCGCGCCGACGGCGATGATCGATCAGCAGACTAATACAACGGGAGAGTCCTCCGTGGATACTGCGGCGGCAGATGAAGCGCAACCAGCGGTCCCACCTCAACCCAACGCGAAAGAATTGGCCCCCGCCGACGCGACGAAGCCGGCCGTGCCGGGGGAGGGCCGTCCGTGAACGAAGCCATGCAAAACTTGAATGGGGCGGTGCAACTGGTGCTGCCCGAAGTCGCGCTGCTGGCGACCGTCTGCGTGATGTTCTTTGCCGCTCCATTTTTGGTCAGTGACCGGGGCGAGGCACCGACCGGCTTGCGGCATCGGTGGGGCTGGCTGTCGCTGGTGGCTCTGACGATGGCGGGCTGGCTGTGGTGGAACAGCGGAGTCGCGCCGCGAACGACCGGGCCGTTCGTATCGGATGGTCTGACGTTGTTCGTGCGCGGACTGACGATTCTCTCGGGCGCGATCCTGGTCCTGCTCCACTGGAATCAGGCGGATGACTCGCGGTCGGCGGAGAGCCATGCGTGTTTGCTCGCGATCCTGGCGGGAGTTAACCTCGTGGCCGCGGCCAATGATCTGGTGATGCTGTTCGTCGCGCTGGAACTCGTCAGCATCCCGACGTACCTGTTCCTGCTGCTACCGCGGCGAGACGCCCCGGCGCAGGAGGCGACGCTCAAGTACTTCCTGCTCAGCATTTTCTCGTCGGCCATCGTGCTGTTTGGTCTGAGCTATCTCTACGGCGCGACGGGGACCACGAACCTGACGGCCATTCATCACGCCTTCGCGGCGGGCAAGGACCTGCCTCACAACCCGCTGGTCGCTGTCGCCACGGTGATGCTGATCGCGGGGCTCGGCTTCCGGCTGACGGCCGTTCCGTTTCACTTCTACGCTCCCGACGTGTTCCAAGGTGCGCCAACTTCGGCCGCCGCGATGCTGTCGTTCGTTCCCAAGGTCGTCGGCTTTGTCGCGATGCTCCGGCTGCTGGTCCCCGCCACGGGGAGCGAGTCCACGATGCACGCCTGGATGATGACTCCCGCCGCCACGCCACTGTTGTGGTGGCTCGCGGTGTCGACGATGTTCGTGGGCAACCTGATGGCCTTGATGCAGACCGACGTGCGGCGGCTGCTCGCCTTTTCGAGCGTCTCGCACGCGGGCTATATGCTGGTCGGTCTGGTCGTCGGTATGCAGGCGTCTCAAACGGTGAGCGGCATCGGCGCACTGCTCTTCTATCTGGCGGTTTATGGTGCGATGACGCTGGGCGCGTTCGCGGTTTTGATCGCGGCGGCCCGCTCGGACAAGCGGATCGAATCGCTCGATGACCTCGCGGGACTCAGCCGGACGAAGCCGGCGTTGGCGTTGATGCTGTCGGTGTTCCTGTTTAGTCTGACGGGATTGCCGCCAACGGCCGGGTTCCTCGGCAAGTTCAACCTGTTCGTCGCCGCGTGGTCTCAGGGTTTCGATTCGAGTCGCTGGCTGGCCTGTTTGTTAGGCGTGAACGCCGCCCTGGGAGCGTGGTATTACCTCAAGCTGATCGGCGTGATGTACCTCCGCGATCCGGTGGACCGCAGCGAGGACGTGCGGCCGATGGAGGTGCCCTCGCTGGTGGCGGCGGTCCTCTGTCTGGCGGTGACGGTTGGTTTGTTCTTCGCACCCGGCGTCGTGTGGACTCACGTGCAGTCGCTGGTGAAGTGAAGCCGGCTTTGCCCACCAAATGCGCCGGCCCACCCTACGATTGAATGCCTTTTTGAAGCTGGGCAGGATGCAGGGTGGGACCAGCGACGCTTCGCCGCGCCGGCCCACCAGCAATTCTCGAAGTTTCATCATGGTGGGCCGGCGCGGCGAAGCGAGCTGGTCCCACCCTACTTGAAAAAGGCGATGGCCCTGATCCGAGCCCGCGGCCGTCACGTCGGGCTTGAACTGCCGGTACTTTCCTTCGCAGAGAGTACCGCCGTCACTTCAACGGCGGCAGCTTGGCGCTGCAATGCACGGCGCGGTGACGGTTGTCGTCGAAGGCAAAGTGCAGCCATTGCTTGTCTGGGCTCACGAAGCCGTCGGGGTAGTTGATGCGGCCTTGCGGGCCGTCGCAGCTTTCCTTGTGGAGCACGCGCTGGTACGGCCATGTCTTCAGGCCGTCGAAGCTGATCCAGAGGGCCAGCGGGCTGCGGTGTTTGGAATTCGGGTTGTGCAGCATCGCGACCGTGTCGTCGCCGAGATGATACAGCGTGGCTTTGCTGCCGGGATTCGGGACTCGCGTGACGCTGGCGAACTCGGGCCAGGTGCGGCCGCCGTCTTTGGACTCGGCGGAGAAGAGCAAACCGCCCAGGCCGTCGGCGCGGATGATCATCGCGATGCGGCCACCCTTCAGTTCCACGATGTTGTTCTCGGCCCAGCCGAAGTAACGGTCGTTCGGGGTGAGCCGGATGTTGCCATGCTCGGTCCAGGTCTTGCCGCCGTCGCTGCTGATGAGGACGCCGTTGCGCGGGTTGGTGAAATCGCGGTCGAGCGGAGCGCGGTCCTGCTGGTCGTTGGGGCCGACGTAATGCTGGAACGGCAGCAGGATGCGGCCATCGCGCGTGACCAGGTGATTGCGAATGAAGGTGCGTTCTTTGAGCCGACCGGGGACTTCGTGCGGCTGGCTCCAGGTCTGGAAGGAGTCGTCGCTGACGAGGAACCACGAGCGCCAATCGTTGGCCCAATGCTTCGAATGCGTGGAGAAAAACAACGTCGCACGACCGTCGCGAATCATCAGTTCCGTGGGGCCCTGGCCGATCGTTTTGCCTTCGCGCGGGAAGCCGACATCAAAGCGTTCCAGCGGTGTCCATGTCTTACCCTTGTCGGTGCTGCGTGTGACGCCGGTGTAGTTCCGCGGCGACGGCTCGGTGTCGCCACCGGCGAGGATGAAGAGAATCCACGAGCCGTCCGGCAGCTCGCGCAGCGTTGTGTCACAGACCATTTTGTTGGGCGACTTGCCGTCGTAGGGGATGCTCGAAAAATCCTGCTTCGCGTCTTCGGCAGCCTGCGCGGTCCACCGGGGATCGGGGACGATCCACTGCGGGAGATGTGGCGAATGGGCCTTGTTCACGAGGATGCGTGACTTGGCCCCCGGCGAACTGAACTTGCCGGCGTGTACGTCTTCCTCGCGGAACTTCGCCAACAGGATTTCGGCGTCGGTGTGGCGGTTCCAGTCGTAGAGGATGTGAATGGTGCCATCGGGAGCCTGGAAGCCGTCGGGATAGGAGACCAGGGCGCGATCATCGAGCAGCAAGCCTTTGCTCCACGTCTGGCCGTCATCGGACGACAGGAACGCGCTCATGTTCGAGCGACGCGGCAGGCGCACGTCGATGGGGCCATTTTTCACCAGCAACAGATTTCCGGAAGCCAGCCTGCGGATGAAGAACCGAGCGCTGGGGTTCTTGATCGACGACGGTTGCGGTTGGCTCCACGTCGCGCCTTTGTCGGAGGAATGACTCTCGGCGATGCCGTCCTTCGTGCGGGCGAGCATCCACAGGCGACCGTCTTTGAGTTCCACGATCATGTGTTCGTCGAAGGCGGAGTCGGGGAATGCCACGCCACTGCGCCGCGTCCAAGTCTGGCCCCGATCGATCGACGCGAACACGTTCGCCATGCGGATGACGTCGAGATCTTTGTGGGCGTCCTTGAAAGTGTCCTGCGGAATTCCGACGCTCGTCCCAATGCTGATGCGATCGCGCGTCCACAGCGACACGGGCAGCAGCCAGTCGCCATTGCTCAGCACGGTCGGCTTGTTGAGCGTGCAGCCATCGGCGAAGCGCACGGGCCTGGTCCAGGTGGGTTCGGTGGCATCGGGATCATCGCAGCGAATGAACCAGTCTCCGCAACGGCCGTCGAAGTAGCCGAGGCTTTGATCGAAGAAGCACCACAAGCGGCCCAGCGGATCGGTCCACAGATTGCCGACGAGCGCCCGGCGCTGCGGTGCGTTCGGCGGATCGGTGGGATCGATGACGACGCGCGGCTTCGACCACGTCGCTCCGCCGTCGTCGCTGGTCGCGAGCATGAAGAAGCCGTTCGGACTGTCACCGTTGCCGACCCAACAAGACCACAGCCGCCCCTTCAGCGTCCGCTCGATGCCGATGACCATGTTGCCGACGCGAACCTGATCGTCGTACTCCGGCCCCGGCTTGGTATTGATGACCGGAGGCTCGAGCGCGAGATCGAGCATGGCTTGAGGTGCGTCGTCGGCGCGCAACGCGGCGAGCGGTATCAGTAGCAGGATGCCGAATACAATGAGAGTCTGCTTCACCGGGTCACTCCTTCGCGGTCTCGGGTTGGGGTTTCAGGTCAGCGAGGGTGTGTCGTTCACCACGAGCAGCAACGCGCCGGACTCGAGCTTACGCAGGAAGAAGCGTGTGTTGACGCCGCGCTCGGTGGTGAAGGGCCTATCGCTGCCCCCCATTCTTGGAGCCTGCCACGTCAAGGTGAGCGGTAGCCGCTGCTTCAGTGATTCGTCACCTCACGGAGCGGCCGCCGGTTCGGGCGGATCCTCGGTCGCTGGTACTTGGAGCCCGCCGATCAAGCCTCGGCAGAGTGCCGCGCGTTCGGTCGCCTGGCTGGCGAGGCCGATTTGTTTGGTGATCGCCTCCGTCTGACCGCGTTGGGCGGCGAGGCCCGCCGTCAGACGATACGCCTCCTCGCGCAACACGATGTCGTCCAGTCGGCCGATGAACTGCATCGCGGTCTCCAGCTTGTCGGTGGTGGCGAGAGACGTGGACAGTGTCAGAGTCAGCTCGTCGCGGCGACCCGATTTGGAGTCGAGGCCCGATACAAACTCGGCCGCTCCCTGCGCGTCCCCCTTCGTCAAGAGGTCGCGAACGGTCACCGGGTCGGGTTGTTTCGGAGTGCCGTTCGTGGGGAGGGCGCCCTGAATCGCCTTCTCGGTCTCGGTGCCGTGGAAGAGCTCCAGCAGTTCACCCACCAACGGCGTGGCCAGAAAGTCGTCACGCAGACTCGCGTTGGATTCGGCACTGCGCGAACTGACAACAATCCAGACCTTGTCCTTCAACCCGGCCTGGGCCAGCCGCGTGAGGATCGTGGTCTGCAATTCGACCCGCTGCCGCG
>JBBPIS010000028.1:0-1649 GCA_038040225.1 Planctomycetota bacterium
CCCATTCACAGGGTCTCGAGGGGGCTCCGGACACCGCGGCCGCCGCTGTTGTTCGCGGCCTCCAGACGACGGGGTGTACCGTCTGGTATGACCGGGACCGACTGCAAGCCGGCCAGGACTGGCACAATTCTCTCGAGGACGAAGTCAAGAAGCGGTGTGGCTTGTTTCTCTCCGTGATTTCACGCACCACCGAATCCACCCGGGAAAGCTACTATCACTTGGAACGGAATTGGGCGGCGTCTCGGGCCGAACGCATCGCCCACGACGAGGAGTTCTACATCCCGGTCGTCGTCGATGATTCACCGCTCGCCGCGACTCGCGAACCGCGAGGTTTTCATCACGTCCAAGTGACACGGCTCGTTGGCGGCGAGGTCACTGCGGCCTTCGTCGATAGAGTTCTCGAACTGCAACACAAAGCCATGAGTGTGCCCCAATGAGTGTCAGCACCAAGATTTCCAGTTCGTTCGCCACCCCGGAATCCCCCTGGCTGGGCCTGCGTTCATTCAGCGAGGACGCCCAGTCCTTCTTTTTCGGGCGAAGCGCCGAACTGGATGATCTCTATGAACGCATCCTCGATAAACCACTCGCCGTTCTGTTTGGACAGTCCGGGCTGGGAAAAAGCTCCTTACTTCAGGCCGCGCTTGCCCCGCGCTTGCGCGCCACGGGCTTTCTTCCGGTCCTCATCCGCTTCGACCACGATGCCAGCGCGCCTCCCTTGGAGTATCAACTCCTCGAGAGTCTTCGTGTTGCCCTTGTATCCGCCGGAAACGAGCAACACGCCGCCACTTTGTTTGCCGCTCTTGCAGAAGGGAAGACCCCGCTGGACTGTGCCGCGTTCCTCTGGTTGCTGTTTCACGACCCTGCCTACGGCTTCATCCCCACGCGCGCCGCGCCGTCGGCTGAATTTCCCCGCCCCGTGTTTCTGATCGATCAATTCGAGGAGATCTTTACGCTGGGTGAACGACCCGCACGACGGAGCGCCAGCGCGGCCTTTCGCGAGTCACTGGCTGCCTTAGTCGAGAATCGGCCGCCCGCCGCACTTCGTGCCATGCTCGAGGACGACGACGATCTGGCCGAGCGGCTCGATTATCGCGCGCAGCATACGCGGGTTCTTGTCTCGTTGCGTGAAGACTTCCTCCACTTGCTCGAGCGATGGCGACGTTTAATGCCGTCGCTCATGGAGAATCGCTTCGAACTCCGCATGCTGAGCGGTCCGCAAGCGTTTTTGGCGGTTGTCCGGCCGGGCCAGCTTCGTTCGGGCATGCCCGCCATCATTCCCAATGAAGTGGGCGAGGCGATCGTCCGGTTCGTCGCCGGCACAAGTGATGACTTGCCACTGGAAGAGATCGACGCCGTTCCGCCTCTCCTGTCTCTAGTCTGTGCCGAGTTGAACGCGCAACGCCTGGCCAGCGGTGAGGTCCAGATTACGCAAGCCCAGTTCGAAGGGCACAGTACCGATATTTTGGCGAGCTTTTATCTCCGCAGTTTCGAGGTTGCCACCTACGGCTCCGTGCTGGAAGGCATTCCGCATGCAGAGACTGCGCTGAAGAACCTGCGGTGCCTGATTGAAGATCGACTGCTGTCGGCCGATGGCTTCCGCGAGAGCATCGCCTTCGACACGATTGCTCGCGATCTGGCCGTGACAACCG
>JBBPIS010000028.1:1659-62653 GCA_038040225.1 Planctomycetota bacterium
ACAACCGCTCCAAATGCGGCCAAAGCCGTGCTCGATGAGCTCGTACAGCGGAGGCTGCTCACCGTCGAAGAGCGAGGCGGCGTCCGTCGAATCGAGCTCGCTCATGACGTCCTAACCCGCATCGTCAAAGCCAGCCGCGACGAACGACACGAAGTCGAAGCCGTCTCTCGAGCCAAGTTGGAAAAGGAGCGTGCCGAGGCCGAGACCGCCAGAATCCTAAAAGAGCGCAATCGATTGCAGCGGCTGGCGATTCTCGCCTCCTGCCTGGCAGTTATTGCGCTGGTGGGAGCGGGCGTGGGATGGATTGGCTTCCGGCAGTCGCAACAGGCCAAGAATCAGGCCATCCACGCGAAGAACGATGCCGTAAATTCTGAAAAGCAAGCGATTCTGGCAAAGAATCAGGCAATCAAATCTGAGAAGGAAGCGGTTATTGCCAAGAATCGTGCAGTGGAATCCGAAAAGCTCGCCGTAGCGGCTAAGACTCAGGCCCAGAATGGATTCGAGTCGGCATGGAAGGGACTTTCCAGTCTTTACGATGACTATGCCGCCAGTACTTTGGAGAATACCCAAGGGATTAGCACGAAACAGGCGAACGCGCTCAAATCGAAACTGCGGGGTCACTTGCTTGAGCAATTGCGCAAGCTCAACGAACAGCAACCCGATCATCGCGGTACGATTCATGACATCGCTCGATTGTTGTTGGATGAAGGACGCGAAGCCATCGCCGATAAATACTATGCGCGAGCCCAAGAAAAGCTCACGGAAGCATTGCAATGGTCAGAAAAACGGAAACTTGACACCGCGCACGATACAGAGACCTACGCCGATATTTTACTGGAGCAAGCGCGTGTGACATTTTTTGCCGTCGATCAAGTGAAAGGCGCTGAGATCGCCGCTCGTCACCTAGACAAGATTCGGAACATCGCCTCGCATTGGCCTGATTCATGGCGGCTGGAATACGTGATGATCCGCCTGGAGAACTTGCAGGGTGTGGGAACGGCCGAAAAGCGTGAGTCTTACGCAAGACTAGCTGCAAGGATGCCTTCGTTAATAGAAAAGTCGAACTGGCATTTTGATCCGGTACTATGGGCTTTTGTTATCAATCGGAACCAATATGGTATTCCCAAGGAATTTCGACGTAATCCGGAAGACTACGCGTCGGTGCTTAAGTTGATTAAATGGTTTCGCACGCACGTTGTTGATGCAAATCATTATACGATCGCTCAGATGGAATTCGCGGCAGTTCACTTTCAAGACTTGCTGTCCATTATTCAACGCCAGTTCGAACAGCCCAACGACAACTCAACCACGCAGGATCGCCGCGACATTCTGAGCGAGTTCGAAGCCACCCTGTCAGCGATTGAGGCTCGTCTGCCCAAAAGCAGAATCGTGTATGGCCTTAGAGGTGATCTTTTGCGACTGCAGGAAATGAGCATCAAGGATGGCATCAATACCCGTTCTCCTGATGAATTACGCGCCGCAGCCGCGAAGCACCGTATGGTAGCCGCCGCTTTGGGTGTGGGGTCGAGCGTAGCAGACACCCTTGTTCCAGCGTTCAAGTCATACACTGCCGTACCCCCAGATAAAGTTATCAAGGAATCGGCTCTCGCTGCCATACGGGATTCTTTACCGGATAACTTTTCTCTGGATATTATCGGTGCTGATACTGTGATACAAAACTATGAGATAAGATCATCTTTGGAGAAGCTACAGAGCAAAGACCCAGTAGCCCAGATCCACGAGCAAATGGTCGATCAATATCTGCAATTATATAGCCGGTCAACACTAGATACGAGGGCTGCGCTGATCGCGACGGCTGTCCGCCTCTCCTCTGCAAGAACCACGAACTGGTATACGGCAAAGGACTATGCCAAAATCAATGAGTTTTGGGATTTGCACTACGCAGGTTTGCCCATCAAAGCGCTTACTTCCGGAGAACAGAGTGACTTGGTTGTTCAGCTTAAGATGATGGCGAGTTCGCTCTTTCTGAATGGTCGACAGGCTGATGCGACCCAACTCTGGAATGATGTCTTTGCGTTGTGCGACGCGATCATAGCCGACAGGCCGTGGGACTTTTATGTTCGACAAAATATGTTCGGATTGTGCTTCGAGGCGGCAAAGCTTCTAGATGAGAAAAAGGAAACTGTCGCCGCCCAGCAGTGGTTGCGTCGTGGCTGGGAGAAATACAAGGAATTTGCGGGTAATGATATTGATCTGGACAAATATGCCAGCCTTCCTTTGAAGGGAGCCGTTCCCGACGAGATCTCCGGTAATGATGCCGCATTCTTCGCCGCGCTCAAGCCGAAGGATCAAGAGGAAACCAGTACGATGAAGAGTTTTACCATTCCCTGCGACATCGGTGGCGTAAAATTTCCATTTTATGTCTTCATCGTCGCTGGAAGGAACGGTCACCAACGGCTACTCGATCAGTTCCGCTGGCTCGCTGAGTATCGGGGCGGGACTATCTCGAAGGAAGTACTGGACGTATTCGAAAGGTTACACAATCAAGCGGACAGTGCTAATGTTGACTATTGCGAGTATTACATAAGGGAATTTCCGAAGGCGGCGCTTCAAGAAGCTGACCGGCAACTACGAGCGGCTCGAAATATCGTCAGTTCTCAAGACAAACAACAGGCGACTCCGAATGAAATTGCCCGTGCACAACAAGAGTTGGCGGCTGCGTATGCGAATGCCTGTCGTTCCGCCATGGAGTACTCAAATTGGGAAGGGCTAGGTCAGTATGCGAATGATTGGCTTGCTGGTGACGCGAATAACGCCGGGGCACGGAGCAGCTTGGCCATCGCATTATTCGCCCAAGGACGAATTGTCGAAGCATTGCCCATCTACCATGAGTCGTGGAATAAGCCCGAATTCAAGAAGGCGGCGGCGGCGGACTTCGCATTTATGAGGCCATCGGACGGCCGGGCATCTTCGTTGAGGCGACTTTACTTGATCGCAACGGAAAACAACGTTTCATTTCCAGACCTGATTGAGTATGCACTGAAGGATGAACTCGAAAAGGCAAGATCCGCGATTGCGGAAGAGCGGGCAAAGGAAGCGGGCAAACAGGTGAAGGAAGGTGAGGACGCTTATCGAAATGACAAGAGTGATACCAACCGCCAGAAGCTTGTCACTACGTACAACGCAGCTTCTAATCGGGCGTTCTACGTAAAGCGCTGGACTGATGCAGAGAACTGGGCTCGAAAATCCATTGAGCTGACTCAGTCCAACCCTGTTGCCCACGGGAACCTCGCGACCGCATTGTTGTTTCAAGACAAATATGAACAGGCACTGAAAATTTACGAGGCACATTTGCAGGATCCGCTGAATGACAAGACTCTCCGAGATTCTGTACTTGCAGATCTTCATGCTCTTGAGAAGGCCAACGTCAAACATCCTGATGTCACCCGCATCAAAGCCGTGCTGGTTGCACAGCGGCTGCTCAACGTGGCAATTGATGGGATAATGAAGTGTGAAGCCCTATACGCGGCGGAAAAGAACGATGCAAACCGCGACGAACTGGCTGCAGCGTACAACAGGGCTGCCCATCGAGCATTTTACCGGGAGCGCTGGAGTGACGCGGAGAACTGGGCGCGTAAATCCATCGAACTCGATGGTTCTGGCCCCTTGGCCCATGGTTACCTCGCAACTTCATTGTTGTTTCAAGGCAAGTACGATCAGGCCTTGGAAATCTACCGGGCGCATTGGCGCGATGTAACGAATGACACGATCCTCGGCGAAACAGTGATTGCCGATTTTGAGACTCTTGAGGAAGCCGGAATCAAGCATGCCGATGTCGCCCGCATCAAAGCGGCCCTGGTTCCGCAGCAGCGGCTCGATGAGGCAATTGAAGAGTTAAAGAAGTGCGAAGCCCAATATTCGGTGGAAATGAGCGATACAAACCGCGGCGAACTGGCTGCAGCGTACAACACGGCTGCCCATCGAGCACTTTTCCGGGAGCGCTGGAGTGACGCGGAGAACTGGGCGCGTAAATCCATCGAATTCGATGGCTCTGGCCCCTTGGCTCATGGTAACCTCGCGACCTCATTGTTGTTTCAAGGCAAGTACGATCAGGCGTTGGAAATCTACCGGGCGCATTGGCGCGATGAAACGAATTTCACGATCCTCAGCGAATTGGTGATTGCCGATTTTGAGACTCTTGAAGAAGCCGGAATCAAGCATTCCGATGTCGCTCGGATCAGAGCGGCGCTGGTTTCGCAGCAGCGGCTCGACGAGGCGATCGAAGAGTTAAAGAAGTGCGAAGCCCAATATTCGGCGGAAATGAGCGATACAAACCGCAGCGAACTGGCTGTGGCGTACAACACGGCTGCCTATCGAGCACTTTTCCGGGAGCGCTGGGACGACGCGGAAAGTTGGGCGCGTAAATCGATCGAATTCGATGCTTCCGACCCCTTCGCTTATGGCAACTTGGGAACCGCATTACTGTTTCAAGGCAAGTACGATCAGGCATTGAAAATATACCGGGCACATTGGCGCGACGAAAAGAATGGTTCGCCCCTTGGGAAACTGGTGATTGCTGATTTTGAGGATCTCAAGAAGGCCGGCATCACCCACCCCGATGTCGTCCGACTCAAAGCTGAGCTGGAAGCGAAGCAGCCCGATGCCCCAGCCGCCGACGAGAAGAAGCCGGAAGCTGACAAGAAGCCTTAGATCGCATTAACTCTGCAATCTTTTGAAGGGTGACGCAGATAGAAGACGGTGCCGTCTCGCCGTTTCCAAGGAATGATTCTGTTCATGGATGCGGTTCGATGAGGGATGGCCCAGACGCGGCCTTGTGCTTCTGAGTTGAATGCGACAAGAGGCTGAAGTTGCGATAGTTTGGTCCGAGCGACCTCTTGCGATTTCATCGTCCTGACATCCAAAACGATGAAGGGGGCCACTCTGCTTACATCGCAAATCGATTGACGATTTCTTCGTCCACGTCGATGCCGAGGCCCGGTTTGGTGGGGACGGCGATTGTTCCGTCCTGCAAGGGGAACGATCCTTTGGCGAGGCCGTTGCGCCACGGGTTTTCGGATTGGTCGAGTTCCAGCAGGGGCGTGTCTGTGGGGAGGCCCCAGTGAGGGTCGGCAAGGAGCGAGACCAGATGGACGGTCGCGGCGATGATGATGTCGCTGCCCCAGCAGTGTGGAATGCAGCGAATGCCCGAGAGGGCGGCTGATTCGGCGATGAAGAGGGCCTCGCCGATGCCGCCGCAGAGGCTGACGTCGGGTTGGATGATGTCCATTGCGCGACGGTCGATCAGTTCCTTGGCGGTGGCTCGCGAATCGAGTGCCTCGCCGGCCGCCAGCGACAACGGGAGTCGGCGTCTCAGTTCGTCGTAGCCGGCGTATTTCGGCGACTGCGGGAGCGGTTCTTCAAACGCTTCAAAGTCGAGTCGGTGCAGGACGTGGCCCATCCGGACTGCCGACTCCATCGTGTAGGCTCCGTTGCCGTCCGCCATCAGAAGCATCTCGGGGCCGACCGCGTCCCGGACGGCGGCGGCGATCTTGGCTTCGCGCGCGACGGAGTAGCGGCCGATCCGCATCTTGAGCGCCTTGAAACCGAGCTTCTTCTTTTCGGCAGCCTCCTGCGGAAAGAGTTCTTCCGGCTCCCGACCCTCGACATAGTTCAGGGCTGAAGCATAGGCGGGAACGCGGTCGCGCAGACGGCCTCCGAACAACTCGGCCACCGGCAGATTCAGGGCCTTGCCCCGCAGATCGTTGAGCGCGATGTCCAATGCGCCGACGGCGAATGGATGGCCAAAATTGGGCCCCCATATGCTGCGCCAGAGACGCCGGTATTCGACCGGATTCTGTCCGATCAACCGCGGACCGAGTTGCTCATCAATGGTGGCCCGCGCCCCGTTGAGGGGCGACGTCTCGCCCCAGCCGACCAGTCCCGCATCGGTCTCAAGCTTGACCAACAGCGTCGTGCGAGTGGTGTCGAGCGGGACCGACACGGAGACACCGAACGCCCGCTCCAGCTTGTGCCGCAACAGAAAAGTCTTCACGGCGGTGATCTTGAGCTTTGGTATGCCGGACCGGCGATCCGCATCCTGAGCAACCGCCGACCGGGACATCCCCACCGCGCCCGACGTGGCCAGGAGCGCACCCGCCGTCAGCAACTCGCGACGATTCGTTTTGAATGAGGTCATCACGCAGACTCCAGCCAAGAGTTGGATTCGGGTCTCGATCGAACATCCTTCCGTGGAGGTTTTGGAGTCTGCGTCAGTCTCAGCAGAAATTCAACCGCAGCACCTCAGTCACAAGCGACCAGAGGCCGCGTGCCACGGCTGTGTCAGCCGTGTTTTTCCGAGTCGATACCCAATCGCACGGCTGACACAGCCGTGGCACTCGGACACGGATTCACTTGGGCGCGGATATGCACGACCTTGAAGTCAAACGTCGATCGGGTCCATCAGCAGTGGGACGCCGCGATCTCCAGCCCAGAAACGAGCACTCGACCAGGCCCAATCGATCGGATGCTCGACCAACCCTCGGCGGACGGGATTCATGTGGATGTAATCGAGGATCTCCGGGATCGGTCGCTCGTTCCAGATGTTCTCGTCGTAGCCGCCGCCCGGAAGCCAGAAGCGGAATGCCGCTTCATCCCCTTCACGAACCGTCAATCGTCGCAGCCAATCGGTCGCCTCCGTCTCGATCAGAAACTGTTTCGCGCGGGCCGACACCGGCCGTTTGATGGCCGCCTCAATGTGTCCCATCTTGTACTCACGCCGCCTGGGGCAGATCAGCAAGTGGACGTGCTCAGGCATGACGACGTAGCCCCAAATCAAGAAATCGAGTTTTTCTCGCGCATCCTGCAACGCATGAACGACCCACTGCCGAGGGCGATCCTTCGACAACAACGGCAACCGCTGCTGGCAAGAAAACGTCAGAAAGTGCGCATGCCCCGGATCGTTGTAGACCACCTTTCGCTTGCGATGCGATTCCATGTGGCGTGCCTCTTGTTCACGTGCCACGGCTGTGTCAGCCGTGTTTTTCCGAGTCGATACCCCATCGCACGGCTGACACAGCCGTGGCACGCGATGTTGGAAAGACCTCGCTGTCAGGGAGCCGACTTCATGGCGGCGCGGATGGCTTGGACGGTGGCCTCGGCGCGGTAGTCGGTGATCTTTTTGCCCCAGGCGATGGTCTTTTCGAGGGGCGCGAGATCGATGCCGTTGATGTGGAACTTGTTGACGGCGATTCGCTGTTTCATGCGCACGCTCGTCGGATCGACGGTCAGCATGATGGCCGTGATGGCGAAGTCATCGTGAAGGTTGTCGTCCGTTTGCTTGATCCCCTGCCCTTCGAGCCACTGTTTGACGTTGCCGTAGTTGTAGTACTCGGGGATGAAGTGAATGCGGCTTTTGCCCCCCTTCCATTGGGCGTTGAGATCGGCGGCGACTGCTTTCATCCCGTCGACGTTCCCGCCGCTATCGCCCAGCAGCACGATGTGCTTGAAGCCGTGAGAGCGATAGCAGGCGCAGATGTCGGTGAGGAGTCGCCGGTACGTCTCCTCGGTCAGGCTGACGGTCGAGGGATATTTCATGTGACTGGTCGGCGGGTCGATGTCCCCTTCCGGAACGAAGCCGACGATCGGCGCGACGAGTGCGCTTCCCAGCTTGCGGGCAATCGCATCGGTCGTCGCTCGCAGGACGACCTGGTGCTTGCCGGCCACGAGGTACGGGCCGTTCTGTTCGATGCCTCCCGTGGCCACGATGACCGTGTCCTTGCCGGCTTGCATTGCGTCGCGGACTTCCATCCAGGTCATGTCCTCAATGAAGACGGTGTCGGCCGCTTCGATGGGTCGCGGCCCGTTCGGATCGGGATTCACCGGACCAAACTTCGCCGCCTGAAACCCGAAAGCGGCACCGGCCACAACAGACAGCGCGAGGAAAAACAAAGTCTTGCTCATGAGAACCCTTTGCCAAATGAGGTCGTGACAGACAGGACGCATCATGGGCACAGTCCCGACGCAGAAGCAAAGGAGAAGGCGTTTCGCGTCGCGAATTGCTCACGGCAAAGTGTTGGCCGCCACAACGTGGGGCACGTTTCCAACGTACCCGAAAACGAGCACGATGAAAGCGTGTTCCACGACAAAACTCAGCCGCCGAACATCGTGCCACACCGGCCCGGCACAGCCTCACATTCGTTTCTGAAACAGTTGCTGTTTCCTTCACCCTTGATTCTCTCCGATCGGGAAAAACCTTCCGTCGACTCTTGACGCCGAAAAGAACACTGTTATAGTTCTGTGAACACTTTGGGGAGGGCGTGCCGATGTTTGTGCATATTGAACGCGGTTCATCGATGCCGATCTCGCGTCAGATTTCCGAGCAATTGCGGTCTCAGTGTTTGTCGGGATCGCTGAAATCCGGTGAGAAAATGCCGTCCGTTCGCGAGTTGGCGCAGCAGCTCGCCGTCAACGTCAACACCGTGTTTCGAATCTACGAACGACTGGCGGCCGAGGGCTTGATCGAACTGCGGCATGGAGACGGCACGTACGTCTGTCCCAAGTTGCGCCAGGCCGATTCGCAACTGGCGGCGCAGCGCGACAAGTTCGGTCTCGAATTCGACGCGATCATTCAGCAGGGAATGATGCTCGGCTTTTCCGCCGCAGAACTTCGAACGCGGCTGACGTCTGCTCTCGCAGCCGCCCGGAAGGCTCAGAAGTGAGTGTGAGTGTTCCTCGTCCCGTGTTCTGCTCTCCGTCCGTCATATTGAGAGACTTCCGATGAGTGACTCAGCGGTTTCGGTTCACAATCTGCGAAAAGCATTTGGTTCCAGAGTTG
Organism: Planctomycetota bacterium; assembly: GCA_038040225.1. Taxonomy (GTDB): domain Bacteria; phylum Planctomycetota; class Planctomycetia; order Planctomycetales; family Planctomycetaceae; genus Schlesneria. The sequence continues at coordinate 10,454 of JBBPIS010000028.1, forward strand.
TCCTGGAGGACGTTTCCTTCGAGGTTCCGCGCGGGCAGACGTTTGCCTTGCTGGGCCGCAATGGAGCCGGCAAGACGACGATGATCCGCACGCTGCTGGGGCTGCTTCCTCCCGACGCTGGCACGATTCGCGTGGCAGGTTGCGATCCGGCCACGGAGTCGCTCGAACTGCGTCGTCGCGTCGGCTATCTGGCGGAGGATCAGTCGATGTACGACTGGATGACGGCGGTCGAACTGTGCCGGTTCCTGGAACCGTTCTATCCGCAGTGGGACGCGCGTCTGGCCGAAAGTTATCTCGATCGGTTCGAACTGCCGCGGCACGTCCGCATCGAACGCCTTTCCAAAGGGCAGACGGTGAAGCTGGGTTTGGCAGTCGCGCTGGCTCATGCACCCCAAGTGGCGATCCTCGACGATCCGGCGCTGGGTCTCGATCCGGTGTCTCGCAAAGAGTTCAACCGGGATCTCGTCGAGCACTTGCAGGCGGAGGGGCGGACGGTGATCTACAGCTCGCATCTGCTGGATGAAGTGGAGGCGGTTGCCGATGTGGTGGCGATCCTGGATCGGGGACGGATCGTCCGACAGGGACCGACGGAAACTCTGCGGGAAGAAGTGCAGAGAATGATTCTGCCGCAGGAGGTCGTGCGGCGACAACCGCCTCCTCCGGGACTGCTCGATGCACGTCGCCACGGCGAGCAATTCGAAGTCGTGGTCGACGGAGCCTCACGATTCATTGACGAACTCGCGTCCTCGGGTCACTCCGTTCAAGCCACCAGCATGACGCTCGACGACATCTTTGAAGCGTTCGTCATCGGGCGACCGCAGGCGTGGAGTGAGGCGTGAGTGACACGCTTTTCCGCCTCACGTTGCATTCAATGCGAGGTTCATTTGCAGCGGGTTTCCGACACCAACTTTCCTAGAGAGCGCCGCGCCATGTCACCCGAGTTTCGCAGTCTGCTGATGAAGGAATGGGCCGAGCGTCGTTCGCTGTTTCGGCTCGCCCTCGTCTACGTCGTCGTCTTTCTCGGATACTGCGTCGCGTATGAGTTTGAATATCGGACGCGGGCACTCGTGGCCTCGTTCTATGCGACGAGCCTGACCTTCAGTTGCCTGGCGGCGGTGCTGCTGGCGATGTCCACGGCGACCGGGGAGTATTCGCGGCGGACGCTGAAGTTCTCGCAGTCGTTGCCGGTTTCGCTGAGCAAGGTCGCTTGGGCGAGACTGCTCGGAGCGTGGGGTTGTCAGGTCGTGCCGATCGTTTGCGGAGCGGTCCTCATCACACTGCTCCTCGCGAGTGGACTCGTCGAGCAGGCGGGACTTCGATCGGACACCGCGCGACTTCCTGATCGCCCGAGCATGTCGCGGCTCGAAGCCATCGGATTCGTTTGGGCGACGGCGGCAATTGCCGTCGTCGCCGCGATGCAACTCACGGCGCTGTTGTCGCTGCTGGGGACTCGTTGTCGGAATGAAGGAACGGTGGGGTTCCTCGGCGCGATTGTCGTGTTGTTTTCGATGGTCCTCGTGACGATTCGTTCGACATTGGATTCGCTCGGCCAGTATTTCCTGTCGGACTGGATCGGGGGCGTGCTTCCCTTGTCACTCGCGATCAATTGGGGATCCGGAGACTTGGATGGCTCAACCTACACGGATTTGGAACTCGCGCCGTTGCTTGTCGGGCCGGTCGTTGTGAGCCTGCTGGTCACGATGGCTCTCGCAGCTTGGTTCACTCGACGATATGGCTGTCGCTTGGATGTCTCCGCTCAGCCCGCGAAGCCTCGCAGACGATGGCTGCCGCGCGTCGCGATGCCTGCTCTCGTTTCGCGACTCGGAATTCGCTGGCCCGGTCGCGTCGCGGCACTGACTTGGCTCGATGCCCGACAGTCCGTGCCGCTCAGTCTTGCCGGTCTGACGATCGCCGTGTTGATCACCCTGATTGGTCTGAGCGAAACACAGGGCCGAGGAACCGTGGCCGCTCGATTCGCGGGTGAACTCCCGTCGAGTAGCTGGTTCGTCGGACTCCTGTGGGCGGCGGTCGTCGCTGTCGGCATCTTCTCGTCCGAGTTGAAGCCGGGCTTGGAACACTTCTGGCGTTCCAGACCGATCTCACCCGGTGTTTGGTTCTGGACGAAGTTTGCAGTGGGACTCATCGCCGTGCTGGGCGCACTCGATGGCATTCCCGCGCTGCTCGCGTGGAACTCGCCGCATCAGCGCGATGCGGGGCGAATGGGAATGGTCTATCTCGCGTGCATGCCACTGCTTCACGCTCAGGTCTATGCGGTGGCGGTCGCAGCCATCTGCCGATTGCGACGCCCGATTCCAGCGGCCATGATTGCGCTGTTGCTGTTCTTCGTGATCGATTCGGTTCTGAGTTCGATCCCCGGCCATGCCAAACTCTCGACACTGGATGTGTTCAACAACCTCGAAGCGGCGGAACGAGCCGGCGAGCGACTCGATCTGATGAGCGAAGGCTATCCAATCGTGTACGGGATCGTGGCCGCAGTCATCCTCGGTGCGACACTGTTTGCCCGACGGACATTGATCCCGCCGCGCGCGTCCAAGCGAGTCGCGTTGTCAGCGATCCTGCTCGGCCTGTGTTACGTCTGCTGTTCGACCGACGCACGCGGGGCGGAGGTGCCGACCGTGTCGAATGTTCTCGCAGGTATGAAGGAGCGCGAGGCCCTTGTTCAAGACGTGCGGATGCGACTGAAGACACACATCCACCGCACCGATGCCTTTTTCACGAGCTACACTGCTGGCTTGGCCGCCGCTCCAGGGCGACGCGGGAGAGCCGCTACTCCCGCATTGCCTCGCGACTTGGAATCGAACTACGAATTGTTCGAACGTCTCCCCTGCCGAGCGTGGACGTAATTCGGTCCCGATGGAGACATAAAATCAATCGTGGCATTCGATGGAGCAATCCAGCGCCAATTCACCAGCGGCTCGCGGCGTTCCTCAATGCGATCTGTGTCCATACAGGCGTACGAGTTTTCGGCTCTCCGCCCCGATTCGGGCCTGATGTCGTGCGGCGGGACATCGCTGATCGATCTCCTGTCCATGGCTGAACATCAAGGCAGCGAGATACTGAACAGTTCGATCAGCCAGCGTGAAGTGGACGGAGAGCGGCTGATTAACGTTTCATTCACTCGCTTGGTCAACGCGACCACTGCGGTCGGCGTTGACGATTTGAGAGACACCAGAGTCTCCCACGAACATCGCTATCAAGTGACCGTGAACGCCACGCGACACTACTGGCCAGTTCGAGTGCAACTCGAAGTTGCGGAGTCGGGCGGACGACTCATCAGTCGGAACGAAACCAAAGCAGAAGGCTGGGTCGATGCTGGGCCGCTGGTCTATCCGCGCAAGGTCGCGCAAGCCAGTTATCTCCCCGTCCCCTCGCCCGGTGAAAAGACAACTTTGGGTGAGCGATCCAACCAGACCGATCGCACCGCCAACCCGTCGAAACTCGAACTCGTGGTCACGCATGAAGTCGAAGTGTTGGAGATCGCGGTCAACACCGACCTGCCCGACGCGGTGTTCGCCCCCGCGTTCCCGGTCGGTTCCGTGATCTATGACCAGCGAGACCGCAAGCACTACGAAGTGGACGCCTCCGGAACCGAACACCTCTACCAGCCGAGACCGAAGGGACTTCGCGGCACGGTTTTCGTCTATCACTTGATCTGGATCACAGCCGCCGCAGCTTGTCTGTTCGGTCGGAAGGTGAACCTCTGAAGGCGGCGGCCGATTCTGTTGGTGCGAGTCGAGAGAATGTTGCTCTTCACGTGATCGTACGTGTGGATTTCATCGCGCGAGCGGAACACGGCGCGACTCACTTCGTGCTCATGTAGACGAACGTCTTTCCGTCGCGTGACCAGCACAGGCCGCCGTTGTTTCTGTCCTTGGGTTGTGTGGGATAGCGAACGGCTGGTTTGTCTCCGTCGGGGTCGATCTCAAAAATCTGTGAGTGCTGTCCCGCCGGCGGAAGCTTGGGAAACATCACCCGGTTGCCGTCGGCCAGCCAGGCGAGGTCCGACTGAACATCCTTGCCATCGCAGCGAACTCGCAGTTTTGGATCGCCTCCGGTCACCGACACGATGCCGACATCAATGGCTCCATTGGGGCGATGTCCCTTGAAGCAGATCCGTTGGGAATCGGGAGACCAGGTGAAGTTGTGTTCGATGTAACGGTAGGGGCTGTTGCCGTCGGGAAAGATGAACCGCTTCTCGTCCGTGGCCACGTCGTGGATGACGAGGTTGCCTCCCCCCTTGACGTAGGCCGTCTTCAGGCCATCGGTCGAAAAGTGAATGGCCCAGCCCTGCGGATCGATCGATTCTTCTTCCGCGTCCCCTTCAAAGTCGCGGAGGAAGACGCCCCGTCCGTACTTGGAATAGGCGATCCGGCGACCGTCGGCGGACCAGTGGGGAATGCAGCCGATCCCCAGATCGCGGACCTCGTCCTGTTCCAGACTGGCCACCAGGAGGTGCGCGGTGACGTTGCTTTGCCCGTGCTTCCACCCATCGACGGCGACCCACCTGCCATCCGGTGAGATCTCCGGTGAACAGATGATCGGATAGTCCGGAATGGTGATCGTCATGATCTTGCCGCCCGCCAACTGAACGTAGATTTCGATGGGGGGACGGTGGCTCGTCACGAACGGAAATTCGTCGAGCGACAGCGACTGATCCTCATTCACGTCGAGCCGTCGGAAGTACTCGGCACTGAGTCCCTCCAGCGCCACCCCCGAATGAAAGCGGAATTCGACGAGCTCCAGCTTTCCGTCGCTGTCCGTGTCTTGAGCCGACTCCCAAGAGGCCAGCAGGTTGACGAGCGGCGTCAGTTGATACTCCCGCAGCGAAAGGGCTCCGTCGTCGTCATCGTCGAAGCCGGGGAACAGACGCTTCGCGACGGGCAACTGGTCGGCGGAGAGAGTTTCCAGTTCTTCGGGAGTCAGCCGCCCGTTCAAATCCGCATCCAGATGAAGAAACGTTGCCACCGGGTCCGTGCGGTGATTGCTGGTGGCGAACTCCGCGTAGTTGAACCTGCCATCGCCGTTCTTGTCTGTCGAGGCGAGCCACTGCTGCTTCTCCGCATCCGCCAGGGGACCGAGTGCTTTCAGATAGACGTCACGATTCACAAATCCTTCTCGATCCGCCTTGAGTCTGCGGAACAACCGCCAATCAACAACGCGCCCCGCTTTCGACCGCAGCAACCCGCCTTCCGGGGTCCGCACGCCAAACGCGATCTCCAGCAGCCGGGCCGCGTCCTCGCGTGAGACCTTCTGGTCACGGTCGAGATCCCAGTCGCGGAATGCTGTCAGCTCGAGGCCGCGGACACGTTTCCCGATCGCGGCGTTCTCAAATTCTTTGAGGGCCAGCAGGGCATCACCGTCCTGGTCCCATTCGCCCCAGTGACTCGTCAACTCCTTCAATGACGCTTCCACCAGCAGGATCACCGGGTCGGGGATCGTGCCTCGCTGATCTTCGGGCTGTCCCACGGCGACTGTCAGAAACTCCGCGAGGTTCATTCGACCGTCGCCATCGTGGTCGAAGACCTTGAACTCGCGGAGTCGAATGGGCGATTTTTGGCCGACTCGATTCAGATATTCGGCCTCGGTCAGCAGGCCGTCGTTGTCGGCATCGCAGGACCGGTACTCGGCGGCGAGAGGGTTCTCGGGACGTTCACTCGGGTCCGTCGATGCCACGGTTGGCGGCTGGGCACGGCACCGCGTTCGCTCCACCGCAAGCAATGACATCGCGACGACAAATCCAACGGCAATCGGTGTGGTCAATTTGGTCGGCGGCATGGAATCTCGCTCCTCAACTGAGCGGACTGACGTATCGGAGATGGTGTGACGTGTCGGGCGATAGCAAAGCAGATTCATGAACCGAATGGTACTTAACGAAATAGGGCTCCGGTTGCCAACTTTGGGGACGGAGCTTGATTCCGCCCATGAAACGGCGGGCGCATCAAGAACAGTCAACTCGAGACGCACATCGTCCCACTGTCTCCGACTCTCCCTCTCACGTCTCCCAATGGCCAAGCCGTCGTTCCAAACGCGGAGCGCGGGGGCACCCAGGGAATCGAAGGCCAGCGACACGGCGCGGGCCGTTGCGGGGAGATGATACCGCGTCAAACGGTCGAGAAGATGGAATCGCTCACCGTGCCACTACTGTCGGAGAACGAGCCTTCCTCGATCTTCATCGAACGCAGGATGCTCAAAAAGACGTTCGACATCCTGGCGTCTTTGCCGCGCCAGTAGGTGCCCTGCCGGAGTCCCATGTTCGCGCCTCCGGCGATCAGCGTCGGCAGATTCTTCGGATAGTGAGTCGTACTCGCTCCGCTGCCGAACAGCACGATCGTGTTGTCGAGCACGCTGCCGTCGTTGTCTTTGTATTCCTCCAGGCGGCTCAGGAAGTGAGCGATCTGCTCGCTGAGGAACAGGTCGTACTTGGCGAAGTCGAGTTGGCCCTCTTTGTCTTCGGCGTGCGACAGGTTGTGGTGAGTCCGGCTCAAGCCCAGCTTCAGCGGGAACGTGTCGCTGATCCCCATGCCGTCTTCACGGTTGAGCATGAACGCGACCGAGCGGGTGATGTCCGCGTCGAACGCCAGCGCGATCAGGTCGAACATGTTGCGGTAGTACTCGCGCGGCTCGCCTTCTGAGGTCGCGTCCAGGTTGAGATGGGAATAATCCTGCGTCTTCAACGGGATGTCGATCCACTTTTCCGAGGCGGTCAACCGGGCCTCGATTTCGTCCAGCGACGTGAGGTACTGGTCCATCTTCTCCCGGTCGGATTGGCCCAACTGCTTGTTGAGCGACTTGGCGCTTTCGAGCACGGCGTCCACCAGCTTGATGCGTCTCTGGAGTTGCTCGCGCTGCGTGGCGAGCGACGCCCGGTCGCCGCGAAACAAGCGATCGAACACGCGGCGCGGGTTGTTCTCAGCGGGGATCGGCTTCCCTTCGAGGTTGTACGAGATCGTCCCCGTGCGCGACAAAAAGCCGACGCCCGCATCGATCGACAACACCAGCGACGGTTGCCGGCAGAACTGCTTCGTGTGCAGGGCCACGACCTGATCGAGCGCCACCGAGTTGAACATGCCCGGCTTCGGGTTGTGCAGCGGAGCCCCGGTCAGCCACATGTCCGAGCAGAGATGCGGGTCGGCCTTGGTCCCGTTCGGATGATGCAGCCCGCCGAGAAAGCTGAGCTTCTCCCGAAACGCCTTCAGCGGCTCAGTCGATTTGCCGAACTCGAACGCGCGGCCTTCGGTCTTGGGAAACCAGCTCCATTCATCGATCCCATGCTTCGGATTCGGCAACGACATCCCGTTGGCCGTGTACATCGCACAGAACCGCCGCGGAGTTTTCGCCGTGACGTCCTTCCCCATCGCCTCCAACAACGGCAGAGCCAACGTGACCCCCGCCAAACCTTTGAGCACCGCACGACGATCAAGTTGAATTCCGATTGCTGACACGTTTGTTTCCTCGTTTTCTCGGTGACTATGGTTTTCTCGGTGACTATGGTCGGAAGCGTTTCAAGTCTGGAATGAGATCGAAGTGCGGATCGGTCGAATAGACTGATCCGCCAAGGTCGAGAGCGACGGCTGCCACAAGCAAGTCAGACAGCGGCAGTCGATGTCCGACAGTCGCCAAGTCTCGCCCAGAACAGCTTCCGCCTGGTCACTCTTCCGCGTCATGTTCTGGAGGTCAACGAGTTCCTCGTCGCTGAGTTCAACACTGATGCTCATGAGAACGATCCTTGAGTTTTCGGAAACGAACGAGGTCGGCGAGGCCGTTGTGCTGGTTCTGCTTCGGGTGTGATTGTCCGGCAACGACGTGAATGGTCAACCCCATCCTGGGATCTCACGCGATCGCCACTAGAGCTGTTCGCGGAACGGCCGCAGCGGCTCGGTCGATTTGCCGAACTCGAACGTGCTGCCTTCGGTCTTGGGGAACCAGTTCCAGTCATCGATCCCGTGTTTCGGATTCGGCAACGACATGCCGTTGGCCGTGTCCATCGCACAGAACCGCCGCGGAGTTTTCGCCGCGACTTCCTTCCCCATCGTCTCCAACAACGGCAGAGCCAGCGTGACCCCCTCCAAACCTTTGAGCACCGCACGACGATCAAGTGGAATGGAAGAGGTCACGAGGCACATTCGGGATAAAGGTTGGACGTCCCCGTGATCTTATTCAAACTGCCGAGGGGATAACGGTTCCAGGCACCTTTGATCTCGCGTGACGCCGTTACATCAACGCTTGTGTTTGAATAGCGCATCGCAGACAATCTTAAACACAACAACGTTTCGGCCGGAAAAAATGTCCAGGAAACGTTCCCGACACCGTTTCCGTCTAACGACGCGCCAGTAAAACTCAGTTCACTTCTAAGGGTTGGCGAGGGTTGTGAGAATGGGTGCGGATGCTCGCTTCCCAGGCACTCCACCGTCGATCCGACATCCCCTGCGTTGGACAGCATGATTACCTGGAACAACATCAAGCGTTTCTTTCGCGGCATCGATATCGCGATGATGCGAAGCGAGGTCGACAACACGATCACGCTGGACCAACCACAAACGGTTTGGACTTCGGGCGATGGCATCTACGCTCGCGTGTCAAACCAGAATCCTTCACAGGTCATGCCACCGCCCCCCTATGCTCCCTGGACGCCGGAGATGATCCAACAGTTCGGCCAGTGGCGGGACACGGATACAGTTGTCCTTGTCGATCCTGCCCTGCAGATGCAGGCCCAGTCTTTCGTCGCGCTGTCGGAATTGTTGACGGGTTTCAGTGACCTCAACCAGGATCCGGTACTGGCGCTGCGCTATCTGAGTCGACTCCACGCGCGGAGCGACTTGGCGACGGGCGTTGACGAACTGATTCAGACGCATGCAGCGCTGCCCCGCGAACAGTTCATCCACGACGTGTTGGAAGGACCGGACACCAATCCCAAACGAGTGGCGCAGGCCATCATCTTGCTGTGGTACACCGGCGCGTTCTTCAACGAGGCCGGATTCCCCAGTGACTTTGGCGGCGCGAAAGGCCAGTACACCGACGGTCTGGTCTGGCAGGCGATCGAAGCGCACCCCATGGGCTACAGCGCCGAAGGTGGACGGTATTGGCAACGCCAACCTGGGCCGGGTGGGCGCGACACCGGGCTGGGCAACACGGCGCAGCGGCCGGGACAACCTGCCACCGGATCCAACGAGTTGGCTTAGACTTTGACCCGGCAGAGAAGACGAAGAGGGAAAGCAGATGAGCGACGGGCCTGACTATGACGTGGTGCTTGTCGGTGCGGGGGCCGTGGGTTCGCTGATGGCCTACAAGCTGGCTCATGCCGATACCAAGTTGCGGGTGCTGATCCTGGAAGCAGGGCCTCCGTACGACTCCATCGAGAATCGCGTGGATGCCTATTATGCGGCGGCTTCCAAGACGCCCGATGCGCCCTGGCCCGACGCGCCACAGGCACGCCGACCGTCCGTTTTGGACGTGGCCAACAAGCAGGATTGGCAGGACGAAAAGTACTATCTCCGCCAGAAGGGGCCGCTGCCTTTCAGCAGCACTTACGAGCGCTATTCCGGCGGTACGGCCAATCACTGGTTGGGAACCGCGCTCCGGTTGCTGCCCGAGGATTTTGAACTGGCCTCGCGCTACAAAGTCGACGGAGCACGAGATTGGCCCCTGAAGTATGACGATCTCGAAAAGTATTACACCGAGGCCGAGCGGGAGATCGGCGTCTCCGGCTCGGATCAGCAATGGACGAACTACTACGGTGAGGGTCTGAAATTTCCCATGCCGGAGATCCCGCAAAGCTATCTCGACCAGCAGTATGTCAAGAAGGTGGAAGGCAAAGAGATCAATGGCCAGACCGTCAAGGTTCTGAGCACGCCGCAGGCCCGCAACAGCCAGTGGTATCAGGGGCGACCACCGTGCGTGGGCAACACCAGTTGCGTGCCGATCTGCCCGGTTCGCGCCAAGTACGATCCTTCGCATCATCTCAAAAGCGCGCTGGGCCAGATCCAGATGCCGACGAATTCGATAAAGGTGCCTGGACCTGGCGAGTATCCCTCTCCGGCACCGAATCCGGCGGAGATATCCTATAAGTCGGTGGCCTACCGGATCGACGTCGATGCCAAGAGCGGGTTGATCTCGGGCATCGCATATAAGACCTGGGACGGCCAGGAGAATCGTGTCACCGCCCGTCGCTACGTGCTTTGCGCACACGCCGTGGAAAACGCCAAGCTGTTGTTGCTTTCGCCCTGGACCACGCCGGAAGGCAAGCAGGCCACCGTGGCGAATTCGAGCGGCCAGGTCGGGTTAAACCTGATGGACCACACGATCCTGCTGCTCTGGGGGCTGACCAAGGAGCCGGTGTACCCCTTCCGCGGTCCCCTGTCGACGTCTGGAATCAGCAACTATCGCTTCGGAGCGGCGCGCAAGGAACGCGCCGCGTACATCATCGAAATCGGCAATGAGGGCTGGAACTGGCCGACCGGCGCGCCGTTGACCACTGTCCATCAACTGACAACGACAGCGGGCTCGGGCGAGTGGTTTGGCGTCAAGCTCCGCGAGGCGACACATCAACATTGCATCCGCCAGGTGCGTTTGGCCGCCGAGTTTGAGAGCCTGCCGTCGAAGAAGTCTTGTGTCGTGCTTTCCAAGACCGACGTCGACGGGTTGGGAATCCCGCGACCCGAGATCCACTACGAACTGTCGGAGTACACGCAGCGCGGCTTTGACGACGCTCTGATCACGCTCCAGGGTATTCTCGACGCACTGGGGACAACCGAAGTGCAATCCACGGTGGACCCGAACAGCCCGGGGGTCTTTACGACGAAGAAGGGCAATACATTCCAGTTCCGCGGCGCGGGCCACATCATGGGCACGCATCGGATGGGCAAGGATCCCGGGGATTCGGTCGTCGATGCCGATTGCCGGTCGCACGATCACCCGAACCTGTTCCTGGTGGGAGGCGGCTCGTTTCCATCCAGCGGTACCGCCAACCCCACGTTAACGATCCTCGCGCTCGCCTTGCGGGCGAGCGAACAAATTGTGACCGAACTCAAATCGGAGGTGAAACCATGAGACGACTGCAACCACGCGCGACGCAAGAGACACTCCCCCACCGAAACTGGTCACACGGGATGCTGGTCCCGCTTCTCGGCGCACTGGCAGCCCTGGCGGCGGGCAGCCTGGAGGCCGCTGAAGTGCAATCCGTGAAAATCGCCATTCATTCACCGGACAACTACGGCAAGGTCTATTTGACCTGGGCACCCGTACCGGCCTGGGTTCGGTTGTCCAAGCCCAGCGAGACGGACGTCGCGGTTGTGTTGACGAATGACGAAGGCTCGTCCTTGCTGACTCCCGCAGGCCGACGTATTGACGGTGATCTGGCGTTTTCCGCGACGCAGCCCCCGTCGGGAACGACATGCACCGACGAGTCGTTACATCTGACGCTCCCCAAGAGCGGCTCGCCGGTACAGATCTATCTGGCCGGGGCCTTCCCGCAAGCCAGTACTCAGGATCAGGACGCGGTCATCGACGTTCGGCTGGCCAATGGCGCGCTGGCGGCGCGGCGCGCGACGATGGTTCGCGTGCGCAAACGCTTCCACACGCTGACCACCGAGCCGGACGGCGGCGAACGAGAACGCTTCTTCAAAGCGTTGGCCGGTCTGTTGGACAACGGCGCGGAAAAGTACCTGCACATTCTCTCTATCCACAACTGGACCGCCCGCGGAAAACAACCCAACTACCCATATCCGCCGTACCCCGGCGCCCCGTATCCCTACAATGACCAAGCCCATGGCGGACCGGCGTTCCTGACTTGGCACCGAGCTTATCTGTTGGAGGTCGAGCGCGAGTTGCAAGCGTCGTACCCCGATATCGCTCTGCCGTACTGGGCTTCCAACCAGCCTAACGACACGACAAAGGTCTTCACCGCCACAGCGCTGGGATTCAATCCGGGAACGCAAGTTATGACCGTGCAACCCCAATTCGTCGACGGGCACCCACTGGAATTCTGGCGGATGCCGATTGAAGGCACCACGAATTGGGAGCCGATTCAGCGCTTCGGTGGCGACCCTTACAGCAGGATCGGCGGCGCGTCCGACGACACGATTCTGCGCCGGGATGACTACGCGCGGTTTGCCAATAACATCGAATCAAACCCTCACAACCCGGGACACAATTACACCGGGCCTTGGATGCAGGACTGCCGCATCTCGCCGCGCGACCCGATTTTCTGGGTGTTCCACTCTTGGTTCGATCGCATGTGGGCCGAGTGGCAGAAAAAATACAACCGCTACGACCAGTCCGTGTTGTCGTATTCACCATCGGGCACGTTTCCTCCGAACGCCACGATGGCACCGGCCAAAGGACACTATCTGAAGGACACCATGTGGCCCTGGAACGATGTCATCGACAATCAACCCAACGAATTGGCGAGCCGCCCGCCCCTCAAGCTGACCGGCCCCTTCAAGGCGTCGGGTGTGGCGGGCATCTGGCCCGGCGAGACGACGACGGCCACACCGGCGCCCGGTGACATGATCGACTATGCGGGGACGATCGCAGGAAATCTCAACATGGGGTTCGGCTACGACGACATTCCGATTGGAGGCGGCAACGCACAGCTACCGCCACGTGGCAAAATCATTGCGCGGGCCGATGCGTTGTTCGTGGGGAACGACGATGCGAAACAGGCGGAAAAGGAGGATCCCGTGAAGCAGAACAAGTCCCAGGCGTCTGGGTTTTTCGATTCCAAGCAATCGCTCAAACAGCGGCTGTCCGCAGCCGCCGAAATCGATCTTGAGACCGACAAAGACTCCGTCAAGGCGGTTCAGAAACTGCTCAATGACCCCAAGGAGCACGACGCATTACGCGCCATCGCCCTGAAACACCTGACACATCAGAATGTCGGGCAAACGCTCAGCAAGGCGGCCGCCATTCTGGCCGACGCTAATGACGGTGGCGAGGAGTTGCAGGTTCAAGCGGTCAACTCCCTGGGCTTCATCCACATGTTCAACAACAACGTCTCTGCCGATGAACTCCACCTGGGCCACACCGCGTTGCGCAGGGCACTTCAGCACAAGCGGCCCGCCGTCAAGTCCGCCGCGCTAACCGTGCTGGCCGCCGACAAGGACGAACTCGCCGTCCAGATGTTGAAGGATGGATTGGCTGCGAAAGAGAAGCTGGTGTTGGATTTGCCTTCCACGATCAATCTCCTCGCCGGCGCGGCTGGCCAGGAGAGCCATCAACACCTGCGTCCGTTCCTCAATAATGCCGACGTGGTAACGCGAGTGGCCGCCGTCTCGCAGTTGGGCAACGACGCCGACAGTCGCCCGGCGATCACGAAACTGCTGCGCGACCCCGAACAGCCCCAGGAAGTTCGCGCCGCCGCCCTCGAAGCGTTGCTGTATCACGACAAGCAGTTCTCCGCGACGGCGTTCGCATTGATCGCGGACGGTAAAACGCCCGAATCTCTCAGGAAGAAGTTGATCCGAGCTGTTCGCGCGCACGTCGATATCAACCCAACAAAGCTCTCCGAAGTACAACAGCAGGCGATCCGCGCAAAACTCGATCAGTTGAAGAAGTAGACGTCACAGTAGAAATCGGATTCCGCTTCGCGAACGTGTCCGACAAAGTTGTCAGGAACCGTTTTCGTATTCGGCTCCCGACGGACACCATTTCTTCTCTACTTTTTCAAGAACACATCACTCTTGATGACGAACCGGAGCAGCTCCTGCATGCGGTAGTCGCTGGATCTCAGTGGGACGCCCTGTTCTTGGAGGAACACGAGTTCGTTGTAGGTCAGGCTGCGGCCGACAGCATAACAGGCAGCGTGCTTCAGGAAACTGAAGGCCACTTGATCGATCCGGTCGTGGGCCAGATAAGCCTTCAGGCCATTCAAGTCCTTGATCTCGGCTTTGTCCGGAAGAGTCGAACGGGCATCGATGCCAGGGCCTTTCTTGAACAGGCCGCCGGCGTCGAACGTCTCAAACGGGATCCCCCACGGGTCGATGCCGGAGTGACATTTCGCGCAGCCTTTCTGGTTGCGGTGACGCTCCAGTTTCTCGCGGAGAGTCAGCTTCGCGCCGTCGTCCTCCTTGAGCTGCGGCACGTTCGGCGGCGGATCGTCGGGGGGTTCGGCGATGATTTTTCTGGCCAGCCAGGCACCCCGTTTGATCGGGTTGGATTCCCGGCCATCGGACAGTCCCGCCAGAATGCCGGCCTGAGTCAGCACGCCTCCCAGGTTCTCGTTCTCGTGCTTGATCGGGACAAACCGAAACCCGCTTTCTGTGCGGTCGGCCAGGTTGTAGTAGCTCGCGACGACTTCGTTCGCCACGAGGAAGTCCGATTGAACCACGTTGCGCAGCGGCAGGTTTTGTTCGATCAGATACCGCAGAAAGTGGATCGGCTCCTGCCGCAACTGCGTCTTCGTGTCGCGGGTGAGCTTGGGGTATCGCTGAGCATCGACCGCGACGACATCGAACTTGTCGAGACTCAACCACTGCGACGCGAACTCGCTGATGAACTGCCCGAAGTGCGGGTCGCGGATCATCCGCTCGATCTCCGCATCCAGCGACTGATGCAGGGCGTTCTTCGCGGCCAGTTCGAGCAGTCGCTGGTCTGGCGGCCCGTTCCACAGGAAGTACGACAGCTTCGAGGCCAGTTCGTAAGGATCGAGATCCTCGGCGGCCGGGCTGCTGCTGTTCTCGATCAGGAACAAGAACTGAGGCGACGTCAGCACGACGAGCAGCGCGTCCTTGATGCTCTGCCGCGCGTCACCCTTATCGGCGAACGAGTTGTTCCAGACGCCGAAGATCGGTTCCACTTCGGCAGCCGTGGTGGGACGGCGAAAGGCTCGTGTGGCAAACGAGCGGATCACATCTTGGGCATAAGCCGCGGGGTCGTTCTTGCGGGACGACTCGATGAAGATGTTGCGATGAGTGGCCGGCGGCCACGACGCATAATATGGCCCCTCGAACTCGACCGACCGCACGAGCAGCCGAGGCATGTCGCGACCGTCGGTGTATTCGCTGCGAACCCCGATCTCGCGAATGCCCGCTAAATAATTGACGTTGTCCTTCTCCACATCGGGAGTCGGAAAATCGTTGATCGCCCCCTCGAACACGAACTCCCGAAGTTCGCCGTTCGAGACAGGCCGAGGTCCACCGACTTGCGTCAGCGTGCTGCCGCAGTCGCGACGCAAACCGAGATAAACGCCCAGCGACGGTGATCGTTGCTCGAACGTTTTGAACCGCTGAGCCGGCTCGCTTTCGTCGCTTAATCGGCTGAAGACGATGCGACGCAGCCGAGCGTTGTCTCCGTACCGAGCCTTCAGTTTCAGTTCGGCCGCCGGCAACCGAACGAGCATGAAGGCCGTCTGTTGATCGGGAGCCTTCTCGTCTTTGTCCGGAGCCGGGCTTGGATTCGGTTCCAAGAGCTGCCCCGCAAATCGCCGCTCTCCCAATTCCAAGGAGAACAGCTCCTGCGATTTTCCCGCCGAGCACGTCACGTCCACTTGATAGATGCCGTCCTGCTTGATCGAGACGTTCGCGTCGGGCGACGCTGACAAATCCGCAACCACCCTCGATCCGGTATCGGCAGCCTCGTGCGTGTGCGATCCGGCATCCAGCAGCAATGCGTCGTCGTAGCGAGCGGCCTTCACCGTGACGCGAAAGCTCCCCTGCTCCGGCAACTCGCGCAGCGAGATCTTGAAATTCGCCATCGGCCCGTAGGTGTTCGACTGACCGAAGATCTCCGGACTGGGAGTGGCTGGCCGCAACAGCAGACCGCTCGGGACGACCTGGTGAGCTTCGCCTTTCGGATAACCCGGCGTCCCGCGCACGCAGGCGAAGACCGAGTGATAGATGCTGTCGAATTTTTTCCAGGCTCGGATCGTGTCGTTGCCGACGTAGCCTTCAATGAATTCGTGCTTGGTCTGCATGGCGAACGGCTGATACTCGAACGGCTTCGTCGGCTTCAGTTCGGTCACCACAAAGTCCGGGTTGTTCAGCAGAGCATTGTTGGCCCCCAAAACCAGATTGTCGGGACACGGCTGTGGATTGATTGAGGCTCCGAACTCCATGCGAAAGTTCTGAATCACGGGCTTCGTGTTCTCATCCACGAGGCACAGGTCGAGCGCCTTCTCGGCGATGTCGAAATAGGTCTCGACCTGCAACGGCGACAACAGCAACGTCTGCCCGTTGTTGGCAAACCCATCCTTGGAGATGCCATCGGGAGGCAACGCATCCGTGAGATCCTCTTCCAGGCCCAGGAGATCCCTGAGCGTGTTCCGATATTGCGCAACCGTTAGCCGCCGCACCGATCCGTTCTTCGGGGAAGGGCGAGACCGGGCCGCAGTCATGGCACGCGTGATCCACTCGGTGAGCGACTTGCGCTGTTCGGCGGAAAGCTGAGGTTCGTCCTCCGGCGGCATGGCTCCGTCCGCCACTTGCTTGAGGATGTCCTTCCAGAGAGGGAGCTGCCTGTCTTCCAACGCGGCGGTCAGTTGATCGACGCGAATGCCCGACTCCATGTTGTCCGCGTCGTGGCAGCGCACACAGTATTTCTGAACCAGCGGCTGTACACGCTCCTGGAAAGCGGTTTCTTCCGCGGTTGCGGCGGCAGCGCCCGGTGTGGCGGGAACCTCCTGACCGTTCGCGGTCCAACCCACCGCGTGTGCCACCATCGCCAGCGCGCCGGCCGTGATGAAAAGCATCGACAGCGACAACAAGTTTTTGTGAGGCATGTTTCCGTCAATTTCAGGAAGGCTGGTTGTGTGTGAGGGAAGGCTCGATGGCGGGCCAAGGTGCGTCGTGCGTTCGCACGGACGCTTCATCTCGGCCCATCTTCGTCGGTGAACGGGGAAGCGACAAGAGAGTGTGCAACGCGGCACAGGGCCAATGCCTTTTTCAATTTGGGGTGCCACGGTCACGGAGTCCTCGACGTGGCCGTGTGAGGACTTGAAGGCGGTTTTACAATCTCACGGCCACGTCGAAGTTCCGTGACCGTGGCACCCAACATCCCAGATTCGACAAGGCGATTGCCCTGCAACGCGGCACTCATCGCGAGTTCATTCGGCCCACCCGTCGATACGCACCTCGATGGTTTCTCCGGTCACTCGATGGCCAGGCCGTCGATCCAGAGGCGGAGCGTGGGGGCACCCCAGGAATCGAAGGCCAGCGACACGGCGCGGGCCGTTGCGGGGAGTTCGCCGTCGAGTTGCCAGCGGTCGTCGCCCCGCAGGGGGATCTCGAACAGCCGCCAGCCCTCGCGGGCTTCGTTGTGGTCGAGTTCGCGCATCAGGTCGCGTCCCGACTTCGGTTCGATGTGGCAGCATTTGTCGCCGTCTCCCTGCACGACGATGAATGGACCGCCCTGCCAGCCGGTCACGTCGGCGTTGATCGCCTTCAGCCAGAAGACCAGCTTCGTTTTCCCTGCGAGTGACCACGTCGCGTCGCGTGACTTGGGATACGTCAGCGCCGCGCGGAAGCCGGCATAGGGCTGGATGACGACTCCCAGTGCTGACTTGCCGATCAATTGATCGGTCTCGTCGATCGTGAATTTCGCGCGTGACGTTTGTTCGTTGCTCCGCGTGCGCTCGTGAAAGTCTTCGATCGACCAGTTCGTCGCTTCGCCTTCGGTGCCGAGTTCGGTGACATCACGAATCACGTAGACGTCGCGCCAGGCTGATTCCGTCAACAGGCCGTTTGAGACATTCAAGCCAACGCGATGAAAGCCGACTCGTTGGAAGGTGTGCTGCAACTGCACGTCCGGTCGAAGTGACCCGCCGCCAACATCCCAGGCGAAGTTCAGTTTGCGGTTGGCTGGATCACTGCTGGCTGAGGCATCCCAAGTTGCGGCCGTCCCGACCTTCACCGATGACGGCCCGTTCAGCTTCGCGAGCGGCGGCATAGCGGTGGTGTCAATTTTCTCGGAGGTTTCACTGAAACGTGTGACATCTCCGTCGAGCAGCACATTTTTCGCGGTGTTGTCGCGGTACTGGTTGCCGGCGACCGTGATCCAATCGGCGTGTTTGGCATAGAGGCCCCAACGATTCTCGGACAGGGCGTTGCGTTCGATGATCCAGTGATACGCCTTCCACTTCTGGCCCTTGCTGCCGAGATCGCCGACGAGCGCGATGCCCGCTCCGTTGTTCCCCTGGCAGACGTTACCGCGCGCGAGCGTGTGACTCGACGGTCCGAACATGAACACGATGCCGGCGTGGCCGTTGCCCGGCAGGTGGGGTGAGTTGTGATGCCCGCTCGCCACACCGTTGAACGACGCTTCGTTCTCGATCAGCCGCGTCTGGTCGGAGCCGCCCAGCCAGAAGCCGTAGCTGCAATGGTTGGCCTTGTTCTTCACGAAGACGTTGCGCGGCGCCCAGCACTCGACGCCGTTGTTGTTGGCGTATGAGCAGTCGTTCCCCTCGAAATGATTCCCCGTGCTGCACCAGCCGTTGAGCACGCGCACAAAAATGCCGTCGCCGCCGTGAGTGCAATCGTTGTCGAGGAACCGGTTGTCGTTTGATCCGCTCTCGATCAGCACGCTGGTCGAATCCCGCGCGTGGACCTCGCCGGGCGAGATGCGAATGCCGTGACTCAGCACGTTCTTGCGGATCGTGTTGCGACGTGCGGTCCAAAGTTTCAGGCAAGTGTTCGACGTGTGCGAGAAGTCGTTCCCTTCGAGCACGTTGTCGTCCGAATCGACGAGCACGCAGGCATCCCAGACTCGATTGGCTTTGCACTTCTTCAGCACCGATCTGCGAACGCCTTCCAGCACGATTCCACCGCGCCGCCCGTTCTCACCCCAGCCGAAATCGGGATCGTGAAAGTTGTCCGAAAAGTTGCAGTTCTCGATGGTCCAGCCTTCTGCGTTGCGAACCCGCAGACCCGTCTCCCAACCCTTGGCATTGACGTTCTTGAGCGTCACATTCGAGACGCCCTCCGCCGTGATGGCCGTCCCCTTGAGGTTCTTGGATGATGTGTCAGCCATCCCGACGAGCCATGCACCTCGACCATCAATGGTGACTCCCGACTTCTTGACGACGATCGCCCCGTAAGTCTGGTGAGGATCGAGCGTGATGTCCGAAGTGACCTCCAGTACCGGTCGTGGCACCGCGTTCGCCACCGGCCCAGCCGAGATGGCCACGGTCAGAAAGCCGCTCAATGACCACAGACTCACACAGACAACAAGCAACCGTCGCCTGGCCATTCGTATCGTGCTACTGAGTCTCATTTCGTTGTCATCCCTCGCGAATTGTGGAGTTCGACACTGGGGCAAGGCCCTGAAGCAAAGGTCCGACCACAGATTTCACAGATGACACGGATGACACGGATGAAGAGTGAAAACAAAAGAGTTAGTTGTCTTGGTCTGATCTGTGACATCTGTGTTATCTGTGGTTCAACCTCTCGCACATTGGTTGTGGCTCAGTTGCATCGTCTCGATGTGCTTCGGCGGTCTCGTGCCCGCTTTTGATCGATAGCGACAGGTCACGGTGCCAGCAGCTTGGCCATCAGGAATTCGTTCGCGCTGGCGTACTTCTCGGATTTGGAGACGCCGGGGATCAGCAGGTGGCATTCGTGGCCAAGCTTGTCGGACTTCTCCTTGAGCTTCACTCCGTAGACCGGATGGTGGATGCCGTGACCGGCGTCCTTGGAGGGGAGTGTCATGTCGCCGCCATAGGTCATCAGCAGTGGCGGGTCTTTGGCATCGACGTGGTTGTAGGCCGAGAACTCTTCGTAGAGCGATTTGTGCCGTTCGTAGTTCTTCAGGGCGTCGTCCATCGTCTTCTCGCCGACGGCCATGTTGATCATGCGGTGCTTCAGGACGTTTGGCCCCAGCCAACCTTCGATCACTTTCGGGTCGATCGAGGTCTGGCCGGCCGCCACGGCGGCGGCACAGACTCGCGTCGATTCGCGCAGGACCGGATCGGTCGATTTCGGATCGGCGAGGTCGTCGTGTAGCAGCAGCCACATCGACGTGCAGGCTCCCGCGCTGCCACCCGTGAGCGCAATGTGCTTCGTGTCGATGTTCCACTCGGCGGCCTTCGTGCGGAGGAACTGAATCGCCCGCGCGGCGTCATGCACCGGAGCCGGCAACGGGCTGCCCGGGGTCAGCCGATAGTTGATTGCCGCGTAGGAAATCCCCTTGTCGAGGAACAACTGAACCGTGGCTGCATTCTGTTTCTTGTCTCCGCTGGTCCAGCCCCCGCCGTGGATGTGGACCAGCAACGGACGCGGTCCGTCCCCCTTGGCCTTCCAAAAATCGAGCACGTTCCGCGCGTGAGGCCCATACGACACCTCGGCCTGTGTGGGAGGGAGCGGCTGCGGCTCATCGGCCGCAAACAACGAACCTGCGAATGTGACCAGTGAGAACACGATGGCGATCAGGGATTTCATGACAGACTCCATGCGAGTGAAAGCAGACATCAGCCGTGATCCGCGGCAGTGGGTACGGCGTGAAACTATCTCGCCGAGTTCGGATCGTCGAGTCAGAGTGTTTCACCTATTTGCCAATCGCTCGCTGCAAGAGATTGTGTGTGATGCGCTGCACCCGATCATCGGGGCCGTGAGGTCGAGTCCAGTGGGACCACGGCAGGACGTGTCCCGGCGGAGTGCTCAGCCCCTGCGACCAGAAGATGGTCGAGGCGTTGAAGACGAAGTTCGCTTTCGGTCCCGGGTAGATCGTCGCCATCCACTGTTGGGGCTTCACGCCGCCGACGAGGGCCGTCCCCGCGCCAACGATCTCCAGGCCGGGGATGTCCTGCGGCGGGTCGCCGTGGTACTCCCAGCCGATCAGTCCGGGAATTCGTTCCCCGGCCTTCATGCCGGAGCCCGCGAAGATCCAGTGGTCCGGTCTCGTGCAGACCCAGTCACCACCACCGTTCACCGGTTCGACGTTGCGTGCCCCAATCAGATAGCCCTCGTCGGGGCCGCGCTCCGGAAAGGGGCCGTTCGTCTTTTCGCGATCAACCGCGTATTTGTAGTCGCCGCCGTAGGGACCGCCCCGGAACATGATCCGCGCGGGCCGACCGTCACTTCCGGCGCGCAAGGGCGTCACCCAGCAGACGGAATTCCCCGAGAGAAACATCAGGTTGACCCCTGAGTCTCGCATTTTCACGACGCTGTCGTACTGTCGGCGGTCCCAGTACTCGTCGTGGCCGACGCTGACGAAGCACTTGCATTTCAAACCTCGATCGGGCGTCACGAGGTCACTGTTCGACGCGTACGCCACGTCGTAACCGTGCTGTTCGAGGAAGTAGCTCAGCGGAAACTCAAACGGCAGGAACTCGCCGGAGCCGACCGACAGCGGATCGTTCACCACGCTCGTGGACTGCGCGTAGCGACCGTAGGGCCGGTCGAAGCTGACGTCGGCCCACGGTCCCTGATTCCCCTTCGGGTGCGTGTAGACCGAGTACTTGGTCGGCCATTCATTGTACGCATTCCACGTGTTGTCCGAACACTGGAACAGGATGTCGGCGGGTCGGTCGTCCTTCACGATGAAGATGACGTAGCTCTGCCACGGAGCCTTGGTCTCATCGGGAGGCAGGCACGTCAGACGTCCGAGATACACGCCGCTGACCCAGTCGGCGGGAATCGTCAGCGTCGTCGTTGCTTTCCAACGACACTCGTGCAGGTTCTTGGGGCCGATCTCCGGATCGGGCTGAGTCACACCGTCGAAGGGACCGAGTGTCGTCATCAACCGAGCGCCCCGGCCGCCGTAGTAACCGGTGCGGAAGATTTCGATCTGGAATCGGGAGACCGGGTTGGTCGAGACCATGATGTCGATGGTCTCCCCGGCCGAGACGCTTTGCTTCGAGCAATAGCCTTCGATGTAGGCCGCCCGCACTCCGGTCGTGCTCTGAAGAGCGACTCGCGTCAGTTGCCAGTCGCGCGAACCTTCCTTCGCATTCTCACGACGGATCAAATCCGGACCACGATCGACGGCGAGCAGCGGGCTCGAAATCGCGAGACACAGTGCCAGCGATGACAACACAAACAATCTCGTCATGGCTTGAGACATCGAGGACACTCCAAGGGTGCGCCAGGCGGCTTGAGGTCGGGACGTTGTTGCGAAAGATTCAAGTTTGCATGTCGAACTGATTCGCTCGGAGCCAATCCTTCGTGACCTTCGTTTGCTTCTGTTCAAAATCGGGTTGAACAGAAGCAAACGAAGGTCACGAAGGAGGAGGATGGTCGGAGGTGGAGCCTCGTTGACAGCGTGAATCAATTCCGTCGTTCCAACCGACGGAGTCACCGCCTCCTGTCATCCGGTCAGAACGTGACTCGGCAGAGTTTCTATGCAAACAGCTTGTGAACGACATTGCCTTCGACATCGGTCAGTCGGAAATCTCGCCCGGCGTAGCGGTAGGTCAGGCGTTCGTGGTCGAGGCCCAGCAGGTGCAGGATCGTGGCGTGCAGGTCGTGGATGTGGACCTTGTCCTCGGCAGCGTAGTAGCCGTAGTCGTCTGTCGAGCCGTAGTGCAGGCCCGGCTTCACTCCGCCGCCGGCCAGCCACATTGTGAAGCCTTCGGGATTGTGATCGCGTCCGTTGGTTCCCTCGACCGTCGGCGTCCGGCCGAACTCGCCGCCCCACCAGACCAGCGTGTCTTCGAGCAGCCCGCGCGTCTTGAGATCGCGGAGCAACCCGGCGATCGGCTTGTCGACTTCGCGCGCGTTCTTCTCGTGACCGTTCTTGAGATCGCTGTGCTGATCCCACTGGACCTTGCTGTCGCTGTGAGTCACCTGGATGAAGCGGACACCCCGCTCGGCGAACCGGCGGGCCATCAGGCACATCCGCCCGAAGTTCGCGTTGATCGGATCATCCAGTCCGTAGAGCTGCTGAGTCGCAGCCGATTCGTCCGACAAGTCTTCGACGACCGGCATGGCCGTCTGCATCCGAAAGGCCAGTTCGAACGAGTTAATGCGCGCTTCGAGGGACGGCTCGGGGCCGCTTGCCGCCTGGTGCTCGCGATTCATCGCCTTCAGTCGTTCGAGTTCCAACCGCTGCACGGCGCGAGGGACGTTGGGATTGCTGATGTAGCGGACGCGCGCCTGATCCGACGGAACGCTGGCATTGCCGAGCGGCGTTCCCTGATAGGCCGCGGGGAGGAAGGCCGAGCCCCAGTTGTTGATCCCGCCATGCGCGAGCGTCGGGCAAATCGTGACGAACGCGGGCAGGTTGCTGTTGTCGGTCCCGAGGCCATAGCTGACCCACGAGCCGATGCTCGGCCGCACGAAGCTGTCGCTCCCCGTGTGCAGCTTCAACACGGCCCCACCGTGAGCGGGGTTCGTCCCATGCACCGAATGAACGAAGCACATGTCGTCCACGCAGCCGGACAGATGCGGAAACAACTCGCTCACCCAGGCACCGCTCTCGCCGTATTGCTGGAATTTCCAGGGCGATTTCAGCAGGTTGCCGGTCGGCGCGAACTGGACTCGCGGCTTGGCAAACGGCAGCGGCTTGCCGTCGTCCCGGTCGAGCAGCGGCTTCGGATCGAACGTGTCGAGGTGCGACGGTCCACCCTTCATGAACAGAAAGATGACCCGCTTGGCTCTAGCGACCAGATGCGGCAGTTTGGCGTCGAGCGGATCGGCTGCGAGAGGATTCGCGTGGGAATCGTCGGCCAGCATCGACGCCAGCGCCAACGAGCCAAACCCCACGGCGGACCGCTTGAGCAACTGGCGGCGCGAAACGTATTCAGCGAAAGACATCGCGTTCGTCTCCAAAGTTGTCGTCAGTCACCCGTTGAAAAAGTGGTGCCACGGCTGTGTCAGCCGTGCTTATTTTGCGAGACTTGTGACCGTTCTCACGGCTGGCACAGCCGTGGCACACGATCAATCCTTTTTCAACAGACTGTTTAGATTAGATGAGTTCTCGAATCGGGTTGCCGCTGTGCAGGATCGGGATGGGACGCCCGCCAAAGTCCGTGAACGTTTGGTGCGGGTCGATCCCCAGATGCCGGTAGATCGTGGCCAGCAGATCCTGCGGTGTATACGGACGCTCGGCGGGGTATTCCGCCTTCGAGTTCGTGGCCCCGACAACCTGCCCCATGCGCAGGCCGCCTCCGGCGATGAGCGCCGATTGCGACTGCGGCCAGTGGTCGCGGCCCAGGCAGCCGTTGGCGTAAGTCAGCCGCGGCGTTCGTCCGAACTCACCGAGCGCGACCACCATCACCCGTTGATCGAGCCCGCGATCGTAGATGTCGTCGATCAATGTCGAGAGGGCCGGGTCCATGTCGGTCGCGCGGAGCGTCATCCCTCGCGCCAGATCCCAGCCGGGTGTCGGACTGGCATGGTCGTCCCAACTGAAATAGGCCGACAGGCCGGGCTTGGGGGCGAGTGCGTCAATCGTAATCACCGCCGACCCCGCCTCAGCCAATCGACGTGCCAACAGACAGCTTTGTCCCCACAGCGTACGACCGTACCGATCGCGCAGTTGAGGACTTTCGGAATCGAGGTCGAACGCGCGCGAGACCGCATTGCTGCTGAGCAGTCGAAACGCATGTTCGCGAAAGCGGTCCTGTCCCTCGAACATGCCGTTGACTTCCATCCGCCGCTGCAACCGGTCGAGTTGGCCGACGAGGCTGCGGCGGTCACCCAGGCGCGAAGCATCCACTCCCGCATCAAGACTCAAATTGGGCGGCCGGAACTTCTCCACCGACGGATCGCCGGTGACGTAGGCGTTACAGTTCAACCCCAGATACGTCGGGTCGGTCATGAACGGTTTGGTGGGGATGCCGATGTACTGCGGGATGCCGGTCGGATGCCCGTCTCGAACGCGGCTGGCGATCATTCCCAAATCGGGATGTAAGGAACGGGCGGTCGATGTCGGGTCCGGGCGGTCCGGAGTCTTGCCGGTCAGCAACTCGATCGAGCCATCGTTGTGCGATGCCATCTCGTGGTGCAGCGATCGGATGAGCGAAAAGCGGTGGGCCTGCCGAGCCTGCAACGGAAACAGTTCACAAATGTCGAGGCCCGGAACGTTGGTCGAGATCGGTCGGAATGGTCCCCGATATTCGGAGGGTGCATCGGGTTTCATGTCCCACGTTTCGAGTTGGCTGGGACCGCCCCACATCCAGAACAGGATGACCGACGTGTCGGGGCGGCTGTTGCCGGACGCCGACTGAGCCGCCAGCAGTTCGGGCAGACAGAGTCCACCCAACCCGAGTGCGCCAATCCTCAGAAGATCGCGGCGGCGGATCGGTCCGGTGCAAAGTCGGCGTGTGGGATCGACTGGTTTCACGGGCGTCCTCACTTCACGTAGATGAATTCGTTGGAACTCACGATGGTGTGGCACAGGCTGTCCCACGCCCGTCGCCGATGCTGTTCGCGAGTCCCCTCGCTGCTGGAGACCGCCTGCTCGACATCGCGCAGGAATGCCTGCGCGCTGGCGATCTCATCGGCCGTCGGTTCGCGTCCGTAACTTCTCAGATAGAGGCTGCCGATTCGCTGGGCATCGCTGGAGTGAGGCTCCGTGAGAACAGTCGCCGCCAGATCCGAACTGCATTTCATGACGAAGTCGCTGTTCATCATCAGCAGGGCCTGCGGAGCGATCGTCGTCGTGGGACGGTCTCCGTTCGGAACGGCCGCGTCCGGATAGTCGAGCAACTGAAAGACGTCGTACACGTTGTTCCGCACCACCGGCAGATAGACCGACCGGCGCTGGCTGGTGTAGTCGGTCAGATCCTTCGAGGTGTGGTCGAAAAAGTAGGCTCGGTTCTTCACCGTGAGCAGCGAACCGCCGAGCGTCTGGTCGAGACCACCACCGACGGCGATCAGGGCGTCTCGTACCGCTTCGGCCTCCAGTCGCCGAACGTCGGTGCGGCCGAACAGGCGGTTCTCGGGATCGCGTTCCGTCAGGGTACGGTCGGGATGGCTGTCGAGTTGATACGTGGTCGACTGCACGATCTGACGATGCAGCGCCTTGAGCGACCAGCCGCGCTGCATGGTTCGGCGAGCAAGCCAGTCGAGCAACTCGGGATGAGTCGGCGGTTCGCCGAGCAAACCAAAGTTGTCCGGAGTGCGGACCAATCCCTTGCCGAAATGCCAGCGCCAGACGCGGTTCACCAGCACTCGACTGGTGAGCGGATGATTCGGATCGACCAGCCAGCGGGCCATCTCCAGACGACCACTGTGTTGACCATCCAGCTTCAGTTCCGAAGCAACCGCCAACACGCGCGGGACTCGACGAGGCACGACCTCGCCCAACTTGAGCGGGTTGCCGCGAATGTGAATCGCCACGTCAACGATTGCGGCCTCGGAGACACCCATCGCCGTCGGCATCTCGGGAGCCGACTTCTCGAACTGAGTCAACTCGTCCCGCAATCGCTTCAGTTCGGCCTTTGTCTCGTCCGGATACTTCGTTTCCAGTTTGGCAGGCGGCGCTTCACCGGCGGGGAGCGACGCTTTGACGGCAGCGTCCGCCTTCTCGACCAGCGCTTGGATCGTCTCCTTTCTCTGAGCGACCTGCGCGTCGTGGGCCGTCTTCAGCGCGAGAGCCGACGGGGACGGAATCGGGTTCTCGTGCCATTTGGCAACTTTCTTGAAGTGCTCCATCGTGCGAGTGCTCTTGAAGATCCCGGCCAGTCCGTAGTAGTCGGCCGTCTCGATGGGATCGAACTTGTGGTCGTGGCATCGCGCGCAACCGAGCGTCAGTCCGAGAATCGCACGACCGACCGTGTCGATCTGTTCATCGATGATGTCCATCTGCATCTTGGTCTCATCGACCTCGGCCAGAACCTTCGGGCCGAGAGCGAGGAAGCCGGTCGCGATGAGCAACCGGTGCCGCGTCGCATCGTCGGTGGCGGGAAGCAGATCCCCGGCGAGTTGCTCGACCAGGAACTCCTCGAAGGGCTGATCCTGATTGAACGACGAGACCACGTAGTCGCGATACCGCCACGCATTTCCATGAGCCACGTTTTCATCGAGGCCGTTCGAGTCGGCATACCGCGCGACATCGAGCCAATGTCGTCCCCAGCGTTCTCCATAAGCGGGTGACGCCAGCAGCCGATCGATCAACCGCGCAAAGGCATCCGGCCGCTCATCGGCCAGGAACTCGGCAATCTCTTCAGGAGTGGGCGGCAACCCGGTCAGATCAAACGTCGCGCGACGAATGCGCGTCCGCTTGCTGGCGACCGCCGTCGGAGCGAGCTGCGCGGCTTCTAGCTTGACGAGGATGAACTGATCCAACGGCTCGCGCGACCACGCCGAGTTCTTTGTCTGCGGAACAGCCGTTTCGGCCGCAGGCTGAAAGGCCCAGTGATTGGGATCGCGAGTCGGTTTCTTTTTTGAGGCCGTTGCTGTGGGAAACCGTGCCCCCAGCTTGACCCAGCGAGTGACGTCGGCAATCTGCTTGTCAGTCATCTTTTCCTTGGGGGGCATCTTCAGCGAATCGTCCGCGTGATTGATCGCCCGGATCAGCAGACTCTCTTCCGGCTTGCCGGGCACGATGGCGGGGCCGGTGTCACCACCTCGCAGCATCGCCTCACGAGAGTCCAGCCGCAGCGTGCCCCACTGCTTCTCAGCCCCATGACATTTGTGGCACTTGTCCGCGAGCAGCGGTCGAATCGACGTCTCAAAGAATCGGACCTGCTCGGCGGTCGGTTCGGTCTCCGCGCGGGCAACGCCTGCAGCGACCGCACTTCCGAACAGGATCAGTCCAATCAACGCGACCTGTCGCATCTCAACTTCTCCGAATCAACTGACGTTCCACGTCAGCATGGGTTCTTCGGTCGCCGTCGGTCAGACCTCCGCGAGCCGTTCGTTCGAGTCGCCAAACTCTTTCAGCGGAATGCCGCACTTATCGAGCATCGAGAGATAGAGGCTGCACATCTTGCGGTTGGGCTTGTCGAGGTAATCGAGAACTCGGCCCCCCTTGATCTGACCTCCGGCACCGCCGAGCAGGACGACGGGTAGTTTGGTTGCATCGTGACTGCCGGTCAGCATGCTCGAACAGTACAGCAGCATCGAGTTGTCGAGCGCCGTTCGTTCCCCTTCCTGGATCGCGTCCAGTTTTCGTGCGATGTAACCGAGTTGCTCGATGAAGAACTGATTCACCTTCAACCAGTCGGCGGTGTCCGAGTGCGACAGCAGATGGTGGATCATGTAGTCGACGCTGAGATGTGGGAACCTCAGCGAACTGTGGTCGTTGTTGAGCTTCAGCGTGCAAACGCGCGTCGCATCGGTTTGGAAGCCCAGGACCATGATGTCGCACATCAGCCGCATGTGGTCGGCGATGTTCTGCGGGATGCCGTCGGCCGGACGGGGGAGGTTCGGCTTGTCGAGCGTTGGCCGCCAGCCTTGCAGCTCACCCTTCTTCCCGGCGTTTTCAATCCGCTGCTCGATCTCGCGGACCGAGTCGAGGTACTCGTCGAGCTTGCGTTGGTCGGCCGAGCTGATGTTCTGGCGAAAGCTCTTCGCGTCGGCGATGACGGCGTCGAGCACGCTCTTGTCGCCTCGCTGCACTTCGTCCTTGAAGAGGCGGTCGAAGGCCAGCGACGGATACAACTCCAACGGCGTTGGCGTGGTCGGCGACGACCATGAGATGTGCGAACTGTAGATCATCGAGTAATTCTTGTGGACCGACGGGTTCGACTTCTCGCAGCCCAGCACGAGGCTCGGCACCTTCGTCGATCGTCCGTGCCGCTGAGCCACCAACTGGTCGATGCTCGTCCCCGACTTGATCTCGCCCCCAGCCGACAGTGGTGCCCCGGACAGCAGGTTGCCGGTCTGCGAACTGTGAATGTTTCCCTTCAAAGCCTCGGCGTTGTGCAGTCCGCGGATGAAGAGCATCTTCTCGCGGAAGTCGGTCAGCGGCGCGAGCACCTGCCCGAGTTCCATCTGCTTCCCCTCACCCTTCGCCCACCACTCCTTGCTGTGAAAGCCGTTCCCCGAGAACAACACGGCCAACCGCACCGGCGCCTGACTGCCCGGCTGCGACGGCTTCGCCGTTTCGTCGCCCCAAACATTGAGCGATTCCATCCACGGCAACGCCATCGTGACGCCGACACCACGCAGAAACGTTCGACGGGAGAAATGATGGCTTCCCAAGTTCTTGTTGTTCATGGTCGTGCTCCTGACGGATTCGGATGGACGGGATACTTCAAGGTCATGTGGAAATGTTGTGTTGGCGACGAAACTCGGCATCAATTTCAGAGAACGGGCGAAACCGTCCCGCCTCCATGTCGGCGATGCCCGATTGGATTGCGTCGAGATCGTCACGCTCGTGTTCCAGTGCCGCCATCGCAGCCCGCAAGACATCATCTTCCGAGTGATATGAGCCGGTCGCGAGTTGTCGCTTCATGCGGCTGTCTACATCCGGAGGGAAGGCGTAATTCATGGCGTAGTTCTCCTTGGCGAATTCGGTCGCAGCGTCTTCAGCCGTACGGCGGGCAGACGCTTGAGCCGCTGATTTTTGGGATCGATTTCAATTCCGACGGACTCAAGGGCCGTCACTCCCAGCAGCGGTTCCGCGTTGTCATCGTCACCCATGATAATGGTGCCGCCCACAATCTCACCCATGAATTCCAGATCGGCCGTGGTGACATCGAATGTGAGTTCCGAGCCGTCGGCCAATTCATAGACCCGCTGCCCTTTGGGCTTGAGTCCAATGGCCTCCAAGTGAACGCGGGGAATCATGGAATCGGTCGCGCCCGTATCCACCAGAAACAAGCCGTCCCAACTTCGATTGAGGTCAGCAGGATTGCGAACCGTGACCGTGACCTGAGTGGCACCCATGCTGTGTCCTTTCGAGAGACGTTGTTGACGACACCAGACCAGATCAGTCGCTGGAGGGTAAATCTTTACCACGAATTTCGCGAAACTGCGGACTGGCAATGATTGTCTCCACCGCCACCGAGAAACGATAGTCGTGCTTGGCGAGTTGTTGCTGCATCTCGGTCAACAGCGGTTCGTCGGAAAGTTGGATGCCCCGGCCGAGCGAGTAGCCCAGCAGCTTGCGACAAAACTGGCGCAGGAAGGCGTCGCGTCGCGTTGTCACAAGGTAGTCGCGCAGGTTGGCGAGACCATCGATCTTGGTGCCATCGGGCAGCTTCGTGCGTGTGTCAATCGGGAGGCCCCCTGCATCCATCTGTCGGAAGCGGCCGATCGCGTCGAAGTTTTCGAGGGCGAAGCCGAACGGATCGATCCGCGCGTGACACTTGATGCACGCCTCGTCGCTGCTGTGTCGTTCGATGAGCTGCCGCTCGGTCAGGCCTGCGGGAACGGTGTCGGGAAGCTGCGGCACGTTCTTCGGGGGCTTCGGCAGTTTCTCGCCGAGCACGACTTCGCTGAGCCAGTTGCCGCGCAGGATGGGACTCGTGCGCGAGGCTCCCGACTGCTTGGCCAGCGTCGTTGCCAGCGACAAAATTCCACCACGCGATGATTGCTTCACCCCCTCAACCCGTCGCCATGCCGGGCCTGTCACACCGGAGATGCCGTAGTGCTTCGCGAGCTTTTCATTCAGGAACGTGTGGTCGGCGTCGAGGATGCCGAGCATCGAGCCGTCCTTCTGGAACAGGTCGGTGAAGAACAGAATTGACTCCTCGTACATGTCGCCGCGCAACTCGGCGAACTCGGGGAAAAGCTTCTCGCTCTTTTCGTCGTGCGAATCGAAGTCGTAGATGTGCAGCCATTGGCAGGCGAACTCAGTGGCCAGCCGCCGCGTGCGGGCGTCGGTCAGCATCCGCTTCGCCTGCGCCTTGAGGACGTCCGGCTCATGCAGGCGTCCGGAAGCGGCCAGCGCTCGCAGTTCGTTGTCGGGTTGAGACGACCAAAGGAAGTAGCTCAGTCGACTCGCGAGTTCCGAATCGGAGACCGTTGCCGCCGCAGTTCCAACGGGTGCCTGTTCGAGCCGATACAAGAACGCGGGCCCGATGAAGACTCGCGCGAGAGTGAACCGGAACGCCTCGTCGTGAGGCAGCTCTTGTTCTCGGAGCTTGCGATACAAGTCTCTCAATTCAGTGGCTTCGGCTTCCGTCAGAGGACGACGGTAGGCTTGGGCCGCGAACTGAATGAGAGCGTCGACCTGCTTCGGTTCTGCGTTGAGAAGCTCCTTGCGAAACGCGGCCGCGCGGTCGTTGATGGGCTTGCGCATCGGCTCGAACACCTTCGGGTCGGCATCCTGGGTCGCGTACTCCATCAATTGCAGGTAGGCATCCACGAGCGTCAGGGCATCGTGGCTGACGAAGTGCAGTTCGTTCCACAGCCGGTCGAGCTTCGACTTCTGCGAGTCGTCCAGCATCAGCCGCTGCAGGTGATCGTCTTCACGGTAAAACAGTGTCAGCGTGACGACCTCATCGACCGGCACGATCTTCGTGTAGCACAATGCCGCCGGGAACCAGCTTCGGAATTCCTCGAACGAGGCTTCGATGCGCTTCCGCGATTCGCTCCCCTCCCTGACGATGATCGGCGTCGCGTGCGAGACGCCGCGATTGTTCGACGTCCACGGGCCGTTCGCGTTCGTTTCGACGGTGGCCGTCGGACGCAGGCCGGAGGCGGATTCGGGCTTCGTGGTCAGCACCTGCAATTGCACGCTCCCCTCTTGGCCCGTCTCGGCGTGCAACGTGCCAGCCACAACGAACTCCGCACCCGCGACGAGGTCCGCCGGAAAATGGACCTCGATCACCGACGGAGCCTGCACACACAGGCTTGCCGGTTCGATGCCTCCGCCGTTGGGATGTTTCCCGAACAACGAGGGATCAAGTCCGATCGCCTGGCTCGCGGTGTCAGTCCCCTTGGGCTGCGGTGACTTCGAGTCGGGCGTTCCCGGCTTGTCGCCTCGCACCGCCAAACTGCCGGGGGCAAACAGCGGCCCACCGAGCGACGTCAGTTGCTGATGCAGTTGAGCGTCCGGCGAATCCTTCGGCAGAGCAGCCGCCCCACCCTGCAACAACTTCTGCACTTCCTCGGCCAGTTTGGCCTTTTCGTCGGCCGTCGCGGCGGCCTGCCAACGCGCGAGCAGTGTCCCCGCCGGGATCACGTGCCCCGTCGAGCCGGTGGCCGGCTCGGAATAGAAGTTCCAAACGTCGGCATTGCCGTGCGAGTCCTTGTGCGGATTCCCGGCGAGGATGTCGGGCGACAGGTCGCGCGCCATGTCCCATTCGCGCGTGCCATCGCTCAGCTTCAGATCGATCGCCGTCAGATCGCATGAGTGATTTCCGTCACGCGGGTTGATCACCAGCGACACGACGTCCTGGGCCTGCACGGCGATCTTCTCCAGCGGCCCGATCGGAATCACCTTCGCCCCCTGGCTGATCCCCGTCGCCAACCGTTGCCGCGTGTTGCCGCGACGCAGTTCGAGCGACCACGCGACGCCGTTGCCGCATTCGGGATGAGCATGTTGCACGCTCCCGCTGATGCTGAGCGCCGCCGCCGCCGGACTTCGCCAGCCGACCGCGACCGACAACGTCGGCGTCGGATGAACCGCAATGCCGCGCGGCTTCATGTTGCCCGGAATGCGCACGTGCTGATCGGACGAGTTTGCCACCACGCTGAGGGCATCGTCGCCGACCCAGCCTTTGATGAAGTCGTAGTTCGAGGCACTCTCCATCTTGCGTGAGATCGACGTTCCCAGCTTCACAGGCCCACCCGCGCCGATGCCGAGATAGTCCAGCCACGCGGCGAGCGACTCCGCTTCAACACCATGTTTCTGCGCGAGCTTCGCGGCATCGACCGGCCCGGTTGTCGCACTCGCCTCGGCCGCTGCACCGAGACACTTTGCGGTGCTCGCGAAAATCCGTTCGCGTCGAGCGGCCAGCTCTTGAGTGACTGCGCGCACGTCGCGGAGCAGCAAGTCCGGCCGACCGGAGGCCACCAAACGCGGCCGCTCCCACACCACGAAGTCCTGCTCGCGGCCATCGCCCGCATCACCCGCTGTCAAATAGAGAACGACCTCTTTCCCATCTGTCGAAGTTGGCATCTTCAGTTTGAGTTCCTGCCGCGCCGTGAGCGGACTGACCGGCTCGACCCACGCCTTCGGACCGCCGAGCTTGCCGATATGTCCCACACTCGTGAATCGCCACAGCGCCTGCTGCCACTGCGCGATCTCGTTCGCGAGAGCAGCCGCATCCGCAGGCTTGGCCGCTCGCCAGCGCAGTCGCAATCCGTCCATCAAGAGCGACGGTTGGCGGGCGGGCGACTCGGAACCAACCGACAACACCTTCCACAACCCGCCGAGGTACTTCGCATTCAACCCGTGCTCTTTCGCGACGGCCTCAATCGACTTGCTCCCCTTCACCAGCGCCTCGCGCTCCTCCAGCGTGGCGAGCAGATACTTCTCGATTGGCAGCCGACCGCCCTGATTGGTGTCGAAGACGATCCCCTGCAGATTGACCTTGTCGCCGCCGCGCGGGTCGGTGAA
This sequence comes from Planctomycetota bacterium, assembly GCA_038040225.1. GTDB lineage: Bacteria > Planctomycetota > Planctomycetia > Planctomycetales > Planctomycetaceae > Schlesneria. The sequence goes on from JBBPIS010000028.1 coordinate 43,799, forward strand.
CTGCCGATAGAAGTCGCGAATGTCGGCGAGCGTCTGGTTCGTCCAATCGCTCGGCGTCTCGTCCTTGGAAAATCGAAACCCATCCGGCAGCAACACCGCATGCCCGGCGATCTCCTTCGCCGCATCGAAATACTTTGTGACCATCGACGGCGACATGACGAGGGCACTACCGGTGTTCGTGAACCCTTCGCCCGCCGCTCCATCCACCGGAAAATCACGAGCCGGGCTGAGCGACTCAACCCCCGTCAGATCGCGGATCGTGTAGGTGTACTCGGCGTTGCCGAGCCGCCGCAGCACGACCGGCCCCGGGTCGCCCGCATTCGCCAGAGCCTCGGCATGGAGATACCGCTCAACCCACCCGCGCAGTTGTTTCCGTTGCTCGGTCGAAAGTTGCTTCGCATCCTTCGGCGGCATCTCGCCGTTGTCGAGCATCTCGACGACCTTCAGCCACGCCTTCGTCCCGCGTCGCACGTCGTCGAGCTTTGCAAACCGTTCGAGGTCCAGTTCGCCCTCCTGCTTGGCGGTCGAATGACATTCCAAACAGAACTGCTTCATCAGCGGGCGCGTCTTCCCGGCAAACTCGTCCGCCAGTCCGGCGAAGTGATCGGCTTTCGGATCCGCAGCCAGCAGCGTGGCGCATGGCCCTGAAATCAGCAGCAGCACCGCCGCGACATCGCGAAGTTGGGAGCGAAAGACGGTCGGCCGCATGGCAGGTTCTCGTGGAGTCGGTGGGACCAGGGTTCACAGGGCATGATGACGTTAGCAGCCGCCAGATGATCAGACAATCTTGCCCACGCACTGCGACGGAGTCATCGCCAGTTTTGAACCTCCCAATGAACCTCCCAAAACGTGTGCCACGGCTCTGTGAGCCGTGAGTAACGGTCACAAGTCTTGCGAAAGACGCACGGCTGGCACAGCCGTGGCACACGATCGTTCCCTTTTCAACCGGCTGCGAACTGCGGCTCGCCGCGCAGTCGGCGATCAGAAATCCGACGACCAGCGAATGATCGCCGTGTCGGACGGGCGATAGTCGCCGAGGTTCGAGCGATAGTCGACGACGCGGTCGAAGATCCAGCCCGCTTCCAGTCGGCTCGCATGGCGTTTCTTGGTGACCGTTTCCAGTCCGACCAGCAGGCGCAAATCGCGCAACGTCACGATGTCGCGCGCGCCGGACGTTCGGTTGATGGCCCACGAACCGCCGCCGAGCTCTCCCGCGACGTAGAACCAGTGCTGATGATTCTCGTCGTGCGAGAGGCGCAGTGCCGCCTTCGGCCGGGGAAAGACCAGATCGAGCAGCACGTCTCCGTCCGGTGGCGCAAACGTCAAACCCACCACGGGCAGCACATGAATGTCCTCGCGGTCGAGGTCCATCGCGCCCAGCGTCCAGCGCCAATTCGTGTCGGCCTGAAAGACCGCGATCGCCTGCCACGGCAGCCGGAAGATTTCGGTGCTCTTCTCAAAATCGGTGTTCCACGTCGGCGTGATGCGGGTGTCGATCGTCAGCTTCTCGCCGAGCTTGAAGGCCCAACCGATGTCGAGTTGCAGCGTGAACAGTTGTGGCGGCAGGTCCGTGCTGACCGGCCCCGTCAGCCAGCGAATGGCATATCCAAAGCTCACGTCGAACCGGGACGAATGACCCTCCTCGATCGTTGTCGTCGGCAGCGCTTTGCTTTCGAGTTCCAGAATGCCGAGCTTGTCCCCGTCTCCGACAAGACCACCGAGCGAGAAGTGATTGTTGGCCAGTTTGGCCTCATCGCCCTTCGGCGTGCGTTCGGCCTTCTCGGCCGCACCGTCAATCGGCACGGCGACATCACTGAGCGGTTTGGGAGGCACGATCAGATCGTCGTCGTCGGCAACTTTCTCTTCCAAGTTCTCAAGCGTGGCGACGCCCGGCAGTGTTGGAGTTTGATCGGTCTCGATGAGGCGAACCGGCTCATCGTCGGAGTCGACGACCAACCGCAACTCGAACGTCGGTCGTCGCGGCTTGAAGTGTGACCTTTCGCTGCGAGCAAACAGCGGCACGCTGCGGCTGCGAAAAGTCTCGCTGGCGGGCCGAACCGTGCTCAATCGAAATGCAGGCTCTCGAAACGGTTCGCCCGCCGGCAGCGAAGCGACCGTCACCAGCACGAACACGAGTCCACCGACGCCGCGCAGCATCGAAGCGATCCTCGACGAGAGGCCATCGAATTGAGGAGAGAAGGAGGCGGCAGATATCAGTTCCCCGAAACCCGGTCAAGATCGGCGTGCGGTCAGTAGTCGCGCACGCTGCCATCGGGCAGCGTCAGCTTGGGCCATTTGAATTGGCGTTTCGGGTCGGCGTTGACCTTCTCGAATTGAGACTCGTCGATGGTGACGCCGAGGCCCGGGCCTTCGGGGGCGGTGACGTGGCCGTCGTCTAGAACCTTGAACGATTTGTTGGCGACACCCGGCGGCATCAGGTGGCCGTCGAGATACAGCTCGTGAATGACGAGGAACGGCGCGACGAACGCCACTTGCAGGCTCGCCGAAACGCCCAACTCCGAACAGGTGCAGTGAGGGGCCAGCGGAACCATGTAGGCTTCGGCCAGGGTCGCGATCTTGTGCATCTGGCTGATGCCGCCGGTGTGAGCACAGTCCGGCTGCAGGATGTCGATGCAACGCTCCTGGAGGTACGGGATCATGCCCCAGATGGTGCGGTCGCGCTCACCCGTGGCCAGCGGAATCTTGATGCTCTGTTTCAGCCGCTTGAAGACCTCGATGTTCCCCGGCACGGCGGGTTCTTCGAGGAACAGAATGTCATACGGTTCGATGGCGGCCGCGAGTTGGATCAGCATCGCGGGCGGGATGGCACAGTGGGCGTCGAACATCACCGTTCCATCGGGACCGACCCGCTCGCGCGTCTGCTTGATCATCTTGACCAGTGGCTCGATGTCCTTGGGATCGCCCGAGTGCGGGTGCGGCCCGCCCGTTCCCACCTTATGAGCCTTCGCGTGCGAGTAGTACTTCACCTTATCCCGCACCGGCCCGCCGAGCAGCCGATAGACCGGGACGCCCCACGCCTTCCCCGCGATGTCCCACAGAGCCATGTCGATGGCCGAGATCACGTGCGTCATGAACGGCCCGCCGCGCATGTCACGGTGCGAGCGATACAGTTTCTGCCACAGATACTCCACGCGCGTCGGGTTCTCGCCGTCGAGCAACTCGAACAGTGACTGAGCCAGCGCAATGGCGACCAGCGGGTCCAGCCCCGTGATCTCGCCCCAGCCGGTGATCTGGCGGTTGGTCTCGATCTTGAGGTACGCCTTCGTCCCGACGCGAAAGCCCTTCAGCGACGAGATGCGGATGTTGGTCCCGCGATCCTCGACATTGGCCGCCGGGTTGTCCTGACTGTGCGACACATCGGCCAGCATGGCCAGACCGGCAGCGAAGGAACCGCTGGTGAGAAGTTCTCGACGGCTCAAGGCAGACGTGGAACGAGATTGCGGCATGACGAATGTCCTTATGGCAAGCAGCAACTTCAAACTGACGCGACGCCACTGGGCTTGCCCCAGTGGTTCAACGGCTTTTGCACTACTCCGTAAGTAGTGCAAAAGCCGTTGAACCACCCCGACAAGCGAGGTGGCGTGGTAGGGTTAGGGGGTGAGAACGCTGCTCAGGCCGATGACCGCCCACGCGGAGCCGGGATAGGTGATGGGGATCAGGTTCTTGGCCGTCGATTTGTTCTCGGGGTGAGGTCGTGAGGTCATCGCCCACGAACCATCCTCACGCTGCGACTTCATGAGGAATGTCACCGCGCGGCCCAACGCGGGATCGTCGGATTTGACCGCCGCATGTCGCAATGCGGTGAGGGCCATGCCGGTTGCCAAGCCATCGCTTGCCATCGTCGGTGTCTGTGACCAACCTCCGTCGGCGTTCTGACGGTTCAAGACCGTCTGGGTTTGTTCGGCGGGCAGTGGAACTGGAGTGTGCAGCATTCTGGCGAGCAGCACCGGCAGGTCGTCGCCGATCTTGGTCGCGGCGATCAGCGCATCGGCTCGACGACGTGACTCGACGACCTTCGCCTCCGGATCCCCCGAGTTGCCGAGCGACCAGCGCACCCAATCGTGTGACTCATCGACGGTCAGGAGGAGCGGCGGTCGGCCGGCCGGAGTCAGCCATCCTCCGTCTTCCTTCTGCGTTGCCACCAGATGACGTTCGATTCGCTGCCGCGCGGCCTTCACGGCATCGGTGGCCGGAACGTGTTGCAGGGCGATGCCGAAATAAACGGATGCGATCGAGGTCTTCGCGTCGGCCTCGCCCGGCAGGAGCCGGGCCTTGTCGCTGGTGAGCAGCCAGTTGAGCGTCTCTTCGTAGTTCGCATCGTCGATCTTCGCCCCCGCCCGCTTCGCCGCCTGCAGACTCCACACGGCAAACGGTCCGTGATGGCACGACGCGCAGTTGTGATCGGCCCGCCATTTGGCCATGTCGGCTTCGAGAAACCCAACGGCTCGCTGGACCGTCGCCAGCGTTGTCGGCTCCTCAGCGGTAGTGACCGTGACCGGCCCCACCAAGATCGTGAGCAGGAGGCACAAGCGGAGAGTCATGCTGGATTCCTTGCTGAGAGGGTGATCCGACGGAGGACGTCAAAACGGAATGGTCGAGCAATGGAGCGGGATCATAATGCAGCGATGCTCGCCATGTGAGTGTACTGCGGCATGAACAAGGAACGCCTGACGAGGCCTCCTTCGGGACTTCATTCCACTGGGACGGCTCGGTCAGAGACCAGTCACCCAGTAGTGAGCCGCCGTACTGGCGAATGCCGCGAGCCTCGGGCATCATGTCGGCGTATTCCTTGTCCCTGTGCGGAGTGGTCCCGATGTTTCGCTGTTTCACCTGCTGTTGTCTCGCTGTGGCAACCGTCAACATGGCCGTCGCCGCCGATGCGCCGATCCCCGAGGTCGTCGAGTTCAATCGCGACGTGAGGCCGATCCTGTCGGAGACCTGTTACGCCTGCCACGGTCCGGACGCAAACAAGCGTGAGGCCGAACTGCGGTTCGACACGGAAGCCGGTTTGTTCGGCAAGGACTCCAAGACGAAGCCCGTCGTGGCGGGAACGCTTGGTGACAGCGAACTCATCAAACGAGTCACCTCGGCCGATCCCGAGCAACTCATGCCTCCGGTCGACTCCGGCAAGAAACTGTCTCCGCGCGACATCGCCGTGCTGAAGAAGTGGGTCGAGCAGGGAGCCAAGTGGCAGGGACACTGGGCCTACCTCAAGCCGGTTCGCGCCGCGGTGCCGAAGCTCGAACAGGTCGGTTTTGTGCGGAACGAGATCGACCGGTTCCTGCTCGCGAAGTTGAACGCCGCCGGGTTGAAGCCGTCTCGCGAGGCCGACCGGATCACGCTGGTTCGTCGGTTGTCGTTCGATCTCACCGGGCTTCCCCCCACGCCCGAGCAGGTCGATCAGTTCGTGAACGACGCGAGTCCGGAGGCCTACGACAAACTGGTCGCGCGGCTGTTGGAGTCGCCTCACTTTGGCGAACGGATGGCCGTGCATTGGCTCGACCTCGTGAGGTTCGCCGACACGGCGGGCTATCACAGCGACAACCCGCGCGACATCGTCCCCTATCGCGACTACGTCATCCGGGCATTCAACGACAACCTGCCGTTCGACAAGTTCACCGTCGAACAACTGGCGGGCGACCTGCTGCCGTCGCCGAGTGTCTCGCAGAAGGTCGCGTCGGGTTACAACCGGCTGTTGCAGACGACCGAAGAGGGCGGTGCTCAGGCGAAGGAGTACATTGCCAAATACGCCGCCGACCGCGTGCGAAACGTGTCGAGCGTCTGGCTCGGCGCGACGATGGGCTGTGCCGAGTGTCACGATCACAAGTTCGACCCGATCGCGCAGCGCGACTTCTACGCGATGGCCTCGTTCTTCGCCGACGTGCAGGAAACGGCCGTCGGTCGCCGCGAACCGGGGATGCCCGTCCCGTCGCCCGACGACGAAAAGGAACTTGCGCGTCTCGACACCGAGGCCGCTGCTGCGAAGAAGCGGCTCGATGATTCTGTCGCCGTGCTCGTCGCGACCAATCCCAACTTCGAGCAGGAGTTGTCGACCGCTTCCGCGTGGATGGTCCTCGAACCCGTCGAGACCAGCGTCAAGGGGGAGTCACAACTGAAGCGGCAGGACGACGGGTCGCTCAAGTCCACCGGCAAGGTGGCGGCTCAGGAATCGTATGTCTTCACGTTTGCAGCGACCGCCAAGTTGACCGGCCTGCGACTCGAAGCTCTGACCGACGACGAGTTGCCAGCAAAAGGACCGGGCCTTGCGCCGAATGGCAACTTTGTGTTGACCGAGTTGAAAATTGCCAAGCTCGGAGCGGACGGAAAGCCGACGCCGGTGAAGGTGTCTCGTGCGGTGGCCGATCATTCGCAAAGCGGCCACGACATCGCGACGGCCATCGACGGCAAGGACGCTTCGGGCTGGGCCGTTCTCCCGCAGATCGGTCTGCCGCACGAAGCGATCTTTGAACTAACCGAGCCGCTCGGCGAAGAGAAGTACACGGTCAGTCTCGAATTCAAATCGCAGTTCCCTCAACACGGCATCGGTCGACTGCGCGTCAGCGGGACGACCGTCGAGAAGCCCGCCACGCGCTGGGTCCCCCCTGCCCTGCGGGCTGTGGTCGCGAAGGCCGCCGATCAGCGGAGCGATGCCGAGAAGAGTCAACTCCTCGTCTACCTGCGCGATCAGTCGGCCCGCTTCCAACCGGAACGCGATGCCATGCAGAAGCTGGTCGCCGACCGCGAAGCGTTCGTGAAGCGGATGCCAGCCAGTCTCATCACCGTCTCGGCCGCACCGCGCATGGTCCGGATGCTGCCGCGCGGCAACTGGCTCGACGATTCGGGTGAGCCCGTGTTGCCCGCCGTCCCCGCGTTCCTCGGCAAGGTCGAGACGGGAGACAAGCGGGCCACGCGACTCGAACTCGCCAACTGGATGATCTCGGCCGACAACCCGCTCCCCGCGCGCGTCTTCGTCAACCGGATGTGGAAACTGTTCTATGGCCAGGGCCTGTCGAAGTCGCTCGAAGACTTGGGAAGTCAGGGCGAATGGCCAACTCATCCCGAGTTGCTCGATCACCTTGCGGTCGAGTTCCGCGAGAGTGGCTGGAACGTCAAGCAACTCGTTCGCCAGATGGTCACGAGCGGCGCATATCGCCAAAGCTCCGTGCAGAACAAAGAAACCCGCGCGGCCGATCCGTTCAACCGGCTCCTTTCCGCGCAGAACCGCTCGCGTCTCGATGCCGAGTTCATCCGCGACAACGCGCTGGCGATCAGCGGCCTCCTCTCGCTGCGAGTCGGCGGCGAAAGCGACCTGCCGTATCAGCCCGAAGGCTACTGGGAGTTCCTCAACTTCCCGCGCCGCACGTGGGTGCATGACAAGGGAGAACGGCAATACCGTCGCGGCATGTACACGTTCTGGCAGCGCTCGTTCCTGCATCCGTCTCTCGCCGCGTTCGACGCGCCGAGTCGAGAAGAATGCACCGCCGACCGGCCCCGCTCCAACACACCGCAGCAGGCGCTGACACTCCTCAACGACCCCAGCTATGTCGAAGCCGCCCGCGTCTTCGCGACCCACATCATGAAAGAGGGTGGCGACACCGACGAGTCCCGCCTCACCTGGGCCTTCCGCCGCGCCGTCTCCCGCGCCCCGAAACCCGAAGAACTGACGATCCTCCAAAAACTCCTCGCCAAGCACCGCGAAGAGTTCCGCGCCAACCCGGCCAACGCCGACCAACTCCCCCGCACCGGCGAAGCCCCCCTTCCCGACGGCCTCAACAAACCCGACCTCGCCGCCTGGACCAGCATCGCCAGAACAATCCTGAACCTGCACGAGACGATCACGCGACTGTAAGGGGAGATGATGGCCAAGTCCGACTTCAAACCGCGCTCGGTACGGAAGAAGACTCGCGATGTCGTCGAATACAACAACGACGACTCGCGCCCGGGGAAGCCGTTGCATTTGCTGATCCCCGGCGGGTTGATCGCACTCGCGTCGCTCGGACTGATCGTTGCCGTGATCTATCAGACGTGGTTCCAGCACGAGTGGGATGAGGGGAGCGGAGTCGCGGCCTTGATCGGGCTGATCCCGGTCTACATCGGCGGCGTGTTCCTGTTCAGCTACGGCTACGAACTCTACGACGTAGAGCGGGCGATCCGGTTGACGGCCATCATCGTCTTCACCACGTTGGCGTCTGTGCTGATCATCGCAGTGTTTGCGGCTCTGCTCGGTGCTGGGAAGAGCGATAGCAGCAGCAGTAGCAGCGGCAAGGGAGGTAAATCGAAGTCGGATTCGTCGTCGTCCCGCTCGTCCCCGGTCGGGAGTTGGTTGTCGTCATCAGGATCGAGCGGCTCGTCGTCGCCGACGTTTGTGGACGTGAATTTCTTCTCGGGCTCAACCGGTTCTAGTTCGACGACCTCGACTTCGAGTCCGGCCCAGCCGCCCGAGCCGCAACCTGTCGCGTGTACCTACTGCGCCGCTGCGTTCATCCCGGAAGAGACGGAGTTCACCTGCCCCAAGTGCGCGGCACCGTACCAGCTCTCTGAGGGACTCGAATCCTAAATCGCATTTCAAATTTGTAGCCCTCTCGTTCCGCGAGAGGAAAGCCGAAGGTGAATCAGGCGTTGTTCCACAATTCGTCAATCGTCTCGCGGAGCGAGACGGCTACGTTTACCGGCTTCGCCGGTTTTGAAATGCAAGCTGGCAACATGAGGATTCGCAAAGCATGAAGCTCCCGCCTTCATCTCCGGACGATTCAGTGCCGAGCGGTGGTGGCACGTCTTCATCTGGAGCGACGCATGCCCGGTTTGTTGTGTCGGCTTGGCTGGCGGGGATGGCGGCGCTGGCTTATCTCTGCCGGACCAGCATCTCGGTGGCGGAGAAGACCATTCGTGGAGACCTCGGGTTGTCCGAGGAACAGATGGGGCTGATTCTCGGGCCGGCGTTCTTCTGGACGTATGCGCTGGCTCAGATTCCTTCCAGTCGGCTGGGAGAACGACTCGGGGCGCGGCTCAGCCTGCCGTGCTTTGCCTGCGCGTGGTCGCTCGCGACGGCGCTGTTCGGTTTCGTGAACTGGTTCCCGGTGTTGATGGCCAACTGGATGATCGTCGGGCTGGCTCAGGCGGGAGCCTTTCCGGTGGCGACTCGCACGATTTCCGTCTGGTATCCCAAGTCCGAACGAGCCCTGGCGAGTGGATCGCTGGTGGCGCTGATGTCGGTGGGTGCCGCCGTGGGCGCCGCGCTGACGGGTTCGCTGATCGGCCGGATCTCGTGGCGCTGGCTGTTCGTGCTGTATGCCGCGCCGGGGCTGTTGTGGGCGATTGGTTTTGGTGTCTGGTTTCGCAACCGTCCGGAAGACCATCCTGCTGTCGGTGAGTTGGAGTTGAAACACATCCGTCATGATCAGCCGCCGGCCGAGTCATCGGCCCTCGCAGTTGGTGATTCAACAGATGGTGAGCAAATAGCCGCCGAGCCAACGCCGTGGCTGGGTCTCGCGACGAGTTGGCCGATGTGGATGATCTGCGGTCAGCAGTACTGCCGCGCGGCGGGGTTGGTCTTCTTCGCCAGTTGGTTCGCCACGTTCTTGCAGGAGTCGCGTCACATCACGGTGATGAAGTCCGGGATGTTGTCGATCCTGCCGCATCTGGCGACGGCAGTCGCGTGTCTCATCGGGGGAGGACTGACCGACGCCGTCTACCGCCGCACGGGGCGACTCGACCTGTCTCGCAAGGGACTGGCAGTGGTGAGCCTGACGCTCTGCACGTCGTTGATTTTCTCGGCCTACTTCGTGACCGATGCGACGCTGGCCGTGGTGGTCATCAGCCTGGGGATCTTCTGCGCGGGACTGGCCGGGCCGAGTGCCTATGCCGTCACGATGGACATGGGTGGCCGCCACGTGGGAGCCGTCTTCGCGACGATGAACATGATCGGAAATTTCGGAGCCGGGATGCTGCCGTGGCTGATCCCGCGCTTCCGAAAATGGATCGCCTCGAATCCGGGCCTGCTCGACTTTTGCGGTGGAGACAGTTGGAATGCCGTCGTGGCGCTGATCGCGCTGCTCCATCTGGCCGCCGCGGTCTGCTGGTTGTTGCTGCCGCTCAGAGGCACCGTGTTTGATCACTCGTGGTTGAGCCGCAAGCGGGCCGCTTGAGGCATCGTGGGAGACTCCAGGATGACCGTCGTTGAAACTCCTCAAAGCCGCAGCCTCGCCGGGGTCGCTCGGTGTGATATCACTCCTCCGGTTGGGATCTATCACCGCATGTGGGGAGCCGCGACGCACGAGCGATCGACCGGTGTGCATCGGCCTCTGACGGCGACGGTGTTGGTGCTCGCGCCGGCCACGGCGAACGAAGACTCGGAGCTTCGCGTCATCATCGCGGTCGACCATTGTCTGCTGTGGACGGCCGAGATGAACGCGCTGCTCGACTCGGTGAGCTCTGCCTCCGGAGTGGAGCGCGAGGCGCTGACGGTCTTCTTCTCGCACACGCACGGAGCCGGGCTGATGGGCCTCGAACGGCGAGACCTTCCGGGCGGTGATTTGATTGCGCCGTATCTCGACGAACTGGCGAAGAAGATTGCGAGACTGATCGGCGACGCGCGGCAGCGGCAGACTCCCGCGACGATTGTCTACGGCACTGGCCGCTGCGATCTGGCAACGCATCGCGATTACTTCGACGAGGCACGCGGTCACTTTGTCTGCGGTTTCCATCCCGGCGGGCTGGCCGATGACACCATACTCGTCGCTCGCATCACGAGCGACAGCGGTGCGGTGTTGGCCACGTTGGTCAATTACGCCTGCCACCCGACGACACTGGCGTGGGAGAACACGCTCATCAGCCCCGACTACATCGGCGCGCTGCGCGAAGTGGTCGAGACGGCGACCGCCGCGCCCTGTATCTTCATTCAGGGAGCGTCTGGCGACATCGGGCCGCGCGAAGGTTACGTTGGCGACGTGGCGGTGGCCGATCGCAACGGCAGGCAACTCGGTTACGCCGCCCTTTCGGTGCTGGAGTCGCTTCCGCAACCGGGTCAGCAGTTCGAGTACACCGGTCCCGTCGTTTCGGGGGCCACGCTCGGAACTTGGAAGTACGGTCCGATGACCGCGTCGCAGAGAGAGAAGTCAGGCGCATGGGTCTCGCGCCGAGTCATCGTTCCACTCCGCTACCGCACCGATCTGCCAGTCCGAGCGAACCTCGAAGCGGAACTCGCCAGCGCTCGCGCTGCGGAAGCGAAGGCCCTCGCCGACGGAGATGCCTCGCGAGCCAGAGACGCTCGCGCAATGGCCGAGCGGGCAACGCGAAGCCTCACGCGAGTCGGTCTGCTTCCGTCCGGCGAGACGTATCCGTTCCCGCTAGTCGTCTGGCGCATGGGCGATGCCGTCTGGATCGCCCTCGACGGCGAACATTACAACGTGCTGCAGCGAACTCTGCGCGAGCGGTTCCCCGGCGCGACACTCGTCGTCGGCACGCTGGCCAATGGCTCGAACGTCTGGTACCTCCCCGATGCCAATTCCTTCGGCAAGGGACTGTATCAGGAAGAGGCTTCAATCCTCGCGCAGGGATCATTGGAAGCCGTGATTGAAGCGGCGACGGCAGCGATTCGCGAGGTGATTGCGTAACTCAGCCGCGTTTGCGGCACCACATCAATAGAACAGGCAATAATCGACAGTGCTGTGATACGCGCTCTCCAAACGCACCAGCGGCTGGAATACCGCATAAGCCGCCTTATCAGTTATTTCGAAGTAGTGCTCTGGTTCGCGTTTCTCGGCGACCCAATGACGGCTGTTGCTGTAATGCCTGATTCGGTGGGTGGCTCGAAGGATCAGGTAAGATCCGATATAGATCAGCATCACAACTGCGCAGACTCCACCCACCACGATGGCTGTCCTTCGTCTTCGTTGGGCTCTCTCCATGTGTGGCCTCCCCGCAGCTTGATCCGAGAGCACAGACCCGGGCGCCGCGAAGCGTCCGGGTCACGAAATTGCATCGTCGGACTCGTGCCCCTCCAAAGTCAGTTGCCGCGCAGGTCATACGCCGTGAGCGACTCCTGATCGCGCAGGAACAATTTTCCGTCGGCGATGATCTGGTGCGCCCAACTCGGGCGGCCGTGAGCCTTGATCTTGAAGCGGCCTCGTTCGGTGTACTCGCCGGGGCTGATGTCGACCAGGGCGACTTCGTGGTTCTCGCTGAAGACGTACAGCATGCCATCGGCCGCAATCAGCGAGCCCTTCCCCACACTGCGGTTCTGCCACTGAATCTTGCCGGTGAGGAAGTCCATGCAGATCAGCGCGCCGCCAGCGTTGCTGTACATCCACTGGCCGATCTTCACGATGCCGCCGTGGTGACAATCCATCTTCTTCTCGAAGTAAACCTCATCGGCCGAGAACGTGTCTCCCGACGCGGTGATCTTCGCCAGGCCACCGCCCGTCCCGTAGGAACTCGAGGCGAAGACGTGGTCCTGATCGACGATCGGCTGACAGCAGTTGGCGGTGCCGTTGGCGGGCTTGTTGTACTTCCACAGGAACTTGCCGTCCTTGATTGAGACTCCGAAAACGCTCTCGCGCGCGAACTGAACGATCTGCCGCACGCCGCCGATCTCCGCGACGAGGGGCGATGAATAGTGAGCACCCTCGGTTACCTCGCCACTGGTCCAGACGACTGATCCGTTCGCCTTGCTGAGGGCTGCGAGCGTCCCCTTCTTTCCGCCGGGAGTGACGACGACGAGGCCATCGACGATCAGAGGCGACTCGGAATAGCCCCAGCCCGGCATGCCGCCGCCGAAGTCGCGAGATAGGTTCACGTGCCAGATGGTCGTGCCGGTCGCGGCGTCGAGACACGTGACGTCGCCGTTGCCACCTTCGGCGTAGACGCGGTCGCCATCGACGGAGGGCGTTCCGCGGGGACCGTCTCCCATGCCGTTGCGGTAGCCGCCGAACGGGCCTCGCAATTCTTCCAGCGTCAGCTTGCCGTCTCCGGCGGGCCTGGCCTGCGCGTAGAAGCCGATCAGTTCGTCCTTCGTGATCGCGCCATCGCGGCCCGGCTGCTGCTTGGCGAAGAACGAGTCGATCTCTTCGGCGGTCAGTTGCTCATCATTTTTGTTGGTGGCGGAATCGCGCTGGTCGATGCGCCCGAAATGCCGATCCAGTTCCGAACCGCGCGCCTCCTGACGCGAGACCTTGCCGTCCTCGTCCTTGTCGCACTGCTTGAGGAGAAAGCCCGTGCGCGCCGCGGCGACCTGGGCGGCATCGGCCTGCTTGTCTTCGGCGTCGGCTCGCTCGAACTGGTCTCTCAACAGATTGCCGGCTTCGGCGAACGAGAGGCGACCGTCTCCATCCTGATCGAGTTTCGAGTAGATCGTCGCCGCGCGGGATTTCGCGCGGGCTTCCGCATCTCCCGGCGCGGGCCTGTCGAACTTGGTGAACTCCCAACCGAATCGCGACAGTGCCTCGAACTCGTCGATCTCACCGTCCTTGTTCCGGTCGAGGCCCTTCATTTCGTTGGCCAGTTTTTCCACGAGCAGGCTGAGGACCGGAGCGGGTTGCACGGACCAGAGTGTCTTGCCGTCGGCCGCATTCAGCGCGATGACGTGTTCGACGCCGTCGAGGTCTCCCTGCGTGAACAGCCGTCCATCCTTGAGCGACATCGACGAGTAGCCGACGCCGACCGAATCGACCTGCCACAGAAGTTTCGGGCCATCCTGGGGCCACTCGCGCAGCAATCCCGATTCCTGGCCGATCCCGTCCCGGTTCGGCCCGCGCCATTGAGGCCACTCGCCCGCGCCGGCTGGAGTTGGAGCAAACGCCAACTGTGCCGCGAACCAACCGACCGCCAAACCGCTCCCACAGACAGACCACTTCATCACGTACTCCCTTACCTCAGAATCAGATTCGACCGATGCGAGGCAACTTAGCGGGGGACCCTGCAAAACGGAAGTGTCTCGCCCAACGTAGCCCATGCTGCCAGTTTGGGCGAGCGTCTGGAGTCTGTGGTCGACATTGATCCAGTTCCGAAGTGCATCGTGAATGAATGCTTGGGGGAGGAAGAAGACGCACAAGCTGGCAGCATGTGCTACGGGTCGTCCCCCATTTACATCGCTCGGTCCACCGCGGCATACTCTGTTCCACGAAGGAGCGTGCTTTCATGAAGTTCTCAGATTTCATTGTCTATTCGGCGATCCAAGCCGATCTCGTGGCGACTGACAAGCCGGGGGCGATTCGTGAGATGTTCGCGGCGATCGCCAGCGCGGGAGGATTCCCCGCAGCCGCCCTGCCCGGCTGTTTCGCCTCCGCGATGAAGCGCGAAGAGTTGGGGACGTCGGGCATCGGTTCGGGCGTCGCACTCCCGATGACGGCGTGTACCGAGATCGAGCACAGCGTCGCATCGATCTTCCTCAGCCAGCGCGGACTGGACTTCGAGGCGCTCGACGGCGAGCCGGTGCATCTCTTCTTCGCAATCGTCAAGCAGCCGAAGGATCCGAAGTACTACCTGCACATGATGGAGTACCTCTCCCGGGCGATGAAGTTGGAGGCGAAGTGGTCGCGACTCCAGCAGTGCCGCTCGCGCTACGACATCATCGACTGGCTGGATGCGGTCGACACGGTGTTGGCGGGATGAGGGTTGAAGGTGGAGGGTTGAGGGTTGAGGGTCAGAAAAACAGTCAAACTGATTCCACGTCTTCTGACTCTCAACCTTCCAAAAACACCGTCTCGCGTTCGCCCGAGTTGAACGCGATCAGGCAGACGAGCGGTTCGTTTCCGGTGTTCGTCAGGTTGTGAGTCACTCCGACCGGGATGCGGATCGTCATGCCGGCGGTCAGTTCCACCTGATCGTCCTCGAAGCTGTGCAGCCCGCGCCCGGCGAGCATGTACAACACCTCTTCGCAGTTCGGGTGGTAGTGTCTCGGGTTGCGCTGGCCCGGCAGGATGTGGCACAGTCCCAGCGTTTGCTCGGCCCGTGGCGACAACTTCGCATTGCAGAGCCACTGGAGCGTGCCCCACTCGAAGGTTTCAACGGGCAGCGTGGCGGTGTTCGTCATGAATCGAGCGGGGTCAAACATGGGATGGTCTCCGCGAACGGATGAGGGATGAGGGGTACCTCGTGGTGGTTTTTGATCCCTCATCCCTCAACATTCAACCTCTTTCACGCTTGAATCAGCAACTGCGTCTGTTCGGGCAGGTGCAGAGCGATGCCCTGGATGACGTCACCCTTCATGGTTCGCCAGAGTGCGCCGCGCTTGGTGGCTCCGATCATCACGCGGTTCACGCCGTAGGTGACGGCGAAATCGACGATCGTTTCGGCGATGTTGTCCGCCACCGTGTACAGGAAACGAATGGGAACACCCGTCGCCGACGCCTGCTCCTGAATTTGCAGAGCCGCCTTCTGAGCATCGGGATCCAGCGCGATGTCCGGTTTGTTGGCCGGGCCCAGCATCGGGACGGCGATGTGTCGGACGAACAGGAACAGCAACTCGGCCTGCGCCTGCTTCGCCTGTTCGAGCGCGAAGGCGACCAGTTTCGGATTGCCCTGCGTCGCGACGAGGAACCGCGTGCCGCTCATGGCCGGAATGGACTCCGCGCTGCCGGCCGTCAAATCGCGAATCTGTCCGACCAGCGAGGTGACTCGGCCACCGATGGCTTCGCGATGATGAGTCACCCAGCGCGCGGCCAGGCCGATCATCACAATGATGCCCACGAAAGTCAGTGCATGCGGTTTCATATAGGCAATCGAGAACCAGACGCACATCATCAACACGGCGAGGATCGACATCAGGATTCGTTCCCACCGCTTCATCGGCAGGTTGGACGACGTGACGCAACTGCCCAGATTCACGGCGATGGCTCCGACGACGCCAATGGCGTACAGATCGGCCAGATGCCCGACATCGGGAACCAGCAGGACGGTGACGAGCGGCACGACCGTCGCCACCACGAGCGGAATCAGGGGCATGCCCCATTTGTTCAGCCCGGCGAAGGGCTTCGGAAGTTCCTTGTCGCGAGCCATCATGAATTGAACGCTCACCAAATCGGTGAGGCAGGTGTTGACCGCCGACAGCAGCAGCATCGCGAACACGATGGCCGCCACGGCGGCGAACCCCGGCCCCACGTAGTACTCGGCCATCACGCGCAGCATGTCGTCGCGGTGAACCGCATACGGATCGCCGCCGTCCTTGCCGAGCACGGCCAGCGGGATCGCCTGCATGGCCAGCGTAAGCACCAGGTTGAGCACGACGATCTCGGTCAACACGGGCCAGATGGCGCGCCGGGCCGTCCGCTCGACCGGTTCCACCATGATGCCCGTCATGTTGGCCACGGCCTCCACGCCCGAGATGGCCAGAATGATCGCGGTGAACTGCGCCCACCATTGAAACGGCGAGCCGGTCAGCGGTTCGATGTGAGCGTTTGGCAAAGACGGTCCCGCCGCCACGGCGATCACCAAACTGAAGCAGACCGTCAACAAGGCGGCGAACAGTGCGGCGGTCCCGGCCTTCGTGGGGCCGAAGATGTTCACGACGCCCAGCAACAAGATGCTGCCCGCCGCCCAAAGTTCCGGGTGCGGGACATGCAAATAATGAAAGGCATCCAGTGCCGACAGTGCCGCCGTCACCACGTAGTCCGCCGTGAGCAGCAAGGCTCCAAACACCGCCAGCGATTGTGAACGCTGTCGCGCCGACGAGTACACGCCGCCGCCATCGGGATACATCCGGCAGATCACCGAGTAGGCCCAGCCCACGGCGATCAACAGGACTGACATGGCCAGCATCAACCACAACGAGGCGTGTCGCGCGTAGAAGAAACACAGCCCCAACACGTACAACCGACTCGTGCCCCAGTCGCCGAACAGCATCGGTCCGGCGTGATACCAGTGCAACTGGCGCGGACGGTTCCCCTGAACTAACATCGTCATGATCCCCGAGACGCAGCACTGCGCGCGCTGGGCGAGGCCGATCCGCACACGGGATCGGTAACAGAAGGGGACCGAAAGCGGCACGTACGTGCCCGGATTCAATCCCTCATCCTCGACCCGCCTACGAGGTTAGCTGACGGGCTGGGAGTCGAGTCGTCCCCCTCCGGCCGAAGCCGAATTAGCCCCAAGTGTTGGTTCCCCCGTTCCGCCGCAGTCAGGCGGATTCAGCGTTCGTCACAGCGTGACCAGTGATGACTGCGTCTCAATCCGGGGAGTACGCTAACAAGAATGCCGTTCGTTGTGAAAGGATGACGCATCTGAGCGATGTCACTTCACCGCGTGCCGAGGCAGGCAATTCGGTCAGCTCGCTCAGCGGCGAGTCGGACGCTCTTCGGATAGGATCGTGACCTCCATCGTCGCGGCACGGTCCGAGATGGTGGCGAATCGCTCTCACCTGTTACTGGCGACCCATGAAGATCACCGCCGTTGAAACGCTTGTCTGTCACGCCCGGATGCGGAACTGGGTGTTCGTCAAAGTGGTGACCGATCAGCCGGGGCTGTACGGCTGGGGCGAGGCGACTCTGGAATGGCACACCCGCGCCGTCGTCGGAGCTGTCGAAGATATTTCTCAACTGGTCGTCGGCGAAGACCCGCGGCGGATCGAACATTTGTGGCAGATGATGTTCCGGCAGCATTTCTGGCACGGGAACGGCATCGTGCGCGCGACCGCGATCAGCGGGATCGATCTTGCGCTGTGGGACATTGCCGGCAAAATCGCCAACATGCCCTGCTCGCAATTGTGGGGCGGGCGCGTGCGAGATTACGTTCGGACCTACAGCCATCTCGGCGGCGGCAAGATGGAGGACTTCTACGAAACCTCCGTCGATGACGCGAAGCAGTTTGGCGATCTGGCCCGCCGCGCGGTCGAGGACGGGTTCACCGCCTTCAAGGCGATGGCGGTCCCTCCCACAATGCCGCTCGAAGGACTGCGACCGATCCGATTGGCCGAAGCCGCCGTCGCTGCGATGCGGGACGCCGTCGGAGACGAGATCGACATCATGGTCGACTGCCACGCTCGGCCCTCCCCCGCGATGGGACTTCAGTTCGGCAAGGCCCTCGACCCGTATGGCCTCTACTTTTTCGAGGAGCCGTGCTGGCCCGAGAACATCGAGGGACTGGCCGCGATCAACGCGGCCATCACCACGCCCGTCGCGACCGGCGAACGGATCACCGATCTCGCCACGTTCCGCGACCTGTTCAACGCGCGCGGCTGCGAAGTCTGTCAGCTCGACATCACACACTGCGGAGGGCTGACCGCCGCGCGACGCATCGCGGCTCTCGCCGAAGCGCATCGCATCTCGCTGGCCCCCCACAACCCGCAAGGCCCGGTGAGCACCGCCGCCTCGCTGGAGTTCGGCTTCTCGCAGCCGAGCTACATCATCTGCGAGACCGTTCACAACGACGTCCCCTGGCGCAGCGACGTCGTGTCGGAAGGCTTCACGGTCGAACCGAAAGGCCGCCTCGTGAGACCAAACACTCGCCCCGGCCTCGGCATCGAAATCAACGAAGCCGAAGTGAAGAAGCACCCGTTCGAGCAGGAACTCCTCCAACGAGTCTTCTATCCCGACGGCAGCGTTGGCGACTGGTAGGCGAAGAGAAAACGATCAACCACGGAAAACACGGAATTGCACGGAAAGAAGAGCGGCGGCGAAAGGCAGATGCGGTGACAACCACGAATCTCACGAATAGCACGAATCTGAAGACCAACAGAAGAACAAAAGAAGTTGTTCTGTTCATGCGGTCAGTCTCTCCAGCGTCACCGTTCTCTCTTCGCTTTCTCCTGCCTTCAGATTCGTGCTATTCGTGAGATTCGTGGTTCTCGCCTCTTCATTCTTTTCTACCTTTCCGTGCCCTTCCGTGTTTTCCGTGGTTCAAACT
>JBBPIS010000029.1:0-61769 GCA_038040225.1 Planctomycetota bacterium
GTGTGCTCTTCATATCTCTGCCGCGCAACGAAAAGGTCGGATACAATTGAACGACCGCACGCCACGTTTGGTCACGTACCGATGATTTTCAGATCCGGCATCGCCTTTTGCAGCGTCTCCTTCGAGTCGCTGGTGATCATCGTGCAGAAGCTGATGCTCAGCCTCTGCAGCTTCTTGAACTTGACGATCTGCTCCAGCGTGGCCGGTGTGATTTCGGTCTGGCTGAGGTTCAGATCCTCCAGTTCGGTCAGCGGCTTCAGCAGCTTCACTCCATCGTCATTGATGCGCGACTCCGAGAGATTCAACTTCTTGAGCTTGATCAATCCGGTGATCGGAGCCAGTCCCTCGTTGCTGACCGGCACTTTCCAGAGATTCAACTCTTCGAGGTTCTTCAGTTCGGCGAGGTGTTTCACGCCGTCGTCGCCGAAGACTCCTTCGCTCAAGTCGAGCTTCGTCAGGTTCGTCAACTTGGCGATGTTTTCCAGACCGGCATCGGTGGCCCGCGTGTCACGCAACTGCAGCACGCGCATCTCCTTCATATCCTGCAATACGACGAGGCCGACATTGGAGACATGTGTCCGGACCAGAGACAACTCGCGCAGCTTGGTGAGCCCCTTCAGCTTGAGCATCCCGTCATCCTTGAGCTTCGAATCATCCATCTCCAGCGCGGTCAGGTTGGTCATCTGTGCAATATGGTCGGCCGCCTTGCTCGTGAAGAGATCGCCCCACAGGTTGAGCTTCACCAGATTTTTGAGTCCCACGATCGGATTGAGGCCCGCATCGCCGACCTTGGTCGCTTCGAGCAGCAGCACGCGCAGTTTCGACAGCTTGGCCACCGACGGCATTCCGGCGTTGGTCACGTTGGTGAACCGCAGGTCGAGCACTTCGAGATTCTGGAGCAGAGCCAGCTTTTCCAAACCGGCATCCGTGAGGTTGGCCCGCCGCAGGTAGAGCGACTTCAATTTGCCGAGCCCCGCGAGATGCTCGATCCCCGCATCGCTGACGTTGGAGTTGATCAACTGCAACTCGGTGAGTTCCGTCAACCCGCCGAGCTTGGCGATTTGCGGATCGCGCATTTCCGGACCGTAGACCTGCAGCTTCTGAAGCTTCTTTAAACCGGCCAGTGCCTCGGAGATCGCGTTCGCCTCTTCAACCGTGTCGAGCGATTCGCTGGACAGGTCGACTCCGACCACCTGTTTGGCATCGTTGAGAGAAACCTTGGCTCCCGCCTTCTCCAACATTGCGATCGTCGCCGAATCGTCCGGCGGACCGAGTTCCACCTTGGTGGCCGCCTGATTCTGCGAGGGGACCGGCGTTGAGGTCGGTCTCGCGGAGGGGCAGCCGACCAAACAGAGTGTCATCAGGAGCGAACACGGACCAATCCACGGACGCATAACAGGCTCTTTCGTGAGTTCTGCACCGTGTATTTTGCACAGGGGCAGGAAGAAGCGATCGCGGCCCGAAACGGCCGCCGTCTGACAGTTCGAGGCGACAGCGTAGCCGCGTCGATCAGGCAACGCAAACTTGCCACCGCCCGGAGCCATTGGTCAGTGATCTTGCTTCAGCGATGCGGCTCGGTGGCCATGAAGGACTCGTGCCAGACACCGATCGAGCCAGTCGCGATGCCAGAATCGCAGATGCCCCAACGCGGCGAGCACGAACAGGGTGAGCAGGCTCACCATCGTGCCGACCGTCACGCTGCGCGGACGATAAGTCCACGTGACACGCTGCGAACCCGCCGGAACTTCGACGCGTCGGAACGGTCCGTGTGAAGCGGACTCCGCAGCGTGGCCATCAATCTCGACGGTCCAGCCGGGATAATCCAGTTCGCGCACGATCAGCGATCCGGCGCGAGGCGGTTCGATGTCGATCACGATCCGATGAGACTCGTGGATTGGACGAATGGTCAGGCCGGAAGAGGATGGCTGTTGCTCACTGTCGTTTGCGGACGAGGACGAAGTCTCGTCGAGCCAACTCGCACGACCGAGGCTCTCGTTCGACTTGTGCGTTGTGTCCCCGAGCAGCCTGTAAAGAAAGAGCGGCTCGTCGGAACGACGGCCCCACGCCCGGTGCAGCAGGGGATCGACGCCCTGCCACACAAGCTCGGCCTGCCACGACGAGGCGTCGAGCACGTGGAAGCTCAACATGTGAGTGACGCCCGACTCGCTCAACCACTTCAAGAAATCTGCGTTCGCTGCAATCGGCCGCCCGTCGCCCGTTGGCTTGGGCATCCCGGCTCCCGCGAACTTGGGATCGGCGTACTCCTGCGGCGCAATCCCGAGATAGACCGGCAGGCAGGAGACACCGAGCAAGTTGCCGAGATTCTGGCCGGGGATGTAGAGCCTCGGCGGAGACGGCTCGTCGAGCAGCAGCTTGCGAACCGGACTGGCCTCGCGAAACGAGACCGCCGGCTGAGACACCATCACCACGTTCGTGACCATCCGGCTGACGAGCCACAGGTCTCCGCACGTCGACCAGAAGACGAGTCCGATCACCACGCGACGCCCGAGTCGACCGCGCTGCGCGACGAGAGCGTCCAATCCGCGACCGGCCAGCAGCGCGACGGCCAGTGTCGTGACGATGCCGTACCGCCCCGGACCGCGAAAGAAATTGAAGCCGGGAACGTACCGAGCCACCGGCAACAACCAGCCCGTGGCGTAGACGAGTGCGATCAACCCGGCGATCAGCCAAAAGTGCGAAGAGTCGAGAGTTGAGAGTCGAGAGCCAGTCACACAATTCCGTCCGTCTCGCTCCTTTCTGGCTCTCGACTCTCGACTCTCGACTCTCGGCCGGGGCTTTCGCCCCGCGATCAGCCACCACACCGCCAGTCCCAGCGGGATGAGTCCGCAATACAAATGAGCCTCCACCTTGTTCGTGGCCGCGCTGATGGCACCGAACCTCGTCTGCTGTACCGCCGCTTCGAGATCGTGATGCGGCCCGAACCAGTGCCACGGTGCCGCCAGTTCCGAAATTGTGCGAACCGTCTCGTCTCCCTCAATCACCAGCGGGCTGTACCAGAGAAACGGCGCGATCATCTGCGAGACGTACAACGGCGGCAGATGCCCATACGCCGGATCGTGCTCGCCCCCGACAGTCGCTCGCGAACTGCGAGCCTTCAATTCCCAAGCGGGCAGCAGTTGGACCGTGGCGAGCAGGAAGCCGGCTGTGATCGCGAGTACGAGCGCGATCGATGTGGACAAGGGGACAAGGGGACAAGGGGACGGGGGGAGGGAACAGTCGCGATCTTCGTCTTGTCTCCTGGTCCCCTTGTCCCCTTGTCCCCTTGTCCCCCACAGCCGCCACGCGCCATACGCCACCACGAGCAACTGCGTGATGAACGCGAGATGAAAGTGTCCCGCAAGCAACTGGAGACCGAGGGCGAAGCTCAGCGCAATCGCATACCGCCACCAGCGGGTCTGCACGAACGACTCGACACACCACAGCGCGACCGGCAACCACGCTCCCGTCACGATGGCCCATTCCAGACAAGCCCTCGGCGGAAACCAGCCGTAAGTGAACACGAGTGCCATCAAGATCGAGCCGCTTACTCCCAGCCCAACGCGCCGCGCGAACAGCCACGTCGCCACAAAGCACAGTACGTAATGCAGCAGATGCTCGACGTTGTACGCCGTGTTCACGTCGAGCAAGTAATACGCGACGAGATGCGGCGGATAGGCGGCCCCCGTCTGGCTCTCACCCAGCACCGGATACCCGAACCCGGTCAGGTTGTTCCACACCGGAAACTCCCCAGCCTGCAGCCGATCGGAAAGAAACGCCTTCTGCGGGAAGAAGTACGGATAGAGGTCGCCGCCCACGAAGCCGTAACCTCCCCAAAGTGGCCCCCAAAAGAGAGCCGTCAGGGTGATCGCGATCATTCCACAAAGCAGAACCTGTCGCACGGTGGTCTCACGGGAACGGAACGACTTCGCAACAAACTCATCGAACAGCGAAGCCGTCGCAAGGTAGCCATCTCGCTCCGAGAGATGAAGCGAGCGGCAGGATGCGGCTCGCCCCGCAATCCACCAAGTCGGAGCAGAAGCGTCGTGTCATCCGGGATCGCCATATTCCAGCGCGAACATCCGTGTTGCTTACTATCTGACAATTGCACACTCGGGCAGCGCCCGTCCCAGCCGGTCGATGCCTTCCGGTGAGATGTTGGAACCTCGGACTTCAAGGCGTTTGAGATTGCGCAATTCGGCGAGGACTTGTAGTTCGTCATCGTTCGCCGAACACGACATCGACAGAGTTTCCAGTGACGTGCAACGGGCGAGGTGCCTCAATCCTGTTGCACCAACCGCCGATGAGCCTTGCGTCCTGAACAAACTCAGACGTGTGCAGCCACTCAGCGATTGAAAGTCATCGTCTTGAAAAACAGAATTCTGTAGTACCAGCGCCTCCAACGAAGGAGCCGATTCGATGCCCCTCAGCGCACTGCAACTCGACGCTGCGTCGAGGCCGAGAGTTTTAAGACGTGGCAGGTCTTGCAGGTTCTTCCACCCGCCACCTATTGCAGACGGCTTGCTGATCCAGAGAAACACCAATTGAGGCAACTGTTTCAGTTCGCCGAGGTCCGACTCCGGTTGCAGTCCGTCAATCCAGACGAAATCTAGTGTCTCAATCGACGCCAAGGGTGCGAGGGTGGGGCCGAGATGCCTCGGGTACACCGAAACACCTGTCAAATTGCGGAAGTTTCGTAGTCGTTTCATCGCAGTCAAACTTACATCCGAGTCGGGTAACTCGACGCACAGAATTCGATCATCCGTGCTGAGCCAACCGGAGTTTCTCTCCAACCACGGCAGAGTTCTGCCCGAAATCGAGAACGGCATCCACTCGCGCAGCACATCCTCAACGCGGTAGCGAAGATCATCATCTGACACTTTGCCGTCCATTATCAGCACCGCCAGCATGTTCCTTCTGGGTAGCCACACAGCGAACGCCGATGCTGTGGCAATCAGCATCATCACAAAGCCGATCCGCACGCGAGCCCGCCTCGACCACTGACGCCATGTGCGGAGGGGGCGTTGCGGCGGACCAGTGTCGGTTGCTGGAACATTTGGCACGAAATCGGCCCGGTCTCGAAGGGGGAGGGTTTTGTCAATCACCGCGCGTCGATCACACACTTGGGCAGCGCCTGCTTCAGGCGGTCGATGCCATCCGGTGTGAAATTCGGACCTCGAAGAGAGAGGTCTTTCAAATGGTGCAGATCGACCAGGCTTTGCAGTTCGTCGTCGGTGGCCGAGCAGGGACTCAGCGTGAGCCGTTGCAATGATTTGATCAGTGCAATGTGCTTGAGACCGGTCGCCCCCACGGGTCGCCGACCACTGACGGCCAACGTCGTCAGGTGGTTGTTCAGACAGCCAAGAGCAAGAAAGTCGCCATCTTGGACAATGCAGTTCTCAAGCGTCAGCCGTTCCAACTGGTCGAGTTGCCCAATCTCTTCCAAATGCAGTGCCGTGTGAGCAGCACCGATGAGGAAAACTGTCTTGAGTTGTGGTGCGTCACGCAGGCCATTCAGATGGCAACTCGTGTTTGGCGGTTTGCTCAGCATCACAGTCGTCAGCGTCGGAATCCGTTTGAGTTCGCTGAGGTCTGTTGTCGAATCCGTCCCTTCAACCCAGACCGCCTTCAATGTGCTGATGCGGCTCAATTCTTCGATCCCCTCGTCCAACTGGCTCGCGAGTACTGAGACTCTCACCAATTGGGGAAACCGCCGCAGTTTTGCGAACCAAGCTCCATCGACGTTGCTGCGAGTCATGTCAACCAGGGTGATCTGCTCGTCGGTACTGAGCCAACTCGCACGATCCTCCAGCATTGGGCGGACGGCATTCGCCGCCCCGGCGGGCATCCATGACAACAGCTTTGCGGCTCGCACTTCCGACTGATGGTCGATGGGAAAGCCTCCCACGCGAACCACCGCCATGATGCCGCGTCTTGGCCACCACAATGAGCCGATCGAGATCGCGACGATCAGCATCAGCACGAGGACGATTCGCACCCACAACAATCGTGACCACTGACGCCACGTGCTGCGGGGTTGCTGTGACGACTTTGATGGAATTTCACTGGTCATCGTCTTCAGCCGCTACACGCATTGACTTAATGTTGATGGTCAATCCATTGATGGTAACTTCGCGCAACACTGGCATCTTTGCGAGGTCACCTAATTGGCTGACGGTCGCCGGACAGGGATTGAGAACCAAGTATTGCAACGACTTCATTCGGAATATTTGTTGCAGTCCGTCGAGATCGACGCCGTATTGGTCATCAATGTCCAGACTTGCAAAATCTGGCAACCGGGTCAGCAGAGCAAGATCGTCGGCAGAGACGCGGCATCGGCCGCACTGAATGCCGATCCCCTCAATCTGCGGAACCTCACTGAGTTGCTGAAAGATGTGCCGATAATCGGTTGCCCCCACGAGCTCAACGTCTGTGAGACTCGGAACCTCTGCCAGGTTTTCCCATCCACCTCCAGAAGTTGGCGGGTCAAGCACGTACAACAATTCGATCTTGGAAAGACTTCGAAGATGGCCAAGATCCGATTCTGAAACCAATCCATTGATTTCAACTTGTTCAAGCGGAAGTGAACTCAACAAATTGAGATTGGAACAGAGCTGACTTTCGTTGATGGTGACAAATTGCAAACGAGGGAAACATTTGAGCCGATGCAGCCATCGTGGATCCGTCTGTGATTTACTGAGGTGAACCCGGTTAACTCGATCATCTGTCACAAAGACCCATCTCGCCAAAGTCCAAGGAAAGTAGGGTCTCCAGACTGGCGAAAGATTGGACTGCACAGTCTGAAAAACCGAATCGTCATCTCCTGCCCCGCCGAACATCGCGATGGCAATTACGTTCCTTCGAGGCAACCAAAAGCCGCACAGCGACACGCCCGCAATGAGCATCAACACGAAGCCGATCCGCACGCGAGCGAGCTTTGACCACTGATGCCATGTGCGGCGAGGGCGTTGCGGCAAAGGCAACTTCGAGTCGGTGGACATGGCTCGACTCCTTCGCTCACTCTTCGCTTGGACGTGCGCGGTTGGACCAGTGGCCCGTGGGATCGCTGCCGCTGACCCAGACGCCCTTGAGGTTCCAGTCCATGTAGGCGTGGACATCGACCGGAGCGTATCTGAGCGTCAGGCCGCAGCGGCGGCGCGTGGACAGGTTGGCCTCGGAGCCGTGCAGCAGCAGGTCCGAGTGCAGGCTGATCTCGCCCGCCTTCAGGCAGTCATCGACGAAGTGACCGTACTGTTCGACGTTGTCGATCGTCTGGTTGAGGACGTTGTGTTCCTTGGGGTCGCTCGGGCGGAACGTCATCGCGCCGTGATGGTGTGAACCGGCGACGAATCGCATGCAAGCGTTCTCGACATCGGCGTCGTCCACGGCCAACCACGCGGTGACCGCCTTCGACGGCGTGAGAGGCCAGTAGCTGGAATCCTGATGCCACGCGACGCTCTTCCCGTCCTTCGGCATCTTGCAGAAGAAGTGCGATCCCCAACCGACGCAGTTCTCACCCAGCAAGTCCTTTACGCAGGCGACGATCCTGGCGTCGGTCACGATGTCCCAGACGCGGCCATACTACAGATGGGCCGAGCTGATCGAATAACTGTCGCCTCCCGCCGCCACGACCTGCGCGAGCAGCCGGTCGAAGTACGCGCGAATGTCGGCGATCTCGGCGTCGGAGTAGACGCGGATCCCCTTCACGTAGCCCTCGCGATTGAACTGCTCGACCTGCGCGCGCGTCAGCACTTTCGGTGTGTCATTCGCCACCGGATGAAAGCTCAGGTCCCGAGGAATCTTCGCGAGTTCGTCCTGATCGAGCACGGCCTTGAACTGAGTGGGAGCAGCGGTGGACATGGAGTGATGTTCCTCAGTGTGTCTTGGGCGACAGCCCTTCCCATTCTGAATTTCTGAGCGGGGCGGCGTCAGCCCCACTCAGAAAGACCTTACTGTTGGCGGCGGGATTATAGACAACGGCTCGCCACAACGGCAGGCGTTGGTTGCCGGTGAGGTCCGTATGTCGAATGAAGAATGAACGAGGAACAGGATCGACGCACGAAGAACCGGGGGGCTGACGCCGCCCCGCTCAGAAAGACGCACTGGGGAGGGGCTGGCGTTCCAGAGTTGGCTTGTAAGAGTTGCAAGGTCTCGGCCTGCATCACGCCTGACGATTGTAGTTCCTGCTCGAATGAGCCTGCCGTCAGAGATTGCCCAACCCGGATGGGTTTGCCAGTCGGCACGGCCGTCGCGATCCGTGATCTTTCGGTGATCGGTCGAACCGACGCGAGCCTCGACAATCTCGGTGCATCACGCCAAGTCGGCTCAGTCCGCAGCAAGTTCTGCCGGTTAGAATTGGCCAGTCCTTCGATGGCCTCACACCGCGCAACGGCTTCGTGCCGAGACGACCCCGCGGCACCGCGTGTGCATTCCATTCGGGACTGTCGAAGGGCGACGGGATGTCGCCGGGGATGCGTGCCACGACGGTGCGGCTTGCTGGATTGGACGGGTTCGTCGCGGACGAACCGTCTCCGCGAGGATGTTGTCTCTTTCGAGACCGCGTGAGGAAGCCATGCCGAACCGGAACTGGTGGGGAACCGTGATGCGTTATCTCTTGCTGGCCGCATTGTTGCTGAGGGAATGGTCGCCCGCGTGGGCCGCCGATCCGCCGACCGCGCCCGCTGCCACAACCGTGACGACCGATGAGCAGCGGAGGTCGGCCGCCGTGGCACTCAATTACAGCCGCGCGGCGTTGCACCGCATTCGTCGCAATCCATCCGTGCGCGTGATGGTGGAGGAGCAGGAGAAGATCCTGAACCACCTGAACTTGAACGGCATCGCCGACGAAGAGGTGATGAAACTGTACTCGTCGGTTCTCGATGAGGTCGCGCAGATTCAGATCGCCGACCGCGAGCGTGAAGTCCTGCGCGAGAAGTATCGCCGCGCGTTCAACCGCAATATCGGCTTCAGTGCGTTTGAGATTGCCAACCAGGTCGCGACCGTCCAATTTGCCTCGGCCGTTCGCACCGGAGCCAACAGTTGGTGGGACCATCGCAACCAAGTCGTCTCGAAGGATCTGGATCTTTGGCAGGTGGACAAGAAACGGATGACGGCGGTTGTGGACAAGTCGAACCAGTTCCTCGACACGTCGTGGAAAATGGCTCGCGCGAAGCAGATCCCCGACCGGTGGCTCGTCCGCAATGACGACCTCGACAAGCTGGAGGAGGCTTGGAACGAGAAGGACACGACGGTGCGCCTGCGGGTGCTGAAGCGGATGGAATCGTTCATGGAGTGCTATCCCCCGTACTACTACTACGTCGCGCGGACACAGCAGTCGACGGGGCAATTCGTCGCGGCGACCGAGACCTACGAGAAACTGGCGACGCTCGGCAGCGGCCATTTCCGCAAGGACGAGATGCTGGCGGCGGGCCTCGCCAATCGGGCGTTCATTCAGGCGTTCCTCGGTCAACCGAGTGCTCCCGAGACCGCGAAGAAGGCCCTCGAATTCTCGACCGATGCTTGGGAGGCCAACCTCGTCTGTGCCTCGGTCCTGGAAAAATACGGCCGTCATCAGGAGGCCGAGGACGCGATCCTGCGCAACATCGACGTGAACCTCGAACGACCGCAAAGCCGCGTCGCGCTGCTGGGCGTTTACTACCACAGCGACAACCGTCCCGAACTGGCCGCGAGGCTGACCGACCCCGAGTGGGTGAAGGAGATCTCCGCCGCGCAGCTCATGCTGTGCGCGGCCAAGCTGGCTCCGGCCATTCCGCAACCGGTGTCCGACCAATTGCAGTCGTCGCTGCAGGGGACGCCGCGTCTGGTGTTCGGCAAGGATGACTTCGTGCTGACGGCCAGTCCGACGTGGCAGCTTCACACGGCGACGATCGCGCTGCACATCGGCGACAAGACGTTTACGACTCCGCGAGTCGCGGCCGGTCGCGATGCGATGCTCATCAGTTTTGATGGCATCGCCGAATTTGGCGGACCGCTCGCGCCCAGCCAGGACGACCGCGAGATCGCCGTGACGATCAAGTACCCGGATTCTGCCCCGGTCAAGCTGACGCTGAAGGCGCGGGGAGGCGACACGCGCTCGACGGCAGATGGCCTGGGAGGCGTCTCGCTCGCGGGACGTCCGCATCCCGTCTACCGCGTGTCGGCGCTGGAGCAAAACGACGTGAAGCTGTCGCTGCGCAACGGCCCCTCGGCCGACATTACCGACGTTCTGGTTCCGGTCTCGCGTTCGACCGCCAAGCCGGTGCTGGACGAGGAGTCATCCGAGGAGGACGCCGAAGACAAGACGCTCACCACGCCATCGGTCAAGGTTCCGGGAGCCACTCCCGCAGGCCGGTGAATTGGCTCGTAGGGCAATAACCCTCGCCGCGCGCTTCCTCTCGCGGAGCGAGAGGGCTACCTTGCTGCGGCTTCGCCGTCTGACTGTCGTCTCGAAGTTCGTGCGGTGCGATGATTCCAAACGTCTCTCGCTCAGAAAGAGGTTCCCTGATGATGCGCTTCGCTGTTCTGTCTCTTTGCGTTTTGTCGGCTGCTGCCGCATCAGCAGCTGATTTTCCGGTCGACAAGCTGGACGATACCGGGTTTGAAACCGTGCTCGATGGCAAGTCGCTCAAGGGCTGGCACGTGAGCACTCAGACCGGACACAGCGGAGCCAGCATGCACACCAGCGGCGGGAAGTGGGTGCTCGAAGAGGGAGCCGTTGTCGGCAGTCAGGACATTCCGGGCAACGGCGGGATCATTCTGACCGATCGCCAGTTCGACAACTTTGAAGTGATCGTCGAGATGAAGAACGACTACGGTCCCGACAGCGGCCTCTTCCTGCGCAGCAACGAGCGGGGGCAGGCGTATCAGTACATGGTCGACTACCACAACAACGGCAACCTCGCCGGCATCTATGGCGAAGGGCTGTCGGGTGGAATCAATCACAAGAACTTCGATATTCTCGACGATGTCACGAAGATTCAGACCAAGGACTCGTTGATCCCGTGCCCCATCAAGCCCGCCGACTGGCCGGCCTTCTGGAAGCACGGCCAGTGGAACGAACTGCGAGCACGGGTCGAAGGCAATCCGCCGAAGATCACGACCTGGATAAACAAGGTTCGCTTCATGGAGTTCACCGACACCGAGAAGCGTCATCCCGATGCAGGCAGCATCGCCCTGCAAGTCCACGGCGGCGGCGACTTCACCAAGCAGTTCGTCCGCTATCGCAACGTGCGAGTGAAGACGTTGAAGTAAGGCGAGCGGCAAGAAATGATTTCCCCGCCACTGGGCTTGTCCCGGTGGCTTGGCGGCTTTTGCACTACTTGTTTGCTGAAGTACGAGTAGTACAAAAGCCGTTGAACCACCGAGGTGAACTCGGTGGCGGGGTATGTTTGGAGTTGCCGCTCGCCTAAATGGCTGCCTCACGAGAACTCACGTCTCAGCGCGGCAAGCTCGTCGCGCAGAACGGGCATCGCACCGGGGCGGCTTGCGACGAGCGAGCCGACTCGGTTGGCGAACTCGACCGAGCGACGGAACGTCCAGCCAGCGAGGCGCGTCTGGATCAGAGCGGCTGTGAATGAGTCGCCCGCTCCGACCGTATCGATGACCTGCACAGCGATGCCGGGTACATCGACGACCTCTGTACGGCTGACGGCCAGGCAACCATTGGCTCCTCGCGTCACGCAGACCAACTCCAATTGAGGCTGATCGTCGAGCAGGTGCCGCGCGAAGTCGAGGTCGTTGTCGGTCCCCGTCGCGAACATTTCTGAGAGGACTCGCACCTCGTCGTCGTTCAGTTTGACGACCCTGGCGCGGCGGAGGGATCGCGCGATCCAATCTCGCTCGTAGAATGGCGGCCGCAGATTGACGTCATACACAATCAGGCAATCAGATGACGCGGCAGCGAGGCACGAGTGAATGGTCTCGCGGCTGATGGCCGAGCGCTGCGCAAGCGTGCCGAAACAGACGGCTTGTGCGGACTGCATCGCGTCGATCAGTTCCGGCAGCGGGGTGAGAAAGTCCCACGCGGAATCGGGGAGGAAGGTGTAAGTCGTTCCCGTCGGAGTCGGCTCGACGGTGACGGTCCCCGTTCCGTGAAGTGGATCGCGCTGCACGAGATCAATGCCCAGGCCCTGCGACTTGAGGAACTCGCAAATCTCATCTCCCAGCCCATCGCAGCCGACCCGCGTGACGGTCGCGGCGCTCAGTCCAAGCTGCTGCGCATGAAAGGCGACGTTGGCCGGAGCGCCTCCCGGCAGTCGGCGATCCGGAAAACAATCCCACAACAGTTCGCCAAGGCCGATGAATTCGGGCGAGCTCATCGCGCGTCGCCCTTCATTCGGCCAACCCCGCCGCGAACGCATCGGCGGGTAGTTCCTGTCCGGTCAGGGACTTGAACAGGCTCCCGATATAGTCGGCGAAGACCTCGGACGGCTCGACGACTTTGCAGCCTCGTTCGCGAGCCTCGGCCGTCAGTGGCGAATCGGCCGGAAGTTCGCTGAGGTCCATGACCGCCATCCCCGATCGGAAGATCGACGGGTTGATGGGCAGCTTCTTCGAGCCGAAATCCATGTTCGGTACGGTGATGACGATCACATCCACCAGTGTCTCATACATCTTGGCATTGGGGACGTAACGGATGTCGGCGGCAGCGGCGATCTTCTGAGCTTCGACATCGTCACCGGACGCGATGCTCACCAGGCCGTTTCGCTTCTTGATGCCGTGCGCCAGCGAAATCGCCAGCCCGCCCGAGCCCAGAATGATCGCGTTCTTGCGGTCCAGCGGACGGTCTTCCGGCGTCTTCTTGCCGATCTTCGTTTCGAGAGCCCGCAGTGCGGCCTTCCAGATCAGGTTGTGAGCCTGCCAGCCGTCGGGCTGCTTGATGATGACGTCGGCCATCTTGGAGGCCATCGACAACTCGTCTCCCTTGCCCGCCAGTTCCATGATGCGGCGACCCATCGACGGGGTGGCGATGATGGCGGGTATCTTGAGGATGTCGAGCATCTTCGGCACTTGATCGAGCGACTTGAATTCGAGCGGCAGGCAACGCATGTTCATCCCGAGCTTGTCGAAGGCCGCGTTGAGAATCTTCGACGTGGCATGCTCCGCGATGTCCGACCCGGCGATGCCGATGAACCGCGTCTTGGGATCGACCTGCCGCCAACGATAGATGTCGTCGAGTTCTCCCACCGTCGGTTGACCGGGAAACGCCTCCATTCCCTTTTCGAGAGCCGCGTAAATCCAGGGCGATCCGTACTTGCGGCCCAACAGCGAGAAGGTCAGTCCGCAACGGCCCAGCCCCAACCCGACCACGGGCAGCGCCCGCTTCTGACTCACCGAGGCGAGCAGCGGCCACGCCGATTCGAGCGTCTCGGTCGGCCACGTGAACTTGATGACGTCCGCCTTGCAACGGACCGCTTCGTCGAACGCCTCTTCGACGTTGCTCAGCGGTCGCGTGAGACTCGCAAAGCTGATGACGCGCTGTGTCTTGCCGAAGCGCGGGATTTTTTGAGCGGTGATCGGGTCCAGTTCAATGTAGGCCGGTCCGGCGAGAATGGCCTGTCGCAGCAGGGCCATGCGCTCGTCCTCGGTCCCCTCGAATTTACCGCCCTCTTCCTGCTGACGGCAGGAGACGAGGATCGGCTTCTTCGAGCCTTCGAGCATGTCTTTGACGTCGGGTTCCTTGTGGAGCCGGTCGAGACAGACTTCGACGATGTCGGACTGATTGGCCGCGTTGTAGATGTCGACCTTGGCAAGTTGGCGCGATTCGGGCGTGACCGAGATGCAAATCATGAGACGCTCCAGAACGAGTGGCTCGGGGGAGGAACGGACGTGAAAACGAACCAATGAAACGTGCCCTGCGGCTGATCCGCACAGCGGCGACGATCATAAGCCAGACCCCGACCCGTACGCCATCCATCACGAACGGGTTGGCCTGCACTGGAATCCCGCGGGTAGCCTGTCGCAGCGGACGACTCGCCGAGCGGGCGTCTCGTCTGTAGATTTCACATGACAAGCGGTGGCCGCTCCCTTCGCGGCTTCCCGAAGAAAATGATCCGTTCCGTTTCCGCAGAGAGATCACACCATGACAGGCTACACGGTTCATACCGGCTCGAATCAGAAGTTCACCACGGGCTGGGACCACATCTTTCAGGGCGTCGGCTCGACCAAGAAGTCGGCCTCGTCGAGCGGAGCGGGGAAGAAGAAAGTGGCCTCCCCGCCAAAGGCCGCGAAGAAGAAAGGAACCTCCAAGAAAACGGTCACCAAGAAGACGAAACGCAGCAGGTCAGGCAAGCTGTGACGATGCCACCGGTCGTGACGAGTAATCTCGGCGCGATCGGCTCGTGGCCTGCGTCTGGTTCATGCCGGAACGCCGCTTCGCCGATACTCTCCCCTGCCGACCGGACAACCCCGACTTCGCTCGCATCAGGATGAGGAAGCACAATCGAGATTGTGCCCGGCGGCTTGGAGAGGCCGCTTGTCCGCGGGTGACATCCACCGGATCGGCGAACACAAGGAGGCCGAGGCAGTGAGCGATACGCAGGATTTCGAGTACGAGGAAGTGTCGAGCGACGAAGTCGACAATGTCGTGGCCGCACTGGAAAACCTGAGCGAAACGGTGACCAGCGAAGCGATCAAGGACTTGCTCGAGGAATGCTTGAACAGCGTGTATTGCCTCGTCTACGAAGACGACGACGAAGTTTCGAGCGAAGCCGCTTGATTGGGCGAGCGGCCAGTTTGATGTCCGAACAACCTGATGCAATTGACCGACCGCGCGTCGGGATCATGGGGTACACCTCCCACGGACGGTGACGAACCGAGCCGTTACGATAGAACAGCCTCTGCCCGGCGCAAGCCAGACAGAGGCTGTTCGCTTTTTGTAACCGTCTTTTGTAGCCGTCTCGCTCCGCGAGACGATTGCCGATTTACTCGAAGGGTGTCACCTCCTGTTCGGCTTTCCTGTCGCGGAGCGACAGGGCTACAGTCTGCAATGTGCTCTACGCCAACTCGGCGATCGGCGTCCCGAATGGCAGCGTCAGATGCGGACGCCCCGAGTTGTCGAGGTACTGCTTCTGCGTGTCGACTCCCAGAAACCGGTAGATCGTCGCGAGCACGTCCTGAGGTGACTTGGGGTTCGAGAGCGGAAAGGCTCCGTGCGCATCGGACGATCCGACCACGCGGCCTCCCTTGACCGGACCGCCAGCCAGCGCGGCACTGAAAACGTTGGGATAGTGATCTCGCCCGGCATCGTTGTTGACACGCGGCGTCCGACCGAACTCGCCCCACGCCACCACGAGTGTGTTGTCGATCATCCCCCGCTCGGTGAGGTCTTGAATCAACGCGGGGAAGGCCTGGTCCCATCGCGGCAGGAATCCGAGTCTCAAAGATTCAAAGCCCTTCACGTGCGTGTCCCACCAACGGACATCGACCGTGACGAGCCGCACGCCCGCCTCGACGAGCCGTCTCGCCAGCAGGATGCGCTGGCTCCATGCAGGTGCTCCACAGCGGTTCGACGCGCCGGGATCGAAGGCCGGCATGAAGCCGTATCGCTCGCGAATCGACTGCGGCTCGGCGTCAAGATTGAAGGCGTCGCGCGCCTTGGACGAACTCAGAATGGACCACGCCTTCTGCGTGTAACGGTCGATGGCCCGCATCTGTCCCGAGCGGTCAATCTGCTCCTGCACGCGGTCGAGTCCGCTGAGCAGTTGTCGCCGGTCGCCAAGCCGATGAACGTCGAGTCCCTCGGCCAGCGAAAAGTTCGGCACATTGAACGGCCCCAATGCCGCCGGGTCTGCGATGGTCTCGAAGGGTTTGTTCGCGACGCCCAGATAGGCCGAACCGGCCCCCGGCAGCATCTTGGGGATCATCACATACGCTGGCAGTTCGGGAGACAGGTGCCCGAGTTGTTCGGCGACAATCGAGCCGCAACTGGGATGAGCGTTTTCATCCGGAGTCTGACCGGCGTTGTAGCCGGTGAAGCACATCTGGTCGCCGGTCGAGTGACCCGCATCGTGATGGTTCAGGCTCCGGATGATCGACCACTTGTCCATGATGGCCGCCGACTTCGGCAACATGTCGGTGAGCTGAATGCCCGGCACGTTGGTCGACATCGTGCCGAACTCGCCCCGATACTCCACGGGCGCGTTCGGTTTGGGATCCCACATGTCGATGTGGCTTGGCCCGCCGCGCATCCACAGAATGATGACCGACCTCTCGCTGCTCCCCGTCGCCGCCTGAGCCTCGTTCCTCAACAACCCCGACAGCGACAAGCCACCCGCGCCCAAGGCTCCCGCCTGCAAAAAGCCGCGCCGTGTCAGACGCAACGAACGCTGAAACTCATCGCAGCCAGTTCGCGAGTTCATGAGCAGTCTCTTTCGGCGTGAGGTCGATGATCCAAGGCAGGCGTTGGCGGTGGAGCCCAAGGCAGGAGCGAACCCGAATACCGGGGGGAGTGTCTTCGTCGGCAGACTGTTGTATCGACCAATCGCACCGGCATCAAGAAGGCCCGATCCATCCGGCGAACAGTTCACGACAGATCGGCCAGAGATTCCGAGGGGACCGTTCGATGGTGGGGTCCCAATTTTGCGGGGCAGATCGAAAGTCGACCCGGACGTTTGAAACGTCCGGGTCGCTGCACGCCTTGCTTGCCGATGCTCCGCCAAGCCGATACAAAATCCGCTGTCGCACCCAGCGGCAACCTCTTCGGGCGATTAACTCAGCGGCTAGAGTGCCATCTTCACACGGTGGAAGTCACTGGTTCGAATCCAGTATCGCCCATTTTCAAAACGACCGTCGCCCTTTCGGCGACGGTCGTTGTTGATTGGCGGAACGATCTACTTTTGCGGGACGATTTCGATCTCGTAGACCTTGGGCCAGCTCTTGCCGGTGACGAGCAGGCGGTCTTTGGCTTCGTCATAGGCGATGCCGTTGAGGACATCTTCCTTGCTCGACCGTTGGCGCGCGGGGTAGAGGTTGGTCAGATCGATCCAACCGAGTACCTCGCCGGACTCGGGCGAGATGCGGGCGATTCGGTCGGAGTACCAGACGTTGGCGAGAATCTCCCCCTTGCGATATTCGAGTTCGTTCAGCTTGTCGATCGGTCCGTTGGCCGCCCGCACCTTGAGGCGTTTGACAACGTCGAACGTCTTCGGATCGAGGAACCTCAGCGTCGAGGTGCCGTCGCTGAGGATCAGCCGCTTGCCATCGTGAGTCAGCCCCCAACCCTCACCCGTGTACCGGAAGGTCGAGATCGGTTGGAACGTCTGCTGGTCGTAGACGATTCCCAGTCGGTTCTGCCACGTCAGTTGATAGAGCTTGCCGTCGAGGATGGCGATCCCCTCGCCGAAGTAGGCCGAGTCGAGCGGCACGAGTGCTTCGATGCGTCCGGACGCCAACTCGATCCGGCGCAAAGAGGACTCCCCCTTCTTGCCGGTCCCTTCGTACAGCCGCCCATCGGTGAAGACCAATCCCTGCGTGAAGGCGGTCGCGTCGTGAGGGTACTCGGCCACGAGCCGGAATCCGGCGACGGCTCCCTTTGGCTCGCGCTTGAACTGGGCGGCGGCGGTGAAACCGACCACTCCCACGGCCAACAGCGTCAAGGCGATGAACCGCCAGCGGCGGGAAGTCGGATGTTGAAGGGAGGGTGTCGTGGAGGGCTGGTTCATGCAAAACTCATTCAGTCGAAACGTGACAGCCATCGGGAACGGGGCTTTCGTGAGCCGGGACCGCTCATGAAAGCTGTGAGTACTGTGACGAGACTCACCCGGATCGTCCAGACGAATGTCGTGTTTGAACGTCGTCGAGCGAGAAGCCGCGAGAGTGTCGACTGGCCGGTGTCTCAACGACCCAAACAGCCTATTTCTCGGCCAGTTGGCTCTTTACGGCAAGCGACGTCGGCGGGGACGAATTGACACTGATTGCCCTATCCCTATAATCCGGCACACTATTTCGAGGCTTCCCCGGTCGGCATCCGTTGAGATGCGACGATCGGGCGAGTCCGCCGTCAGTCTGCAAAAGGGGCAATTCATGGCCGGCAAGGTACTGGAGTTCACGGACGCCAATTTCAAAACCGAAGTGCTCAGCAGCCAGGATCCCGTCCTGGTCGACTTCTGGGCACCGTGGTGCGGCCCGTGCAAAATGATAGCCCCGACGATTGAAGAGTTGGCCAACGACTTTTCCGGCCGAGCGAAGATTGGCAAGTTGAACACCGACGACAACAGCGGCACGCCCAGCGAGTACCGAATCAGCGGCATCCCGACGATCATCCTGTTCAAGGGTGGCCGCGAGGCACAGCGGTTTGTCGGACTGGTGCAGAAGCCGAAGTTGACTGCGGCTCTGGATGGCTTGATGTAACCGGGGTCTGGTGGAGTCGGTCACTGTTCTGCGAGTGGCAACCTTGGACGAATCGATCCGACGCGCAGGGACCGCGTGTCGAATTGGGAAGGGATTCCCGTCATGGACGAACGGAAGATCGACGCCGCGACGCCGCAAGTTCCGCAGTTTCTGGAACCGCCCGCGCCGGAATCGCGATTCCGGACGGTGGGCCAGACCGGCATTCGTATCGATGGCCAGCATGCCAACGCATCGGAGCGAACGGTCGAGGCAGACTCCGCAATTCCGACAGTCGCCTCCGCTGCCGGGGCACGCCCCAATTCAAAACTGTTGGCGGATGCGGGGCTCCTGTTGCAGCAGATGCTCGAGCGGGAGACCGACCTCGAACTGCGCGAGGCCACCATTGAACAGCGGCTGTCTGAGTTGGAAGCCGACCGGCTGCGCTTTCAGTCGCTGCGGATCCAACAGTTCGAGGAACTCGAACAGAATCGGCTGCGGCTCCAGTCCGAAGAGGCCACATTACGTGAGCGAATGGTCGCCGCCGAGGAGTTGCTGAAGCGAATTGAAGTCGCTCGACTGGCCGCCGAGCGCGAACGCATCGACGTCGAACGCCGCCGCGCATCGTTGCGTGAGGAAGTGCTGGCCGAACTGCAGCTCGAACGCCAGGCGATCGAGACCGAACGGAACGAACTGGCCACCGAGCACGAGCGGGCTCGCGCGCTGACGGCCTCGCTCGAAGAGCAGCATCGTCAGGCGACCGTGGAGGCCGAGCGACTGATCCAGTCGGAGCGGGAACGACTCTGGCAGACTCTGATCGGCGAATGGGAGGAGAGGCGGAGTCAGTTTCAGACGGAGCACGATCAGTGGCTCGCGACCTCGCAGGCCGAGAAGCAGGAGATCGAACGCGAGAAGGCGTTCTACGACGCCGCCGTGCGCGAGGCCGAATCGGATTTCGCCGCCGCGCGGGCGACTCAGGCCGCCGAATTGCAGGTGACTCGCGAACAGCATCTCGCGCTGCTCGAGGCCGAACGTCAGCAGCACACGATCACGCTACGGGCCGAGCGCGATGAGTGGCAACAGCGACGCGCGGCCTCCGAGTCGGAGTTGTTCGCGCAGCGTGACCGTGAGTTGGCGACCCTGCAATCCCAGCGCGAGGAATGGGATCGAACCTACACTGTCCAGCGGGCCGAACTCCACAGCGAACGATCCGTGCTCGAAAGCCGCATTCGATTCCAGCAGGAGCATCTCGAAAAGCTTCGCACGGACCTCGAACGGGCTCAGAACGAGCATCGCCACGAACGGCAGGTGGAACGCCAGCATCTCGAAGAATCGTCGCAACTGCTGCTGAAGCGAATGCGCCAGATCGACCTCTACCGCGCGTCGGTCGAAGAGCGGGAGAAGTCGCTCGAACGCGAACGCAACGTGCTGTCCAAGTCACGTCGGGCGCTGTCGAGCACCAGCGATCTCGACCGCATCAGTCTGCAGGCCGAACGCGACGCGTGGGAGCACGAGCGGCAGATTCAACAGGCCGAACTGCGGCGTCAGCAGGACTTGCTGACCTCGCACTCCGAGAACCTCGAAAGCCGGCGCATCCGGCTCGACAAGCTGCGGGCCGAGCTGGAAGACACGCACCGCTCGACGCTCGAAATGCGGCTCGCCGTCGAGGAAACATGGGTCGATCTCACGCAGTCCGCCGGCCAGGACGAAGCCCGCCTGCGAGTCGATCAGGTCCGGCATGCCCTGGTCGGTTACTACAGCCAGCTCCACGAGGGCCTTGTCGAGCAGAGGCGGGAGCATCTCGACGCCCAATCGAAATTTGAACGGCTCCGCACCGAGTTCCTCGACGAGCGACAGAAGTTGATGGACTGGATCGCCGCGCGCGACAACGAGCTGCGCGTGGCCGAGGAGCGGCTGCGAATTGCCACGGCCGATTCGACGACTCGCGATTCCGCGTGGCAGGCGGCGCGCGATCGCTGGCTGCTCGAAAAGACCGAGGCCGAGCAGGTGATCCGCAAGCTGCTGATCGAGCTTGGCATCCAACATCGCGACGCACCCGCGAACGCGGGGGGCATGTCGCCGTCCGCGATGATGGCGGAGAGCGCGTTGGTGAATCACTTGTCTGCCAATCCGCCGGTATCCAATGATCGCGAGTCGCAAGTGATCCTCGACGAAGATCGCTGAACGCCGCCCTGCTCCGAACGTGGGATAAACTTCCAGCTTGTCATGTTCTCGTGTGGACATGTTCTCGTGTGGAATTGACAAGCTGGAAGCTTATCCCACGAAAGAATCACAACTTCATCGGGAGTGGCTCGCGATCGATCGACACCGCGATCCTCACGCCCGATCGAACGGGAAGGCGATCACGTCGGTGAGGCACGTCTGACCGAGGGCCAGCATCACGAGTCGGTCAACGCCGAGGGCATTTCCCGACGAGGCGGGAAGTCCCGCATCCATGGCCGCCAGCAGACGGCTCTCGGCGGGAAGCGGACGCAACCCGGCGGCGGCTCTCACGGCGAGTTGCTCGCGGACGCGATCGCGGAGGACGGCGGGATCGGTCAACTCGTGGTAGCCGTTACACAGCTCGACGCCATCGATGTAGAGCTCGAATCGTTCGGCGATGAACGGTGCGCCGGGCTGCGGCTGCGACACGCGAGCCAGCGCCGCCTGACTGGCCGGATAGTTGAAAAGAAACGTCGGCCGCTCATGACCCAGATGCGGCTCGACCAGTTCGGCCAACAGCCAGTTCAACCAACCATCCCGATCGTGTTGGTCGAGGCCCGGAGGCGGAACAAGGTGGTGTCTCGCCGCCAGGTCGTGCAGCCGCGTGACGTCCGCGTCGAGGACACGCTGCCCGGCATGCCGCTCGAAGGCATCGTCGTAACTCAATCGCTCGAAACCGGCCGGATGAGCGACCCGCCGCGCGAGATCGCGGTGCCGCGCGAGGGCCTCGTCACCGGGTGCCACTCCGGGTGCCACTGGCGGCAGCTTCGAGCCGCCAGTGTCTTCAACGAGCACTGGCGAGCGAAGCCTCTCGCCAGTGGCACCCGGCGAGTTCTCGTCGCCGCGTTCCAGCAGCTCACTCGCCACGTCGATGACTCGCCGTACGAGTGCTTCGGTGTGACGCATCAGCGCGTGATGGTCGTCCCCCACGCGATACCATTCGAGCATCGTGAACTCGGGATTGTGCCGCAGCCCGACCTCGCCGTTGCGAAAGACTTTGCCAAGCTGGTAGATGGCCGTCGCCCCGACCGCCAGCAGCCGCTTCATCGCGAACTCGGGCGACGTTTGCAGGTAACGGGGAGACCCGGGCCGCGACCAGTCACTCGCCAGCGGCAGCCACTCGGCCACGAACGGCTCCAACCATGCATCGACCACGATGTCGGACGAAAGGATCGGCGTCTCGACCTCGAAATACCCGGCCTCATCAAAAAACAGCCGCATCGCCGCCAACAACCGCGCGCGATGCCGCAGCGTGGTCAGTGTCGCCGTCGGGAGACGGTCCGCAGCCTGATCGGGACGGCCAAGTCGTGTCATCGGGTGATTCATTCGGAGAGAACGTTTATTCGTTGCCCGCGTTGTACTGACAAGCGAACGACGACGACAACCGAGTCACCTGTTCGCAACGACGGCTGGCGGCGCGGGCGTACCATGCTTGGTCCGTCGCCAAACTGACCCAGGCCCCACGACCGATGGCGGCGTGAGGCATGGCCGGGTATCTTCGCTCGCGCGTTCGGAAAACATCCACCCTCATCAAAACGCCGGAACGGCATCATGTACAAACTTGTTCTTGTTTCGTTGAGTCTGTTACTCGCGCCGGCCGCCGCGTTTGGGGCGGAGGCCGATGTGATCGTCGCCGATTTTGAAGGGGACTCGTATGGCGAGTGGGTCGCGACGGGAGAAGCCTTCGGGCCTGGACCGGCCAAGGGGACGCTGTCGGGTCAGATGCACGTCGAGGGATACGAAGGCCAGCGGTTGGTGAATTCGTTCTTCAAGGGAGACGCCACGACCGGCACGCTGACTTCCCCCGAGTTCACGCTCCAACGGAAGTTCGTTTGCTTTTTGATTGGCGGCGGACAACACGAGGGGAAGACGTGCATCAACCTGCTGGTGGCCGGCAAAGTCGCGCGAACGGCGACGGGAACGAACGACAAGCCGGGGGGCAGCGAACGCCTCGACTGGCATTCGTGGGACGTGAGCGATCTGGCGGGAAAGAAGGTCCGGTTGCAGATCGTCGATGCGGCAACCGGAGGCTGGGGCCACGTCAACGTCGATCACATTCTGCAATCCGACACGCGCCGTGGCAGTCAACTCGCGCGACGTGAGTTGGTTGTTGCGACGAACTATCTCCAACTGCCCGTCAAGACCGGCGCGGCCAAGCGTCGCGTGAAATTCCTGATCGACGGGCGGACGGTCCGTGAGTTCGAGATCGAACTTGCGGAGAAGGATGCCGACTTCCAGGCTCTCGCCGACGTTCGCCCCTTCAAAGGGAAGGCCCTCACCATCGAAGCGCTGCTGCCGTCGGACTCCAACGCGCTCAACGCGGTGACACCGTCCGATGAACAGCCTCTCTCGTCCGACGCGGACCAAAACAGACCGGGACTGCACTTCACGTCGCGACGCGGATGGCTCAACGATCCGAACGGCCTCGTCCAGCATGCGGGCGAGTGGCACTTGTTCTACCAGCACAATCCGTATGGCTGGAGCTGGGGCAACATGCACTGGGGCCACGCCGTGAGCAAGGACTTGCTGCACTGGACCGAGTTGCCCACCGCGCTCTATCCGCAGCAGTGGGGCGACTGGGCTTTCTCGGGCAGTGCTGTTGTCGATGCCCGCAACACGAGCGGCTTCAAAACGGGAAGCGACGACGTTCTCGTGGCGGCCTACACCAGCACCGGCCGCGGCGAGTGCATCGTCTTCAGCAACGATCGAGGTCGCACGTGGACCGAGTTCGACAAGAACCCGGTCGTGAAACACAACGGTCGCGATCCGAAACTTGTCTGGCACGCGGCGTCCTCCCGCTGGGTGATGGCCGTGTACGACGAGCAGCCCGATGCGCCAACGGCCGAGGCCAAGCAGGGGATCTCGTTCTTCACGTCGCCCGACTTGAAGGAGTGGACATTCGCGAGCCGCATCGATGGCTTCTACGAATGCCCCGACCTGTTCCCGCTCGCCATTGATGGAGACAAGGCCAACCAGAAATGGGTGCTCTACGCCGCAGACGGCAAGTACGTGCTTGGCGACTTCGACGGCAAGACGTTCACGAAAGAGTCGGGCAAGCATCAGGTCTGGTTTGGAAACTTCTACGCCGCGCAGACATTCGACAACGCGCCGAACGGCCGTCGCGTGCAGATCGGCTGGGGGCAGGGGATCGAGTTCAAAAACCGGCCCTTCAACCAGCAGATGACGATCCCGGTGGAACTGACTCTGCGGCCGACGTCCCGCGGCGTGAGACTGTTCGCGTGGCCGGTGAAAGAGGTGGAAGCAGCCTCACAGGGACGTGCCCATGCCACGATCTTGTCCATCGATCGGCTGAAGCTCGTGCCGGGACGCGAAGTCACCGTGACCGTCGGTGGAACTCTCGATCAGTTTGACCTGACACTCGAACTGGAAGTCGGCACGGCCGAGAAGATCACACTCACTGTTTGCGGTACACCGATTGTCTACGACGCGAAGCAGAAGAAGCTGGCGTGTCGCCACGTGACGGCTCCGGTCTCGACCTGCCAGGGCCGAGTCTCGCTGCGCGTGATCGGCGACCGAGGCTCACTCGAAATCTTCGTCAACAAAGGCGAAGCCGCTCTGAGTATCGGCCACACCCCGTCGGACACGGATCGCACTTGGAAAGCCCTCGCGACCGGCGGTGAGGCGACGCTGCATCGACCCTCCATCGCGAATCTCAACGCCACTGAGTGACGACCTGCACGTGGTCGCATTGAAGCCTGACGCGCAAGCGAAGGAATGTCGCAGCAGATCCTTCGCTTGCGCGTCAGGCTTCAATGCCGCACTCTGTCAGGGAAACTCCCCGAGACGTGAATAATCCGGGATAGGCTCGACTCGCCGTTTTCTTCTAAGATTCGCGGCGGCTCAGGAGCCGACTCACTTCGACAACGGTCATCGGTCGTGAGGACGCTCGTCTTTCCATACCGAATGAATCGCGATGGACTCCACCACGACCGCCCCCCTCATGACCGTCGAGCGGCGGCTCGCGCTGTTTCAGAATCTGTTCCGTCACTCGCGGTCTCAGGTCGCCCCTCAGCAGTTCTATCAGGTCTTCCTCGCCACGCTGGTCGAGGTGTTCCGGGCCGACGCCGCCTGCGTTTGGATGGCCCAGGGCGGAAAGTTCCAC
Source organism: Planctomycetota bacterium (assembly GCA_038040225.1). GTDB lineage: Bacteria > Planctomycetota > Planctomycetia > Planctomycetales > Planctomycetaceae > Schlesneria. The sequence goes on from JBBPIS010000029.1 coordinate 24,668, forward strand.
CCCGCGTTCGCGGCGAATCTCGACAAGGTGGGCCTCGCGCCAGGTGCCGCAGCCTGGTCGCCTCACGAACAGTTGTTGGACGGCGTCGCTCGACAGGGATCGGCGCTCAGCATCGCGCCGGGCCAGGTCACGGCCGCCGGCACGAACCCGCTCACCGTGGAATTGCTGCTCGTCCCGATCGTTCAGGGAGCGACGGCGCAGGGTCTGATCGAGTTGTTCCGCGCCGCCGGCACGGCTCCCGACAACGCGGCTTTGGTCTCGGCACGGATCGGTGAGTTGGGTCAGTGGTGCGAGTTTCTGGGCGACTACATCCGGTCGCGCGAGATGGCACAGCTTGCGACACAGACCGAGAGCGAGGCGTTGCTGCGCAGCTTCGTGATGCGGTTGCACGGCGCGCAGACGAAACAGGAAGCGTCGCTCGTGGCGGTCAATGAGGGGCGTCAGGCCATCGGTTGCGAACGAGTCTCGCTCGGTTGGCTCGTCGGCGGGCGAGCGACGATCCTGGCGGCGAGCGGTCAGGAAACGATCAACTCCCAATCGAACGTGGTCCGCGCGCTGATCGGCCTGACGAAGGTCGCGGCCCAATCCGGACAGCCGCTGAACATCGGATTGCCTCGCGCCGCAGAGGGGGCCGCGCCGTCGGAATCGTCCCCAGTGCCGATGCCTCCCGAAATCTATCGTGCCGCCGTCGAAGCCTACCCGGCTGCCGAGCGGCCTCGATGGCTGCTCGTCATTCCGATCGCCGAACCGGGTGATGGGACGAAGTCGCCAACCAAACGGCTCGGCGCGTTGATCGTCGAACAATTTCGAGCGGACTCGATTCCCGCCGCGAATGTGCAGCGAGCGGCGATGGTGGCGGATCAGGTTCGTGTGGCGATGCAGCGGACAGAGTTGCTGGAAGCGATTCCGTTCCTGTCGTGGTGGAAGCGGGCGGCGGACACGAGTTGGTTGCTGCGCTGCGGGCGTTTGTTCCTGATGCTGGCGGTCGTGTGCGGCCTCGTCGCTCTGGCCACTGTACCGATCGAGTTGCGTTTGGCGGCCGACGGCGAACTGCGCTGCGAATCGCGGCGCACGGTCTTTGCCCCCGAAGACGGCACAGTGCGCGAGGTGCTCGTCCGTCACGGCGACACGCTGGTGGCGGGGCAACGCCTGTTGATCCTCGACAATTTCGATCTGGCGACGCGGCAGCGCGACCTCACCGGTCAACTGTTGCAGGCGCGTGAACGACAGAAGTCGCTCGAAGCCCGACGCTCGGGATCGCGACTCACCGAACGAGAACAGGTCGATCTACAAACGGCTCTGGTGGAGTCGTCACTCACGGCCGAGCATCTCGAGCAGCAGATTCAGCGCATGCAGGAACGGGTCGACCGGTTGATCGTGCTCGCGCCCGAGGCGGGTGTCGTGACGAATTGGAATCTGGAGCAGACTCTGCTCCATCGACCGGTGCGGCAGGGGGACGCCCTGTTTCAGCAGATTGATCCGAAGGGGCGGTGGATCGTCGAGCTGCGACTGCTCGAAGATCGGTCGGGCTACGTCGCCCGACGTCTGAGCGAATTGAAGAAGGGCGAGAAGCTGTCGATCGACTTCGTCCTCGCGACGGAACCGGAGACGCGCTATCCGGGAACGATTTTGGAACTGTCTCCGCGCACCGACCTGACCGCGGACGGACACATCGTCCGCGCGATAGTCGAGCTCCATCCGACCAATTGTCCGCCGTTGCGCGATGGGGCCGAGGTGAAGGCCCGTCTGAACTGCGGCCAGCGTTCGGTCGGCTTTGTGCTGTTCCGGGAATTGATCGAGGTCATCTACACGTATCTGTGGTACTGACTCGCAGGAACGACTCGTGTCCGCCGTTGCCTCACCGAAGATCGCGTCTCGACCCCTGCCGGCCCGGCGGGCAGATCTCGTCGTGCGCGAGCAACGGTTTCAGGGGCGGACCGCCTACTTCGTGAAGGATCCACTGACGCTGCGTTATTTTCGATTCGCAATTCCCGAGTTTCGCCTGTTCGAGTTGCTCGATGGCCGACGCAACGCTGCGGAATTGCGGGCGGCGTTCGTCGACGAGCCTGGATCGGACGACGTCTCCCTCGAAGACATCGTCAAACTGGTCGGCCGCTGGAAGCAGGCGGGCTTGCTGGAAGACGTCGAGGCGGCGGCAACGACCCGCTCATTTGTCAGTCAGCGGCAGCAGCGGCAGCGGACGCAATGGTTCGGCTGGTTGTCGCAGTTGCTCTATTGGAAGGTGAGTGCGTTCGATCCTGATGCCTTGTTGAACCGCATCTATCCCCGGGTGCGCTGGCTGTTTCACCCGCTCGGCGTCTGTGCGGCTCTGGGGCTGATGCTGTCGGCCGTACTGCTCATCGTCGGCCGGTTCGATCAGTTTGTCGCTCGTCCCGAACTGCAAAGCGTTCACGCCTTCTTCAATCTGCAGAATATTGTCTGGTTGTGGCTGGCGGTCGGTGTCGTCAAGGTGCTGCACGAATTTGGTCACGCACTGACGTGCAAGCACTTCGGGGGCGAGTGCCATGCGATGGGGCTGCTGTTCATGTGCTTTTCGCCCTGTCTGTACTGCGACGTGTCCGACTCGTGGATGCTGCCAAACAAGTGGCATCGGATCGCCATCGCCGCGGCGGGGATCTACGTCGAGGTGTTGATCGCCTCGCTGGCAACGTTCGTCTGGTGGTCGACTCCGCCCGGTGTCCTGCACAGTCTCGCGTTCGCCGCCATGGTGTTCGGGTCGGTGCAAACCTTCCTGATCAACGCGAATCCGCTGATGAAATTCGACGGCTACTACGCGCTGAGCGACTTTCTGGAGGTGCCGAACCTGCGCCAGAAGTCGTATGCCGCACTGAAGCACCATGCGGCCCGATGGTTCTGGGGGACGGAGACCGCCGCGCCGGGACCGACAGGCCTGCGCGGGCTGTGGTTCACGCTGTATGCCATCGCCGCGACGGTTTACGGATGGATGGTGACGATACTCATGGTCTGGTTTCTGACGAAGTTTCTGCAGCCGTACAAACTGACCGTCGTTGGCTGGGGCCTGGCGACGTTGGCGGCGTTCAACATCATCGTGCTGCCGATTGTCATGGGTGTCGTTGCGGCGAGAAGGAATCCCTCCCTGTTGCGACCGAAGCCGTGGTGGCGTCCCGTTCTGACGGCTGCGGTTTTGGCGGCGATCATTTGGGGAGTGCTGTTCATTCCGCTGCCGCGTCGGGTGTACGCCGTCTTGACGATCGAGCCGACTCGCTCGCAACAGGTCTCCGTGACAGTGCCGGGACAAATCTTGACGATCCTCGTGCAGCCCGGCCAATCCGTTCGGCAGGGCGATCCGCTCCTCGAACTCGACAATGTCGAGCTGCGATTGCTGCAAGCCAGGCTCGAACAGGAACGAGAACTCTTCCAGGTCCAGTGGCGTGCCGCGGAGGCTTCTCAGAATCCGGCCCGCAGCCGGCAGCTTCGCGTGCTCATCGAGGCGGTCGAATCGCAGTTGGCTTTGCAGCAGAGTCGACTCGACAAACTGCAGGTGCGCGCCCCGTGTGATGGGCTCGTGATTCCCGAGCCGGAACAGAGGCCACTCGCGTCGCGGGGCAGTCCTCACGAAGTACAACTCACGCGGGGGACTCACTCGCCGCTGAATCCCGAGAACGTGGGAGCGGTTCTCGACGCGGGAACGCCCGTTTGTCGCATCGCCGAGTCTCCCGACTACGAAGCGGTCGCGATTCTGCCTCAAAGTCAGATCGAGTCCGTGCGAGTCGGCCAGTCCGTGACGATCAAACTCGATGCGTTTCCCGGCGACACGCTGCAAGGCACGGTGCGCGAGATCGGCGTGCGGGACGTCACGAATCCGCCACCGCAACTGTTGAACGTTGCCGGAAGCGAGTTGCCCGCCGTCACGTCCGGCCCCGGCGCGGGAGGCCTCGTCTCTCCGCACTACCAAGTTCGCGTGACCCTGACCGGCTTCAGTCACCAGGAACTTGCCGATCGACTCCCGCCGTTGCGAGTCGGCCTGCGCGGCCGAGTCTGGATTCAAGCCGGTTCGCAAACCCTCGCTCTAAGGGGCTGGCATTGGCTGTGTGAGGCGTTTCAAAACTGAGGCCGCTCGTTGTTCCGGAATTCGCACCACGGAAAACACGGAAGGTCACGGAAGGAACGAGATGAATGGGGCTTGAGCTGCTGCATCATCGAGTCAAGTCCACCGAGCGACCCACATTGACACTCCTTTGAAGTCTCCCCTTTTCCTTCCGTGAAATTCCGTGTTTTCCGTGGTTCAGCTTTTTCGTCTGTATGTTCGCACACGGCTGCGGCAGCATTTGCCGGAAGTGGCCTTTCCGAAAAAAGCACCTTCTGATAGAGAGGCCGCACTTGTCGGGTGAGATGTTTCCGTTTGCGAAGTTGCTCCGCCAAATTCGGGAACTGATCGACAGGTGAGCGCGCCGCAGTGAGGTGGCTCGAACGACCCGGGGGGCTCGAGGGGAAGGGATTCCCATGCTGATCAGCGGATTGTGGAAGCTTGCCGCCATGGCGGGCGTGATCGGGGTTGGCCTGGTCGCGGTCTATCAGGCTCAGAAGGGCTTGGACCCGTCCTCCATTGTGGCCACGGGTCTCGATGACTCGGGCGACAACAGCGGCTTGACAGCGGAAGGGACCGCCGGCGACCCAATGGGGCTTACGCAAACGCCATTGGTTGCCGACCCGCTCAAGTTGGAAGACCCGTTTGCCGAGCCACCCACTCGCACGGCATCGGCCGCGCTGCGGGAGATCCCTGAAGTCGACCAATCTCGCGAACCGTTCGAGCGATCGGCAAGTCCGACAACTCAACCGGGGATCGACTTCACCGGTGACTCCGCAGTCTCGTCGAAGTCGCTGTCCGGACCGGGCCTCGACTTTCGCAGTGACCCGGCGAACTCCGGCCCCGAGCTGAGAGGAAGCGTTCCCAAGTCCGCGATCCAACAGACGGGCTTCGACGATGCTCCCCCCGCTCGCCTGCCAGAGGAAGCGGATCCATTTGCCGAAACAGCGACACCACCCAATGCCGCTTCGACGGAACCCTTCGTGCGACAGACCAACGAGGCCAAGGCCGCTCCCGCGTCGAAGACCACGTCCAAAGATGCCGATCCGTTCCTCGATACGGCTCCTCCCGGCTTCTCGACGAATCCATCGGCATCCGAACCGAAGACTCCGGCGGCGGTGACGGAGCCGACCACGGAAGCCGATCCCTTCGCCGACTCGCCACCCCGCAGCAGCGATCCGATTCGCAGTCAGCCCGAGTTCGATCCGTTCGGTGGAGCGCCGCCAGGCAAATCGCCCGCCGACTCGTCGGCACCATCGCTCGAAACGCCGGGCACGTTTGAAAAAAACGAGGAGAAGTCTGAGAAGGCCAACGAGAAAACCGGGCCGTCGAGTTCGGCCGATCCGTTCGGCGATCCGGCGACCGCGCCGCCCGCTCTCACTCCCGCGGACGTTCGTCCGGAGCGACCCGTTCGAGCTCCGATCGACTCGACGACGAATCCGCTCGCGCCGCGTGGCCGCACGTCCCTGCCACGGCTGCCGACGGAAGTCCCTTCGCCGACGGAGCCACTCGACCTCATTGATGATTCACACCGCAAACGTGACCCGCTCCCAAACCGCCGGACTCCCGAGGAGCCTCAGAGTCCGACGGCTCAAGATCTCGCCGGCGATGGCACCGTGACCGATGCCACGCCGCGTGGCATTCAGCAGCCGCGAATCACGATCGAGAAGATCGCGCCGCAGCAGTGCGTGCTGGGCGAGCCGCTGGTCTACTCGGTCATCGTCAAGAATGTCGGCGGCAGCGAGGCGCATCACGTTCTCGTTGAGGATCGCATCCCCAAGGGAACCGAACTGACGGGGACGTCTCCCCGCGCCGAGATGGTCGACAAGAAACTGATCTGGCGCATCGGCACGATGAAGCCGAACGAAGAAAAGAAGATTTCGATCCGCGTCATCCCGCGACAGGAGGGCTCGATCGGCAGCGTGGCGCGAGTCAACTTCTCCGCCGAAGTCGCGGCCGAGATCATGGTCGCCGCGCCGCAACTCTCCTTCAAGGTGAACGCTCCGCGCGAAGTCCGCATCGGTGAAACCATCGATCTCACGTTCCTGCTCAAGAACTCGGGGGGAGCCGCCGCCAACAACGTGTCGGTTCGCGATCTGATCCCCGAGGGCCTGAAACACGAAGCCGCCTCTGACATCGAATGCCCGATCGGCAAGCTCGGCCCGAATGAAGCGCGCGAGATCGTGCTCCAGGTCACGGCCGTCAAGCCGGGACGGGTCAAGAACCGCGCGATCCTCACGGCCGACGGCGGCATCACGCAGGAACTCGAATCGACCATCGACGTCATCGGCGAGCATCTCGTCCTGACTCGCACCGGCCAGAACCGCATCTATGCCGAACGACCCGCCGTCTTTACCAACAGCGTGAAGAACGAGGGGAACGCGGAGGTCCGCCGCGTGAAGGTCTCGGAGATCGTCCCCGCCGGCCTGGAGTTCGTCGAAGCAACGGACGGTGGCCAATTCGATCCGGTCGAGCGAGCGATCCATTGGACCGTCGGCCCCTTGGCTCCCGGTGCAGAGACCGCGGTCAGCGCGAAGCTGATCGCGAAGACACCCGGTTCACAACTTGGAAAGATCAGCGCCACGGGATCGGCCGGCAGCGCCGCCACCGTCAAATCCGAAGTCGATGTCATCGGCCGGCCCGAGCTGCAGATGGAGACCGTGAACGCCACCGGCGTCGTCGCAGTGGGCGACCGGCTGACGTCGAAGATTCAACTCAAGAACAGCGGCAGCGCACCGGCCCGGAACGTCGCCCTGAGCATCAGCGTTCCCCCCGAGATGAAACTGATCGAGGTTCGAGGTGGACGCTACCAGCAGCAGAAAAACGTCATCCGGTTCGAGCCACTCGCCGAACTCGCTCCGCGCGACGTGGCTGCGTTCGAGGTGGTGATGGAAGCCGTCGCCGAGGCTGACGCCAAGATGGACCTCCAAATCACGGCCGACCACCTGACCAAACCCGCTCGTCGCACCGAGACCGTCCAGATCGCGAACGAGGTCCGCTGACTCTTCTTGTCCCCCTCGCCCCCTTGGGGAGAGGGGAGAGGGGTGAGGGGTGAGGGGCGATTGCAGTCGAACGCTCGGCAACAGTTGCCCCTCACCCCCGGCCCCTTTCCCCAAAGGGGCGAGGGGAGTCAGGACGCCGGTTGGGAACTTCTCCGCACACGGCTATCATTCCCGCTGTCGATTGCAGCCCGATGGCCAACAGGTTGTCGGGCTGCTCGTTTCCAGCCGCTGTTTCCCGAACAAAGCCTTCGTCATGAGCACTGATTTCCGCGCCACACTCGAAACGTTTCCGAATCCGTATCCGCAGCGCGACTACACGATCGAAACGATCTGTCCCGAGTTCACGTCGCTCTGCCCCAAGACGGGCCAGCCCGACTTCGGCACGCTGACGATCACCTACGTCCCCGACGAGAAGTGCTTCGAGTTGAAGTCGCTCAAGCTGTACCTCCAGATGTACCGCAATCACGGCGCGTTTTACGAGCACGTGACGAACCTGATCCTCGACGATCTGGTCGCGGTCACCGAACCGCGGTCGATGAAGATCGTCGGAGCCTTCACCGCGCGGGGCGGCATCCGCACCAACGTGATCGTCGAGTACGCCAAGCCGACAAACCTGACCGCCGAACTGATGGCCCGCGCGCTCGAAGAGTGAACGACCCGTAGCACAGGCTGCCAGCTTGTGCGTCTTCGTTTTTTCTGCCGCAGAGCGGCACTCGATGGTAGCCGTGGGCTTCAGCCCACGGATGAGGTGTGAGGAATTTCCTGTGTCGCGGAGCGACATTTGATCGCTCTACGCATCAAATGTCGCTCCGCGACAACTGTGGCATTGCGGTTCGTGACCGTAGGCTGAAGCCTACGGCTACCTTCAAATGCCGCTCTGCGGCAAACACCTGCAATCCGGTAGGGTCAGGAAATTTGGAGTGTCTGACCCCGGCCGGTGCGCGGTTTCCAGTCGCGGGGATTGCCGACACTACTCTCCCAGCGGCACGGCATCCTGCAAGTAGCGCCAGTTTTTGAGGAATGCGATCAGGTCGGCCATTTGGTCGACGGTGATGTTCTTCTCGACGCCAACCGGCATCAGGGAGAGGCCGCTCGATTTCAGTTCCTCCACATCGGCGCGAAGAATGGTTTCCTCCTTCCCCTCGGGCAGGCGAATCGTGATCGACGACGCGGTTTCGGTTTTGACGAGGCCGGTGTGGATCTTGCCGTTCGTGGTGGCGAGCGTGTAGCCAAAGTAGTTGGCATCGACCGCGCGGTTCGGGTCGAGGATGTTCGTCAACAGGTAGGCGGGCGTCTTGTTGTACGTGTCGGCCACGTCCGGCCCGACGTTCACGCCGATCCCCGCCACGCGATGACACGTCACACAGTTCTTCTCGAAGACCGCCCGGCCGCGGGTCACATCCCCCTTCTTTTCCAATGCCGGTTGATACGCCGTAACAACGGCCGCTCGATCGGGAGAGACGTTCCCGGCAAACAGCTTCTCGGCGCGAGCGGCCAGTTCCTTGTTGCGATGTTTCATCAGCCTCGCCTGCCGCGACGCATCGAGTTCGTTCGGCTTGATCGTTCCGCTTTCGAGGTCTTTCAGCAGCCAGTCGCTGGCTGTTTCCTCGGCCAGCAGCACGTCGAGCATCGCGCGGCGCAGCGGCGGCGTCTGCGAAGTGAATGCGGCGAGCAGCTTTGGGCCGACCGACGGATCGCGGTGCGTGGCGAGTGCATCGAGAGCCGCCAGTCTCAGCGAGGCGTCCGTCTGCGACGTGGCCAACTCCACCAGCGACGCGGCGATCTCGGGACGCTTCACGAACTGAAGCGTTTTGATCGCGGTGAGTCGACGCGGACCCGCTTCTTCGGCGGACAACAGTGAGGCCCGTGCGGACTCGATCAGTTCGCTGGCGGCCTTCGATTCGGTCTCGCCGAGTTGGGCGAGGTGCTCCTGCAGCGACTGCCCGTGACGTGCGATGCCATCCGCCATGCCACGCAGTCCCGCCAGGCGAATGTCGCGCACGACTGCGGCATCCCACTTGGCGGCATGGAAGCCGAGCAGTCCCTTGAAAATCGGCCGGGACGCGGCGGGGGCAATCTGCCGACCGATGATCGCGCTCAACTCCTCAACCAACTCGTCGGCCGCGGCCACCGGTTCGGCGAGCGTCTCCCAGTCGGTCAGCAATTCGATCAGGAATGCTTCGGGCGGGTCGGTCTTCATCGTCCCGACCGCCACGCGCAACCAGGGGTCGGCCGCGCCGCGCCGGAGCAACCGGACCAGTGACGCGCGGGCCTGATGATCGTCGGCGCTGCGGCCGGTCAGATCGAGAGCCAGCCGAAACCGGACGCGATCGTCGGTCTCGTGGCTCGCCAGATCATCGGTCCCGTCCGACAGGAGTTCGTCGAGATTCTCACCGATCGCCGCGACCACCTGCTCACGGACGCGGGCGTCACGGTTCTCGGTCTCGCTCCACGCCAGTATGGCCGGCGTCAGCCGCGGGTCGAGCGCCTTGAGCAGCCACAGCACGTGCAGCCGGCTGCGCGTGAGCCGGTTCTTCTTCCAGTCGAGCTTCAGTGCGTCGAGGACTTCGTCCGGATGACGTTCGAGCAGCAACCGCGAAGCGGTCTCGCGGTGCCACGCGTTGCGATGCTCCAGCAGTTCGATCTGATCTCCCAGCGCGAGCTTGCCGAGCGGCCCGTCGGGTCGCTCCTGCAACGGCGTCGGCTCGACGGGCACCACGCGCCAGATGCGGCCGCGGTCGCTGCCGTCGTTCAAATCCTTGCGCGTTCTCAGTTCGACGGGCATCCAGTCGGGATGCTCGATCACCGCGCGGTACATGTCGACGACATACAGCGCCCCGTCGGGGCCATTCGCGATGTTCACCGGCCGGAACCACGAATCGGGACTGGCGAGAAACTCCTGCCCCTGCTCACCCGGATGGCTGGTGAAGGTTGCTCCCTGCGGCGTCATGACTTCGCGATGAATCAGGTTTCCCGTCGGGTCGCAGGTGAATGCGTTCCCCTTGTATTCGGGCGGCAGTGCATCGCCGCGATAGATCTGCACACCGCAGGCCGCCGTGAACTGATGGTCGTGCAGCAGCGAGGTCGTCCACGTCCGGCTGATCGGATGGAGCTTCGAGTGCTCGGCGAACGCGGCCACATCGTGGACGGTCTTCTTCACCGCGAGGAACGGGTTGCGTTTGACGAAGTGATCTTCGAGAACGATGTGTTGCACCGGATTGCGGTTCGAGCAGACAAACCGGTTGCCGTAATCGTCGAAGCACAATCCAAACTGGCCGTGGCCCGAGACCGCTCCGTATTCGCCCGTCAGCGGATGAAAGCGAAAGTCGAACCCGGCCAGCGGCAGCGGCTGGCCCTTCGCCTTCCACTCGGGCTTGGCGGCGACGACCGTTCCACCGCGCAGACCGTTCGCCACATAGACCCAGCCATCGGGACCAAGCGTCGGATGGTTGGCTCGCAGTTGCGAGTTCCCCTGGTCGAAGCCGGTGAACCACGTCTCTCTGACTTCGGCCTTCCCGTCGCCGTCGCGATCGGCGAAGAAGGCGATCTCACCGGCCAGCGTCACGATCAAGCCATCCTTCCACGGCAGCACGCCCGTTGCGAATAACAGCTCATCGGCAAAGACGGAGGCTGTCTCGTACCGTCCGTCCTTGTTCAGATCGAGCAGCCGCTTGATGCGCGACTTCGGTTTCTCGTTCGAGCCGGCCTTCGGCCCGTACGGATAGTCGCGCATCTCAACAACCCACAGCGCGAGGTCATCCCCAAACGCGATGGCCACCGGGGCGATGACGTCCGGCTCCCCGGCGACCAGTTCCATCTTGAGGTCCGGCGACGCGAGCACAAAGCTCTTCAAAGCCTCATCCACCGACAGCGGACTCTTCACGGCAGGAGGTGGAGCTACCGGGGCCGGCTCCGCCGCTGACACAGCCGGAACAGATCCCAGACCGAACACGAACAGAATTCCCAATCGAGCTAGCGTCATACGCCCATCCCAAGAAGCCAGAAATACAAGTCGTAAGAATATCTAACCCACCCGATGTTCTCATACGACCATGCCAGTGGAAGATAAGCCGCCAATACGAGTGGCCTCACTGCACCGGGAATCTTCCCCTGCCTTTCGAGCATCAAGGCCGGACCAGCACTCAGAACGTAGCTCAGAATTGACGAAGCGACTCCTCCGACGATCAACCAACGCCAGCGGCGACGCTGCCGAGTCTCGGCTTGAGCGATAACGATGTCGGCCGGGTCGGGTGCGGCGTCTGCTGACGTGGCGGGAGTCTGCATTTCTATTCGGACTCCGGGTATTCTCTGGTCCACTCGTCGCGGCATTCGTGGGGGCAGGTTTTTTACCTGCCCGTGAATCATGGTCGCGGGGATGGGCAGGTAAAAAACCTGCCCCACGACTCCGCCGCATGATAGACCGACCGCTCAAGGAATCCCATGCCTCACGCCGCGTTGTTTGTCGCCCGATTCTGTTCGTCCGCGTGGCTGGGGGCCGCCACGTTGTTCGTCATCGTGGGAATTCGCGAAGTCACGCACGGTGGCTTTGACGCGGCGACCAAAGACACGCTGGTCGCCCTCCGTTTTCCAGCGTACTACCTCACGGGAGCGATCCTCGTTGGAGCCGCCTGGCTGGGAACGTGCCTGTCGTCGAGACACCCGGACCTGACCAAGCGCCGCAGCATGGTTGCGAGCCTCAGTCTGCTGGCCGTTCTCGCCGTGATGGCGTTGGATTACCGCTTCGTCTATCAGCCGTTGCTCGCGATGGTGACGCCGCCGGGAGTCGAAAAAGATTCTGCTTTCACGCAGTACCATGAGGCATCAAAGTACGTGAACCTGCTCGGCCTGATGTTGTGCCTTGTCGCGAGCATCGCCCTGAACTGGCCGGGTACTTCGCCACGCATCGACTCTCCGAAGGGAACTCGTCCATGACTCCCGTCCTCTTCTCGGTCAGCTACGCCGGCTTTTGGGGCCAGCACAAACTGGGACTGATCCCGTTTCTGGAGAAGGCGGCGGCGTTGGGCTATCCCGCCGTCGAGATCGGTGCCAAGCGACCGCATCTGTCGGTGCTCGACTATCCCGACGAAGACTCGGTGCGCGAGGTGAGGGCAACCGCCGACCGGCTCGGCATCGAGATCGCCACGCTGGCCGCTTACACCGACTTCACGTCCGGACGGCAGGCGGCCGAAGTTCCGTTCGTCGAGATGCAGATTCTTTACGTCCGGCAACTGGCTCGGTTGGCGAAGGCGCTTGGAGCGAAGGTCGTGCGAGTCTTCAGCGGCTACTTCACCGATCTCGCCGATCACCAGAACGACTGGCAGAAATGTGTCGTCGCGCTGCGCGAGTCGGCAGCCGTCGCAGCGGAGTTCGGCGTCACACTCGGATTGCAGAATCATCACGATGTCGGCGTTTCGGCCGACGGGTTTGCCGAGTTGCTCGACGACGTGAACCATCCAAATCTCAAGGCGATGTTTGACCCGTGGTCGATCGCGCTGCATGGCGGTGTCGATCTGTACGAGGCCGCGAAACGAATGGCCCCGCGCATGGTGCAGACGACGCTGGCCGACTACATCCGCATCGACCGCTTCCAGTACCAGCCGCCGCTCATCAACTACCGGCGTGTCGATCCACCCGCCGTGCGAGCCGTCCCGCTGGGCGAAGGATTCCTGGATCTCAACGCCTTCTTCGCCGGCCTGAAGGACGGAGGCTTCGACGGCTACGTGGCCTATGAAATCTGCTCCCCGATTCGCGGCGGAGGGAGCGAGGCCAATCTTGATGCGGCGTCAATCAAGGCCCTCGCCGCGATCCGGCAATGGTGCGAGTGAGGAAGTGCCGCGTGGTGTCGCTGGATAACCCCTGATTGATTACCGATGAACTTGAAAGGATGCCTCATGGAGATTCGATGGCCCGTCGCACTTGTTGTCGCTTTGTTCTTGACGACGTTCTCAAAATCAGGGCTGGCCGAGGAGCCGAAGCCTGCCGAACCGCCCCTCTCCGCCGAGCAGCAAATGGCACTCACGAAATCCTTCGAGAAATCCTTGACCGAGGCCACCAAGCTCGTTGAGGCTGACTCCAAGAACACGAACGCCTACTCTCGTCGCGGCGATGCCCTGTTCTTTCTGGGCCGGTTCGACGAGGCCGTGGCCGACTACGATCAGATGGTGAAGCTCGACGAGAGCCTCGGGAACTCGCACTGGCGGCGCGGGATCGCGTTCTTCTACGCCGGTCGCTTCAAGGACGCGGCGGCTCAGTTTGAGAGCTATCACTCGTTCGATCAGGTCGACCGCGAGAACGGCATCTGGCGGTATCTGTCGCAGCACAAGGCCCACGGGCAGAAGAAGGCTCGCGAGGGACTGCTCCCGTACGCAAAGGACGATCGCGAACCGTTCCCGTCCGTCTACAAGCTGTTTGCCGGGACGATGACTCCGCAGCAGATCCTCGACGCGATCGACAAGGCGGAGATCAGCAAGGACGAACGCGAGAAACGGCTGTTCTACGCGCATCTTTACATCGGCCTGAATCACGCCGTCGAGGGAGACGACGCGGCCGCCCAGCGGCATCTGCGATTGAGCACGCTCAACAAATGGGGGCCTTCCGCCGGCTACGGCCCCAGCTACATGTGGCAGGTCGGACGGCTGCACGAAGAGTTGCTGAGAACGAAGCCGGTGAAGAAGTAAGGTCTGGTGCGGCAATAACTGTCGTGGGCGACGCTGCCAGCGTCGGCTCGGATGCTGGCAGCATCCGCCACGAGCAAACACTTATTGCTGCGCCGGTCCTAAGCCGAGCGGAGAAAAATGGACTCGGAGCACGGGCATCATGGCCGAAGACGACTGGAAGCAAATTCAAGAATCCGCCGAGCAGACCCGCGAGGCCGAGCGCAGGAAGTGGGATTCGTACTTTGATCGCGAGCCCAATCCGGCGACTTGGCGGTTGGCGACGAAGATTTGCTGCATCGGCTTGGTGACGCCAGTCGTCATCGCGTTGGCGTGGAAGTTTGCGAGTTTCAAGCCATACAGCGCTCTGCCGAATCGTCTGGCGGCCCTGATTTTTGTCGCCACTGGATTCGCACTGATCTATGCCCCACTGGGAGCCGCGTGCGGTTTTGTGGCCCATCGACTCTGCCGAAACTCGTCGGTTTCGGAACGCCACATGGCCGTTGCTCTGGCGTTGTTGGTCGTTGCGTCGGCGTTCGGTTGGTTGCTCTGGCTGCTTCTGGTTTTACCCTGAGCGGTCAATCGGACCGGCAGGCATGACGGCGGGCGGGTCTGCTGGGGGATGCAGGTTTCGGAGTGGGGAGCCGAGTCATGACTGAAGTCGAATTGCGCCGCATCCGCGAGCGACGACAGCGGCTGGAGTGTGCGGGTTTTCCCGCTCACACCGACCGAAAACTCCGTTCAACGTGGTAAACACTGGTCTGTCACAGACTATGATTGAAGCCCGCGTAAGGCTGTGGTACTTGTCTGCCTCGAATTCTTCATCACATGCCACTTTGAAATGCTGACATGACCCCGATTGTTGCGACGTATCGGCTGACGTGTACCGCCGACGAGGTCGACCGCTTGAGTCGCGACATCGCGCTGGAACAGACCGTCGAAGTTCCCGAATCGCTGATTCTCTGCGACCAACTGCGCGAAGCCGTTGTCGGGCGAGTCGCCGGGATTGTTCCGGTCGAGGGGACGGCGAATCGATTCGACGCGCGAATCGAGTACCCGGCCGACCTCGCGGCGAGTGGACTGAGTTCGCTGTTGAATCTCTTGTACGGCAACATCTCGCTCAAGCGGTCGACGCGCCTGCGCGACGTGAGTCTGCCGGATACGCTGCTGTCGGGTTATCGCGGCCCGAAGTTGGGCGTGGCCGGTCTGCGGCGAATGCTCGGCGTGTTCGGACGACCGCTGCTGGCGACGGCCCTCAAGCCGCGCGGTTCGTCTCCCGAACAACTCGCCGCGCGAGCCAACGAGTTCGCTGCGGGCGGCGGTGACCTGGTGAAGGACGATCACAATCTCGTCGACGTCCACTTCGATGACTTTCGCCGTCGAGTCGAACTTTGCCAGCAAGCGGTGATCTCCGGAAGCCGGCAAACGGGTCGCACGTGCCTGTACTTTCCCAACCTCGCCGCGCCCGCCGGCCAGTGGGAGCGGCAGGCCGAATTTCTGGTGAAGCTCGGCGTGCGCGGCGTCCTCATTTCGCCGATGATCGTGGGACTCGATCAGGTTCGACACCTGGCCGAGAAGTATCCGCTGGCGTTTCTCGCCCACCCGACGTTTGCCGGGGCGTACTTTCACGATCCCAGCCACGGCATCGAACCGGGGTTGCTGCTGGGGACGCTGTTTCGTCTGGCGGGCTGCGACGGCACGATCTATCCGAACCTCGGCGGTCGCTTCTCGTTCACATCCAATGACTGCCAACAAATCGTGCAGCGAGCACTCGCTCCGCTGGGAGACCTTCGTCCCGCATGGCCCGCGCCGGCGGGAGGAATGTCGTTCGACAACATTCCTCAGATGGCGAGCGAACACGGCGCGGATGCCATCTTCCTGATCGGCGGCGCTCTGTTGGGCGACTCGTCCGATTTGCGAGCCAGCACTGCGCGGTTCCTGGCGCAAATCGTGAACCTCTTCCCGTCGAGTACGTGCTCGTCCGGCGAAACGATGCCCGGTGTGTCGAGCGACGAGATGATCTCGGCCTGCGAGCTACCGGGCTCACCGCTCAACCTGCGTCTCTTGGAGCACATTCGCTTTCTGAGCGGCTTCCGCTGGGACGGCCGTGAGCCGGTCGCCTACAAGGCGAGCGACGAACTTCCGTTTCGAGATGTTTCGCGAACGGAGTTGATCGGCAACTCGGGTGAACAGACCGCGTTCGACGTCCGCTACTTCGAGGTTGCGCCGGGTGGCCATTCGAGTCAGGAGAAGCACCTCCACACGCACGTCGTCATCGCGGCCAGGGGGACCGGAACGCTGCTCAGCGGGGAGACTCGAATCCCGCTGAAGCCGTTCGACGTGGCCTACGTCCCGCCACTTCAGGTGCATCAACTGCGGAACGAGTCCACAGAACCATTCGGCTTCTTTTGCATCGTCGATCACGACCGCGACCGACCCAGGCAGCCGTGACCGATCGCCGGTGATTGGTGCCCGTTGAAGATCTCGCGGGACAGGTTTGCCACCTTCCCACGTCCTGCGGAAACCGGGACTGGCAGGTTGCAAACCCGACCCATCTCCCTTTTCATCGGCTCAATCGGCACGACCCGTCCCCCGGGACGAGTCGCCTCGGTCCCGCCTCATTTCTGAAGTCGAGTCTTGCCCTCGGTGAAACAACAGTCCTAGAATCTTGCGTGACTTTGCCGAACGAATGGGATAGTGGACCTGAACGGACGGTAGACTCTCTCCGATGCTCCCCATTGGCGGCAAGGACTGATCGACGGTAGCGGTCGTGCGACCCACGTTCAGTTTTCGGGGTCGGTCGAGGCTCGACAGGACGATGTTCGGCGAATCAGCCTCCTCAAACCGCCGATGACATTCAGGACGTGTCGAGGGCGCGAAGGCGGATGATTTGTCGGTCGGTCGAGTTGGCAGAGTCGAACGGCTGAGTTGTTGTGATTTGTGAAGCGGACGGGTTGAGTGGCAGGTTTCGAGCGGAGTTCGGTCATCATGGCGATCAGCAAAAAATACCTGAGTCTCGAAGAAGCCGCCGGAATGCTGAAGCTGAAGAACGACGAACTGATTCGCCTGCGCGAGAAGGGCGAGATTCGCGGCTTCGCCGATCGCGGCACCTGGAAGTTCAAGGCGGACGACGTCGAGGAGTTCCGCCGACGCCGACAACCCGACTCGGACCCCGACGTTCCGATCATGAGTGATGACGATCTGGGTGAGCGGTTGATGAGCGATCCCGACCTGCAAACCTTCAGCAGTTCCGAACATGCCCTCGATGAAGACGACGAACTCGGCCGCCAGGCGACCGTGATCCGCAAGGGACGCGAAAGCTCGTCGGACAGCGATGTCCGACTGGTGCTCGATGAGGGACTGAAGGGTCGTGGATTGACCGGCAGCAGTGGCGAATTGCCCGTCCTTGAGATGGGAAAGTCGGACAGCGACGTCCGGCTGGTCGGCGATTCAGCTCCCCGCTTGAAGCCGGACAGCGACAGCGATGTCAAGCTGGTGAATCCGGTGGGGTTGGCCCCCGATTCCGACAGCGACGTCAAACTCGTCACCCCCCCCGGTGTGGGAGGTGGACTGCGGGCGAGCGACTCTGACAGCGACGTCCGACTGGCACCGCTGACCGGTAGTGACAGTGATGTCAAGCTGGTCGATCGTGGTTTGGGTGGCGGCAAGGCGGGGATGACCAGCGACAGCGATGTCGCGCTGCTTCCCTCGCTCCCCGGATCAGGCATTAGTTTGGGCGGACTGGCTCTCGACGACGATGCGGCCGATTCCGGCATGGGCGGTTCGGCGCTGTTTGAGGCGGAGGACGATTCGTCCATCGTGCTTCCCGGTGACAGCGGCATTCGATTGAGCGGCGACAGCGGCATTCAACTCCGGCAGCCGGCGGACAGTGGGATTCTGCTCGAGGGAGCCGACAGTGGAATTCGGTTGAGCGCCGCGGACAGCGGGGTCAAGCTGGGAGGGGACAGCGGATTTCGGCTTGCTCCGATGGGTGGCAGCAGCAAGAAACTCAAAGGTGGCAGCAGCAAGAAGCTCAAAGGGCGGAAGGCCGCCGACGACCCCGGCTCGACCTCACCGATGCTGCAGGCGAGCGACGACGACGATCTGAACATGACGTCGCCGATGCTGCTCGGCGCGGACGATGATGATCTGGGAAGCACAGACCTCGAAATGCCCATGCTCTCGGAAGACGAGGGTGGCTCGGGAGCGAAGCGGGGCGCCGTCGTCATGTTCGACGACGATGACGAAGCCACGGCGACGGTGGCCAAGAAGGGCGGCAAGAAGTCGGGCGGAGATTCGGAATTCGATTTCGATGACGAAGTCAGTGCGGA
The DNA here is from genome assembly GCA_038040225.1 of Planctomycetota bacterium. Lineage (GTDB taxonomy): Bacteria > Planctomycetota > Planctomycetia > Planctomycetales > Planctomycetaceae > Schlesneria. Next base: position 42,723 of record JBBPIS010000029.1, read on the forward strand.
AGACGACGACCTCGAAGTCAGCGACGAGGTGCTGGGCGAGGACGACGAACTCGAAGACCTTGACGCCTTCGATTCCGATGACGATGAGTTCGACGAGAGCTTCGAGGCGGGAGCCAGTCAAATCGGGTTTGGCCGTCGTCAGGACAAGGTCGTTGTTCCTCAAGAGGCCGAGTGGGGCACCGGCTTCTTCCTCGGACTGCTCGCCTCCTCGTTCGTGTTGATGGCCGGTGCGCTCTTGTCGGTCGACCTGCTGCGGACGACTTGGGCCGGCAACGAATCGGCGGTTTATCAGGGCGAGTTGATCGGTCTCTTCGCCGGGCTCTTCCAGTAAGGCAAACGCCCCGATGCCTCCGGCAGAGTCTGCCGATTCCCACGTGAGAATGTTCCCGTTCGAGGGCCGTGCGCCCTCCGGACGGCAAGATTTGCCGCAGTCGTCCGGGCGTTGAGACATTCTCACAGCTTCGTCCTGGGCCACGCGGGTTTTCGCTCAAGAGTCCTCTTGGCGAGCGGTGGGCCGGTTTCTATAAACCGCCCCGCAATCACTCCCCCATTCGTCATCCATCGCGGGAACTTTGGATGCCGCATCGGAGCGGTTGGCACGTCGGTGGTCTTTCCCCCCGGTTTCTCACATCAACTGAACGATGGCGGTGGCGTCACCCGACTCGGGCGTCGCGAGCCTGTCCTGTGCGATTTTCTGTCGCATGCGGCGGCGTCGCGTTTCACGCCGGGTCTGTGCGTCGCGGGCTGCGCTTTTCGCCCAGGAGTTCTCGATGTCACGATGTACTCGGACCTGTTTTGTGTTGGCCCTCACCCTGTTCGCGGTGGCTCCGCTCGGATGCCGCCACGCACCGCGAAACGCTCTCCAGCAGAGCCAGCTTCGCGCCCACCAGCTCTACCAGCAGAATCATATGCTGGCGATGGAGCGCAACGGCATGGGAATGAGTCAGTCACAGTTGGCTGCTGAAAAAGCGAGGCTGGAGCAACAATACATTGCCACCAAGCAGAGCCTCGATGCGGCCAACGCCCGGTTGGAAAACCTGCAGGCTTCCAACGGTCAGCTCGAGGACCGCATGAAGCATCTGCTCACCAGCAGCCGTCCCGGCAGCAACCCGCTGTCCGAGGATGCCACGCTGCGGATGAAGCGGCTCAAGGAAAAGTATCCCGATTTCGAGTTCGACCCGCAGACCGGTGTCAGCAAGTTCTCGACCGACCTCCTGTTCAACACGGGCAGCGACGACATTCGACCCGAGGCGATGAAGGTACTGAACGAATTTGCCAGCATCATGAACCAGTCGGATGCCAAGCATCTGAAGGTGCTGGTCTCGGGCCACACCGACGATCGGCCGGTTGCGAAGGCGACGACGAAGGACAAGCACGGCGACAACATGGGCCTGTCGGCTCACCGCGGGTTGTCGGTCCTGCGGGCACTCCGCAAGTCGGGCATTCCCGAGGGTCGCATGGGTGTCTCCGGCTACGGAATGCACCAGCCCGTCGAGCCCAACAAGAACGAAGCGTCTCGCTCGAAGAACCGCCGCGTCGAAATCTACGTCCTCGCCCCGGATGCCTCGGTCGCCGGCTGGGATCCCGATTCCGAACTGCGATGACGATGCGAGTCGCGTGACGGAACGACGACAATCAAAGCAAAAGCCCGGCTTCTTTCGAGAAGCCGGGCTTTGTTGTTTGTCTCGTGGACTCAAGCCGTTTGGGCGAGTACCACTTCGTCCTCGGAGGTTTCTTCCTCAACGGGGCTCTTGCCGAGCAGGGCCTGCTTTCCCTGCGGCGTCAGTTGATAGCGCATCCCGGCGTCGCGGCCCGACAGGTCGAACTTGAGGAACCCGAATGCGATCAGTTTGCCGTGAATCGACGGCAGCGCGGCCGTGTCGATCGTTTCGACTTCGGTCACGCGAGGAATCCAGCCGTCAAACTCCGATGACCGCTCGCGAGCCTGAACTTGCAGGTCGTGATAGACCGTGAGTGCCACCCGCCACTCGGGATACCGCCGCAACTGTTCGAGTTCAAAGTCGTCCACCATGCCCGTTGGTATCGGCCCGTCTCCAAGTCCCTTCCCAGCGGCGACCACTCGGCTCGCGCGACCCCTTCCCCCGGCAGGCCCTCGCACATCGGATCGACTGGAATCTTCGGACGAGTCCGTCAGAGAGGCGCTGACGGATGGTCGATCAAACCAACGAGCGGCAGTCGTTGCCGAATTTGGCCAGTGTGTCACATGTTCGTCTTCGCGTCGCTGGCTTCTCCGAGAACGGCGTTGAGCGCTGCGTTGAGCGTTCCGTCGTGAAGGTGGTCTTTCGAGTAGATGCGGAAGACGCAGAAGCTGATCGGCAGCGCGCGGAACAAGTCGTCGTCAGACAGCTCCTGCGGCGTGCCGACGGCCGGGTCAAGCAGGAAGTTCTGACCACCAACGGGGAGCCGACCGCTCGGGCGGTGATAGTGCTTGGCGACGTCGATTTTGAGTGGAAGGTTCTTCAAGTCGGCGGGGAGTCGCTCGCGGATCCGCTTCAGGACGAGATCGGGTTCGGAAGTGATCGACGTTCGTTCGGCGCTGCCCGAATGGAAGTTGAGCGTTCGCTCGCAGGTCATCTTCCAAGTCACTTGTCGCGCCAGAACCTGACGCCAGCGCTGGCCGAGATCGTGGAGCGCGGGGTCGGTCGCGTCGGCCCAGCGCTGGACATCGACGAGGAACGACGATTCGGTGAACTTGCGGTACTCGTCGAGCTTCTCCAGCGGGTTGCCCTGAAACAGGCGCGGCATCGTTTCGGGGAAGAGTTCTTCGAGCGAGAGGTCGACCGCGCGGACCGTCCGGTGGAAGTAGACGGTGCGGAAGAGATTGGCCCGCGTCTCGATGAAGTTGATCAGCGTCGGCAGCCCGCGCGCGTGAATCGTCAGTCCGGCCGAGGTGAAGAACGTGTAGTGCAGGATGCGATTCAGATCGAACGCCTTCGTGTTGTAGCCGGTCATGTAGGCGTCGCGCAGCACGAAGTCCATGTTGTCAACCGTGTAGATGCCGCTGAACATCGACCGCAACTTCCTCAGCCAGTCGGGATGGCCCTCTTCGGCGGCGGGGTCTCGCTTCGGGCGGCGGATCAGCCATGCGATCTGGTGCGGGTCGAGTTCCTCCAGCGGCTTCAGCTTGCCGGTCGGGTTGCGGCGGATGCGACGGAGCAGGTCGCCCAGTTCCTGCTCGATCACCGCGCCGCCGATGTCTTCGTGCGTGACGCCGAACTGGTCGAGATAGTGATCGTCGAAGAAGTGCCCGAACGGACCATGCCCCACGTCGTGCAAGAGGGCCGCCATCCGGAGCAGGCTCTCCACGTAAGCCCGACTCGGCACGTTGCGGGTGGAGTCGCAGAGCGACTCGTACCAGCGGTCGATCGCCACGGAAGCGAGATGCATCGCGCCGAGGATGTGCTGGAACCGCATGTGCTCGGCCGACGGAAAGACCCACCACGCCGTTTGAAGCTGGTGAATCTGCCTCATCCGCTGCACCCACGGATGATCGATCACGTCCTGCTCGGCCGCCTCGCCCTCGGGCAAGCCGGACCGCGCGATGAACGGGATGTAACCGTGAATCGGATCGTGCGACAGACTTTCGTTGACGAAATCGCGAGCCATCGGCGGGCCTTGGGGAAGGAGTCAGGAGTCAGGCAACAGAGAGCAAGATACCGGAGTCAGAAGGCGACATACATCCCCAGTCAGCGTTGGAACGCGGCGAGCAGCTTCTGCGGGAGCTCGTCCTGTGGATGGAGGCACCAGGCAAACTCGCGGTCTTGGCGGATCGAGTCAGCAGCCCGGCGACGTCGCATCGCGTCGCGTTCGGACTGCCACTGCTGCTCCATCAGATTTGTTGACGTTGCGAGGGCCGCGTTGATCTGGACGATGCGCCGAGTTTCCAGAGCCGTCGGTCGACGAATTCCCAGTGCGGCGAGCAATACTTGTTTCTCTTCGACCAGCGCGGCTTCGGTCGATCCGGATATGGCGGTGACGTGCCGATCCGGGTTGTAACGCAGATCGCGCAGTTGTTGGCTGAGTCTGCGTTCGTCGTGGCTGCTCGTCAACGACGAGCCTCCCAGCGGAAGATGAAACGTGGCAGAGACGGTGGCGAAGCGAGGGGCCGCCACGTGGAAGAGCTGCTCGAACAACCGGTCGGTGATGTCGTCGTACTTCGCACCGCCGATGCCGTGGATGAACAGGTCGGCCAGACAGAGCCGGGCGAACAGTGTTGTCGTGAGGGCTCGCGTGCGGAGCCGAAACCCACGTTGAGACAGCTCTGTCAGGATCGCGACCGTCGTCTCGGCCGAACCGGTTTCCGTCTGTGTCCACCGCGCGAGAACCTCGCGACCGTCACGCAGTTCGAGTTCCGAGCCAACTTGTCGCACGAACGGTCGGTCCCGATGAAGATCACCTGCTCGCCATAGCCAGAACGGTGCTTCGAGCCAGCCGTCTCGAGTCTCCAAGTCGGGAACCGGATGCGTGTGGTTGCGCAGTCGGTGCGCGAGGCGGTACTGCCGCACGGCCGCGTTGTAGAGCGAATGAACTCGGGGCAGGTGAGCGAGCAGATGCGCGGCGAACCAGCGGAACGGCTCCGTCTCACAGACTCGCGACATCGGCAGTTCGAGGTTCGTCAGACCGTGTTCGCGTTCGCTGGCGACTCGCACCGCAGTCAGGACATCACACAGGCGGTTGGAAACCTCCGACTGTCGGACCGCCGCAGGCCAGCACTGCGCGAGGAGCGGCTCGTACGACCAATTCCGGCGAAGGAGTTCGCTCACGTGCGAACCGAACTCACGAAAGGAGGCCCGGTCGACAATCGTCGCGTCCTCCCACGGCTGGGCTTGGCGGTCGGCGTCGATCGGAATGCGTTCGATCCGCGGTGCGGAGGGCGGACCCACCGGAACTCGAAGCCGCGTGCTTTCGATGGTGTCGTTGTCGACGACCAAATTGAGAGCCACTCCGCGATGGTGACGGGCCAATCCCGCCGCCGCAAAGTTCTTGGCCCAGACTCCGGCGTGAAAGAGTTCCGGCTGATGACCGGTCACGATCAGTGCCTCGGTCGGACAAGGCGAAATGTCCGAGCCGAGCAGCGAGGAAGTGTAGCGAGTGGCTGCATCGAGGAGCGTGATCCTCGTCCAATCGCGCAACCGCGTCAGAGGCATTCCTTGAACATCAAGCTGCGACGCAGCGAATGCCGCTCGGTTGCGTCCGACCAGTTCAGTCGTCTCTTTCCACTCGGGAACGCACAGAATCGAGCCGTGTTGGCGAGGCAGGACTGTGCCTCGCGGCAAGCCAGTTTCGGACGACACGGCAGAGTCCGAGATCGCGTTCGTGGGCAAAGTCATGCCGTGTACCATCTCGCTCGGTTCAACTGCCGCCCTGCGCCGGAAGGCCCTCGATCACTCAGTCACGCCACAGGGAACGTGGACTTCGCAGTTGATGCTCTTGGGTGACTTGTTCGGCAGATGGAGGGAGGCAATCTCACGGTCGAGGACTTCGCGGTAGTAGGCCAGCCGCCGTTCCGCCTGATCCAACGAGCCACCGAACGAACGTTCCTCGTCCAGATACACCAGCGGCACGGGGAACTCGACGATCTTCAACTGGAGCGCCGCCGCCTGCACCCACAGTTGCAGCGGCATCGCGTAGCCGAGTTCGGTGATTCTGAGACGCGCGAGGGCATCGACCCGGTAGGCCTTGAAGCCGCAGAAGGAGTCGGTGAGAGCAAACTGAAACCGCTCGTTCAACCACTCGGTGATCTGCAGGTTGATGCGACGTCGCTCGACGGGAGGGACGCTCGCGCCCGGAAACGGCTTGAGATACCGGCTGCCCGAGACGATGTCGGCCGGGCGATCCGTTTGATCAAACACGGCGGCGGCCAGTTCCGGGATCAGCTTCGGCTCGTGCTGACCATCGCAGTCGATGGTCACCAGCACGTCGTATTGCCCGGCGAGGGCATACTGAAACGCGGAATGGAGGGCGGCCCCGTAGCCTTGATTCTGCTCGTGCCGCAGGACGTAAATGCCCGGCTGGCGCGAGAGCAATTCGTGAGTGCCGTCTGTTGAACCGTCGTCCACCACGAGGATTTCGCGGGTGTGTTGTCGCACCGCGTCCAAGACCTCGGTCAGATGACGCATTTCGTTGAAGACGGGCAGCGCCGTCAGGACTCGCGGGGTCATGCACTCACTCCAGAGAATGAATCAACAAGTTTGTGATCTGCCCTCCCTGCGATCAGGGTGGCCATTCTAGGCCGCGCCCCACTCAAGTCAACGCGGCGGAGGGTCGTCGCAGAAGTGCGGCTTATGACTCAGCGGCTCCGACAGGACTGATGGGGCGATCCTACCCAGTCCAGAAAACTTACCTGATCGTCAGACTCTCCGAGCGCTTGACCCGGCGGATTCCGTCGCGCTAGGATGGCGTCCGGCAGGAAGCCATTCGTACCGGCAGCGAGACCGCTGCGGATTTGATCGAGTCACAACCTGTGAGGAGGGGGAATTATGAAAGTCAGTCGAATGCTTCGATGGTGTGTTCCTGCTGCCTGCCTGATGGCGGCCGGGCTGTTTGCGAATTCTGCGGAGGCCGGGCCTCTGGTCGCTCAACCGAATCTGACGCAGGCCGTTGCACCGACGGCTGTCGGGTTCCATGGGCGGGGCGGTGGATGGGGTTATGGCTATGGAAGCTACCGAGGTTGGGGTTCGTACAACTACGGTCGCCCCTCACTCTACTACCGTGGCGGCTACTACGGTGGCGGCTACCGTCCCTATTACGGTGTCGCTCGCTACAACTACCGACCGGCGTACTCGTATGGGTACTCCTCGCCGTACTACTCGGGCTACGGCTCACCGTATTGCAACAGTTGTTCGAGTGGCTACTCAACGTATTCGACGGGCTCGTACTACCAGCCGGCGGTGTATTCGCAGCCGGTCGTTTACTCCCAGCCTGCGGTTTACTCGCAACCCGTCGTGTACTCGCAGCCCGTGGCCTACGCCCAGCCGGTGTACTCGACGGGGTACTCGACGGGCTACTACGCACGGCCCGTGTCGTACTACTCCGGCTATTCGAGTTACTCGTATCCGAGGTATCGCTCGATTGGCATTGGCGTGGGCGGATTCGGCTATTCGAGTTACTCGCCCTACTACTCGAGCGGCTACTACGGTGGAAACTGGTGACGCGGCAAGTTGATGTGACTCGCCCTGCGGATTCTCGGGAAGCTCGGTCGTTCAGGCCGGGCTTCCTTCGTTTCGGTCTTGCTCGGCAACGAGTGATTGGCGATAAGCTTGCCTTGCGGGCCAAGGTGTCAAACGATCACGGATGAACTTTGTCGAAAGACGGATGGAACTCAACATGCCCAACGCCAGTGATGACTTTCGTTTGGAGTGGCACGGCAACACCGTGATCATCACTCCCTCGCCCAATATCGAGCAGATGCCGTGGGACTTGACCGAGCAGGCGGCTGACATCGTGATGGAGCCGCTCAAGTCATCCCCGTCGCCGATGGCGGTGATCGACCTGAGCGAAGTCAAATTCTTCGGTTCGGCGTTCCTCGCGCTGCTGCTGCGGTGTCACACGGCAGTGAAGAGCCGCGGTGGGGAACTGGTTCTGTCGGGTCCGAGCAAGATGGCGCGGGACCTCTTGAAACTGACGGCCCTCGACACGCTCTGGGCGATCTATGAGACACGGGCCGAGGCCATCGAAGCCGTCGATGGGTGAGGCCACACGCGACCTCACTCCACTTCCCGTCTCTGTCCGTCGAGTTCATCCATTTGTTGACGGAGTCAACTCATGCTCACTTCGACCTCCTCCTGGAGCGGCAACTTCGACGCCGACGGTCGCGCCCAGTTGATCGCCGAAATCAAGGAGACCGCCGACAAGCTCGACCGCGATCAGGCCTCACGCGGCGATCTGAAGCTGCTCAGCCGCGCCCTCAAGGAACTGCGATATGCCTTCAAGGTCTTCACGCCGTATCGCCGGACGAAGAAGGTGACGGTCTTCGGTTCGGCCCGCACTCCCTCCGACCATCCCGAGTACCTCGAATCGGTTGAGTTCGGTCGCCGCATGGCGGCTGCCGGGTGGATGGTCGTCACCGGTGCCGGGGGCGGCATCATGGAGGGGGCTCACGTCGGCGCCGGCCAGTCCATGTCGATGGGCGTGAACATCATGCTGCCGTTCGAGCAGGAGGCCAATCCGATCATCAACCGCGACGAGAAGCTGGTGACGTTTCGCTTCTTCTTCACTCGCAAACTGATGTTCGTGAAGGAGGTTCACGCCGTCGTGCTGTTCCCCGGTGGCTACGGAACGCAGGATGAGCTGTTTGAAGTCCTGACGCTGGTCCAGACCGGCAAGCGCGACATGCTGCCGATCGTCTGCGTGGACGCACCCGGTGGAACCTATTGGACGGCGTGGCTCGCCTTCGTTCGCGAGCAGCTTCTCTCCAGAAAACTGATCAGCCCGCATGATCTGTCGCTGCTGAAGATCACCAATTCCGTCGACGATGCCGTCCAGGAAATCATGCGGTTTTACTCCGTCTACGACAGCATGAGGTACATCCGCGAGAAGCTCGTCCTGCGGCTGCACTCGCCCATCGGCGACGAGTTGCTCGACAAACTCAACGTCGAATTCGCCGACATCCTCGACAGCGGCCGCATCGAGCGGACCGACACTCACCCGTTCGAGCTGGACGAGGAACATCTGCTCAGCCACTCACGCCTCTCGCTCCACTTCAACCGCCGCGACGCCGCTCGTCTGCGCCAGCTCATCGATGCAATCAATTCCAGTCCGTCAGAGAACGAGTCGAGACTGCGTGGACTGGTCGAGTTGGAGGTCGGAAGGGAACCGCCCGACGGGGCCGGACCTCACATCGAAATTCCATGACGCACGAATCGCTCACGAGCAGCAGGCGAAAACGCTGAACAAAGGCACACCCGTTCTCACTCGAAGCGACGACTCTGGCCGCCAAAAGATTGGGCGATGAGGGATGTGAACCAATGCGAGATGTCCTGCGAGAATCGCAAACTGGTGGATGTCCATCGAAGAACCCGCAGCCAGGCTGTCGAAAATACGCGGGCTCGATGGTGATGAGAAGGGTCGCTGGGCATCTCACGACCCAGCGACGCAGGCCTAATGAAACCCTCCGAAATGGATGCCCGAGTCCCAGACGACTCGGGTCATATTCGTCAAGTCTTGCGTAGCGGACATCGTCGGGGGCACAGACCTCGGCGCGCGGGACGTTTGCGATCCTCGCAGAAACTCTTCCGCTCGGGCAGACGCCTACCGTCAGTCCATTCTTGAGCGGAATGCAGGTGCTGACCGTGCCCGTACGTGTGTAGGGGACAATACGCACGGGTACAGCTCGGGGAACCTCGGTGCGGTAGACCTGAGCTTCAGGTGGTCAATGACCCCCCACATGTGCGGGGCTTGTCTCTCGCTCGCCAAGTGTCGCCCTGATTCTCACCTCTAAGCGGTGGACACTGCAAACGCAGTGGACAGCAGTCGCGTGGCCGCACCTCAGAGAGCTGGCACGTTCATTTTGGTGCGGAAATGGAGGTGCCGCGCCACATTGCACTCATTCGGAAATACCGGAGAAATCCACTTACAAAACAAAAAAGGCCGACAGCAGCCGAATTGCAAACTAGTTTTGTGTGCGTCTCCCCGACCAGCGCCACCCGAACGTCGAAAATCCGCTTCACCCAAAGTTCTTGCCAATGCTGGCTTCTCGCTTTCCCCGGAACCACTCCACCGTTCACAGAATTCATCCAGATACGTTGCGGAGTCCGACGAAACGTCGTGAAAACAAAAAAGTGATGTGACGCCCACTTTCGCCGTCACTTTGTTCGGTCCTGCACCCCAGTGTTGATCCCAATTCCCTGTCATTTTCCTGCGTAGAGCATCATTAGAAACGAGTTTTTATGCTGACATCGAACTGGCTCACCAAACTGATGCGTCGTCTGAATTCTCCGGCCCAGTCGCGGCGTCGTTCGCGACGCTACGTGTCTCCGATTAGTGGAGTGGTGAGGCTCGAACAGCGTCTGTTGCTGGCGGCGTCGGCCGTAGGCGATGAGCAGGCAGTCAACACGTTTACCCCCGGAAATCAGCAGACGAACATTAGCGCACAGGGTGGTTCGATGGCGATGGATTCCGCGGGGAATTACATCGTCGTCTGGTCGAGTGCGGCTCAGGACGGCAGCGGCTCCGGTGTATATGCACAACGTTTCAACGCAGCGGGAGATGTGCAAGGGAGCGAGTTCAAAGTCAACACGACCACGGCGAGCGACCAGGCCAACGCGACGGTGGCGATGAACGCCTCCGGGGCTTTCGTGGTCACGTGGACGAGCACCGGTCAGGATGGCAGCGTCAACGGCGTCTATGCGCAAATGTACACTTCTGCGGGTGTCGCTCAGGGAATCGAGTTCCGGGTGAATACCACCACGACCGGCAACCAGTTCAACTCAACGGTGGCAATCGACACGGCCGGGGACTTCGTTGTCACCTGGACGAGCGCAGGTCAGGATGGCAGCGGGAATGGCATCTACGCGCAGCGGTTCAACTCGACAGGTACGGCTCAGGGAATTGAGTTCCGGGTCAACACGGCCACGGCGAACGATCAGGGCAACTCGACAGTGGCGATGGACTCGAATGGAAACTTTGTCGTGACCTGGGTGAGCGCCCTTCAGGACGGCGGCGGCAACGGCATCTACGCGAAGCGGTATGACTCGGCAGGCGTCGTGCTGGGAATTGAGTTCCGGGTCAACACGGTCACGGCGAATGACCAGAATGCTCCGAATTTGGCGATGGATCCGAATGGGAACTTCGTCGTCGTCTGGCAGAGCAACCTTCAGGACGGCGGCGGCAACGGTATTTACGCGAAGCGGTATGACGCGGCAGGCGTGGTGCAGGGAAGTGAGTTCAAGGTCAACACGACCACGGCGAACGACCAGGTCAACTCGACCATTGCGATGGATTCGTCCGGCAATTTCGTCGTTGTCTGGCAGAGCAACCTTCAGGATGGAAGCGGCAACGGAATCTACGCGCAGCGCTACAATTCGGCGGGAGTCGTCCAGGGGAGCGAGTTCCGCGTCAACACGACCACGGCCAATGAGCAGAACTATGCGTCGGTGGCGATGAACTCCACCGGAGATTATGCCGTCGCCTGGACGAGTTCTTCCAATCAAGACGGCAGTGGCAACGGCGTTTATTCCCAGAGATTCGCCGCGAACGTCACCTTGTCGGGAACAACACTCACCGTGTTGGGCTCAGGGGCGGCAAACACGATCTCGGTGACCTCGGGGGCGAACCTGACGATCACGATCGACGGCGTCGCGACGAATTTCACGCCCGCCAGTGTCACAGCCATCGAGATCTTTGGGTTTGGCGGGAATGATTCGATCACCGTGAGCAGTCTGGCGGCGGGGACCACGGTGCAGGTTGATGGTGGTGCTGCCAACGACACACTGTCCGTTGCCAGTACGGTGACCAATGCCATCGTCCTGCTGGGCGGTGCCGGCAACGACACCCTCACCGGCGGTGGAGGAAACGATACCCTGACGGGTGGTTCGGGGAACGACGCCTACGTCTTCGACACGGACCTGGCTTTGGGGAGTGACACGATCAATGAAGCGGACGGTGGCACGGACACGCTGGATTTCAGCGGGACCACGACTCGAAACGTGGCCGTTGATCTTTCGAACGCCGCAGCACAAGTGATCAACGCCGGACTGACGCTGACGATCTCGTCCGACCACACGATGGAGAACGTGATCGGCGGGACGCTCAATGACTCTCTGGCCGGGAACTCGCTGAACAATACCCTGACAGGTGGAGCGGGGAATGACACGTACCTCTTTGACACCGATGCCATTGCGGGCTTGGGAATCGACATCATCAACGAAGCCGGAGGTGGGATCGACACAGTCGATTTCAGCCAGACAGCGACTCGCACCCTGGCCGTCGATCTGTCGAATGCCGCGGCTCAGTCCGTGAATTCCGCACTGACTCTGACTCTCTCCGCGAACAACACGATCGAGAACGTGACCGGTGGGTCGCTCAACGACACGCTCACCGGCAATTCGCTGAACAATACGCTGGCGGGTGGAGCCGGCCACGATGTCTATTTGTTCGACACGGACCTGGCGCTGGGAAGTGACACGATCAACGAAGCGGGGGGTGGAATTGACCGGCTCGATTTCAGCAGCACGACGACCCGGAATGTGGCTGCCAATCTGTCGACAGCGGCAGCCCAGGTGGTGAATTTTGGCCTGACGCTGACGTTGTCGGCCGGCAACACGGTCGAAAACGTGACCGGTGGTACTCTGAATGACACGCTGACGGGCAACTCACTCGGTAACGTCCTGACGGGCGGAGCGGGCAACGATACGTTCGCGTTCGACGCCGACACGGCGTTGGGAAGTGACTTGATTGTGGAGTCGGGCGGTGGAGTTGACACGCTCGATTTCAGCGCGACGACGACCCAAGCCGTGACGGTCGGTCTGTCCAGTGCGGCAGCTCAAACGGTGAACGTCAACCTCACATTGAGCCTCTCTTCCGGCAATACGATGGAGAATGTGATCGGTGGAACCCTCAATGACACGCTGGCGGGCAACTCGCTCAACAACACGTTGACGGGCGGAATCGGCAACGACACCTATGCGTTTGACACCGACTTGGCGCTGGGCAGCGATACCATCAACGAAGGCGGCGGCGGAGTTGATACGCTCGATTTCAGCGGTACATCGACCCGAGCGATGGTGGTCAATCTGTCGAATGCAGCGGCACAGGTCGTGAACGCGGGGCTGACGCTGACTCTCTCGGCTGGCAATACCATTGAGAACGCGATTGGCGGAACGGTTAACGACACGTTGACTGGCAACGCGTTGAACAACACGCTGAACGGCGGTGCGGGCAACGACACCTATGTGTTCGACACCGACCTGCCGTTGGGAAGCGACACGATCAACGAAGCCGATGGCGGAATCGACACGATCGACTTCAGCGGAACGACGACCCAGAACGTGTCGATCAATCTGTCGAACGCCGCGGTCCAGACGGTGAACGTCGGCCTGACGCTGACACTTTCCGCCGGCAACACGGTGGAGAATGTGATCGGTGGAGCGGGCAACGACACGATCACAAGTAACTCGCTGAACAACACGCTCACGGGCGGAGCGGGCCACGACGTTTATCTGTTCGACACAGACCTGGCGTTGGGAAGTGACACGATCGACGAAGCGGGCGGGGGGATCGACCGGCTCGATTTCAGTGGCACGACGACCCGCAATGTGGCGGTCAATCTGGCGACGGCAGTCGCCCAGGCGGTGAATGCCGGCCTGACGCTGACGTTGTCCGCCGGCAACACGATCGAGAACGTCACCGGTGGAACTCTCGATGACACCCTGACTGGAAATTCGCTCAACAACGTTCTGACCGGCGGAGCCGGCAATGACACCTTCGTCTTCGACACCGACACGGCGTTGGGGAGTGACATCATCGTGGAATCGGGCGGTGGAGCGGACACGCTCGATTTCAGCGGAACCTCCACGCGGGCGGTGGCTGTCAACCTGTCGAACGCGGCGGCTCAGGTGGTGAATGTCGGATTGACGCTCGCCCTTTCGGCGGGGAATACGGTCGAGAATGTCATTGGCGGATCGGCGGGTAATACGCTGACTGGCAACTCGCTCAACAACACACTGACGGGTGGCTCGGGGAGCGATACGTACTTGTTCGACACCGACCTGGCACTCGGGAGTGACACCATCGTCGAATCGGGTGGCGGAGCTGACACCCTCAACTTCGGCGATACCACCACCCGGAACGTCGCGATCGATCTGTTGAACGCGGCGGCTCAGGTCGTGAACGCCGGCCTGACTCTGACACTCTCGGCGGGAAATACGGTGGAAAACGTGGTCGGCGGATTGCTCAACGACACGCTGACGGGGAACACGTTGAACAATGCCCTGACGGGTGGAGCAGGCAACGACACTTACATCTTCGACGCAGATCTGACACTGGGAAGCGACACGATTAACGAAGCCGGGGGAGGGACTGACACGCTGGATTTCAGCGGGACGACGACGCGAACCGTTGATGCGAATCTGTCCATTGCAACACCGCGACTCGTCAGCACGGGCCTGACGCTGTCGCTGTCCGCGACGAATACGGTCGAGAATGTGATCGGCGGAGCGATGAACGACACGTTGACCGGCAACTCGTTGAACAACACGCTGACGGGTGGAGCGGGCCACGATACGTATGTGCTCGATACGGACCTGGCATTGGGAAGTGACACCATCAACGAATCGGGCGGCGGAATCGACACGCTCAACTTCAGCGGAACCACGACTCGATCCGTTGCAATTGATCTGTCGAATGCCGCAGCGCAGGTTGTGAATGCCGGGTTGACACTGACACTCTCAGCCGGCAACACGATTGATAATGCCTTCGGAGGGTCACTCAACGACACACTCACCGGAAACTCGCTGAACAACGTTCTGGCGGGTGGAGCGGGCAGTGACGCCTACAACTTCGACACCGATCTGGCCCTGGGCAGCGACACGATCAACGAAGCCGGCAGCGGAACCGATACGCTCAACTTCAGCGGAACCACGACGCTCAATGTGGCGGTGGACCTGTCGAACGCTGCGGCCCAGGTCGTGAATACGGGGCTGACACTCGCCCTCTCGTCGGGCACTACCATTGAGAATGTGATTGGCGGATCACTCAATGACACGCTCATCGGAAACTCGTTGGCGAATGGGCTGACGGGTGGAGCCGGAAACGACATCCTCACCGGTATGGGAGGAAATGATTCCTACGTGTTCAACGCCGACCTGACGCTGGGAAATGACACCCTCAATGAAGCCGGTGGCGGAAATGACACTCTCGATTTCGGCACCACTGCAACTCAATCCGTGGCGATTGACTTGTCCAATGCGGCGGCGCAGGTGGTCAACGCCGGGTTGAACCTGACGCTGACGGCTGGCAACACCATCGAAAACGTGATCGGCGGCGCAGCCAATGACACACTCACCGGCAACTCGCTCGGCAATAACCTGTCCGGTGGCACCGGCAACGACACTTATGTCTTCGATACTGACACCGCATTGGGAAGCGACACGATCAATGAAGCGGGAGGCGGTACCGACGCCTTCAACTTCAGTGGAACAACCACCAGGACGGTGACGGTCGACCTGTCGAAAACAACGTCTCAGTCGGTGAACTCGGGACTGACGCTCACTCTCCTCTCCGGTAATTCGATCGAGAATGTGCTCGGTGGGGCATTCGGTAACACGCTGACCGGAAACAGCTTGAACAACGTGCTGACCGGTGGAGCGGGCAACGACACCTATGTGTTCAACACGGACCTGGCCCTGGGCAGCGATACGATCAACGACGCGGGGGGTGGAATTGATACCGTCGATTTCAGTGGTACCACGAGCCGAGTTGTAGCTGTGGATCTGTCGAACGCTGCGGCACAGGTCGTGAATGCCGGACTGACGCTGACGCTCTCGGCAGGCAACACGATTGAGAACGCGAACGGCGGAGCCCTGAATGACACACTGACCGGCAATGTGCTCGACAACGCCCTGGCAGGCGGAGGAGGCGATGACACGCTGATTGGTGGAGCGGGCAACGACACCTATGTGTTTGACACCGACGTGGCTCTGGGCAGTGATACGATCAACGAATCCGGGGGTGGGACCGACACGCTCAATTTCAGTGGCACGACAACTCAAAATGTGGCCGTCAATCTGTCGACGGCAGCCGCTCAAGTCGTGAACGCCGGACTCACCCTGACCCTATCCGCGGACAATACGATCGAGAATGTCACCGGTGGGGCACTCCATGACACGATCACCGGAAACAGCTTGAACAACGTGCTGGTCGGTGGAACGGGCAACGACACCTACGTCTTCGACACGGACCTGGCGTTGGGAAGCGACACGATCAACGAATCCGGTGTCGGCTCCGACACGCTCGATTTCAGCGGAACAACCACCCGGGCGGTGGCCATCGACCTGTCGAAGCCAACGTTGCAAGTGGTCAATGCGGGGCTGTCGCTCAATCTCTCGTCGGGGAACACGATCGAGAATGTGATTGGCGGGGCGGCGGGCAACACCGTGATCGGAAACTCGCTCGCCAACGTGCTGACGGGAGGCGCCGGCAACGACACTCTGACGGGGGGGGCTGGCAATGACGTCTACGTGTTCGACACCGACACCGCGTTGGGCAGTGACACAATCATCGAAGCGGGTGGTGGAATCGACACTCTCAATTTCAGCGGGACCACCACTCGAGACGTCGCTGTCGACGTGTCGAACGCGGCGGCTCAGGTGGTGAACGCCGGACTAACCCTCACGCTTTCAGCCGGCAATACGATCGAAAACGTGATTGGTGGAACACTCAATGACACGTTGACCGGCAACACCCTGGCGAACGTGCTCTCGGGCGGCGCCGGGAACGACACACTGATCGGTGGCGCCGGGAACAACATCCTGATCGGTGGTGCCGGAGCAGATGTCCTGACGGGTGGCGCGAATGAAGATCTCATGCTGGGAGCGAATTTCCTCGCGGGAGCAGATGCCCTCTCGCTGATCGCCCTGCGAGGTGAATGGACTTCGGCCCATACCTATGACACGAAGGTGGCACACCTGCTGGGAACGTTGAATGGTGGGGTGAACGGTTCGACGGTGTTGACCCCCACCACGACCAAGGAAGACGACGCAGCCGACACGTTGACGGGAGGCAGCGGCAAAGACTGGTACTTGAACAACGCAGCGGGGGCGGTGGTAGCCAACCGCGATTCGGTCACCGACGCGGATGTCGACAGCGTCTTCACGGAAATCAATACCTGGCTGTAATGGACCTTGATGCCGAACCTCAGAAGCTCACACCAGACGGAACTGACGGCGACGTTTCCGAGTCACGTTGTCAAGGCTTGGCTCGGCAACAGCGAACGGACTGCCGAGAAGCACTGCCTGCAAGTTCTCGACTCGCACTTTGACCGAGCCGTTGAAGACGGCTTGTCTCCCAAGGCGGCGCGGTACACGTCGGGAAGCCTTGGAAACGCTTCGTACACGTCCGCAACTGAAAACGACGCACCCTTGAATTGCAGGGAAAGCCTACAAAACAAGGGGCAGGCGATTCAGGGGACTGGGCGATGAGGGATTCGAACCCACGACATCCACGGTGTAAGCATGGCGCTCTAACCAGCTGAGCTAATCGCCCTCAAGCACGATCCAACGAACCGACCGGCTGGGGCGGGAGTGTAGTGCCAGTCAGACGACGAGTCCAACGTTCGGGCTGTCGTGGCGGGTTTTTGACAGGCGATCGCGCGTCGCTCGGCAGCGGGAACGTGACCTGCGGCGTGCTGCGCGACTCACTCGAACCAGAACGGATCGGCCAGCCAGCGGAGGCCGCCTGCGCCGGCGGTGACCACGCTGCCGAATTCCACTCCCGCGATGGTGCCCGGTGAAAACAGATGCCGACCGCCGCCGAGCATCTCGGCCAGGCAGCGGCTCATGTCGGGTTGATGGCCCACACAGACGATGTGCTTTACGCCCGAGTCGCTCAACCGGCGCAGCAGGCTCGCGGTTTGAATGCCCGGTGCGAGCAACCGCTCTTCCATCACAATCACGCCCTGCCCCACTTCGCCTGCGATGGTCTCGGCCGTTTGCCGTGCTCGGACCAGCGGGCTGTGCAGGATCAATTCGGGAGCCTCTTCACGCTCCAGCAGCCAGCGCGTCAATTGGCCCACCTGCCGTCGTCCCAAGTCCGTCAACTGCCGCGCGTGATCCGAGGACGCATGGTCGGGATCACCTGCTTCGCCGTGTCGGGCCAGCCAAAGCTTCATCATTCATTCTCCTGCGGCTTTGTTTCCTCGGGGGGCTTGAGCGAGACGAACTCGCGGTACAGCAGCAAGTCGTACAACACTTTGATTCCGCCCGCCAGAAAGAACGGCATCCCGGCGATCAGCGCGTGCGTCGAACCGACCAGCGGAGTGGCCAGCATGGGCGAGAGGGCAGCGCCGAGAGACCGCGCCATCGCCGTGACGCCGGCCGCCGCCGAACGCTCCTCGGGCGAGACGACCGCCATCACATAAGACTGCCGCGTCGGGACGTCCATCTGTGAGATGCTGTAGCGAATCAGCAGCAGAGTCAGCGCGAGCGGAAAGCTTGGCATCAACGGCACGAGAATCAACAGCACATTTGACGGCAGGTGAGTGAAGACCATCGTGTTGACCAGGCCAAACCGATTCGCCAGACGCGCGGCCAGCAGTGAAGAAATCCCCGCCAGAATGTTGGCTCCGAAAAAGATGCCTCCCAACGTGGCGAGGTCCACGTCGAAGCGTACCCTGAACCAGTAGGCCATCACACTCTGCACGATGAAGCCGCCACCGAAGGCATCGAGTGCGAAGAGGACCGACAGCTTGGCCACGATCCCGCGCGATTGACCCAGTCCGAGCGGGCCCTTCGTCGAGGCAACGGCCAACTCGGCCGGGGCCACTTCCGTGCGAGAAGACAGCCAGCAGAACATCGCGGCCAGCACGAGGCCGAATGCGCCGTAACCGAACACGACCGGGCGAAAGACATCGGCTCCAACCGCGCCGCGTAACTCAGCCCATTGGCAGACGAAGCCACCGACAAGAGCTCCAACCGCGGTGGCAAACGAGCCGATCAGGTTGTACCACGCGAACACGGTCGTGCGGCGTGTACCCGGCAGCAGTTGAGATAGCGCGGCTTGTTCGATGGAGAGAAACGGTCCGATTTCGCCGCCACTCGGGCTGATGACTCCGATGGTCGCCGCGATCAGCAGCCAGACGAAGTCCTTCGTCATGGCAAACAACACGGCCGCGAAGACCATCAGGATCGCTCCGACCACCAGCATCCGGCGGCGTCCGATCCGGTCGGCCCACATCGTGATTGGCAGCGAAACAGCCGTGTCGCCCAGCAGCGTGAGCGTCAGCAGCAAACCAATCCGCTCGTGATCGAGTCCTACCGCACTCAGGTAGAGCACGAGCACGACCGACAAGAACCCATAAGAAAACAGACGAAC
>JBBPIS010000030.1:0-36332 GCA_038040225.1 Planctomycetota bacterium
CACCCAGTGCCGGCGCGTCCTCATCACGAGGCGGCGGGTTCGACGACTTCCTCGGATGAAACTGCCCCGTCAGCGAGAGGTACGTCGCCGAACCGTGATCGAGATCGTCGTGCGACAGACTCCGCACAATCGTGTACCGATCCGCCAGCCGAGCCAGTTGCGGCATGAGTTCGCAGACTCTCACTCCCGGCAGCGACGTCTCGATCGACCCAAACTCACCGCGAATCCCCACCGGCGCATCGGGTTTCGGATCCCACGTGTCGAGCTGACTCTGTCCGCCACTCGCATACAGCACGATCACCGACTTGGCCCGACCAAACCCGGGCGGCCTCGGTTCCGACGAGGCCGCCTCCGCCGCGCAGACTCGTGAACCGCCACGCCCCGCCGTCGCCGCCAGTCCGCAACCGGTCAGCCCGCCAATGCGCAGCCACTCGCGCCGAGACAGCCCGGCGTTGGAGATCGCATCATCGATGACAAACCGCAGCGACATGGAGCAGACTCGTATACCCCGTCATAGAAATCGTCGGTCGTCAGGCGAAGTCCTCGACCGACAGAAAACGTAACACATGCTGCCAGCTTGTGCGCGTCCGCAACGCAGTGCCTCACGAGATTGTCCGACCTGGGTGGCCTACCAGCCCCGCTGGAGTCTCTCGGTTGCCCATCGTAGTCTGGCTGAGCCAAATCAGCTCGAATGCCTCGCCCCGATCAGTCGCAAACGCTGAGGAAAGATTCCCATGAGCAGCACGGCCTCAACATTCGGTCGAGTCATCCGTGTCTTCGTCTCTTCCACATTCCGTGACATGCAGGCTGAGCGGGATGAGTTGGTTCTGAAAATCTTTCCGCAGCTTCGCCGACTCTGCGAAGAGCGCGGTGTGACTTGGGGCGAGATTGATCTGCGCTGGGGCATCACTGAAGAGCAGTCGCAACGGGGCGAAGTACTCCCCTTCTGCCTGGAAGAGATCAAACGCTGCCGGCCGTACTTCATCGGGCTGCTGGGTGAGCGTTACGGCTGGATTCCCGACGCGATTCCTGCGGAAGTCCTCGAACGGGAGCCGTGGGTCCGGGAACACGTCGACGGCGTGGACAAGAAGTCGGTCACGGAGTTGGAGATCCTGCACGGGGTGCTCAACAACCCGGAGATGGCCGACCACGCCTTCTTCTACTTCCGTGACCCGACATTCATCGACAGACTGCCGGCGGATCAGAAGAAAGAGGACTTCCTCACGGAAGACGACCAGAGTCTCCAGAAGTTGAACCGGCTCAAGGACGACATCCGGCAGCAGCACCGCGAAGGGAAGCTGAAGTGCGAGCCGCGAGAGAACTACCCGGATGCGAAATCTCTGGGTGAGCGGGTGCTGGCCGACTTCACCGCGCTGATCGACACGCTCTATCCGCAGGGGCAGGAGCCATCGCCACTGCAACGCGAGCGGATGGATCACGACGCCTTCGCTCGCAGCCGAGCGGGCGTCTACATCGGCCGGCAGGAGTACTTCGACCGACTCGACGCTCATATTGCGAGCGATGCTCCGCCATTGGTCGTGCTGGGAGAATCGGGAATCGGAAAATCGGCGCTGCTGGCCAACTGGTTTCTCGATCGCTTCCCACCCTCAACCACCGACCCTCAACCTTCAACCCCTTTCGCCCTGCTCCACTTCATCGGAGCCTCACCCGACAGTGCCAATGCGACCGGTTTGTTGCGGCGCATCATGCTGGAATTGAAGGAGCAGTTCGATCTGCCCGACGAAGTCCCGGCGCAGGCTGACAAGATCCGTGAAGAGTTCCCCAACTGGCTGACGAAGGTGGCGGGCGAAGGCCGGATCGTGCTGGTCCTCGACGCTTTGAACCAGTTGGAGGATGTCGATCACGCGCCCGATCTGGGCTGGCTGCCGCGAGTCTTTCCGAAGAACTGCCGCGTCATCATTTCGACGCTCCCGGGTCGCAGTCTGACCGCCATCGAGCAACGAGGCTGGCTCCAGTCCACGCCGCCGCTCCTCGTTCATCCGCTTGATGAACCCGAGCGGCGACGGCTGATTCACAAATTTCTGACACAGTACTCCCGTGATCTAGGTTCGGCCCGCACCGACCTGGTGGCCAGCGCACCTCAGACCGCCAATCCGCTATACCTGCGAGTTTTACTGAACGAACTCCGCGTTTTCGGCCGGCACGAGAAGCTGGGAGAGCGGATCAACTGGTATCTTGAGGCCCGTGATCCGTATGAGCTCTACCGAAAGGTGATCGCCCGCTGGGAAGAGGTATATTCCGACGGGACCAACCTGGTGCGAGACACACTCTCGTTGATCTGGGCCGCGCGACGTGGGTTGTCGGAAGCCGAACTGACGGAGGCACTCGGCCAACACGACCGCCCACTACCGAGTGCGGTTTGGTCACCCCTCCATCTGGCGATGTCCGACGCCCTCGTCACGCGCAGCGGCCTCCTCACCTTCGCCCACAACTTCCTCCGCACGGCGGTACGCGACACCTACCTACCCGACGAACCGCAGCAACAATCCGCCCACCGACAACTGGCAAAATACTTCCAGCAGGAACCACAAACTTGGTCCAACCGCAAGCTGGATGAACTCCCGTGGCAACTCGCAAAAGCTCAAGAGTGGCAATCCCTACACGATACGCTGACTGTACAGAATTGTTTTCTTGGTCTTCAACGTCGCGATGAATACGAACTGCTCGGTTATTGGCTCCAACTCAAACCGAAATTCAATTTGGCAACCAGTTACACAGATGCGTTTGACCGCTGGTCGCGCAACCTATCGAACGAAGCCATGTTGCCCATCGCAGCAAGCGCTCTTGCAAAATTCCTGTACAAGGCCGCATGCCACACTGCTGCCGAATCGCTGATGCATCGTACGCTGGCGATCGAAGAAGAGTCTCGTGGTGCCTGGCATCCAGAAGTCGCAATACAAGTCAGCAACTTGGCAGTCTTGTTTCTAAATACAAACCGCTTTGCTGAAGCCGTGCCGCTGATGCGCCGCGCATTGGCCATCGACGAGAAGCACTATGGACCGTTTCACCCAAACATCACTGTCCGCCTGAATAACTTGGCGCAATTGCTGATGGAAACGAACCGAAACATGGAGGCGGAAAGGCTAATGCGCCGCGCGCTGATGATCGAAGAAAAGTCGCGAGGAGGCTCGCACCCAAATGTCGCCATTCACCTCAACAATCTAGCAGCGCTGCTCGATGCAACGAACCGTCAGGCCGAGGCGGAGCCAATGATGCGTCGGGCGCTGGCGATCGATCAGGAGTCCTACGGAATGGATCATCCGAGTGTTGCCCGGGATCTGAACAATTTGGCACAGTTGCTCCGGGATACGGACCGAATGGCCGAGGCCGAGCCGTTGATGAGACGAGCATTGGCTATCGACGAGACAATGTCCGGAAATGAACATCCCGATGTTGCCAGAGACCTCGCAAATTTGGCGCTCCTACTGCAAGCAACAAATCGAGCCGGGGATGCCGAGCGACTCATGCGCCGTGCATTGTTCATCGACAAACAATCCTACGGAAGCGAGCACCCCAATGTAGCGAGAGACCTCAATAACCTCGCATGCATTCTTCAAGCCAGGGGTCGTCTTATGGAGGCCGAACCGTTGAGACGGGACGCACTGGCTATTGATGAACGTTCCTATGGACCCAACCACCCTAATGTTGCCATCGAATTGAATAACTTGGCGCAGCTATTCCAAGCCATGAATCGCCTGAATGAAGCGGAGCCACTGCTGCGCCGTGCGTTGGCAATCTTGTCAGTCAGTTTGGGTGCTAATCATCCCAAAACTGTTGTAAGCAGGGACAATCTCGATATTCTCCTCCGAAAGATGGGCGGCACAGGAAGCCATCCATACCTCGAATGCTTGATTGCGAAGCAGCAAGCGATCGCGATGGAGGATTATCTCGCGGCAGCCAAATACCGTGATGAGCTCGAGCAGTTCAATCAGAGTCACGAATTCGGGACTGACTCGCTTCGGCTTCTGGAAAAGCTCGTCGTGCTCCGAAGCGTCGCACTATCGGTGAAGCGAGCCATTGGAGGCAATTTGAGGTCGGCAATTGACCAATCCACCTTGATCACTGTGTTGTCGATTGGAATCGACTTCGTTACCGAAGAGCTGGATGAATTCCCTGACATTCAATTCCAAGAACTCTGCAATGAACTCGAATCCATCACTTCCCCGCATGACCTTTTTTCAATACTCGGGTTGAAGCGAAAGGCTGAACAGACTGGGGGCGGTCTCGGCCCTGATGCTTGGGACGAGTATGCTGTACATGTCAATCAACGAACTGATCGGTTGCTGTATTGCTTGGCTCAGCGCTTTGTCCAATCGCCACCCACGAAAGACGAGGCATTTGTGTTGGCTCTACTCTTCGACCACCTCGGCCAGCCGTTTGCCGCGTCGGCTCTTCGGGATCGCTTTTCTACCGAGTCCGATGACTCGGAACGGTAGATGTCCTAGTCGCGAGCGGGCGCTACTGGCGTCGGTCACTTCAACAGCTTGGTCAGCCATCGAGGCAGTGGGGTTTGGCGGAACGTCAGTTGGCCGTGCTCGAAGACAGCGACTCGGCGGAACGGGGTGTGGAGATCATCGTTGTCGAAGATCAGGACGTGAGGGAGTTCGCGGATCGCGGACTTGAGGTTGGCGAGCGTGCGCGGGTAGCGGCTGCGGAGCTTGTTCGTGGGGACGTCGTGGCCGCCTTGTGAGACGCGCATGGCCACTCGCTGCTCGGAAGTCCTGGGGCCGGAGATCCCGATGAAACAGAGCACCACGGTGTAGCCGGCGGTGAAGGTCTCTTTCAGGAAGGCCAGTTTGTCGCCGGCCGGGTCGGAGAAGACGGTCTCAAACACAAAGCTCTCACGCTGGTTGACCAATTCGCGGCGCAAGGCATCGGCCACTTTCGCGGCGGCGTACGGTTCAAGGTCCAGTTCCCGGGCGAGCACGTCCGCGTTGACGAACCGCAGACCGGCAGGCTGAAGGTGAGCGTGAAAGAAGGTGGTCTTGCCCGCGCCGTTCGGTCCCGCGAGCGCCACGACCAAAGGACGCTGATCGAACGGCAAGTCCGTCATGTCGTCCGCTTCTTCCTGAGAGGCTTGCGGGCTTGGAATTGGCGATTCACGAACCGGCCGACCGTCCGCCTGCCGTTGGCTTCGGTCCGGACCAGATACCCCGGTTCCTGCGGAGCCTGTTCGTAATGGGGAAACGGCTGGGCATCCAGGTATTCGGCGACGCGACGCCGTCCCTCTGGAGAATCGACCGATTCCAAGCATGCGGACAGCGGCTGGGCTGCGGCGTTGCGGCACAACGCCAACACCTGAGTTCCCTGCAACAACGGTTCGATCGCCCGCCCCAGCCGCGCCCAGAACTCAACCTGGCCGGTGAGCGAACGCTCGAACGTTTCGCCCGCCAGGCGTGCGTCGAGAACCAGGGCGTTGGAAAGTTTGACTGGCTGACTCATGTCGTGAGAGTAGCACAATGCTACCCACAGTCAACCGGCCGCTGTTTCGACTTGGTTTTTGCCAATGATCACTTCGGCAGGACCACCGGTTTTGTGCGACGTTGGACGAGCCAGTCGGCGTTTTCGTTGAGGGGTTCGAGGCCGAGGTCGCGGATCAGGGCTTGCGACTTCGCGACGTTCCTGGCGGCGATCAGAGCTTCGAGTTTTGGGGAAAGTAGCCCTCATCGCTCCGCACGAGGTTAGCCCGAGACTGCGAAGAACGTCGGTTCACAATCCGCCGTCGATCGTGCGACCGGCTGACTTCACGCGGAGCGGTGAAGGCTACTTTACGCGATCCACATCTGACGGAGACCGTCACGCGAAGACTTCGGTCACGACTTCGCCTTCGTTGACGGTCGGGCGTTCGGGGCGGCCTTGGAGGCGGTAGATCAGTTCGGTGTGTTCGAGGCCCAGCGCGGCGAGGATCGTTGCGTGCAAGGAGTGGACGTGGACCTTGCGTTCGATGGCATGCATGCCGAACTCGTCGGTCGCGCCGATGATCTGGCCTCCCTTCACGCCCCCACCGGCCATCCAAGTTGTGAAGCCGTAGGGATTGTGATCGCGGCCGTCTCCCTTTTCGCTCATTGGCGTGCGGCCGAACTCACCGCCCCAGATGACGAGCGTTTCGTCCAACAGGCCGCGCTGCTTGAGGTCTTTCAGCAGCGCTGCGATCGGTCGATCTGTCTCACCGCAGTACTTGGTGTGGTTTTCCTCGAGCTTCGTGTGCGCGTCCCATTTGCTGCCCGAGCCGGAGTACAACTCGACAAAGCGGACGCCGCGCTCGACCAGCCGCCGTGCCATCAGGCAGTTGCGACCAAACGGCTGCGTCGCCTTGTCGTTCAGTCCGTAAGCCTCCTGAGTCGCGGCGGTCTCTTCGGCGAGATCGACCGCTTCGGGGGCATGCGCCTGCATCCGGAAGGCGAGTTCATACGAGGCGATTCTTGCTTCGAGTTCGCTGTCGCCGAGACGGCCTGCGAGGTGGTCTCGGTTGAGCTGGTTGATGAAGCCGAGTTTGCTTTGCTGCCGCGCGTCGCTGATGCCGTCGGGCGTGCTGAGGTGCAGGATCGGATGCTTGCCCGGCAGGAATTTCGTGCCCTGATAGGTCGACGGCATGAAGCCCGAACCCCAGACGCGGTTGCCGCCGGGGGGTTCGCGTTCGCTGTCCATCATCACGACGAACTCGGGCAGGTTGCGGTTCTCGGAGCCCAGTCCGTAACTAACCCAGGCGCCGAGGCTGGGCCGCCCGGCGAGGATGCTGCCCGTGTTCATCTGACAGATGCCGCCGACGTGATTCAGCGCGTCGGACGTACACGAACGGATCACGCACAAATCGTCGGCGCACTCGCCCACGTGCTTGTACCAGTCGGAGACGGGGATGCCGCTCTCACCGTACTGTTTCCACGTCCGCTTGCATTCGAGCAGCGGGTTCTCGGAGACGCCCATCGGCGTGATGACCCGCTTGATCGACGGCGGCAGCGGCTTCCCGGCGTATTCGTTGACCATCGGCTTCGGGTCAAACGTGTCGATGGAACTGCACGCCCCGTCCATGAACAGAAAGATGACATTTTTGGCCTGTCCGGCGAAATGGGGCCGCCGACGAACAACCTCGGCCGCACCGGCCTCTCGCCGCTCGGAAGCCATCACCCCCGCCAGAGCCACGGCTCCGAAACCGCCTCCGGTACGAACGAGGAAGTCGCGGCGCGAGGTTGCCAGCGTGCGATGAGTCGTGATGGACTGGTTCATGGCAGTGTCATTCGTAAACGGGAAACTTGGGAGCGACGACACACGGGCGGCTCGCGCGTCAACGTCACTTGCGACGGGTGTATTCAATCGTGAACGACAGTTGTTCCGTGCCGTCTGGCTGGATCATGTACATTTTGAACGTGAAGTGATCCTTGTCCTTCGTCTCGGTCGTGGTCTTGAACTTCTGCGGCTTACCGTCCGGCCCGAGCGATTCACCGGTCATCACCAGCAGCTTGGTCTTCGCGTCATAGTCGCCCTCCATGTTCATCGGGCTGGTGCTCCACGAATCGACCCACACGCCGATATATTTTTTCTTCTGCGGGTCGTACCCGTCGAGACCGTGGCCGCGGAACTTGGCCTCTCCCAGTGCCCCCTCAAAGTCGCTGGCCAGCCACATTCCATCGCAGATCGACTTGTAGGTGGCGGTACACTTTGATTTCTGGCCGCTCATGTCCATGACGGCGTCCCAGGTCCCCACCAGTTCTTCCGCCAACCGTTTGTGCTCGGGACCGGGTTTGGGAGGCTCCTGCGCGAACGACAGGCTCACACCGGTCAGGCAGACAACACATCCGAAAATGGCACTTCTCAACATGATGATTTCCTCAGTGGCGAACAGTTGCTTCACTTCATTCCACAAACAAAAACTCGTTCGCATTCAGCAGGGCGTGGCAGAGGTCGAGGAAGGCGGCTTCGGTGTCGGAGTCGGTCGGGGTGTGAACGCTCTCGCCAGTGCGGGTCGTGTCGGAGTCGGCGATGATCTGTTGTTGAGCGGCCGTGAATTTCATCGCGGCTTGGACTTCGCGATCGCCCGGGGAACGACCGAACGCGATTTGCCAGGCTCGACCGATGCGGGCGGCCGGGTCGGCGGAACCGGCTTCCTCCTTGGAACGGCTCGCGAGTTGTTTGGCCGCGTTCACGATCAGGCCGCTGTTGAGCAGCATCAGCGCCTGCGGTGCGATCGTTGTCTTGGTCCGGCAGCCGCACGCTTCGTGCATGTCGGGGAAGTCGAACGCCGCCATCAACGGGTACGGCAGGTTGCGCTTGGCATAGATGTAGACCGAGCGGCGGACTCGATCCGGCGGATCGCTGACCTTCCACGCTCCGGCCCCGCCGAAGTTGGGAGGCAACTCGGGACGCACGCCGGTTCCAAACATGGTGTCGTTGAAATTACCGGACGCCACCAGCCACGCATCGCGGATCCGCTCGGACGAGAGACGCTGGCGGGGGAAGGAGGAGTAGGTTGATGGTTGATGGTTGAGGGTTGAGGGTGAAGAGGAGGTCGGACCAGCCAACTTTCCATTTGTCCTCTCAGTCCCATTGTTCACCGCGCCACTCTGCCGGTACGTCGCCGACAACACGATCAGCCGATGCAGGTGCTTCGTGCTATAGCCGCTGGCAATGAACTCGGACGTGAGCCAGTCGAATAGTTCCAGATGTGTGGGTGTGGGCGTTTGGACACCGAAGTCGTTCGCGTTGTCGATCAGTCCCTTGCCGAAGTGACCCTGCCAGACGCGGTTGACCCAGACGCGATGCGTCAGCGGGTGATCGGCCGATGTCAGCCAGCGGGCCAGTTCCGAGCGTCGTCCCGACGAGCGTTCGTTTGGCGGCGTGATGGCGAGGGGATTGAGAGTCGCCTCGCGACGCAGGATCGCCGGATAGTGAGGGGCCAGTTCTTCGAGCGGCTTGTCGTAGCTGCCGGTTTCCAGCAGATGCGTCTTGGGAGGAGTCGTCGAGAGTTCGCCGACAGCCATCACGTTCGCTTCGCGCGGCGGTTTGGGTTGCTTCTTTTTCGCCTCGGCCAGCAGAGCGATCAATTCCTCGCGGCGGGCCTTCTTGTCTTCGGCGATGTGTTTTGGCAGGTCGTCGTTCTTGTACTCCATCTGCCGCTCGGACCAGAACGTGAGTTGCCGTTGCATCGTGGAGCGTTCTTCGGGTGGGCAGTCGATCGCGGCGAGCACGTCGGCCGGAAACTTCATCCGCTTGTCGCCCGCCATCTTGATCCGCGCGGCCTTTTCGATCTCGTGCAACTCGTGACGCAGGTCGGCCGTCTCATCGAGCCACTGCTGCTGCTGGCGGCGGTACTCGACCAGTTGCTCGTGCTTTCCGACGGGGAGTTTGTCTTCGAGGACGATCCCCGAAAAGAACGCCTGCAACTGATAGAAGTCGGTTTGGAGGATCGGATCGAACTTGTGATCGTGACACTGCGCGCAGCCGATCGACAGACCGAGCACCGCCGCGCCGAGATTGCCCGTCAAATCGTCGAGAGCCGACTGGCGAGCGAGATGAATGTTGGATGCGTTGCTCTCGTCCGGCCACATCCGGCAATAACCGGTTGCGGCGAGCGACTCGGCATCGTCGGGGAACAGTTCGTCCCCAGCCAACTGCTCCTGGAGGAAGCGGTCGTATGGCAGATCGCGATTGAACGCGCGGATCACATAGTCGCGGTACTTGTACGCCAGAGGACGGGCCGGGTCGGCATTGAAGCCGGCGGTCTCGGCAAACCTCACCACATCGAGCCACATCCGGCCCCAGGTCTCACCGTAGTGCGGGCTGGCCAGCAGCCGTTCGACCAGTTGTTCGTAGGCCTCGGGCGATTCGTCGGCCAGAAATTCGGCGGCCTCTTCGGGAGTCGGCGGCAACCCGACCAGATCGAACTTCACACGGCGGAGCAACGTCAGCTTGTCGGCTGGTACGGAGAGACTCGTTCCGTCCTTCATCAACGCTGCGAGGAGGAACGCATCGACCTCGTTCTGAGGTTGCGATCCGCGTGTCGACGCGACGAGCGGGACCGACGGACGACCCACCGGTTGGAAGGCCCAGTGATTCCGTTCGGCATCGGTGAACTTGTACGGCTCGGCGGCCAGTCCCATCGACGCGGCCAACCACAACACGGATGAGACGCAGACTCGGAGGATACCTCTCCACAAGACAACGCTCGGGAGGCGAAACGACGATGACGAGAAGCAGGACATCGGAACAAGGCTCCCGCACGAAAGAAGCAGACCAAACTTGGGCCGTTACTATATCGAAAGTCCTTCTGGCAGAGAAACGGGAAGGTCTGGCGGAGCCTCAAAATGCAACCAGGCGGACGGATGTGCCGGTTGAGTCAGGTGTTCCGCCCCGCTTTCGTGTGGCGTGCCCTGAGTCCGCGAAGGGTTTGGCTGGCAGGTGCCGCACCAATTCTTACGCCCCTTGCGGACTGGGAGTGTGCCACATGGCGGTGAGGGGTGGAAGACATTCACGCCGTCGAACATTCTTTGAAATCGCGGCGTTTGCTTGCATGTGAGAGCCAATGGCGGTGAGATGGTTTCCCGTCGAATTACCGCCGTATCTGTGATCCGAGGAGCCAACCATGGGATTGTTTGATTTTATCTTTCGCAAGAAGCCGAAGTTGGCCACGGCTCCCGCCCAAAAGCCGCGAGAGAAGACACAGACGAAAGACGGAGTGGATTCCGCCCCGCCGGTCCCTCCGCAGAAAATTTGGATTCGCGTCACTCTCAACGCTGGTGTCCCGGGACTCAACGGTGGTGCCCCGGGATCCGTCATCGCCTTCACGTATCTCGATCCTCATGCGGGACTGTCGGCCAAAGGCGGATTTGAAGGGAGTGGGAACCCCGCCGTCGTCGTCATCGACATGACGGTTCGTCTGCCGGGAGGCTGTGCGTCTTGGAAGCAGATCTCGGCCGCTGAACGACAACGATTGTTATTGCCCGACAGTCCCTGGTGGGTGGCTGGACTCGACGATATTGCACCACCCCCGAGTCACGCTCCTATGGCGGGTTCATCCTCACCTACGCCATTCGATATGGCCGTGATGTCCGCCGCGGAAAAGATCAGTCAGCATCGTGCAAAATGGGAGCCTCTTCACAAGCAAGCCATGAAGTCGTTTACAGCGGGGGATCTCGACCGCGCCGGGCAACTGTTCACACAGGCTCAGCAGATTGCCGAGGCCGGAGGCGATTCGTTCGGCGTCGCGGTCTGCGTTGGCGATCGAGGAATGGTTCTGATTCAGAGCGGCGATCATGCGAAGGCGCTGGAGCTGTATGCGCGCCAGGAGAAACTCTGCCGAGATCATGGATACGCCCACACCTTTCAAACTTGCCTGCAGAATCAGGTGAATATTCTTTCAAAACAGGACGACCCGCAGGCACTCCTGCAGAAGCTCCAGGAATTGGAAGGCTTGGCCAAAGATCGTCAGAACAAGGAGCTGATTGAATTCTGCACCGGGATTCGCATCAACTGTGTTCAGCCGAGTTCGGATGGCGACCGTTCGTGGCGAGATGATCCTGACATGGCACCGTTGTTTCACCCGGACTATCCCGATGATGTCATGGTGGAATTCACCGATCCGAACGCTCGTATAACAGAAACCATGTGGGTCAAGATCGAAGGCGCAGCGCGGGATAGTGACTGCTATCTGGGTCGATTGCTGAATCAACCGCATCGTCTCCGCATCGTTTCCGCCGGTGACAAAGTCGTGTTTCGCAAGCCGATGGGCGGAGATCCCGCGAAATTCGTCCGTAAAGAATAGCGCGGTAAATCCGCAACAGGTTGTCGCTGCGGGACTCGATCATCAGATCCGGCCGCTTGATCCGAATGAGATCATCAACGTGGCAGCGAGCCCGGCCGTAAGTGACCTCGCCTGTTCGAAACCACCTGAAATTTGTCGATCACGCGCCGAACCCAGGCCATACCGGCGGTTCAAAACAACTCTTCGATCGATCGACCGGCGCGGACGCGGTGGGGGCGGTTGAGCGAGTCGTACAACACGGCGTCACTGGGAATACCCAGCGCGTGGTACATCGTGGCGACGAGGTCATGTGGGGAGACGGGCTTGTCGGCGGGATAGGCCGCGTGCTGGTCGCTCGCGCCGAAGACCTGTCCGCCGCGAATGCCACCTCCGGCCATGAGGCCGCTGTAGCAACGTGGATGATGGTCGCGTCCGGTCGATCCGTTGATGATCGGGGCTCGTCCGAATTCGCCCACCCACACGATCAGCGTCTCATTCAGCCGTCCGGTGCGAGACAGGTCTTCCAGCAGGGCCGTCAAGGCGCGATCGGCGGGCGGGCAGAGATCGTTCTTCAATCGCTTGAAATTGTTGCCGTGAGTGTCCCAAAAATTGTTGCCGTCGTTGTGCCAGTTGACCGAGACCAACGGGACGTCGTGTTCGATCAACCGCCGCGCCAGGAGCACACACTGACCATGAGTGTTTCGGCCGTAGCGGCCTCGCGTCTCGCTCGTCTCCTTCCCGAGATCGAACGCGCCGCGCACGGTCGCCGACGTGAGCAGTCCGAATGCGCGCTGCTGCAAGAAATCCAACTGGCTCAGCGCACCAGACTGCTCACCGACGCGGCGGTGATGGTCGAGCGACTGCAACAGTTCGCGACGGTGTTGCAGTCGGTCGGGAGACTGTCCATCGATCAACGTCAGCGCGGGAACCTTCCAGAAGAAAGCATTCGGATCCCCCGTCACGAGGAACGGATCGTATTGCCGCCCCAGCCAGCCACCATGCTGACCGGGTGCGTTCCCACCGGGTGCAGCCGGATGATTCGCCAGCCACGGCATCGTGACGAAGGAAGGCATCGCCGTCGTGGACGGCCTGACCTTCGACATCACGCTGCCGATGTGAGGCGTATCGCGTTCACTGGGCGGTTCCGCGTCGCTGAAGTTCACCGGAGGAAGGTGGCCGGTGAGAATGGTGTGTCCACTCGACAGGTGTGCGGGGTCGTCGTGATTGAGCGACCGAATCACGGCCAACTTGTCGGCCTGTCCCGCCAGTTTCGGAAATAACTCGGACCATTCCATCCCTGGAACGTTGGTGGCGATCGGCTTGAACGGGCCGCGAATCGAATCTGGCGCCAGCGGCTTCGGGTCAAATGTGTCGAGCTGACTGGGACCACCCCACATGAACAGCAAAATACATTGCTTTGCGCGGCCGAAACCGTTCAGCGCGGCAGGTGTCTGTCCCGAGAGGCCGTTCGCCGCGCGGAGCAGTGTTGGCAGATTCAATCCCGCCACGCCGAGCGCACCCGCCTGCATCAGCATCCGACGACGCGGCAGAAACGGTGATCGTGAGTGCGGATCGAGCAGCATCAGGGTAACCTCGGTGAATCGTCAGGCGGGTTCATCTATCGACGACGGGCGCGGAGATTCTTTCGGATGTCTACCAGCGGCGTCAACACCGGAAGGAAAACCACAGCCCGGTGAGGCTGTCGTACTACTTTGCTGGTAGCACTCCCATTTTCAAACTGGTCGGGTGCGCGGAGGACCGGAAGACTCGATGAGTCGCCCTTTGAAAGTCGTCCGACTTGGCGAAGTAGATGTTGGGGACGTAGGTTTGCGGGTTGCGATCGACCAGCGGGAACCAAGTGCTTTGAATCTGGACCATCAGGCGATGTCCCTTTTGAAATCGGTGCAGCACGTCGAGCAGTTCAAAGCGGACGCGCGTCGGCTCGCCGGGCGTGAACGGTTCCGGCTTCGCGTAGTCATTGCGGAACCGGCCGCGGAAGACTTCGCTGCGGATCAGCATTTGGTAACCGGCGAGCGGAGTCGCTTCGGGGGCATCCGGACGGACGTCGATCAGTTTCACTAACCATTCGGCTTAGGTGCCGGTGTTGGAGACCCACAGGTCGTCTTCGAGAGGTCCGGCCAGCACGGTGTCCTCCTCAAAAAATTCGGTCTGATACGTCAGCACGTCCGGTCGGCGCGAGGCGAAGCGCTGGTCATCGACCATGTACTCGATCGTCATCTTCGGCGTGATGATCTCGCAGTAGGGGACCGGCTTGTTCGGATCGCTGACGAATTCATCGAAAGCCTCGTGGCCGACGCTGCCAGCGTCGGTCTGCGTCGGACGCAAGCTGCGTCCGCCACTGTCGGGCGGCGTGAACTTCAAGCTGCCTCCCTCGTGCAGGAAGAGTTGTTTGGTCTCGGTCTTCTTCGGCGGCCAGTGGTCAAAGGTTCGCCAGGCGTTGGAACCGGTCTCGAACACGGTCGCCTCGGCGGGCGCGGGGAGTTCCTTGTCCTTGAGGTATTTCTCGAAGAACGGCAGCTCGATCTCGGCGCGATAGAACGCGGCGGTCTTCGAGCCGAACGTCACGTTGCCGAGCTTGTCACCCTCGACTGAAGCCCAGCCGCCGTGATGCCACGGGCCGACGACCAGCACGCTCTTGACCTTCGGGTTCTGCTGTTCGATCGAGTGATACGTCTTGAACGAGCCATAGAGATCCTCGGCGTCGTACCAGCCGGTGACGGTCATGACGGCCGGCGCGACGTTCTTCAGATGCGGGATCAGGGCCCGCTTCTGCCAGAACTCGTCGCGATTGGGATGCAGCATCATCTCCTGCCAGAACGGGATCGTCCCCTTCAGGTAGAGCTTGTCGATGTTCTCAACCGAACCGGCGTCGAGGAACATCTTGTAACCATCGGGCGTCTGGTAGACGTAGGGCTTCGCCGGTTCGGTCGTCGGCTTCGGCCGCTCGGTCGCGTTGCCGGTCAGCCACTTGAAGGCGTGCGCCAGAAAGAACGAACCGTGGTGCAGGAAGTCGTCGAAGTACCAATCGCCGACGGGAGCCTGCGGTGAGACCGCCTTCAGCGCCGGATGAGCGTCGATCATCCCGGCCGCCGCATAGAAGCCGGGATACGAGATGCCGTACAGGCCGACCCGCCCGTTGTGATGCGGCACGTTCTTCAGCAGCCACTCGATCGTGTCGTAGGTGTCGGAACTTTCATCGACATCGGTCTGCTTCGACTTGTTCGGCAGATGGGGCGTGACCTGCGTGAACTCACCCTCCGACGCGAACCGCCCGCGCACGTCCTGATTCACGAAGATGTATCCCGCCTTGATGAAGAGTTCACTGGGGCCGAGCTTCGCCGGGTACTTGTCCTCACCATACGGTCCCACGTTGTAGGGAGTCCGCTTCATCAGCATCGGGTACTTTTTCGTCGAATCATTCGGCACAAAGACCGACGTCATCAGCTTCACACCGTCGCGCATCGGGATCATGTGCTCGTGCTTGGTGTAGTGGAGCCGGATGTAGCTTTCGGGCTGCTGGATTTCCTGGGCAACCGCCCGGGTTGAGCCTCCCGCTGCAATCAACCACAAGGCCAACACCAGCGTTGCACGAATGACGTTTTGCATGTGCGACTGTCCCTTGGAAATGTGTGCTCAATGAACCTCAGTTTGCCGCAGCGTGACGAGTTGGAAACAGATCGCCAAGTGTGAGGCGGCCCGCCGCTGAAGCTCAGACTGCGTCCTCCCGGATGATCAGGTCGGACTGGGGGCCTCGGTGGTGAGCATGTTGGCATCTCGGACGAGAACCCAGCGACCGTCGGGCTGCTTCTGAAAAATGGTGAGCGTGAACCCCGAACGCCGCAGGGGTGGACCGCCCCGTCTCGGAGTGACCGTCACCGTGAGATGATTCGAGAGCCACGCGAAGTCGCCGATGATCTGGATTTCTTGAATCTCCGATTTGGCCTCGATGCGAATGTGCTCAAGACCCGCTTGGAATGCGGTGATGAAGGCGTCTCGCCCGCGCATCGGCGGCTGGCCCGGGGTGAGAAAGACGGCGTCTTCCGCCATCAGGCTTTGCAGCTTCGGCACGTCACCGGCGGCGCTGGCATCCAACCACGCGGCCACAAGATTGCGGATGGCTTGTTCGTCAGTTTGCATGAGCGGGTTCCTCCTTCGCGTTCAGGGTTGCCAATCGGCGGCGCGGCGGATGTCGGCGGTGTCGAGAGGGCCTTCGTCGCTGAGCAGCGAGTGAAGTCGTGAGTCTTTCAGAACGTCGGCGACTTTGAGCGCATGGCCATCGACCAGCATTTGCCCCGACATCAGACGAACTCCGTGACTGTAATCGACGTACCAATCGACGTGGCCGACGTACAGCGACTGGATCGGCCGACCATCCGGATGGTGCCAGCCATAGATCGCCACCTTGTGAGGCTTCTCACGCAACCGGTTGCTCAGGACGATGTCCTTCTTGATTCCGGCGACCAGCGAACCGCGCGGCTTGCCGAGCAGTTGCTCCTCGATGATCCGGTGATGCTGCCAGAACGTGGCGGCCGCATCGCGATCTTTGGTCAGCGGTTTTGGATCGAGCTTGAGTTCCGCAGCGGCGAACATGTCGTCGGAGATCTTGGTCGTGATGAGCGATCCATCGATGGCGTCCGCGATTGCGGTGGCCGTTTGCGGAGTGATCGGGACGCGGAAGAAGTCCTCGTCGGTTCCGACGGCGAGATAATCGCACATGACGAAGTACGTGCCGAGATGTTCGATTCCCGTGTCGTCCGTAACCTCAACACGGATCGGTTTCAGACGCCGCAGAAACTCCGGAACGTTGCCGCGTGTGATCTCACGCAGAATGGCTGCTTCACGTTCCTTGCGCTGCAACGTTGCGATCTGCTCCTGAAACGTGGAACCGGTGGGTGCGTCGGCAGGGCGGGCGGGGAGAGCGAGGCACATCTCCGGCACATCGGTCGGGATCGTGGCGCGCGGGGTGGTCCGCTCGACAGACGGCTGTAACTGAATCCAATTCGTGTACGAGCGAGGGCCGTCGAACCGGCCCCCTTTCTGTTCTTGATCCGTGCCGAGCGTCAGGCTGTGCAGCAAGCCGTTCATCTCACCCACGAGAGCCGTGTGCAGGATCTTGTTCTCGGGATTCGGATGAATGAAGAACTCGATCCGCCCCTCCAGTCCGCGGGTGTGGCGGAAGGGGCCGTGCTCGTTCTCCGTCAGTTCGACATCGCGGCGAAAGCGGTTCAGCATCCGTTGTGAGGCTCGAAACGTTCCGCCGTCCGGGCCGACGACCTTCTTCCCGTTGAGCGTGATCTCGCGGTCGTCGTAAGCGACCACCACCAGCCGCCGCGCCGCGTCGCCCTGCAGCCACGCCAGCAACTTGTCGCCGTGCCGTTCGTCGTCGGAATAGGAATAGTTGGCATCGAGAAACACGATTCGTTCGAGAGTCTCTGGCAGCGACTCGACCGAGTTGAGATACCCGAACACGAACGACCCGCCGCCACTGTGGCAACTCAGGACGACTCGATCCGCCGCGAACTCTTTGGTGAGCGACTCCACCAGTTCGCGGATGATGTCCCCCGCGCCGGGTTGCTCGCGGCGAAATGTCGGCCAACTCAGTTGCGGCGCTTGCACGACGGCCAGAACAACATCGTGTTCCGTCGCGATCTCCCGCAGGCGCCGAATCTGCGCGGCGACGTGCTGGATGTCGAAGCGCCAATCAAGTTCCTTCGAGGCCGCACAGCCCAGCGTCTGCTCGATCGTGCTTCCGTTCGGAGTGGCGTAGAGGACCAACATGCGGCGCGAGGTCTTCCAATTCGCGGGGGCGTTGACGTGGACTCGCACTCCACACTTGAGCCGCGTCCATCGCACCTGCTCGTCGAACTGTGCCGTCTCCTCAAAGCCCGGCAGGAACGACTGAGCGAAGAGACTCGGCGAGACCGCGACCAGCAGCAGCGCGGCGACGATCCAACTTCGGTGCATGACCCGGTCTCCGGAGGCCGATTGTCGGTCAGTCAACTTCTACGATGGCCGTTGGAATCAACCCGCGGTCTCCAACCCCGTCAGCGTGCTCGTGCTGGAGCCGAACTTGTCGGTCTCGATGCCGAGACGTTGCAACATGCTCACGTAAAGATTGCTGAGTGGCGGCCCGTTCTTCGGATCGAACGCAAGGTGCTGGCCGTGCTTGAAGCCGCCGCCGGCGAACAGGACAGGCAGGTTCCTGGTCGAGTGGGTGCCGGCGTTGCCGAGATTGCTGCTGAAAAAGACCATCGTGCGGTCGAGCAATGTTTCGCCCTGTTCTTCCGTCTTCTTCAATTTCTCCAGCAACTCCTGCACGGTCTTCATTTTTTCCAGTTCGACCTTTTTGAGTTGCTCGATCTTGGTGGGATCCTGGCCGTGATGCGACAGGTCGTGATGGCCGAGCGACACGCCGGGAATCGGCGGCACGAGGCTCGTTCCCAACAGGAGCAGTGTGATCAGCCGGGTCGAATCGGTTTGCAGCGCCAGATGGATCAGGTCGAACATCAACCGGTTCTTGCCGATAAGGTCGGCGGAGTTCATGTTGTTCTGAGGCGGCTTGGCGTCGACCTTGGGCTTGGGCTTCTTCGACCACTCTTCGGCCGTGACCATGCGCTGTTCCAATTCGCGGACGCTGGTGAAGTACTCATCGACCTTCTCGCGATCCCGAATGCCAAGCGCCGGCTGCATCCGCCTGGCCTGCTCGCGAACCGTGTCGAGGATGCTTTGTCCATCGCGCAACCGTCGCGCCTGAGCCTGCACTTCGTCCGGCCGCCCCTCCAGAAACAGCCGAGCGAACACCGCTGCCGGATAAAGATCCGGCGGCACGAGCGCGCCGCTGCGAGTCCACGACAAACCAAATCCCTCGGCCGACAGCGACAGGTTCGCAAACCGCGTCTGTCCGCCGATGTGTTCGGCCGCGAACTGGTCCACCGAAATGGTGTTGCGGAACCCGGCGCGAATCTCCGGATGCGGAGCGGCCGTCAGGAAGCTGAAAATCGAATCGTGACTCGATCCCACCTCCGGATGTGACAGCCCGGAAATCACGGTGAAGTCATTCCGCAGTTCCTTGAGCGGCTCCAGGTAGGGCGTAAGTTCGTAATCCCTGCCCGCCTGCTCCGGAAAGAAAAACGGCGGATGAACACTCAGCGGCGAGCAGATGCAAACCATGCGACGCGGTGGCGGTGCCGCTTTCTCGCCGGCCCGCACACGCGGCAGCAGGGCATCCAACATCGGCAAAGCCATCGTGACGCCAGCGGCGCGGAGGAAGTTTCGTCGAGGAAGTTTCATCGGAAAGTCCTTGTTTCGTTGAGTCACCTTGAATTAGGACATCGTGTTCATCGATACACATCGCGTCTGTGTCTCACGCGCATCACGCGAACGACCTTGGTGTGATCGCCGATCTCATATAACACGCGGTAATCGCCGACGCGGATTCGCCAATCATTGACCGAACCAGTCAGCTTTTTGCAACCGGGTGGGCGAGGGTCGTCCGCCAATCCCTGCATGGCTGCGACGACACGCTGAAAAACGTCCGCGGAAAGCTGTCTCAAATCGCGTTCGGCACGTCGCTCCAGCAGGATTTCATACACGCGGATTGTGCTCCTGGATGAATTCTTCCAGAGGTCGCAGTTTGAGCGGCTTGTTCCGCATTTCCTGGAGCACCGCCAAGTCGTCCGTTTCTTCCAGCCGTTCGAGCATCTGTGCGTACTCGTTGATGTCGAGAATTACCGCCGTTGCCTCTCCCTCCTCGACTACAAATTGAGGTTTTCGTCGTTTCCGTGGCATTGCTTTGACCTTTCGCCAATGTGTCACTTCGATTGAAACAGCTCACTCGCCACGATCTCGTGGATGAGCGAACGGAAGCCGTAATTCTTCTCGCGGACCTTCGCCACGATGGCATCGATTGGGGGATCGTCGGCGGACTTAGGGGCGGCGCCGGTGGCGTAGATCAGGAGCTTGGTTGTCAGCGCGCGGGCGAGCTGGTCTTTGTCAGCAAGGAGCAGTTGCTTGAACTCGTCGATGTTTTGGAAGGCTCGGCCGTCGGGCAGCACGTCTGCGGGATCGACTTTCTTGCCTTTGTGGTACGGCATTCGGCGGCCGTCCACCATGACGACTTCGCCGTTGCCGCTGGTGCGATAGTGGTCTCGCCAGCCGCCGATGACGTCGAAGTTTTCGAGTGCGAAGCCGGGTGGGTCGATGTCGACGTGGCAGCTCGCACAGGATTCGATCTGGCGGTGTTTGGCCAACTGCTCGCGAATCGTGGTGGCTCCGCGAATGTCGGGTTCGAGGGCGGCGACGTTTTCGGGAGGCGGCGATGGAGGTTGGCCGAGGATGCGATCGAGCACCCACGCTCCACGCATGACGGGCGAGGTGCTGGTGCCGTTGGCCGTGACTTTCAGCACGCTGGCCATCGTCAGCATTCCACCGCGGTGGCTGTCCGGCGGCAGTGGCGTCTTGCGAAACGCGAATCCGTCGATGCCGGGAATGCCGTAATGCTTTGCCAGCCGCGCGTTGAGCATCGTGAAATCGGACGCGATGAAATTGGTGAGGCTCAGATCCTCTTTGAGAACCTCCGCGAAGAACTGCTCCGTCTCGCGGACCATCGAGACTTTGAGCATGTCGTCGAACTCGGGGTAGAGAAGGTGACTCGGCTCGGTGAAGTCGATGTCGCGCAGGCCGAGCCATTGGCCGACGAAGTTCTCGGTGAACGCGGCCGCCTTTGGGCTGGCGAGCATGCGCTCGACTTGTTTGCGGAGTATTGTCGGACTTGAGAGAGCCGGCGGACTTTTCTCGTGGCCGACGCTGCCAGCGTCGGTTCGGACGCTGGCAGCGTCCGCCACGGCGCACAGCGATGTGAGCACTTCATCCGGCATCGTGCTCCACAGGAAGTACGACAGGCGGCTGGCCAGCGCGAAATCGTCGAGTTTGCCCGGTTCTTCGCGGAGGAACAGAAACTCCGGTGAGACCAGAATCGCCGCGAGGCCGACGCGGATGGCTTGCTCGAACGAATGTTTCTCGGCCAGCTTGGACTCGACGAGTTTGGTGAGCGGCTGGATGTCGGCGTCGGTGACCGGACGCCGAAAGGCGCGGCGGGCAAAGTTGCGGAGGATGCGATCTGCATCGACGAGCGGTTCTTTCGAGACAACTTCCACACGCTTGGAGTAGTTGTAGATCGGGGCCGGTCCCTGCGCCATGTCCCCGAAGATGCGGCGATGACTTTCCGGCGGCCAGGCGTCGTGCAACGGGCCTTCGACGTCGATCCATTCGATGCCCAGGCCCGGTCCTTCGTATTTGTCGGGCGCGACTTTCGTCACGGTCTGAGCACCCGCCAATCCGTACGGCGAGATGCGAATGTGACTTCGAGCCTCGAAATGATCGTGAAACTCCGTCAGCGTCGGCTCGTCGGCAGCGGCATCGAAATAACTGACGAGATGATTCTTGGTCCCCATCAGCATCGGGCCGGCATCGACTCGAAACGTCACGGGCTTGCCGGAGCTTTGATAACCGTAGGCCGAGATCCGAATGCGATACCGTCCGCGATCCGGCGGATAGAACTGCGTGACCGTGATCGCGTTCCACGGAGACGAGCTGAGCATCACCAGGGAATCGTCTCGCTCCAAATAGACCTTCTCGGTCGTCGTCTTCACCAACCGGTCATCTTTCAGGCTGTAGCGTTTCTGGACCAGCGGCGGCTGCGGCAAGTTGGCGATGGCGACGTTGAGAGCCTTGTCGGCCGCGTCCAGATACCGGTCCATCAGGAAGGACGAGATGTGGAGTGCCTCGCCCACGTTGTCGAAACCGCCGGCCGAACTGTCCAACGGAAGCAGCTCTTTCAGATCGACGTCGATGCCCAACAGATCACGCACCGTGTTCTGGTACTCGGTGCGGTTGAGCCGGCGGAGAACGACTCGGCCTTGAGCGGCTGGCAGGCTGGCCTCGTCTGCGGCGACTCGCTGGCCATCAACCTTGTCGGTTGTTTGAGCAACAAGTCGCATAGCGGAGCTTCCGCACAACACAGCAACCATCACGGTGATGTCGCGAAGCATCAAGTTCCGTTTCATCTTCTCGATTCCGGTGAAAGGCGGCTTCATTTCTGAATTCGACCTGCGCCGAATCGTACTCCGCCTTGCTCTGTTTGTCTGGTTCAAGCGAGAATGCCGGTCACTCGCGGCGACCATCCGGTTGTCGCTCCCGTCATCGCCGCAATGAGACGCCATCCTTCATGGACATCGCACAGACTTTGATTCGACACGGCCTGGTTTCCCGGCAGCAGATCGACACGGCGTTGCCGCAGGTGGCGGGACGGCGGCTCGACCGAGTGCTCATCGAACTGGGGCTGGTCAAAGAGGACGAGGTTCTCAAGGCGTTCGCCGATGAATTGGGGATGCCGTTCATCGAGGTCAAACAGGAACTGATCGACCACGACCTGCTGATGCAGTTCCCGACGACGGCCGTCTTCCGGCACTCGCTGCTGCCGATCACCCGTCGCAACGGCAGCGTGGTCGTGGCGACCTGCGACCCGTTCAACCTGGAGGCGATGGAAGAACTGGAGTCGGTCAGCGGGTTTCACCTGATTCCCGTGCTGGCCCGCCGGTTGGATGTGGTGGAACTCATCAAGGAGCATCTCGGCGTCGGCGGCGACACGCTGAACGAGCTGGTGGCACAGCGGACGGCCGACGGAGTTGAACTACTCAGTGATGTCTCGGCCGATGACGCGGACCTCGCCAAGCAGGCCGAAAACGCCTCCGTCATCAAGCTCGTGAACGAACTGCTGATGGAGGCCCTCGAACAGCAGTCGAGCGACGTTCACATCGAACCGCAGGAGCATGGCCTGATCATCCGCTACCGCGTGGACGGTCTGTTGCGGGTTCAGCCGGTGCCCGAGTCGATCGCTCATTTCTACGCGGCGATTGTCACGCGCCTCAAGATCATGTCGAAGCTGAACATCGCCGAGAAACGGATCCCGCAGGACGGTCGCATCAAGCTGAAGATCTCCGGCCGTGAGATCGACGTACGCGTCTCGATCATCCCGATGGTGCATGGCGAAGGAGTCGTGCTGCGACTCCTCGACAAGAGCCGCATGGTGTTCAATCTCAAGAACGTCGGGATGGACGCCGGCATGGCGAAGACGTTCCACGAGTTGATCTCGATGCCGCACGGGATTGTGCTCGTCACCGGCCCGACCGGTAGCGGAAAGACATCGACGCTGTACAGCGCTCTCAACGAGATCAAAGACCCGACCATCAAGATCATCACCGTCGAGGATCCGGTCGAGTATCAGAACCCCGGGATCAACCAGATTCAGGTTCACGCAAAGGTCGGTCTGACATTCGCTGCAGCGTTGCGGAGCATCCTGCGTCACGACCCGGACATCATCCTGATCGGGGAAATCCGCGATGGGGAGACGGCCGATGCGGCGATCCAGTCGTCGCTGACGGGCCATCTCGTGTTCAGCACGCTGCACACGAACGACGCCCCCAGCGCGTTTGCCCGTCTGATCGACATGGGCGTCGAACCGTACCTCGTCGCCAGCACCGTGGAGGGTGTGCTCGCCCAGCGGCTGATCCGCGTCCTCTGCAAGCACTGCAAGCTGGAGTACATTCACGATCCCTTGGAATTCCCGGACGACTTTCCGCGCCCGCTGCCCGAGAAGCTGTGGAAGCCCGTCGGTTGTCGCGAGTGCCGCGGCACGGGCTATTCCGGCCGCCGCGCGATTTTCGAACTGTTGCGCACGGATCACGAGATCGGTCGTTTGTGTGTCGCCCGGGCCAGTTCGGCGGTGATTCGCGACTATGCCCTCAAACAGGGCATGATGACACTGCGCATGAACGGCTACGGTCGCGTTCTCGACAGCACAACCACGCTCGACGAGGTGCTCCGCATCACGAAGGGCGACTTCGCGTGAGTCGGTCGTGGGCTGGGTTTGCAACCTGCCCGTGTCAGAGGCGCCGAGACATTGCAGAAAATGACCGAACAGCGATCAGCCTGTCAGCCAGTAGTCGGTTCTTAGCCGAAGGCCGACAGCCATCCATGTCTTTTCCGTTTCGACAACGGTCGGCGTCTAAGTTCGGGGCCGCCGGAGTGGCTCGCATTTCGAGCAGGCTCGACCAACAATGCCGCTCGTCGCGCGAATTCGTGCGTGCGGTGAACCTGTTCTTCTGAGAGGCTCCGACTCATGCGCTCCTTTGTTGGCCGGCTGGCCGTTGTTGGCTTGATGCTCGTCGCGACTCAAACGGTGTCTGCCGAAGACAACGCATCGGTGCAGACCGGCAAGCCGAGGAAGGTGTTGATCGGCGATTACTCGGCGAAGGTGTTGGCCCTCGTCAACGAGAAGGGCGAGTTCGAGTGGCAGCAGTCGATTCGAGACATTCACGATGCGTGGAAGCTCGCCAACGGCAATGTCCTCTTCCAGAAGTCGTGGACCGAGATCGTTGAAGTCTCGCCCGATGGCAAGACGGTCTGGCAGTACAACGCCGCCAAACAGAACGGCAACGAGGGGAAGCGCGTTGAAGTCCACGCCTTCCAGCGGCTGGCCAATGGTCACACGATGATCGTCGAAAGCGGACCGGCTAGGATCATCGAGGTCGATGCCGACGGCAAGCTCCACAAACAGATCGCCCTCAAGGTCGAGAACCCGAATCCGCACACCGACACGCGGCTGGTGCGGAAGCTCGA
Source organism: Planctomycetota bacterium (assembly GCA_038040225.1). Lineage (GTDB taxonomy): Bacteria > Planctomycetota > Planctomycetia > Planctomycetales > Planctomycetaceae > Schlesneria. Next base: position 24,455 of record JBBPIS010000030.1, read on the forward strand.
CAATGGCCATTACCTCGTCGCGCACGAGGCCGATCACGCGGTGCGCGAATACGACGCCGACGGCAAAATTGTCTGGGAGTACAAGGTCGGCTCGAAGGTCTACAGCGCCCTGCGGCTGGCCAACGGCAACACACTGATCGGCGCAGGCGACGGCCACCGCGTGCTGGAAGTCGACAAGGACGGCAAGACGGTCTGGTCGGTCGAGGAAAGGGAACTACCCGGAATCACCCTGGCCTGGGTGACGATGGTCGAACGGCTGCCCAACGGCAACACGTTCCTCGTCAACTGCCACGCCGGACCGGACAATCCGCAGCTTATTGAAGTGACGGCGGAGAAGAAGGTCGTCTGGACGTTCAAGGACTTCAAACGCTTCGGCAACAGCCTGCCGGTCGCGCGGATCGTCGAATAGGCTGGCAGTTCCTTCATCTCATCCACCGGGAGGCGACGATGAGGCGATTAGTCGTGATGGCAATCCTGTGCGTGATTGAGGGCCGACACGTTTGTTTCCCATCCGCGCAACCATCAGCCATTGCGGCAGACCCGGCCGGAAAACCATCGGCGATTCTGTTTCGCGAGAGCTTTGATGATCCGCAACTGCTCAAGCGAGAGTGGTACGACGGAGACAGGTTCACAATTTCCGAGACACAGCCCCACGCTGGCAAGGGCTGCCTCGAATATGCGTGGAAAGCCAGCACCTCGACACCTGCCAGTTCGTCGGGGATTCGCCATCTCTTCAAGGCAACCGACACCGTCTTTCTGCGGTGCTACATCAAGTTGTCCAAGGATTGGGGGTGGACGGGTCGCGCTTATCACCCGCACCTGATGCACTTCATGACCACCGAGAATGAAAAATTCAGAGGGCCAGCCGCCAGTCATCTCACCGTTTACATCGAACCGTGGAATGGCAGGCTGCGTCTGGCGGCCCAGGACATTCAGAACAAGGACCAACCGCACGGCCTGACCCAGGGTCCGCTCCGAGGCGGTTACAACGGCCAGATGTACGACAGCAAGGAGGTTCTCTTCGATGACGATGGTTGGCACTGCGTTGAAGCCATGTACCAGCTCAACAGTCTCGATCTGAAGGCGGACAAATCGAACGCCGACGGCATCGTGCGGGGCTGGTTCGACGGCAAGCTGGTGATCGACCGGACCGATGTCATCCTGCGATCCACGGACTTCCCGAACATGAAGTTCAACCAGTTCTTGTTGACTCCCTACTTTGGTCCGGGACTGCTCCCCCACGAACAAACACTGTGGATCGACGAACTGGCCGTCGGGACGAATCGCATCGGACCGGTTGAGGCCCAATAGAGTCAACTGCCACTTCACACAAACAACGGACTTCAAGTCTTTAGATTGATCCCATGCCCGACGACCAACCTTTCCGAATCGCGTTGCTGGTGGGAGTGTGTGTTTTCGTTCCCGTGATGGCCTACTTTCGGATTCGGTCGCAACTCACGGGTGAACGGCTCGACCGTCGGCAGGAGGGGTGGTTCATTCTGATCACACTGCGTCTGGTGGCGTTGTTCGGAGCGGCGGTGATGATCGCGTTTCTCGTCGATCCTTCACTCACACGCTGGTCGTCACTGCCACTGCCGGCGTGGTTGCGTTGGTGTGGCATCGCCATCGGAGCCGCTGCCGGAGTGTGGGTCATCTGGACGTTCAGTCATCTCGGCAAAAACCTGACCGACACGGTGGTGACACGGCGCGAACACACGCTGATTACGTCTGGTCCCTATCATTGGATCCGACATCCGTTCTACATCGGCATCGCCGGAACCGTTGCCGCCGTATCGCTGGCAACAACGAATTGGTTTGTGGCCGTCACGGGCATCGCCGTACTGGCCCTGTTGGTCGCGCGGACCGATCGCGAGGAGGCCAAGTTGCTCGAACGGTTTGGAGACGACTATCAAGCGTACATGGCTCGCACGGGACGGTTCTGGCCCCGGTGGCGAACTTCGCGTGAAGGAAAGGCCGCACCGTGAGCCGCTTGCTCGACCAAATCGTGACGACGTGGCTGAGGGATTTCGCTCCGACACATCCCGCCGCGCAGGCGGCCTGTCTGGCGATTCTGTTGGCGCTCGTGTTCCTGAGCGTGTGGGCAATGTTCGATACCTGGAAGTCAGTCGATTCGGAAGGCGGCTTGCCACCGCCGGGGCCGCGCATCCAAGCGATGCTGGGAATCACACTGCTGAAACGGTTGCCTCTGTTTCTGGTGCGCAGCCCGGCCGCACCGCAGGTGTGGGTCTGCACGACACTGCTGCTGATCGCGGCGGCGATCATCGCACCGGCCATCTTGCAGGTGAGAGACAAATCACGACGACAGCAGCTCCGACAAAACCTGAAGCAGCTCGGTACTGCGATGCACAACTACCACGACACGTTTCTCCATTATCCGAACGAGCCCAAAGCCGTTGCTGCGGAACCTCGCAGCGAAGTCGAGACTCCACACGAACAGAACGAACCGACGCGACTCGTCTCGCCGTTGACGATCTTCCTCCCCACCGGCCGCTGATTTTCGAGCTTCAAGCGGCACAACAACGTGGAGCCGTCTCCTGACTCTGTCCTCTGACCCTCCTCGGACCCCGCCCATGCCCGGAGCCACTCTCGCCGCCGATCAGTGGATCAGCGAATACCTCACACCGCACGATGTCTGGCAGCATGGAGTCGAGCGCATCCTGGCCCACCGTCAGACGCCGTTTCAAGAGTTGTACGTCGTCGAGAGCGGAGCCTACGGCAAGGCGCTGGTACTCGACGGCAAGTGGCAGACCTGCACGGGAGACGAGTTCCTTTACCACGAGCCACTGGTTCATGCGCCTTTCGTGGTGCATGGGCATCCTCGACGAGTCCTGATCGCGGGCGGAGCCGACGGCGGGGCGGCGCGCGAGGCGCTCAAGTGGCACAACGTCGAGGAGATCGTTGTCGCCGACATCGATGGTGACGCGGTCGCCGCTTGTCGCGAGTGGCTGCCCGAAATCCATCAGGGAGCGTTCGATGATCCCCGCGTGCGAATCGAGATCGGCGACGCTTACGACTTCATCGCGAACTCGCACGGCTGGGATGTCATCATCGCCGACCTGACCGATCCGATTGAGGAAGGCCCCGCGTACAAACTCTTCACGCGCGAGTTCTTCACTCTCTGCCAACAGGCCCTCGCGCCGGGAGGCGTCTTCGTCAATCAGGCCGGTTCGCTGTCGCCGCCACTTCTGGACCTGCTCGCTCGCACGGTGAAGACGATCGGTTCTGTGTTCGCGCACACGACCGTGATTCAAGCCAACGTCCCAACGTATGGCTCGCCGTGGGGCATGGCTCTCGCCAGCGACAAGCCGATCGACACCCTGCCGGACATCGAGGCCACCGACACACTGCTCGCCCGCGACACGAATGGCCGCTTCCGCATGTTCGACGGCCAAACACTGCTCGGGCTGCTTCAAATGCCGAAGTACCTGCGAGACCGCCTCGCCACCGAGACGGTTGTGTATTCGCTGGCCAATCCACCGAAGTTTTTCGGCCGTTTGCAGGGAGATTCGTGATGAAGCCGCTCACTCGTGTGTTGCCGATGCTCGCTTTGTGGATCGCATCGGTGGAGCTCTCGTTCTCGATGACTTGTGCCGAAGAGCCCATGAGTTTAATTCAGCGTCGTGCGTTACGGGGGCATTCAGATTCAGTCCTCGTCAAAGAGAAGCCGCTCGTTCACTCGACTCAGTTTCTGCCGCGAGACACGTCTCAGCCTGCGGCTGCGCAGATGGAACGAATCTTGGATGATCTGCTGCAAGCTGTGAAGTTGCATCCCGATGATGAAGGCGATGACGGGCAGGTCATCAAACTGAACCTCTACGTTTCCGATGAGTCTGCTGCGAAAGAAGCGGCTCAGGTTTTGCGTTCGCGATTCGTTGAGTCCCGCCGCCCCTCTGTGAGCTGGGTGGTCACACGACTGACTGATCCAAAGGCCAAGGTCGCCGCCGATGCCGTTGCATCGACCAAGCGTTCTCCCGCGCAGGTCGAGCGATTGCGAGAAACTGGTTCGACCGGTCCCGCTCGCGTGGCGATCCTGCCTGTCGGACCGCGTGTCTACATTTCGGGACAGGCCGAGAAGGGAGACGGTTCGCTGGCGGATGCCACTCGCCAGACAATGGCCGGGTTGGTGAGGACGCTCGAACATCTCGGCCTCTCGCGCCGTGATGTTGTGCAGTTGAAGGCGTTTGTCACACCGATGAAGGACGCATCGGTCGCCGTGAAGGAAATGATCGCCGCCTTCCCGGACGAGACGCCTCCGCCGATTGTACTCGTCGAGTGGGAATCGTCGTTGCCCATCGAGATCGAACTCATCGCGGCGTCACCGGCGCCAAAGGAACCTCAAAACGCCCCGCCATTGGAATTCATCACGCCACCGTGGATGAAGGCTTCTCCGGTCTTTTGCCGGGTCGTGCGAGTGAACCATCCCGCGACGATCTACATCTCGGATCGGTACGGCGCGACGGACAAACCGGACAGCGTTGATGAGGTTCGCGATTTGTACGGCTCACTGCGAGACATCGCCGAGGCGTCCGGCAGCGACCTCAAGCATCTGGCCAAGGCGACGTACTACGTCTCGACGGACGAAGTGAGCAGCCAATTGAACACCGTTCGTCCCGAGTTTTACGATCCCGAACGACCGCCCGCGGCGTCGAAGGCCAAGGTTCGCGGCACTGGCCGCACCGGACGAACGATCACGCTCGACATGATCGCCGTACCGAAAGGACCATAGCGCTGGCTGACAGCACGTGCTACGGAGCGGCGGCCTCGTCGGACGGTGCGGGACTGGCCGGCGGATCGACGATGCGTTGGATCAGCAACCGGTCGAGCTTCGGGCCGTCCATGTCGATGACTTCGATGCGCAGGTCGTTCCACGTCAGCACGTCACCGATTTGCGGTGGCCGTTTGAGGAGCGCAAGGACCAGCCCCGAGACCGTGCCGATGCCGCGCGGCGGCGGGTCAGACCAGCGTGTCGCCTCCAGGGCCACTTCCAATTGGTGCAGGTTCACCGTGCCGTCGATCAGCAGGCTGCCGTCTTCTCGTTTGACGATGTCTTGCGCCCGGTCGTGCTTCGAGGACCGTTCGTGCCGTAGTTCGTCGTGAATCTCGCCGACCAGCATCTCCATGATGTCTTCAAACGTGACCATCCCCTGCGTGCCGCCGTACTCGTCGAGCACAATGGCGAGCTGCGTCTTGTGCTCCTGAAACAGTTCGAGCAACCGGCTGATCGTCACCGACTTGGGGATGAACAACGGCGGGCGAATCAGCCGGCGCAGGTCGATGGGCCGGCCGAGATACTGCTGGAGAAACACATCCTTGATGTAGACGAAGCCGACGATCTGATCGATCGTTCCCTCGCAGACGGGGACGCGCGAAAAACCCGACATCGCGATGGCCCCGACCACCTCGTCCGACGGCGTGTCGATATCAACGGCGTCGATGTCAATGCGGGGCCGCAGAATATCGACCACCGTGCGGTTGCCGAGTCGCAGTGCCTCCATCGCCATTTTTTGTTCGGACTCTTCCAGTACACCAGCCTGAGTACCGGTCTCGATCAGGTGTTGAATGTCTTCGACCGAAACGGTGTGCTGCGGCATGATCTTCTGGCCCAGCAGCCGTAATACCAGCGACGTCGTTACGTGCAACACCCAGATCGCCGGACGAGAGATTCGCTGAAGCAGCGCCATTGGATACGCAACGAACCGCGCGATCGGCTCCGCATTCTGGAAGGCGATCCGTTTGGGAACCAACTCCCCGACGATAAGTTGCAGGAATGTGATGCTGCAGACGACGACGGTGAACGCGAAGCCAACGCGACGCTCGGCGACCCATGCAATGGGAAGCTGACCAAACCACGCTGCCAATGGATCGGCAAGTTTTGCTCCGGCGTATGCCGACGCGAAAGCCGAGACCAACGTGATGCCGACTTGCACCGTCGGTAAAAACCGGTCGGCATCGTGAGCGAGTTGCAGAGCAACGGCTGAAGGCCCGTCACCCTCCTCGGCCCATTTTTCCAACCGCCCGCGCCGTGAAGTCAGGATGGCAATCTCGGCCGCCGCAAAGAAGCCGTTGAGCAGCGCCATGAGCACAATCACGCCCAGTTCCACCACCCAAGCTGACACGACTGTCTCCCTCAACAATACGCCGTCTCACGACCGTGCCAGATTATGAGGGGCATCATGAGCCGGGTCGAGTCGCACAGGCGACTCCGCACCAGGCATGTTCGCAACTCGGAATGTCTCGCCCAGCAGTCCCCGGTCAAAGTCTTCGATCATGCCAGCGACGGTCGGCATCCAAAATAGCGCACACAAAACAAGAAACCCGTCGCCGGTCTGGCCACGGGTTTCAGAAGTTGATCATGCAGACCGGGCACTCACCATGCAAAGTGAGCAAACGCCTTGTTGGCATCGGCCATGCGGTGAACGTTTTCGCGCTTGGTGATGGCCACCCCTTCGCGTCGATACGCGGCCAGCAATTCATCGGCCAGGCGGCGGTCCATCGGACGGCCCTTCTTGTCGCGACAGGCTTCCAAAATCCAGCGAATGGCAAGCGTCTGCTGACGCTTGGTATTGACCGGAGTCGGAACCTGATAGTTCGCACCGCCGACCCGCTTGGATCGCACTTCGATCGAGGGGCGACAGTTCTCAACGGCCGCGATGAAGACGTCGATCGGTTCGCGGTCGTTCACCTTTTCGGCGATCATGTCCATCGCCGAGTAGAACAGGGACAGCGCGACACTCTTCTTGCCATCATGCATCAGGCAGTTGATGAACTTGGAAGCCAACTTCGATCCAAAACGGGGATCGGGCTTCAACTGAGCACGACTGGCTGTAAAGCGATCAGCCATTGAGCAACCTCTCTAAGACCTGCGAATCGAGAAAATCGAGAACTGCGACGGCACGGGCCGACGACACACTTCATCATTACTTGGGCCGTTTGGCTCCGTAGCGGCTTCGAGCCTGCATTCGTTTGGCAACACCCAGCGTGTCGAGCACACCGCGAATGATCTTGTAGCGAACACCCGGAAGGTCGCGAACACGACCGCCTCGCACGAGGACGATCGAGTGTTCCTGAAGGTTGTGGCCTTCACCCGGAATATAGGCTGTGATTTCTTTCCCGTTGGAGAGACGAACACGAGCCACCTTGCGGAGGGCCGAATTCGGCTTCTTGGGAGTCACAGTCTTGACCAGCAGACAGACGCCTCGCTTTTGCGGACATCCTTCCAGCACCGGAGCTTTGGTGCGAACAGGCTGGTGTTTGCGGGGCTTGCGAATGAGCTGGTTGATTGTCGGCATAAAGTCAGACCTGGAGCTATTCTTCGTCGGAACGGGCCAGTCGATCGACATGCGAATGCGCGGAAACTCCGTGCGATTCACAGGGGGGCGAAGTGTAAGTACCGATGCCCCAAAGTTCAAGCGACTCTCATCTCACTCATTTGGACTCATTTGGCGAGAGATTGGGGTGTGCGGTGTCGCCGCTTGGCAGAATCGTCGTTCGTCCCACTCCTCGCGACCATGCAAGGTCAGCGTTCGATGTCCAATCGTGTGATTTCGTTGGCCAGCATTGAGTTACCGCCGAAAGCAGGACGTGAATTGTCAACAACGTTGACGGTTGGCTCCGTCTGTTTCCACGCGGCTTGAACCCTTGACGAATGCAATGCCCAAAGTCCGAACGCAATCGCCAGTCCACAGAGCACCGCACAGATGATCTTGATGGCACTGTACGGGCGTTCCCCCGAGACTTCTCCCGTCACCGCGTTGATCATCACCCGGTAGGTCTTCTCGCGGTAGCGGTAGGCCAGCAACCAGACCGGCAGCATGAGGTGCTTGAATGTGATGGCACTGTAGTTTGTTTGTTGTGACGTCACGTTCTGGACGTCACCGCCAATACGCTGCCGGACATCCGTGGTGAGCGCCGATTCGATACGCTGCCTCGCAACGTTGAAACCGTCCTCCAGCGGTACGTCGTAGGTCCGAGCGAAGAAACCCGCCAGCACATGCTGGGTGAAGGGGATGCAACGATCGAGTGGCCACGGTTCGAGGCTGCGGACGAGCGCCTCGCTCTGGTGTTTCGCGGCGATGACCAGCTCATCGTCAAAGAATCGCTGGAACTCACCGTCGGAGAAACTCCAGCGGATGCGGCGTTCCGTGCGGCGATTGTTTCCCGTCCCAACGGTCACGTAGTAATAGTCACCGCGCTGGCCGGCGTAGCGGGTAAACGTCAAGGCATCGTAGGTGAAGTAAGGAAGGTAGACGCCATTGAACTTTCCGCTGGCTCCCTGCCTGAGGAACTCGTTCGGTGCCCACCAGAGCGAGCGAATCCAGTCCCGCAGACCCTGTGCTGCCGTCTGCTCGGGAACCAGAAACGGAAGGATTCCATCGACGGGGATGCGACTCGGCGCATCGTGGATCTTGTCGCGTTGCAGCGGCGACGCGCAATAGGGACAGTGCGTGCTGGTCAGCGTTCCCTGAAAGATCACTTCGCCGCCACACGAATCACAGCGAATGGCGTGTTCGTTGGTGGCCTGTTCGTCCTCGTCGTGTCCCTGCTCGCGAAGTTCCTTCAACCGCGAGAGCATGGTCATGTAATCTCGCTCGACAATCGGAGCGTCTTCCCGCAGTTCAATCTGTTTCACCGCGCCGCAATACGGGCACTGCAGACTCTGCTCGCCGATGGAGAATTGCAGGTCCGCGCCGCACCGTTCGCAGGGAAAAATGCGCCCTCGCCCCGCGTCAATGACCTCGCCCGACTGACCTGTGGGGTCGGGTTCCGAGTCCGACGGCATTCGCGTTGAGTTCGAGTCGATCATGGTGGCGTGTCGGGACTCGGAAAAGGAATTGATCGGCAGTAGCAGACTAGGGCAGGAGAACCTTTATTTCGCCACCGTGGGTGGTTTCAGTTGCCACTGTTCGTTGAAGAAGTCTGCGTCCACGATCTTGCCTGGAAAGCGGCTGTTGGGCAGAGTCCGCACGTCCACGATCGCCCAGTCGGGCAGCTTCGGCACCTGACGGGCGTTGTTCAGATAGTCGTACTCGCGGTAGGTGAAGCTGCTGTTGAGCACCACGTACTTCTCGGGGTTGAGCGGATTGGGATAGATGGCAATCAGCGCATGATGTCCTGCATCGAAGGAGCGGTCTCCCGCCACGATGCGATCTGCCGCCCAACGGATCGGCAACTTGTCGACGATCTTCGCCAGCACCTTGTTGGCCTGCGAGTCACCCCATAGCACAAGGTTCGACGATGCAATGTCAGCCTCCGTCACTTCCGTGTCGCGTTTGACCACGGCATCGCCTCGCATCTGCTGTCGCCAGTGAGTCACCGCATGATTGAACTCGGCCTTGGCCCACTTGTCGACCACTTCCGAGCGACACGAACCACTCGGCTGGATGAAGACGAATGAATCGAGAAACGCATCGTCGATCGGACCTTGCAGACCGTGTCGTTTGCGAAGACCAGTCGCCCCGCCGCGTTTCCAATTTGTTCCATCGTGGACGAACGACAGCGACGCCTCGTCCCCCGACACCTTCACCGTTGTGCCGCCATCGAAGGTGATGTGACGCAACGAACTTTGAACCACCTTCGGAGGCCGCAGAGTCAGTGCCGAAACGTTCTTCGCCGAGACCGCCAGTCCGCCGTCGATCGGTTTGACGACAACGCGAGCTTCGTCCCAATGCTGTTTCAGTCCGTCAACCGTCAGCCAGTGCATCCGATTGTATCGCAGCGTGAAGGTCACGAACTGGAGCGGCAGTGGCGAGCGGTCGATTCCCTTGGTGGACCATTCGTTGAGCTTCGCGTCGATCTCCTTGGCCGAATCGGGATGGATCTTGTGCGCCGTCATCGGGCCGATGACGTGGAGCAGGTTCATTCCCTCACGCTGAAACGCGGCGGCCATCATGTCGGCGGCCTGCTTTTGTGAGTCGATTTCACCGCTGTAGGCGATGGTTGGCAGGTGAGCCAGATTCGCGGCGTAGCCCGTGCAGTCGTACACCTGCCACAACTTTTGCTCGTACCATGTCGGCGCGAGTGTTTCCTTTTGAAAGACCTTCAGGAAATCGGGCGTCTCGGAGAAACCGGCCCCTGGATTCGCCGCGAACCAGAGGTCGGGATAATGCACGGCGAACTGCCAGACGGCGGCTCCACCCATTGAGAAACCTCGGACAGCAATCCGATCATCGTCGATTCGGTAGTGCTTGCGGACGGCGTCGAGAGCCTCAAACGAATCGATCTCACCCGCGAGCTTGTTCGCATTGCAGTAGCGTCCGTAGGGATGCAGCACGATGGTGTTGGCGGGTGCAATCTGTCCGTCATTTTTCAAGCGGTCATTGAGAAAATTGACCTCGCTGAGCGTTTCGCCTCGACCGTGGAACCAGAAGTCCAGCCGATGCTTTTGGGTGCCGTCGAATTTGTACGACGCCGGAATCAGCATCCCGAATGGCTGCACCGTGCGATCGATTTTTGAAACATAGCCGCGGACCACCCGGCCGGTCTGCTTTGTCCACGGTGCTTCGCCGGCCAGCAGTTGATCGGCGCGTTCCTGTCCCGCCTTCAAGATTGTCTTCGCGACTGCGATCTCCTTTGGATCGAAGAACTCGCTGAATCGCAACGTCTGGTCGACAGCCCGATGGAAGATCAGCACGTCTGGCAGCAGTTCCTTGGCGAGGGTCGAGTTTGACTGCCGCAACTGGTTGATCGAGGCATTCAGTGCATCAAGACCCTCGGCAAGTTCTTTACGGTCGGCATCGGGAACGTCGACACCAATTTTCGGAACCCGTCGCACATTGTCTGGGACGTTGTCGACAGGACCGTCGGCCTGGCAAACCGAAGCAATCCCCAAGATGAAAGCCATTCCGGCAGTACGGAACAGGAGTTTTCGATCAGTCATTCGAGAATTCTCACTTCCAAATTTGAGATGTCGGCCTTGGTTAGACGCCACAATGTGCGAACAGCCTGTGGTTTGTTCGTAAAAAATCAAGAGAGTTGAGTTGACATCGGTCGATAAGGACACAAGAATCACTTACTGAGTTGAGACTGAATCTCAACGTCAGCCCTCCGCGAATCCTGCCTAGTGCCTCCGGCTGGAACTCGTCTCATGGAACTCTGTGATCCGCAGAATCGGGTACTTCAATGCCCGACCGAGGTGACTCGGCCGCTGTGCCACTGTCTCGGCATTTCAGAGGGCGAGGTTCGCGATGCCATCCTGGAGCACGATCTCCAGACGGTACGAGGAGTCGCAAGATCTTGCGGAGCTGGCGGTGGATGCACGGCCTGTCATCGACACATCAAGCGGTTGTTGAATGAACAGTTTGTTCAAGGGCGAATGCAGCCATTGAGCGAAATGGTTGCGTCTCATCAGGGACTCCCGTCATTCTCAGGCTAGAGTCGGCAGCCCATTGAGACGGTCTCAGAGCCTGTCGCATGCAGCCCTTCTCTTCGCTGCGCTCACTGAGGCGATGAACTTTCCAACTTGGGCGCGGGAGTCAAATGAGGTTCTCGCGTTCGCCTTCTCATTCCATCAAAAGCCGGGGTTGGGGTTGCCGCCCGGGGCGACAGGCACCGGGGCGGCTGGTTGAATTTGCACAGGAGCCGGATTTGGGGCTCCTCCCCGTGCCCCGGCGGGATTGTTTTCCAGTCGTTCGCGCCGCATTGCATAGCGGATCGGGAACGAGGGCCAAATCGTGTTGGGATAGGATGTCGTCTTGTCTCCCAGTCGCTCGTATTTTCCGTCGAACGCATGAGCCACCAACTGCTTGGTGTCCGGATCCTGAAACATGATTCTGGCATATGGCTTTTCAGTCACATACTGCACGAAACCGAGCCATTGCCGGTCGGGAGCCATTCCAAAAAAGTTGTTGCGTTCCGGTTT
>JBBPIS010000030.1:36342-61471 GCA_038040225.1 Planctomycetota bacterium
TCATGAATTCGCGAGGAAAAGGCGCGGTGTGCAGGGCTGTCAGCAGGATGGCCATCGTCAAATAACCGGTTGTCGCAGCAAATACCCATTTGCCCGCGAGGTCAAGAGTGGAGGGCAGCCCGATATAAACCGGGGTCAGATATTCAGATCCCATTCGCAGCGCAAACGTCAGGCCGACGAACAGCCCCAACAGCGCGATGATGTCCATGTAGTTCCTATAGGCTGGTGCCATTCCGTCAAAAAAACTGGCCAGTGGCTCGAAGAAATTCATCGCGATGAGACCTGCCAGCAACACGCACAGAAAGGTGTGAACGGCCCCCCAAAGTCCCTCGGTGGAAACGCAGTACAGGGTGATACCGACAACTACGAGGCAGGCGAGGTCAATCATGGAAACTCAGTCTCGTCGGAGGGTGAACAAAAAACAGTGGCTTCGATTTGGCATGGAACTCGAGTTCGGCGTCACTCCACAGCGCTTCACTTGACAATCTTGAGCAGTTCTTCGACCGATGTTGTGCCTTTCACAACCAGCCGCAGGCCCTCTTCCTTCATGTACAGCATGCCGTTCTTGCGGGCCTCGGCCTTGATGGCGGTCATGTTCGGATTGTCGCGAACCAAATCTCGCAGGCGGTCGGTGATGACGAACAGTTCAAACACACCGATTCGACCTGAATATCCGAGACCGTTGCATGTGGGGCAGGTGGCCTCGGGATTCGACGGTGGACGAAAGAACTTGTCGACCTTGTCGGCGGGAAGTCCGGCCTTTTGCAGCAGGTCGGCCGATGGCTTGTAGGCTTCTTTGCAGTCGTTGCACAGTTTGCGAATGAGTCGCTGTCCAAGGATCGCGGAGATCGAACTGGAGAGCAGGAACGGCTCGACACCCAGATCGATCAGTCGGAACAAGGCCGCAGTCGTGTCGTTGGCGTGCAGCGTCGAGAAGACCATGTGACCGGTGTTGGCTGCCTGGCAGGCGATCTTGGCCGTTTCGCCATCGCGAATTTCGCCGATCATGACGATGTCGGGATCCTGACGGAGTACGCTGCGCAACGAGCCGGCAAAGGTTTGTCCGGCCTTGGTATTGATCTCGATTTGCGTCACGTTGGCCATCTTGTATTCGACGGGATCCTCGATCGTGATGATGTTGTTCTCGAACGCGTCGATTTCCTGCAGGCAGGCATAAAGTGTGGTCGACTTTCCGGCTCCCGTTGGACCACAGGCAATCATCATCCCGTGCGGTTGATGGACGACTCCCTGAATTTGTTCGATCAACTGCTTCCTCATCCCGAGGTCGACCAGAGTCTTGACCGACGTTCCCTTGTCGAGAATACGAATCACCATTTTCTCGCCACCCTGCAGACCCTGCGTGGCGACACGAAAGTCGATCTCGCGGGCTTCCATCTCGGCGCGAAAGCTTCCGTCCTGAGGCTTGCGCCGCTCGGTGATGTCCATCGCGGACAGAACTTTGAAAATGTTGACCAGCGCGTCGCCAGTGTCTCGTTCAAACGGTTCGGACGGATACATGACGCCGTCGATTCGCAGCCGCACCGACGTCTCATCGTCCTTCGGCTCAAGGTGGATGTCCGTCGTTCGTCGCAGAATGGCGTCGTAGATCAACTCCTTCGCGGCGAGATAGGCCTTCGAGCTTTCGACCTGTCGCGACCGATCGACCTCACCCGCCTTTCCACTCGATTTTCCGATGAGCCGGATTGGCGGACCGGAAATCGACTCGCGCGCTTCCCGTGAACCGAGGTGCAGCCCCAGGCGAGCCAAAACTCGGAGGGCGACTGATCGGATGTGACGCGGCGTCAGCACCTTGCCTGATTCGGGAACTCGCTTGTTCCGCTCGGTGACATACAAACCCATCGGCACCGCATAGCCGGCGGTCATCGCGACGAATGCCAGTGGAAAACTCGGTGCACAGAACGACAGGACGAACCCAGCCAATCCGGCCAGCAACACGATCGTGTTCCACATGTCTGGTCGGACCTTCAACGTCCGGGCATCATCGTCGATCCAGCCTGCAGTCCAGGTCCAAAGCACGAACAACACGAGCAGATAGCAGAGCTTGCCCATGTGCAGGTAATAGCCGGACAGGCCGAGGTTCTTTGGGTGGCTGCCTCGGTAGAAGAGGCCACCCGGCGCAGGCGGAAACGCATTGGGGTCGCGTGCGCCCACGACATTTGCCACTGCAGGCACTGCCGGGGCAGCAGCCGGGGGAGGATTCGCGGCGGGCGCCTGTGCAACCGCCTCGTGAACGGCAATCGCCATCCAACACAGAATCAGGCAGGCAATCATCGGTCGATGCAGCACGGAGCGATCCTTGGCTCGACGGTCGGTGTGATGAGATGATTCGTGACCGTCCGGTGGCCCGGCAGGAATAAGACGCTGCGTCTCGTCCACGGCTAGTTTCAGAGTCTACCCGATGAATGGAAGCGGCGACAAATGAGAAACGACTGCTAAATTCGGAGTTCACCCGCCACGAGGGCGGTTCACCGCCGTGCCGTTCTCTCGCAGAAAAGTCGATGAGCCAGCACGCGATCTGAATCGACGGCTGCTCTCGAAGGAGACGCGATTCGATTCGCGGACACGTTGCGCTGCTCCCGGAACCGGCACGCGCACCTTCGTCCAAGATCGGAAAGCCAATGTTCCTTCGTCCGAAACGTAAGAACCTGTTTGTCGAGATCGGCTTGGGTCACGATCGTTGTCAGTTCGGTCACTCCCTATTTTTTGGCGGAGGTTGGTTGACCTACTCTACGATCCGCGACTCTGGTTGGTGACTCGGCGGTTACTTGTGTTCCCGCTCAGCGCGCTAGTAATCGCCCGTCATCCATTTGACCAGGAGAATAAGCTCCTCGTCGGACAGCCGCGATGTGTCGAAATCCAGCATGATGTTGTTGTCGCCGTAGAAGTCGGCGTGGCCGGGTGCTCTCAGAAAAGACATCAACCAGTTTTGCCCCGCGTAGCCCGTCAGAGTCGGATAGCCCGGACCGGCTCCATCGCCGAGCGATTCAGTGTCACCGGCCAGCTTCATGGCATGACAGTCGGTACAGCTCGACGTGAGCATTCCGGTCTTCAAGGCTCCGCCCTTGAAGATGTCCTTGCCGATGGCCACTAGCTGCTCGTCGAACGGCTCCAGATCGGTGCGGCCTCCCTGTGCAGTAAGAAACTCGGCCAATGCCTTCACGGAATCCGCGTTGGCTGCGTCCGCCAGCACCGCCTTGTTTTCCTTGCACCAGCCAGCCATCTCCCCGTCGAGGAATCGCTGCCCCTTCTCCCCGGCATTCTTGAGGGGTGCGAACGTCGTCTCGTAATCCGTCAGGACTCGCTTGACCCACTCGCGCGAGCCGAAGTCCTTGAGGTCCGCCGCCGTCGCTGGTTCCTCTTCACTGATCGGATGACCGAGCCAGTCTTTCATGGCGTTGCCATCAGCGTCCAGCTTGGCTTTCAGGATGCGTTGTCCCGTTCCGTCATGGCCATCGAACCGGTGGCAACTCGCGCAGTGACGCTTAAACAAACGCGGTCCTTGAGCGAATGCGTCGCGGACCAACAGCTCGCGAGCTCCGTTTTGGGGGATCCCTTCTCGATGAGCGAGTTCAACCACGCGATGCGCGTCGCGCTCCGCGAACTTCAACTTGGCCTGGTGCGATTCGTTGTGACCGTCTTCGTAAATCGTGAGCGCCGTCAGCGCCGCCACTCCCACGAGCAGCACCACCAGCATCAGTCGATTGAACTGGTGGCCGAGCTTTGACCGACCGATGAACGGCATGAGCACGATCAGCGCCATGATCGCACCCGGAACGTAGATCGCTCCAAACGCGACACCGCGCTTCGAGATCAATTCAAACTCCAGGAAGCGGAAGAGGAACAGGAAGTACCATTCGGGCCGAGCGGGGAAGTCTTCGCCGGGATCGGCGGGTGCGGTCAGTTCGGCGGGGCGAGTCAGCGCGAAATACAGGACGCCCGCCAGCACAATGAGGCATCCGACGGCATCGTACAGCACCTGCTTGGGCCAGAAGGTGCCCACCGGCTTTCCTTCGGCCGACTCGGGCACCGTGATGCCGTGCCGTCGAAAGACGTAAATGTGCAGCCCCAGAAACCCGACGAGCAACGCCGGCATCAAACCGGCATGGAGCGCGAAGAACCTCGTCAGGGTGTGATGCCCGTAAGCCGGTCCACCCTGAGCGATCTGTTGGATCTGCTCGCCAATGAACGGCGTCGAACCGGCGATGTTGGTCGCGACTTTGGTTGCGTAGTATCCCTTCTGATCCCACGGCAGCAGATAGCCGGTCAGCGACAACACAATCACAATCTGCATCAGGACGAGACCCAGCCAATAGTTGACCTCGCGCGGGGCGCGATAGGCTCCGTCCCAGATGACCTGGAAGAAATGCAGGCCCAGCACCACCATCATCGCCTGCGCCGCAAAGTGGTGGATGCCGCGCACCAGCCCGCCGAGCGTCATCTCATGCTGGATGTAGAAGACGCTTTCCCACGCCGTCTGTGTGCTGGGGGCGTATCCGCACCACAGGAACAAGCCGGTGATCGCCTGCACGACGAAGCAGAACGTCAACATGCTGCCGGTGATGTACCGCCAGCGTGCTCCGCCGGGGATCGGCTCGTTCATCACTTCGTGCATCAGCGCCTTGCAGCCAGTCCGATGGTCGAGCCAGTCGAGCAGTGCCTTCATGACCAGGTTTCCCGTTCCGAGCTTGAGCTGTAAATTTTGCGATGTCGTCGTACGGAGGGCCGCGCGGCAATCATCCCGTCATTGCGCGAGGGCCTTCTTTTCGGGAGTCGCTGTCCGGAAGTTCTGATACTTCACAAAGACTTCGCCGTCGCGAATCTCGACCTTCAAGTCATCCATGTCGCGCGGTGGAGTCTGGTTCTGCTTCTTACCATCCAGATCGAAGGCGCTGTGATGACACGGACAGAAGAATCTCTTGTTGGCAGCTTGGTAGTCCACCTTGCACCCGAGATGAGTGCAGGTGTCGTTGAAGGCGATGACCTGACCGTTGGGCATCAGCCGCAGATAGACGCTTCCCAGCACACGATTGCGATACAGAGTCCATGCGTCGTGGATGTCGGCCTTCAGCACGAATCGCTCCGGTGTGCCATTGGTCGGTAACGCGGACACGTTCGCCGCCCGCAGGAAGCCGTCCGAGCCGCCTGCCGAATTGCGACGCTTGATGATCGGATCGAGGAAGAAAATCACACTCGAGGCGAGCGGGATCAACCCGGCCAGTCCTCCGACGATGATTGCAGCGGCTTGAGTCAGGAAACCGCGGCGACGAGGAGCAGCCTCCGGGAACACGGGCGATGACTCGGGTGGCAAATTAGCCATGGGCAGGCTCTCCGAATTCGGGACGAGGCGATCGAGATCTCTTTGTAATTGCAGACGATTGATTGGCAACGGCGGGTCGGCGGGGCAGGCAATTCAGGCGGGCAGTTTCTGGCGGGACAACAGACATCACAACCGATGCGACCAAGCTGAGTCAAGAGCCGGAGAGGGCAGGTGCGTTGGATCGCGCGGCGACCACCGCCTGTGTCATCGCTTCCAGCGCCTTCGAGATCGCTTGCGGATACGGTCCGGCAAGCGTTGCTCCGGCCGCCTGACGATGGCCGCCTCCGCCAAACTGCTCGGACACAGCGGCCACGTTGACTCCTTCGGTTCGACTGCGGAAGCTCACCTTGACCTGATGGTTCTGCAATTCAATGGCGATGAACGCCGCCTTGGTTCCGGTAACCTTGAGGCACTCGTTCACGAGGTCTTCGGTGTCCGACGATGTCGCGCCGAGTTCCACGAAGTCGGACCAGGGGATCGTCGTGTAGGCGAGCTCTCCGTCGCAGTCGAGCATCATCCGTTCGAGGGCTCGTCCGACCAGATGCATCCGCGCGAGCGACGCCTGCTCGTAAAGTTCGCGGAACACAGTGGAAGGCGAAGCGCCGCATTCCATCAGTTGCCCAACCGTGCGCATCGTCCGGCTGCTGACCGCCGAGAACCGAAACCAGCCGGTGTCAGTGGCGATCGCCGCAAACAAAGCCGTCGCCGCGTCAGGTGGAAGCGACACACCGAGGAATTGCGACAGGTCAAAGATCAGCGAGCCGGTCGCCTCGCTCTGTGTGTCCTTGAATTCGAGTGCACCCAGATCATCGGCACTGACGTGGTGGTCGATCACGACTCGGCGAGCGGTTGAATCCCGCATGGCCTTGCCCACGTCAGACAACTGCATCCAGGAACTGGTATCGACGACGATGTGGACCTCAGCCGCCGCCACATCCGCGACCGTGGCTCCCACGCCCAACTGCTTGACCTCGCGCGACGGATCGAGGAAGTACAGATTGGCGGGAGTCGGTGAGGTGTTGATGATCTGGACGGTCTTGCCCAACGCCTGCAACACCCGCGCGAGGCCGATCTCGGACCCGATGGCATCGGCGTCGGGTCGCACATGGCTGGAGATCACGAATCGCTGATTCGCAGCCAGAATTGGTCGAAGCGGTTCCCATGAGATTGTCATGCCCGCATCGTGGATGGCCCCCGGCGAAATTGCAAGTTGGACGGCGCGGCTTCGTGAGAGATCATGACCGTCTCGGCCCTCGAATGGCGCGGACACCGATCTGTGAAACGCGCCATCGGCATCGGAGACCCCGCTCGCGGCGTCCCTTTTCATCCTACATCGACCTGCTTAGAATGCCGCCCACTTGGTGATCGGCTGATTCGGTCGGATCGCCTGCTTGGGGCGGTAGCTCAGCTGGGAGAGCGCTGCGTTCGCAATGCAGAGGTCGGGAGTTCGATCCTCCTCCGCTCCACTGAAAGAGCCTTGCTCGCCACCACGGCGAGCAAGGCTCTTTCGTTTGACATATTGATGTTTTCGTCACCCGCCCCTTCGACGAGTCATTCACGCTCGACGAATACCTCATCACCCACCCCGACTTCAGCGACTCAACGTCAGCAGTCGCCAACGCAATCCTCCGAGAAGCGGCACTGTCGATGAACGCTGGCTCGACGTAAGGCGAGCGGCAAGAAACGATTTCCCCGCCACTGGGCTTGTCCCGGTGGCTCGACGGCTTTTGCACTACTTTTTGCTGCGGTGCGCGAGTCGTGCAAAAGCCGTTGAACCACCGAGGTGAACTCGGTGGCGGGGTCTGTTTGGAATTGTCGCTCGCGTCAACGACTTGAAACAAAGCCGCTTCGCACTTCCAAAGTCGCCTTCACCGCTCCGCGTGAAGACAGCCGAGCGAACTCTCGACGTGAGACCACTCTCAAACGGTCCATAGCACACAACGCCATTCCGACGAGAGTCTTCCACGAGACCGACGCACTGCCAAACGAAAACGAAAAACTCTCCCAGTCCACCGCGTGCTCGGCTGTCTTCACGCGGAGCGATGAAGGCGACTTTGGTGCGTGAACTCGATGCGTGCAAGCAGTGTCTTCGACCGTCGATTCGCGTTCCAACGTCCGGCAACCAAGAGCACTGCTTGTCCTAAAGCGGCCAAGCAATAGCACGTCCAACGTGATTAGCGACTTGAAGCAGCGCCACCCCGCCATGCGGCCTACGGCCTACCGTTGATCAATGAGATAAACATATCGCCTATTAGACTCTCAATTACGCATCGCACCTGACCGTCTTCAAATTCGGCCATCACACGATCACGTCCGCCATTCCCCGTCTCGATAAACGCGGTTCCTGCAACGACACGACATTCTGGATTTCTTCCGGCCTTGGCAGGAATGACAATAATCTTTCGCTCGTTCATGTTACCCTCCAAACCAAGTTCCGATCTGAGTTGCGCTTCGTCTTCGTCGCTCATTGCGACGATGGATCCATTGACACCAAGTGCGTATAGCTGTGCGAAATATGCATCTGCGTCGTCCCATCCGAGCGACTTCAGTCGCTGACCGGCAAGTTCCGGTACGCGATCTCCTCGCTCACCACCCTTCCTTATTGTTAAAACTGCTCGAAACACTTCGGCCTTTTGGTCATCATCAAACAGGTCCGCACTTGTGACCGCATGTACATGGTTGGCTGGAAATCTAGCAAAGCACTTGGGACAAGCTCCCAAGCCAACGGTCACGACGCAATTCCAACACAAATCGGCGTTGCACTGGTTGCACACCGTTCCGGCAGCGAGCAGAAATGCGCGCATAGCCTGCCGCTTGATCGACTCATCGTCAATCAAGTGTTCTGGCACGAGGATGTTCGCGTCATTCTTTTTCTCGGAATACATCGGGTGCGAGCACACACTACAAGGAGTAGATCCCTCGGGCACGGAAATCGCAAAGTCCTCGTGTTTCAGCAGCACTGTTCCCAATGCTGCATCTACTTCGGTGCTGGTTCGTACCGGGTCAGCGCGGGTGGCTGGCAGTGTTGCCATAGATGCTGGCTTCTGCGCGGATGGTTCGGGCCACCGATTAAACTCCTTGCTGGCGGCTGGCGGTGCTGCCTTCACTGCATTTTCTTTTCCAAAAAGCCAACTCAGAAACTTCATGGTGTTTCTCCTTGGGGGAGTGCTTGATTGATGCGATCGAACCGCCCCCGAACGGTGTTCGGCATTCGCTGTTTGCAATACCTATGAGTAAAAATGGCGTATCGCGTTGGATGCAAACGGTTATTGCTGGCTCTGTTTGATGACATGGATCACCTGTAAAATCCTGCGTGCCGCGTCATTCAGCCCGTGTCCTGATGCCAACTCAAGTGCTTTCGTGGCCAGTTCAAGTCCGGCTTTTGGCTGGCGAAGTCGTTGAGCCATGAGCATCGCTCGCGCCGTCATAGTGATGCTTAGGCCGAGCGGATCACCGACACGCTCGAAGAGGCGTTGGGCCTGCTCGTGAAGATCGTTCGCGCGTGTCACTTCGCCATTTCTTTCAAAGACGAGCGCCTGATTTCCGAGGCATCGGGCCAGCGAGGCAGGATCGTTGAGACTGCGGCAGATCCCTTCCTGTTCGCTGAACAGCGTCATCGCCCGGTCGTTGTCACCTTCGATTAGGTAGATCGCCGCTAGATTTCCAAGGCATACCTGAAGCCCGGCTGGCAAGTTCAATTGCCGAAATGCGTCCTCTTCTTGGGTGTGAAGAATCAGCGCTTCGTTCGTTCGGCCCTGAGTGCGAAGGATTAGGGCTCGGTTTCCGAGAGATCGTGCTACGCCTGCACGGTCACCAAGCCGCTGGCAAATCAACTGTTGTTCAATGAATAGAGCCGCCGCCCGTTGCAATTCGCCCTTCATTCGGAGGAGACAGCCGAGATTTCCAATAGTTGCTGCCAACCCGATCGGTGCTTCCAACTGTCGGTAGATATTCGCCGCCTGTTCGTAGTTTTGTTGGGCTGCGACCAAATCACCATGTGCTTGTAGAACCATTGCCAGGCTATTGAAACACCCCGCCAACCCTTCTTTGTCGCCGATGTTACGGAAGATTCTCTCGACTTCTCGTAGCAGTGTGATCGCTTCTTCGTGCCTCGCCTGCGCCGAGAGGAGTTTTGTTTGGTTGCCTAAGTTGCGAGCGAGTCCATCGGGCTCGTCCAAATCACGCCAGATCTGTTCGCCTTGACGCAGAAGCGCAAGTGCGGACGGCAAATCACCCTTCGCTTCAAGGATGAGTGCATGGCTACCGAATGTGCCAGCTAGGCCACGGATGTCACCAAACTGTCTTTGGAGTGTTTCGACCTCCTGCAAGGATTCCAATGCAGCATCGAACCGTCCACGGAGTTTCAGAATTTCCACGCGTCCACTCATGGACTTGGCGACGCCCTCCGGGTTGCCAACCTGTCGGCAGAGTCGTTCTTCTTCTTCGTACAGGGCCGTTGCTTCATCAAGTTGCCCCTGACCTTGTAAGAATCACAGCCTGATTTCCCAAGCACCGTGCCAGACCGGCGTCGTCATGGACTGAACGACAGATTCTCTCCTGCTCGGCTAGCAATTGCGATGCTTGGTCGAGTTCGCCTTTGGACATAAGCGCTACCGCCAGATTTCCAAAGCACAAACTCAGCAACTCGAAATCGCCAATTGCACGACCAATCTCAATTGCTTCCTCGTACGCCGCGACCGCAAGATCTATGTCGCCGGATGCCCGCAGCGAAACTGCGTAGTTTGGTAGAGAATGCGCCAAATGAATTTGATCCCCGAATTGACGGTCACGCTCAACCAGCCGCTGCCGCAAGATTCCGGCTTCCTTCGGATGCCCGACGCTCCATAGGAGATTTGCGACGACCTCCATTTCCCCACCTTTCGCGTCCGGATTGTCGAGCACTGGTCGGTAGGCGTCGGCGGGGCTCATGCCAGCAGCGCATTTCAATGATGCCCAATACTGCTTCACGTCAAATTGATTGGTGAGCCAAGCGACGAGCACAAAAGTGGTATCAGCCAACAGGGTTTTGAGTGACTCCCACATTTCGGCCTGGTGACATTGCCACGGAAGTTCATCAATGGTGCGCAGCGCTGGGAGGGCATGATTTGCGCGTGTTAATTCGTCGTCAGGCGTTGTCGGCAAGTGCCCTTGCTTATCGAAATACTTGGCAAGCTGCTCGTGCCGATGGCGGCGCTGAGATGGCGTGGCAAGGAATTCGAGTTGCACGAACGTGGAGATCTGGCGGTGATACAGCGTCAGCACGTTTCCGCCGGGGGCGGAACGCTCGGCCAAATACGGAGCCAAGTCCGAGCGGAGGCGGGACCAGATGGCAATGGGGATGCGTTTGGAGTCGGTCGGGAGCTGGTGGTTGTTGTCCTTGCTCACTTTGTCGAGTTGCTTCCAGTAGTCGGGATCGGCGAAGAGGACTTCCTGAATCTCCGTCTCGCTCAGCCCGCGACGGGCGGCGGCGATGTAGCCGAGGGCGCGTTCGACGAGCAATTTGCCGTGATTCACCTCCAAACTGATGCGGTCAAACAATTGCTTAAGCAACGCGGCGACATAGTCGCTCGACGCTTCGGGTTTGTTCAACTGAACTTCATCGTCGTAGGAGCGCCACAGCTTCGCCTCTTCAAACAGCAGCTTGAGGAACAATGGTTGTCGGCAGGCTGACGATTTCTGCATGGCAGACCAGATCATGTCTCGTTGCGTCTCAGTCACGCTACGTCCCGCACGATGCAGCCAGCGTGCAAAGAGTTGGCGAGCATCGTACTTGTCGAGGGCACTGAGTTCATGGTTGCCCAACAGTGAGCGAAGCTTCAGTTTTCGAAACGGCTCACAGGCTTCCGAGTCTTCGGGAAACTCGTCGGACGGTGAGAGGCACGATACAACCATCCGGGCGTGACAGGCGGCGTCCGTCGTCGAGGGCAATGGGGATCGAATCCAAAAGACCGACCGGCCGTGGTCGGCGGCATCGAGCTGATCCAGTGCGTCGAGGAAAATAAAGACCGGCCGAGCCGCAGTCGCCTTGCCGAGTTGCGAGTAGAACTCGTCGATGAGTTCGTTCAGGTCGGTGGGGAGCGGTGCTGTCATCTCGAAGTCTTGTCGCAGTTCCCGGCAGAGGCTCGACAAGAGTGACCGGAGATTCGAGGACTCGGGAGTCGTGCCGATGAACCGGGTGAGCACGATCGGTCCGGTCTTCGCACGCGTGCCGTCCGCACTTCGCGGCGGAGTGATCTTCGCGATGAGCTTTTTGAGCTTCAGGATGGCTCTTCCCATCAGTGCGGTCTTGCCACTTCCGGACGGGCCATGCACGACGTAGGGCTGGTTTGAGTCGCTCAGAAGGTAGGTGCGAACCCGACGTAGTTCGGCGCTCCGACCGACGAACGTCTTCTCCGGTGCCCGCTCACCGGCGAAGCGCAGATGGTCGGCACATTCGAGGTCCAGTTCCTGTTGCGACCCGCGCACTTGGGCGAGCGAGGCGTCGTCCGCCGACAGGTCGCGGCCCCAGTAGGCGTTGATCTGCTCGATGATAATGTCCTTGAACCGCTTGAAGATGTCTTCGCACAGTTGAGCAAGATGGCGTGTCGTGACATCGCCGGTGGGGTTCTTGTCGTCGTCAACGGCCCATTGGCACGTCGAGCGGATGATCGGCGATTGTCCCAGAAGGTCTTCGAGCTTGGACTTGAGTTGGGTCAGCGCGTTTGATGCGTCGCCGTCCGGGGACTTCTTGTCGCCTTTCAGATCAATGAAGTCGCCTCGACGTGGAGTGTCTGGAATCTGTTCGAGATCGTCGATCTCCCGAACAGCCGCGATGACGTGTCGATCGGCATTCGCCACCTGCAAGGCACCTTGCCAGATTTCCTGCTCCGTCGCCGAAGCCTGAAAGCGAACGCTCGACGGGACCGTTCCTGGCGAGGTCTCATGCAGAGTCTGGAATCGTTTGGCGAGGTCCGCTGCGGGAAATGCGTGATTGACGATCGACCACAAGACGAATTGCACATCGACCCAGGCGGCTGTGTCCCGCAGTTTGCCGTCGGCATCAGGTTCTTTGCCGTAGTCCACGTTGCGAAGAAGAGTCTTCCGCGTCCGCAGAACGTACTCGCCAAGCAGTGACTTGTCTCCGAACGGCTTTGCGTTCTCGTCGAGCAGATACCACTGTTGGAGGACTTCGACCGCGCGTCGGAGTCGGACGTCCTTTGTCGGATCGTTGGCCGCCGCTGTCGCCACTGCGGAGGCTGCCGTTTCCAGGCGCTGGAACTCGGCGACCGAGATGACCTCCGGCAGCGGACGCCAGCCATAACGGTTGCCGAGCAGGATCAGGAAATTCGGCTCGGGTGACGTCTCCTGCGAACGGCGGAGTTCCTCGAAGCAGATGCGCATCGTGCGGTGATCGAGACCGGCTTCCGCGGGAACTCCCCAGCGCAGATCGATCGCCTGAAACGTGAACCCCCGCTGCTGGCAATAGCGTTCCAACTCGGGCCAGACCTGCGCGTGCAGTGCGTTCCGTTCGTGCTTCAGATCGCTGAACGTGGAACTGACGAACACGCGAATGATCGGCAGCGCGCGCTTGCTCGTGAGACGTTCGTCTGGCAGGACTGAGGTCATCAGGTGGTCTCCGAGATTCGGCGATCGCGGTCATGAATTAGAGGGCATTTCCATGCCAATGTGGGCCGACTTCGCCGAAGTCGGTGAAGCGGATTTCGGCGAAATCCGCCTACATTTATGTGATGAATCACCGAGGCAGGGCCTTTACCCAATCCGTCAGATGGTTTTGAAATGCGATCTCGCGTTACGGTGCGTCATCCGTCCATTGTTCCCTGGGAGGAGCCAAGGCCATCGCCGAGTCGTCGCAACGGATTGGCGATTCTGTTCATCAAGTCCGTCCGATGCAATCGGCAGGAGTGAGAAGGCTTGTCAGTCCTCACGATGCGAAGCGGCAACCGGAGGATCCCCACCACGATCCACCAGTTCTTCGATGACACCGACATCGGTCGCGTTGTTGCCTTTCTTCTTGACCACGAGCAGACGCGGCGCTGAAGTACTGTTGCTCGCGGCCAGATGTTTGGCCGTGTCGTAGTCCACGGGTGAGAGGTCGCGCATCAGGCTTTCGACGGCGAAGGATTCGTCGGCACCGTCCGGGTGACCCGAGTAGGCAATCACCGTGAGAACGCCGCCCGGCCGGAGGATCTCCAACGCCGATCGAATCGCCTTCAGCGTGGAGTCCGTTAGCGTGGCAAGCGACCGGTTACTGCCAGGCAGATACCCGAGGTTGAGCATCACGGCGGCGATGCGTCCGTGATGCTCGCCGGGAATGATGGACTTCAGTTCCGCATGGTCACCCTGCACGAGGTGGATGTTGGCCAGCGTGGTTTCGGCTAGCAATGCCGCCGTCCGCTGAAGGGCCTTCTGCTGGAGATCGATCGCGTAGACGTGCCCGGTCTCACCCACGAGTTCGGCGAGGAACTTGGTGTCGTGACCGTTGCCGGCGGTCGCGTCGATGGCGATATCACCAGGCTGAACGGCCTGTCGGATGATCGCGTGAGCTTGCTCGGTCAGGGGTGGCATCCGTGGAGGTCCGTCTTGCGGTTGAGATCAACTTCAGGATCGAGGACCACTTCACCGGAGAGGACTCGGACGAAGTGACTCGCGAAGAGCGGAGCGTGCAGTGTTCCCTTCGAGCCGAGTCCGTTGAAGTAGCCGAGCTGCTCGTGATCGGGATGCAGACCGACGACCGGATACTGGTTGAGGTGAATCGGTCGAACCGCCGCTTGATGGTCGATGACCTCGAAAGGTACGAGGAGGAACTCGCGCAGTCGCGTGAGGATCTCGTCGCGGCCTGCCATCGTGGGGACATTGTCGAGTTGCTGCCACTCGTAGGTCGAGCCGACTCGAAACAACTCGTCCCCCAGAGGGGCCAGCCACACGCCTCGATGGACGATTCGGTTCTCGATCAGGCCGGGAATGCGAACGGTCAGAATCTCTCCCTTGGCGGGCTTGAACCGGACAGCTCGAAACCACGGATTATGGGTGGCATCGATCCCCTGGCAGAAGATCAGCCGCCCTGCCCTCACACCCCACTGAGGAAGGCGGACTCCGACGCTGTCGAGTTGGAGATCGTGTTCGACATCGAGATCGGCGGTCAGGTAACAACCTTCACGCGCGAAGTGCTCACGCGAGACGAGTAGGTACCGCGCGACGTCGAGTTGTCCGGTGACGGGCATTTCAAATCCGCCCTGCTCACTCACGAACGAACTCGGATCGAGCGGCGGTTCTGGTTCGCGGACCATTTCATGAAACTCTCCGGCTGCGATCCGCTTCTCGAAACAGCCGACTTCCGTGCTGTTCGAGAAGAGCCGGACCATTGGCCTCACGCTGAACAGACTGGTGCCGGTTTCCTGTTCAACGCGGCGGTAGAAGGCGACCGCCGCTGGCCACAATTCGTCGAATCGCCAGGTCTTCACGAGCCGCTGCCCAGTGATCGGTGTGATGAGTCCCGCCGCGACCTTCGACGACGTGATCGGGACGTCGCGGTCGACAACAAGGACGCGCGAACCGCTCCACCGCAGAGACCACGCCAGCGCGGTTCCGGCCAGACCTTGGCCGACTACGATGAAGTCGAATGACGTCAAGCTCATGACGGCGGGATTCGCGGCGAGTGGGAAGACCGCGTGGTTTGCGTTCCACGTGAAACGGGGAGGTCTTGGCAATGGCGGAGGTTTGGCATCAACGTGCGAGACTTGCGAGTTGTCACTTGGAGTCAGGTCGTGGCGCGGGGGCGAGATCCGCTTCGGTCACATCCACGGCCAAGCCTTCGGTCGGGATCGGCTGACCGACTGACCAGAGAACCCCCTGAAGGACGAGCCGACGGTACTCGGTCAGCTTCCAGTTGTCGTGGTAATGCAGGCCGCTGAAACCAAAGGACCGGCCTCCGTCTGGTCGCTCCCACGCCCAAGCCACCGTCTGGTTGTCACCATCGATCGGGACTTGGATCAGTGGCACGAGCCGCTCAACCTGCGCGGGTTGTTTGAGCGCGTAGTAGAACTCGTCGTGAACCTTGACCGGCGCGAGTCCACTCAGCACCGGATGTTTGGCCGAGGACGGACTGATGGTCGCGGTGAGGACTTTGTACTTGCGATCCGGTCCCCCGTGGCAGCAGCCAAACAACTGGACGAAGTCCGCCACGGGTGCGGCCTCGCGCGTTCCCATGCCCCAGTGCAGGACGGACAACCCGCCGCCTCGTTTGGCAAGTCGTTGGAAGGCAGCCAGTCGGTCGGCGTCCTCGGTCACCCACTTGGCTCCCTCGGTGAGGAAGACGACCGCACCATCGGCTCCGTCCAGAAGTTCGGGTCCGTCGCGCCAGGGGTTGTCCGCCTGGACGACCACCGTCTGCAAGCCGCCTCGATTCTGAAGCAGCTTCGCAATCAGGCGGACTCCCGCCATGTACTCGTGCGAGTTGGCGGGGTGACTGTCCGGCTTCTGACCGAGGAGAAGAACTCGTTTGGGACGGCTGGCGGTGGCCCGGGGCTGGTCCTCCGCCAGTACGACGACCGGAATCATCCAAGCCAAAATGTAAGCTAAAACCCACGAGCGCGGGGACATGATGGTCCTTTCCAGCAGTGTTCCGATGCGGCAGTTTCCAGTCTGTCCGCAGATTCTGGGAAATACTTGTACGAAGGCCAATGCTCGCGGCCACTATTTTATGTGGCTGGCGGCAATCTGTCGTCGGCTGGCAAATGACTGACGGATAGACCTGAGACCGGAACCACGATCATGCGACTGACCCTCCGAACCCTGCTCGCCTACCTCGACGATGTACTCGAACCATCGCAGACCAAGCTGATGGGTCAGAAAATACAAGAGAGCCCCGTTGCGGGAGTCCTCGTCAGCCGGATTCGTGAGGTGATGCGGCGACGGCGGCTGTTGTCTCCCGACGTGAGCGGGTCGCACGTCGGAATCGACCCGAACATTGTGGCTCAATACCTCGACAACACATTGCCGCCGGATCAGGTCGCGGACGTCGAGCGCGTCCTCCTCTCGTCTGACGAACTCCTGGCCGAAGTGGCCGCTTGTCACCAGGTCTTGACGCTGGTGCTCGGCGAACCGTGCGAGGTTTCCGAATCGAGTCGTGAGCGACTCTATGCCCTGGGGCCGGTTGCTCCCTCGGACCAACTCCACGTGGAAGACGCCGCGCCGACATTGGCGTCTGTCAATGAGGCTGCTTCCGCCACGACGTCGGTCCAAGCTGCAGAGGCATCCGCTCAGGTGACAGTCTTACGAGTTGAGACTCCCACCGAGTTGCCAGAGTATCTTCGCCCCCATCCGTGGTCACAGCGAGTCGTCCCAACCGCGATCATCGCTCTGCTGGTGTTGGTGTGTGTTGGTCTCTTGATTTCGGATCCCAGTTTCCTGACTGGCGTGAGCAAAGCGAAACATGAGCTGGCGAAGTCATCGCGGGACTCGAATTCCGAGAATGGATCGATGAATGCCCCCGACCTCGCAAACGAACCCGCAACTCAGCCTGAAACGAATACGGTGGCGACTGCCAAAGCCAACCCGAATTCAACGCCGATTACGCGTCTTGACCCGGCACCTCCGCCTGACGAACCGGATACGTCTGTTGCCGTGACTCCCAAGAGCAGTAAGCCTGCCGCGGCAACCGACACGACTCCAAAAGCAGGTTCACCAGCGGATGCTTTGGCTGCAGCCAAAGCCAAGCCAACGATTCCTGCCGCGCCCGAACCCGGTCTGCCGGTTCCTTCCGAACCCAAACCGGTCGTTTCTACGCCAGTCGTCCCTGTCGAGTACACCTCGACTGAAGGAATAGTCCTCCGTTTTGATGCGGCCAAAGGTCACTGGTTTCTTGTTCCGCGACAGTCTCAATTGAAGGTCGGTGAGTTGCTTGCGAGCCTCGAACCATACGAAGCAAACCTGAGTTTTGATCAGGGGTCATTGCGAGCCACGATTATTGGAGACTCGATGGTCCGAGTTATCGGTGCCACCGACATGGCCCCAACGGGACTCGATCTCCGTCGGGGGCGAGTCATTCTCCAGGGAAGCCGCAAGGAAGCGCAACAGCCTGCCGCATTGGCCATCGTCGTTGGACAGGACATCTGGAAACTGGAGTTGCTCAACTCCGAAACCGTTTGTGCGATCGAGATCGTGCCGCGTGAGCCATCACGCTTCGAGAAACTTCATGATGCGAACTGGTACGTGGGGACTCTGTATGTCCTGGCCGGGTCCGCGAAGTGGACGTCGGCCCTGGGGAAATCTCTAGAAGTTGCCGACCGAACGGGATTTCCGATCGC
The DNA here is from genome assembly GCA_038040225.1 of Planctomycetota bacterium. Classification (GTDB taxonomy): domain Bacteria; phylum Planctomycetota; class Planctomycetia; order Planctomycetales; family Planctomycetaceae; genus Schlesneria. Next base: position 53,986 of record JBBPIS010000030.1, read on the forward strand.
TCCCGAGCGAGGTGTCGCGGCGGCCAAGACCGTTCCGATTTCGTTTCCATCCCCTCCCGATTGGTCTGACACTCAGAAGCGAAAGCTTGCGCCGTTGCGCCGTTATGCGGGACTGTTCGAGAAAAAATTTGGACTCGATGATCAGGCTGATCAGACCCTGCAAGCACTGATCACGGATGACAATGCCAACATCTCCGGCCTAGCCGCACGTGGATTGACGTTGACGGATTCCTATGCCGCGACAGTGCAGGCACTCAGCCTGTGCAAGAACGAGGAGGGACGATTCGCTGCACGCGACGGCCTTCACCTTTGGTTGCCGATGGCTGCCGAGCACGGTCCACTTCTTCAGAAGGAACTGGAAACAAATTTTCCGCCAGCGGATGCCGAAGCGGTGTACCGACTGCTGTGGGGCTTCACTCGCGAAGACGGCAGGGACAAAGTGTCCTCGTTGCAGCTCGTTGGCTGGTTGCGCAGCCAGAATCAGACCGTTCGTGAATTGGCCTACCATTGGATTGCTGAACTTACCAAGCCGCGCAAGTGGGACTATCGTGCCACCGAGTCAAATCCCGGTCGGCGCGAATCGGCAGTGAGACGCATCGAGACTCTCATTGAAAAGGACGGAGCGTTGATCAAGAACGAGTGAATACATTCACTCGATTCGACCATTTTTCGGAAGGCTCCCTTCTACGGAAGCCGCCGCAGGCATCCCAGTCGATGACAGAAGTCAAGAGGCCATTGGTGCGGCCATTCGGCGATCGCGGCATGGCCCCAAGCACCACCTAACACGGCACATACGACTGTTGCCGCAACCGGCCCGACTGTTCCAACTGAGTGTTCTTCCAGCGATAAAATAGACTGGGATTGGGCAACCCCAACCTCTCCGCCACTGACGGTGCCGAATACGCATCCAACAGCATCGTGACGGCCTCACGCTTGAACTCCCCCGTAAATGAACGACGCGACCGCAACGTCATCTGAACCGCTTTCTGAGAAATCGTTTAGTAAACAGACCACCAGATCACGGGAGTCGGCCTGTCCACGAGTTTGTTGGACCACGCGTCCAGTCGCAGAACTGCGCCTGCGCGCGGCGGAAGGCTTCGAAGTCGTCGGCTCCGCGATCGCAGATATGCAGCCAGCGAACGCCTTCGGGCGACGGCCCAACTTGGTCGATCAGCTCGTCCCACACGACCGATTCGCGGTGCGACGACCGCCGTGTGGTGTTCTTCGCCGCCTTCTTCACGGGCTTCTTCCGGCGATGGAACAGCGTCTGTCCGGCCATCCCCTCGATGCGTCCGTCGCGCGCGTCGAGCATCAGCGCGGTGTGCAGAAAGAAGCCGCGGCCCGAGCCATTCCCCGTCGGTCCCAAGCCCGTCGCGCGCCGTAGTCGATCTCCGTCGTGTCGCACACGATCAGTTTGACCAAGCCGGCCTCACACGACGCGCACGTCTACCGACAATGCGGCGCGACGATCTCCGCGAACGACACGTCGTCGCCGTCGAACAGGCGATAGGCGGCCTTGCAGTCGGCCCACGACTCGGTCTGCTCGGGCGTGCTGCCGTCCGGCCGCGCCGCCACCTGCATGGCAAACGTCACCATCCGCTTGTTCCTCCGCCGATCCCCCAACGCGCACGAACCAAACTGCGCCTCCGCCCACGCCGCCGTTTCCATAATGACCGCTGCCATGCTTCACCATCCGTGACCAGTGCCGCCCTCCCACGAAGGCGGCCAACCTGCGACGGACCACACCGACTCCCGCATTCTTGGAGCCTCCGCGAACATCCCCTCTCGTTCGCCGTCGCGCACCACCTCCCATACAACCCGCGAACCAAACCACAAAACGCAAAATCCCCCGGCACACCTAAAAAACGACCCTCGCAACTCTTGATAATCCTTGCAAAGATGCGGGCAACACTGTGCCTTTGTCGATGGTCTCGGCACGTTGGCGTTCGGCCGTTCGTTCACGCCGGACTGCCGGGAGCCCTGTTCGTGGATAACCGGGCCGCGTCGAGCGCGGCGAACTCCATCGAAAGGGCCTGTTTCAAGGCTGGCTGATTTGTCCTTCACCGCCAGGGCGTAGTGACCTTGCCTGTGGACGATGGCTTCGCAGACCTCCTGCTGACAGAACGCCGCATCCGCCGTGATCACGCGGCCCAGCAGAATCAACTGCTCCAGCAGATCGAGCACCGCCTTGGCTTCGTTCGTCCCTTCCGGCACCCGATGCTGAGCGAACACACCACCGGTCCGGTGATCAAACGCCGCCAGCAACACCACCATGCGATCCCGAGCATCACGCGTCCCGCGCAGCCACTTGCCGTCGATCGACACGCCCTGCAAATCGTCCTCGGTCAGTGTCACGTTCAGCGTCTGCGACATCCAGTCGGCAATCGCCCGTTCAAAGCGTTCGGCATCCAACGCCAGCAGCAGATTGCGAAAGGCTCCCTTCTTCGGAGGCCGACGCAGGTATCCCAACCGATGGCAGAAATCAAGTGGCCATTTGTGCAGCCACTCGGCAATCGCGGCATAACCGCGAGCGCCGCACAACACAGCACAAACGACTGTCGCCAGCATGGCGACCAACTGATGGCGTCGTCCCTGAAGCCCGCGTGGATCAGGAACTTGCGACAGATACGTCAGCAAGCTCCCGGGGGGATTTGATGACAGGACAAACCCTCCGTGACCAGAAAACCGAAACTCCTCAAACTCCGCCCCATCCTACGACCCTCGTCAAGTTCTATCTCTGAACGGCCTTGGACCGTGCCGTCGCGTCACTTGCATGCTTCCGACGGCCTTGTGTATACTCAATCGCAAATGTTCCAATCTCAAAGCTAGCGTAGCTCAACGGTAGAGCACCGGTTTTGTAAACCGGTGGTTGCGGGTTCAAATCCCACCGCTAGCTTTCTTGTTTGCAATGTGCTAGGAGCTTTTCGGCCCGCTTGCAAACGCGATGATCGGCGGGATACCCGAGCGGCCAAAGGGGCCAGACTGTAAATCTGGTGGCAATGCCTTCGCAGGTTCGAATCCTGCTCCCGCCATTGCTTTGCCTTCCTTGTCTATTGCTGTTTGGGTCAGTGCAGCGGGTGTAGCTCAATGGTAGAGTTCCAGCCTTCCAAGCTGGCCACGTGGGTTCGATTCCCATCACCCGCTTTAGCTAGTTCAATGTCTCACTGCCCCGTGGCCTGCGGAGATGACTGTCTTGTTGCTTTGTGACCAATCGCTAACGCGGGCTGAAGCGTTAGTCCAGCCCATGGAGTTGCGTGCGATTGGCGAACTGAGTTCAGAATTGTCGTGAAGGTTGACAAACACTAGCGTGTTGCTCATTCTTCGCTTCTGTGCTGCTGTAGCTCAGTTGGTAGAGTGCGTCCTTGGTAAGGACGAGGTCATGGGTTCAAGTCCCATCAGCAGCTTCGTTGATACTCGTGGCGCGGTGTGCGCTGGCGTGGTGTCGGCGTTTTTTTGTATGCTTTGGCAAAACAAATAAGAGAAAAGGTTTCTAAGAAATGGCAAAGGAAGTCTTCCAGCGAACGAAGCCGCATGTCAACGTCGGGACGATCGGACACATTGATCACGGCAAGACAACTACTACAGCGGCGATCTTGGCTGTTCAAACAGCGAAGGGACTTGCTAAGTTCAAGAGTTATGCGGATATCGCAAAAGGAGGAACTGTACGCGACGAAACTAAAACGGTAACAATCGCAGTGAGTCATGTGGAGTACGAAACGGCTTCGCGTCACTACGCACACATCGACTGTCCAGGGCATGCCGATTATATCAAAAACATGATTACCGGCGCTGCTCAAATGGATGGTGCAATTCTGGTAGTATCCGCTGCAGATGGGCCAATGCCGCAAACGCGAGAACATATTCTACTGGCTAAGCAGGTGAATGTGCCGGCTTTAGTGGTGTTCCTGAATAAATGCGACTTGGTTGACGATGAAGAGTTGCTCGAGTTGGTTGAAATGGAAATCCGGGACTTGCTGAATAAATACGAGTTCCCAGGGGACGACATTGCGATTGTGCGAGGGAACGCAAAGGGTGCTCTCGACAACCCTGCAGATCCAAAATTCAGTGATTGCATTTCTAAACTGATGGATGCGCTCGATAAGGATGTGCCGGAGCCCGCTCGAGAGACTGACAAGCCGATGTTGATGGCCGTCGAGGATGTATTCTCAATTGAAGGGCGAGGGACTGTTGTCACTGGGAGAATTGAGCAAGGTATTCTTAAGGTGGGCGACAAGGTTCAAATTCTCGGATTGGCTGATCCTCAAGAGTCGGTGTGTACTGGTGTTGAAATGTTCAACAAAACCCTCGACGAGGGCCGAGCAGGTGACAACGTCGGCGTCTTGATTCGCGGTATAAGAAAAGAGGACGTTCAGCGTGGCCAAGTCTTGGCGAAGCCTGGGTCTATTAAGCCGCACACGAAATTTGAGGCCCAAGTGTATGTTCTAAGCAAAGATGAAGGCGGCCGGCATACCCCGTTTTTCAATGGATATCGTCCTCAGTTTTATTTCCGCACCACAGACGTAACAGGAGAAGCAAATCTGCTCGACGGTGCCGAAATGTGCATGCCGGGTGATAATGTGAAGGTCTCTGTCTTGCTGGGCAAGCCAATTGCGATGACGGAAAATGTTCGCTTTGCGATTCGAGAGGGCGGTAAGACAGTCGGTTCCGGTGTGGTCACGAAGATTGTAGAGTAGAATCGCAACGGCATCGATGTTGGTTTTGGATGGCGACTCGTTTGTGCTACCTGTAACAAGTGTTTGTCCACCGGAGGTTGCATGGCTAGGGAATATGTGTGGCTTGAGTGCATCGAAACGGGGATGCGAATCTACAGAATTACCAAGGAAGCAAAGGGGACTGAGCGACTTCAGCTTCGAAAATATAATCGCCACGTTCGACGGCACGTTCTTTGTAAAGAGACTCGAAAAAAATAGTAAAACAAGCGATAAGTCGGCCTCAGATTGACAATATATCTGCTACGGGCGTAGCTCAATTGGCAGAGCACTGGATTCCAAATCCAGGTGTTGGGGGTTCAATTCCCTCCGCCCGTGTTTCAAGCGTGTGGAGGCTCTCGAAAAATAGTCCTGCGTGTTAATAAACACTGCAGATCTCTTGTTGGCGGGCAAAATGAAGACGGATCGCTCTTACGCACCATTTGCTATTTGTCTGTTGCAGTGGGGCACTCACAGGGGAGCGCAAGGTCGGCTGATTCGACGTGCTTTGCTTATCGTATTTTTGCTATTTGTTTCGGTAGTTTGCCAGAAGTTCTTTGTTGTGATTAGTGAGTATTTCGGATTTTTGGTGGCCATTGCGACAAGTTCGCTGGTGGCGTTTGTCGGCGGGTGGGTGGCTGTTAGGCTGCTTCAGTATCCACCGATTGTTGATTTCTTGGTTGACGTACAGACAGAGTCGTCAAAAGTGTCTTGGAGCACTTGGCCAGAATTGCGGCGAACAACAGTTATCGTTTTGGCTGCCATGATCGCGTTTAGTGCATATTTATTCGTATGTGATATGTCGTGGCAGTTTGTACTACGATCTCTGTCGATCTTGAATGTGTAAGATCCGTCGTTTCAAGGTGCCGTCGATGTGGGCTTGCTCAAAATAGTCCTCGTATGTGTGTGGCATAAGCCGATTGTCACTATGGTGCAAATTCTGCACATCCAACCGTAAAATGATAATTCTTGGTGCCACTCAATCATGCATAACGCGGATGATGTCCAATGTCCTGACATGAAATGGTACGTAGTTAAGGTGCAGAGCAACCGGGAGAAATCGGTTCGCGATTCGCTCGTTAGGCGAATCAATCGCGATGGAATGGAGTCGTTATTCGGCCAAGTTCTTATTCCGGTCGAGAAACACGTTGAGAGCAAGGCAGGCAAAAACCGCGTCACGGAGCAGAAATTATTTCCAGGGTACCTACTTGTACAGATGGTGTTGAACGAGGATACTTGGTTTTTAGTTAGAAATACGAGTGGGGTTGGAGATTTTACAGGTGCTTCCGGCCACCCGGCTCCAATGCATGATTCAGAGATAGATAGTATTCTGTCTCGTCAGGTGTCATCAGTTCCGCTGCCGTTATCGCGCCAGTTGAACTACAGTGCCGGTGATTCGGTAACTATAAAGGATGGCGCGTTTTCCGGTTTTAAAGGGATAGTTGATTCGGTAGACGAAAGCAGTTCCAAAGTTACAGTATTGATTGAAATTTTCGGCAGGCCGACGCCGGTCGATCTTGAGTCATGGCAGGTAGCGGTTGATTAGACGTTAGTCGACCGGTTCGGTTTTCAAGGGGCTGAAGGAAGATGTCAAAGAAAGCAGTCAAACTCAAGGCGCAGGTTAAGGTGCAGATCGCTGGGGGAAAAGCGACGCCTGCGCCTCCAGTGGGAACTGCGCTTGGTCCGCATGGCATAAATCTGGGCCAGTTTGTTTTGCAATTCAACGAGAAGACTCGTGACTTGAACGGGATGATCGTGCCGGTTGTGGTTTCAATCTTCGATGACCGCAGTTTTTCTTTTGTGTTGAAAAGTCCACCGGCGTCGGTGCTTCTGAAGCATGCAGCAGCCATCGCCAAAGGAGCAACAAATGCTAAGACCGATATCGTTGGTACCGTCACAGCATCGCAGGTCGCAGAGATTGTAAAAAATAAGATGGACGATCTTAACACACGTGATCATTCGGAAGCATTTCGAATGATCGCTGGTACGGCCCGTAGCATGGGTATTCGGGTGCTGGAGTAGAGACAAACCGCTCTTTATATAAGTACAGGTCATGCAACATTATTCAAAGCGAATGAAGTGCCACAATGCAATTGCGAGCGGGGTGGGCTCTTTAGCACCTGAGGCGGCGTTAGCGATTTTAAAATCAATGGAGTCGGGTCTCCCAGGCAACATTCGGAAATGTCGTTTCGACCAGACTTTAGTTGTGCAAGCTAGGCTTGGAATCGATCCTCGTCAGGCAGATCAAATCGTCAGGGGTGCGATCGTTTTGCCGCACGGCATCGGTAAGGCAAAGCGAGTGATCGCGTTCGCACAGGGAGAGCAAGCTGTTGCCGCTGCATCGGCAGGCGCAGACGTGGTTGGAGGTAAAGACTTGGCAGACAAGATTAAGTTGGGTTGGCTTGAGTTCGATGTGGCAGTCGCAGCAGCCGACATGATGGGTGTTGTTGGCCCGTTAGGGAAAATACTTGGTCCTAGAGGTTTGATGCCCTCACCCAAAGCAGGGACTGTCACGCAGGACGTTGCATCAGTTGTATGTCGCGCACCGTCCCTGCGATCTCGGCCTGCGCGTCCCCACGGGCCGTCACGGGGACGCGGGTGCGCGACCCCCTCGGCCGTCCGATGCGCTTGCCAGGCAACGTGAGCACGCCGGCCTCTTCCAACCGCTCCAGAAACGCCCGGCACTCCCGCCCCTTGAGCCGGCCGGTCGGCCGCGTCCACGCCAGCAACTCGCACACGGTCTCGGCCAACTCCCCGCGACTGAGCCCCCCGAACCG
>JBBPIS010000031.1:0-61285 GCA_038040225.1 Planctomycetota bacterium
AGCGAGCGAAAGTGGTGGCGTGTACACGATCACCACTCACCCCCGGCCCCTCTCCCCGAAGGGGCAAGGGGAGGAAGAAGAGGCGATCATGCGCGCAGGGTCGCGCCGAGTTGGGTTTGGCAGGTGGCGATGACCGATTGCTGGGCCGCTTCCACTTCGTCGCTGGTCAGGGTGCGCTCGGGCGAGCGGTACATGAGTGTGACGAGGTAGCTCTTCTTGCCGTCGGGGATCTGCTTTCCCTGGTACTGGCCGCCGAAACCGACCGATTCCAGCAACGGACCCGCCGCGCCGCGAACGGTCTCTGCGAGGGAACTCCACGTCACCTGATCGTCGAGCACGAAGTTCAGATCGCGCGACGAGCCCTGATACTGCGGCAGTGGCTGGAACTTGGGGACCAGATTGGCATGAGCCTCCAGCACCGAGACATCCAACTCCGCGACCGAGACCGCATCGCGCAGGTCGAGTTGATCCGAGACCGACCGATCCAACTCGCCGAGCCAGCCCCACGGCTGGCCGTTCAGGAAGACTTCGGCTCCGCGTCCGGGGATGAACTGCGGCAGGCTCGACGGTTCGCACGTGACTTTCGCCGACGGATTGATTCGGGCCGCAAGCTGTTCGATCACGCCCTTCATCTCGGCGAACGGGCGACCGCTCACAAGGCCGATCATCATCGGCTCCGACTGCGACTGCGGGAGCGACTTGTCGGTCGAGAGATAGACGGCGGCGATCTCGAAGAGCTGCGCCCCGAACGATCCGCGCCGTTCGTTCTCGCGGCGCGAGACCATCAGGCTCGGAACCAAACTGTGTCGCAGCAGGCTCGCCTGGCGGAAGTCGGGGTGATCGATCGACAGCGGCGGCAAGTCACCGCGCGGATTGAACAGCTTGTGGTCCCGTTCGCTCACCAGCGACAGCGTGATCGCCTCGTAGAAGCCCGACGCCGTGAGGACATCGCAGACGCGATCGGTCACACGATCCCGCAGCGATTGGGAACTGCGACAGAGCGGCACCGAAACGTCGTCGCGAATCTTGTCGTACCCGTGGATGCGCGCGACCTCTTCGATCAGATCGATTTCGCGAGTCAGGTCGCGCCGGTTCGACGGCGGGACGAACGTCGCCGTCTCATAGGATGGGCACTCCTGCCCGTCCGCCTTCTCATTGCTTCCCACAGCTTCGTATCGGGTGAGGCTCAGCCCCAGCGATTCCAGGATGCGCACGGCTTCGTTTGAGGGAATCTCGATGCCGAGGATCCGTTTGATCTGCGCGAACCGCAGCGTGATCGGATCGCACTCCTCGGGAGGCCGCGTCCCGGCGAAGACTGCTCCGTCGAGCAACTCGCCTCCCGCCAGTTCGAGGATCAACTCGCAACAGCGGCGGCTGGCCCAGTCGGGGCCGTGCGGATCGAGTGCCCGCTCGAAGCGGTACGACGAATCGGAGTGCAGCTTGAGACGCCGTGATGTCTCGCGAATCGACAGCGGCGCGAAGAGGGCCGTCTCGATGAGGATGTTCTTGGTCGCCGTCGTGATCTCGGTCTCGGCCCCACCCATGACTCCGGCCAGCGCGACGGGATGGTCGGCGTCCGCGATAATGCACATCTCGGGAGTCAGCACATACTCCTTGTGGTCGATCGCCTGCAGCTTCTCGCCCGGTTTGGCTCGCCGCACGATGATTTTCTTGCCGTGCAGTCTGTCGAAATCGAAGGCGTGCAACGGCTGACCGCACTCCATCAGAACGTAGTTCGTGATGTCGACAATGTTGTTGATCGAGGCGATGCCGACCGTCGCCAGCCGCTGCACCAACCACGCGGGACTCGCCCCAACCTTCGCCCCGCGAACGATCCGCGCCTGATACTGCGAACAGAGATCCGGACACTCGATGGCGACCGACGTCACAGCCGACACGGGTGATGTCCCGCTCTTCGGCGACGCGGCGGGAACCTTCAGCGTCTGCCCGAGCAACACCGCCGCCTCACGCGCGATCCCCAAATGCCCGAGACAATCGGGCCGATTACTGGTCACTTCGAGATCAATGCAGGTGTCGTTTCCGACCGCATGAAACTCCTCCAGATTCAGCCCCGACATGGTCAGCCGCTCGGTCAACTCCTCGACCGAAACGTCGAGCGTCACGTACTGCCTGAGCCAATCCCAACTGACGAGCATGTCTCACCACCACTCAATAAGAAACGTTCCCTATGGCCACTCCACGCGAAGCGGTACTTTAGACAGACGCATCCAACCGCGGTAGCGTCATATCCCGCGATTCTTGCCAACATCACGCCACTCCACCGCAGTCTCTCAAGACTCCGTCGTTTTCATCTTTCTGCCTCTCTCCTTCTGTCTTCCTCTTCCTGCACTGAAGAAGGAAGACAGAAAGAGAGAGGCAGAAAAAAACTGGAAGCGGTGGAGAGTGAGAACCAGAATCTCAATGCTACGCCTAACTCTGGCCTTTGCCATTCCGCAACAGCGTGAAGGTCACTTGCTTCCGTGTGACGTTGGCCCAGAGGTAAGCCTTGAGTTGCGTGTGATCGAGCAACCGCTGGGCATGAGACTCGAAGTCTTTCGACGCGGATTCCAGCGCCGTCAGGTGGAACGCGACATCGGGACCGGCCAATCGCAGGGGTTGACGCGCGATCACCCGCCCGTTCCAGATCACGTCGAGGTCTCGCTCGACGACAGCCTCGCCACCAAAGACGTGCGTCATGGCTTCGTGGTACAGAGCCAACTCCAAACCCGTACCCCAGTCCTTCAGCAGTTCAATCAACGAGTCGCGAAAGAGAACCGCCGTCGGATGCTCGGTTTGATAACGCGAGTCATCAACCTGGAAATGGACGCGGTCGGCATGACGCAGCGTGGTGTTGACGAACTCTTCCTCAACGCGCGGCGGCTTGAGATTGACGAGCTTCCCATGCCCCAGTTCCAGCAGCATCAGGTAGTTCAGCAACTGTGCCCGATGTGGGTTGGCAAGCTGCTCGACCATCTTGAATTCAAACGCCGCCCCGCCGCCGACCAGCACGTCGAGAAACCGCTTCGTCATGAAGTTGCGCCAGGGGAGCTCAATGGGCACCTCCACTTCCACACCCGGCAGACTGGCCTGCAACGCCTGCTTGTAGACACGTTCATTGAAGAATCGCCCCAGTTCGGCCTGCAGCCGATAGACAACGCCCATGACCTCAAAGGCAATCGCCCCAAACTCGTTTTGCGTCAGCCGTCGAACGGACGTCTTCACCGTGATGGGCATGATCAGGTCTCGCAAAAAACGCGGCCCTCTTCCAACCTGTCCGACTTCATCTTTCTGCCTCTCTCTTTCTGTCTACCACGTCTTGCCCAGACAAGAAAGAAGACAGAAAGAGAGAGGCAGAAAGATGCGGCATCGGAGAGACACCCCGTCCGTCCGGCTGTTCGAGATCTCCGCCGAGCGATGCTCCCCGCTGGATGAGCATCCCGCCATCGGCTCTCCTGTCGCGGAGCGACAGGGCTACCTTGGTCCAACATGCCCGCCACAACATGTCATCGTTCGTCCCAGCCCAGACCGACGAATCGATCAGGGCCATTCTCGTTGGACAATGGAAGGAAGATCACTCATCGTCACGTCGACAACTTCAACACCCTGCGGCACAGCCCACTGACAACCAAGGCACAAGGGGGAAAGACGATGGCGAAACAAACGCAATCAGACACGGCGACATTCTCGGGCGAAACGAGCGGAAAGTGAAGTCTCAGTTTTTACAGGATGTACGGCCTCCATCGATTCTTGGGGATGAATTCACGCGACTCGCCTTCCTGTCCGCTTGTTTGTCGATTCGGGCGAGTTAGCCGTGGTGGCGGACTACAGACATCGCGGTTAGCATCCGCACAGTTTTCAAACTGATATCGGTTTTCTAACGCAGTGCGGCGTCGATGAGCGACTGAGTTGGCCGATCTGTGCGTGTCTGCCTGTCGCCTGCGAGCGTTGAGAAGCGTACTTTCATGATCCACGATGTCAAATTATTTCTGTCGGCGGTCACGGACGAGTTCGAGCCGAGGGACAAGGCGAATGGTGTCGCTTATCGCAGTCGCTTGAGGCAGATCTGTGACCGGCCGAATGTCTCGGTGAAGGTCCAAGACGACTTCATAGCGGCAGGAGTGCCAACACTCGACAAATTGGACGACTATATTCAGACGTGTGATGCTGTCGTGCATCTGGTAGGAGACACGACAGGGGCTATGGCCCACTCAGCCGCGGTCGCTTCGCTGCTGCGGCGGTATCCCGACTTGGCGGAGCGGTTGCCGGCCTTGCGTGTGTCGTTGGAGACCGGTACCCCCGAATTGTCGTATACGCAGTGGGAGGCTTACCTCGCGGTCCTGCATGGGAAGACGCTGATTATTGCGAAGGCGGGGGAAGCGGCTCCGCGGGGCAGCGCGATCCCGCTCGATGATCCTCGGCGACAGGCTCAGCAAGACCATCTGAAGCGGTTGGAGACGCTCGGCCGATACGTCGAGATCAAGTTCGATGACGTCAACGACCTAGCCGCGCAGATTGCGCACTCGGCGGTGCTCGATCTGTTGGCTTGGGCGCACGCGATCCCTGCAAAGAGCAATTCAGAGAAGCAGACTATCCGAGTCTTCATCGCGTCACCCGGAGATTTGGCGGTAGAGCGGCGGGCGTTTAAGGATATGATCGAGGAACTCAACAACGGCTTCGGCGATGGCGCGGGCAAACGATTTGAGGCATTGGGTTGGGAAGACACGCTGGCTTCGACAGGACGTCGCTCGCAGAGCGTCATCAATCAAGAGGTTGATCGGTCCGACATATTCGTTCTGGTAATGCACCGCCGTTGGGGGCAAGAGGCTCCCGATGCCAAGCCTTACTCGTCGTACACCGAAGAAGAATTTCATCGTGCGTATGACCGCTGGAAAAACACGGCATCGCCGGAGATCTTCGTCTTCTTCAAGCATATCGATTCCGGCCAGATGGCAGACGCTGGTCCGCAGCTTCAGAAGGTACTCGACTTCCGCAAGTCCCTCGAAGAATCACGACTGGTGCTCTATCACGGGTTCGCGGATGAGCAGGAGTTCAAGTCGGAAGTTAATCGGCACCTGCGCGCGTTCGCCAAGGGGGAGTTGCCGAAGATTGACACTTTACGCGACACAGTCGTTTTGCCACTCGCAATCATTGAAGAGGTGAAGAAGGAACGAGCCGAAAAGGAGCAAGCGTTGTCACGAGCCGAGCGCGAGCATCAAATCGCGGAGGCGGCGGTGGCTCGCGCGGAGAAGCTCGCGCTTGAATTCGCCGAGCGGGCAGCGAAGGCCGCAGTCAACGGGCGCGCGGAAGAGGCCCGGCAGGATTTCGCAAAGGCAACTGACGGTACTACCAACCTGCAGGTGTTGCACCTGGCCTATGATTTCTACGAACGTATGGGTGATTTGGCGACAGCCGAGGAAATGCTCGAACGCTGGTTGGGGATCAGCGGCCGAGCAGTAGCGACTGCAGAAACGACCACTGCGATGGGCAACCTCGGCGTAATCTATCTGAAGCGGGGCAAGTTGGGCCGCGCCGAAGAGATGTTCAAGAAGGCACTGGCCATCGATGAGCAGGCATTCGGAGTCGAGCACCCCGTCGTCGCTCGCGATCTCAACAATCTGGCGCAGTTATTTCAGGGCACAAACCGTCAGGGGGAGGCCGAGCCACTGGTGCGCCGCATGCTGGCCATCGACGAACAGACATACGGAGCGGATCACCCCAAAGTGGCGCGTAACCTAAACAACTTGGTGCGATTGCTCCAAGTCGCAAATCGTCAAGCCGAAGCCGAAGTGTTGATGGCTCGCATCGCGGCGATATCGTATGGCAATGACCAGCTCAACGTTGCCAATCCCATCGCCTCAAGCACGATGGAAGTTGAATTTAATGTCAAAGCCAGCCGCCAACGCATTACGGCCGCGTGGGTGATCAAGGCAAAAGAGGCGGAGGGCAGGTATGACGTGTTCTTAAGCCATAACTCGAAGGACAAGGCGGAGGTTGAAAAGATTGCGAGGCGGCTCAAGGAGGTTGGTATTCGCCCGTGGTTGGACGACTGGGACTTGGTACCCGGCCAAACCATCACGGACGCCCTGAGCCGAGCGATCATAACGATTCCTTGTGCCGCCTTGTTCTTCGGAACGGCCGATGTCGGCAACTGGCACATCATGGAGATTCGCCATTACGTTGCGAAGTGGGCTAACGGCAGCGGTCGAATCGTTCCGACGATCCTTCCAGGCGTGAATAAAATCCCCGAGCTGCCGCCCTTCGTCGGGCAAACCCTCTGGGTCGACATGCGGGAGTGGGAGCAGAAGGGGAATGACGGCTTCTATCGCCTCGTCTGCGGAATCATCGGGCGGCGGCCGGGGGACTCGCCCCTGTCGTCGTTCAATGCACGCAACGTTTGGGACTGGCAGCAAGAGTGAAACCTTAAGCCTCGCGAGGCCGGTCGGTTCGCAATGTGCGACGGAAATTGGAACAATGTCCGCAGGCAGTGACCTGCCTGTAACCTTTCCCTGCTCAAGGAGACCGTCCGATGAAACGTCCTTCGTCCTCATGCCCTGACTGTGAAGCTGTTGATCGTCGCGAGTTCCTCAAGTCTGCTGCTGGTGCCGCCGCCCTCGGTGTTGTTGGCTCGGCGTTCTGGACTCTCCCCGGAGCCTTCGCCGCGCCCAGCCCGACCAGCGCTGCGGAGACCGCCGTCGGTCGTTTCTTCAACTCACTGTCGTCCGACCAGAAGAAGACCATCTGTTTTGGATTCGGAGATCCGCTCCGGCAGAAGGTCAACGCCAACTGGCACATCACCAAGCCGACGATCGGCAACGACTTCTACACCAAGGAGCAGCGCCAACTGATCGACGAGATCGTACGGAACGTCACGTCGAAGGACGGCTATGACCGGCTGAAGAAGCAGATGGAGTTCGACAGCGGCGGGATCCAGGACTACAGCATCGCGGTCTTCGGCGAGCCGGGCACTTCGGCGTTCGAGTGGGAACTGACGGGCCGGCATCTCACCCTGCGAGCCGACGGCAACAGTGTCGACAAGGCGGCGTTCGGCGGCCCGATCGTCTACGGCCACGGCGAGGAGAATCCCAAGGAAAACCTGTTCCAATACCAGACGCAGCAGGTGAACGAAGTCTTCAAGGCTCTCGACGCCAACCAGTCGAAGCAGGCTCTGGTTGAGAAGGCCCCCAAAGAAGATGCCGTCGCGCTGCAGGGTGAGTCGGGCAAGTTCGCGGGCATCGGCGTCTCAAATCTCTCCGCCGACCAGAAGCAATTGGTCACGAAGACCCTGCAAGTCCTGCTCGCCCCGTACCGTCAGGAGGACGCCGACGAAGCGATGGAAATCGTGAAGTCGACCGGCGGCATCGACAAGCTGCACATGGCCTTCTACCAGCAGGGCGATCTCGGCAACGACAAGGTCTGGGACATCTGGCGCGTCGAAGGCCCGTCGTTCGTCTGGCACTTCCGCGGCGCCCCACACGTCCACGCCTACATCAACATCGGCGTGGCGGCTCCCGCGAAGAGCTGATCCGAGAAGCGAACGACAAACCCGAACGTAGGGTGTGTGAAGCGAAGCGGAACACACCGGATTCAAGGCAACTTTCGATTCCGGTGCGTTTCGCGTTGCTGCACGCACCCTACTTGACTACCGGCCGAGGACTGACGGATCTCGGACGTTCTGTTCCGCGATGGTTCGTGAGATCCGCGAATCCTCGAACAACCGGCGCACCGATTCGTCGAAGCTGACCATTCCGTCTTCACGACTCGTCGTCAGATAGTTGTCGATCGACTCCAGCTTGCCGACTCGGATGGCGCTCGCGATCGGGAAGGTGTTCCACAAGATCTCCAGCGCGAGGTGGCATTTCTGGCCGGGTTCGATGTCCGGCAGCAGTCGCTGGGCGATGATGGCCCGCAGACTCAGTGCCAACTGCGAGCGAACATCTCGCTGGGCTTCGTGAGGAAACAGGTCGGCGTAGCGCGAGATCGCCCCCTTGGCGTCACGCGTATGAAGCGTCGTAAAAACGAGGTGCCCCGTCTCGGCGGCGCTGAGTGCAATCTGAGCCGTCTCGTAGTCGCGGATTTCCCCGACCAGAATCACATCGGGATCCTGACGCAGGCCGTACTTCAAACCGTCCGCGAACGTGGGCACGTCGATCCCGACCTCCCGCTGCGTGACGACCGAACTCGAAGCACGCGGAAATTCGTATTCCAGTGGCTCTTCGATCGTGATGATCCGCTGTCCGCCGGCCTGATTAATCAGGTTGACGATCATCGCCAGCGTGGTCGTCTTGCCCGACCCTGCCGGTCCGGTGACGACGATCATTCCATCGCGACACGCGGCCAATCGCCTGGCCAACTCGATTGGAAACTCGGCCCAACCGAAATCGGGAATGCGGGCCGGAATGATTCGCAGGCAGGCTCCCAACTGGCGACCGGCATAAAACAGATTGGCGCGAAACCGGATGCGTTGGTCATCAAGATTCAGAGCGAATGCAAAATCGAGACCCTTTTCCTCATGCAACCGCTGCACCATGTGTTCCGTGCAGAAGCAGTTCAGCAAGTCATGCAACCATGCGGCGTCCAACGGCGGTGCTTCGAGTTGCACGAGATTACCGTGAAGCCGAAGTGAGGGAGGAAAGCCGCCGATCAGATGAACATCCGATGCTCCTGCGCGAACGGCAACAGACAGCAAACGAATGATCGGCTCGGATGGAACGGGTTCCGGCAGTCTCGATTGAGTCATGCAAATGATTCCGCGAGTCGTGTGGAGCAGACTCTCGCCCGCCGATTCAGCATCCGCCCGATCGTTGCAGCAGGCCGGAGCCCGCTCTCATTCCGATTTGCTCGACAATCGTAATGACTGTTCGGTCACTTCGCCCCGTCGTGCAGTTCCTTTGCCATCTCGATCAGGTTGTCGAGCAGCTTGTCGCTGGCGGTCACTTCCAGGCGGTTGGTGCCGAGCCAGGTTTCGTAGCCGCCGAGTTGGTGTTGGCGCGGGGTCGGGAGGTAGCCGACGTAGCCGTGAGCCAATTCGACCATGAATGACTTGGGAAACGGAGAACGGCGTTTGAAGTCGAGGCCGATTTCGCAGAAGACTTCGCACGGCATCGTCCCAACGCAGACATCACCGATACGCAGGACGTGGAGCGGGATCGTGGTGGTCTCGGGATACGCGGCCAGTCGGGTGACTCGCTCGGCGTAGATGAAGGACAGGTCGGATTTGCTCTTCGGTCCCGCCGCGATCGTGTCGGCCGCCCACTTTTTCTGCTCGTCATTGGGGCGTCGCCAGGCGATCGTTGGTTCGCGATAACGACTCGCCAGTGTGAGGCCGTCGCGGTAGTCCAGCTTCGCCGTGGCGGCATGAACCTTCTTCGCGACGTCGTCCGCGACGAACCGCATCTGTTCGTAAGGCTTCTTTGGTCCGCGCGGTTTGCGGAAGTCGATGTTGTTGATGTCGCCGCTCGTTCCGTTCGCCATCAGGGCCACAAACGGAGGCCGATCCGTGTCAAGCGGCGTCGCGTCGCCCGCCGTCATCAGTTGCTTGAGGCTTTCGCAGAAGTAGCCGTAGTAGTCGGCCGAGACATCCGCCGGTCCAGTGCCTCCGACGTAGTGCAGCGAGTAGGCGGCGAAGGTCGAGATCGGGAAGCCGTCGGTTCCTCGCACCGCGATGAACGAGACTGTCGGATCGACCGGCCCGGCCGGTTCGACGAGGTTCGGGCTGCCCGTCGGCGGGTTCATTTTGACGAGATCCTTCCCGCCGAACGGATTCGGCGGCACGGTCCCGGCCATCATGTGCCAGCGTCGGTTGTTGACGTGCTCGGGCGCGTCGGCCGTTCCAAACGCAAGCTGAGCGGGCCGCCGGTTGTTCAGCGCGCGGGCCACTCCGTCCGCGATCCGCTCCGCCACGAAACGCTGGTAGTCGTCCGGCTTCTGGTCGATCTTCCAGCGTTCCTCACCGAGAGCACTGCTGGCCGAATGCGTGTGCGTGCCCGAAATCATCACGCACTCGGGAGGGATGGCCGACTTCTCTTGAATGAGCCGACGAGCCTCATCGCTGACGACGCGGTGAATCCCCAGCAGGTCACACACGACGAGGGCGATCTTCGTCTGCCCGTCATCCAGCACGAGACACCGCGCGTGCAGCTCATCGTGGATGTGCTTCGAGGGAAACGGAACGAACCCGCCGATGATCTCGCGCCCAATCTCGGGCGTGATGACGCTCGTGGCGGCTCCGGCGCGAAACGGCTCGGCGGAGAAGAGCGTTGGAACGGGGGCCGCGATCACAAACAACAGGGTCAGCAGACACGGAGCGAGTTTCATTCAAGGGTCTCCGGACGGACAGAACAAGATCAGGAACTTGGGGGAAGCAATCGGACGTGTTGCCCGGGAGAAGTCTTGAACCCCGTGTCGAACGTCACAACCTCCAACGACAGGCATTCGGCGAATGCGGCGAGGTAGGCATCCTGGGCATCAAACCAAGTTCGTGCCGATGCGCTCCGACGGCCAACGCCAACCAAACATTGGCGTCCACGAGGCTAATTCCAGAGGCTGTCATCGAGTTCCTCCGCCGTCGGGTCGATGATGGTTCCTGGCACACAATGGATGAGCGGCAGTGTCACACGGATGCGCTCCGGAGGTGGTGTCCCCTCCGATCGCACGACCGTCAACATCCCCGTGCCGCGTTCTGGCAACAAATGCGGCTCCTTCACTGTCAGCGATCCATGATCGATTTCAACTTCAATCGTGATCAAACTCATGGTGTTTCCCCTTCCGACGCAAACCTACTCCTGCCGGACACGGGTTGCAAGGCGAAGCAAGCCGAGCCACATCACGCCGAGTTTCAGTTGAAGGTCCCCTCCGGCATGTCCTAATCGTGTCCGTTCGCCTACAATCACCCGGCCTTCTCCGTTGATGTCGAACCGGCGGTGCCAACGTGGCGACGCGTTCGTTCCTCAATGAGTCGAAGGCTTTTTTCCAGGAGCATCCTATCGCCAAGAACCAGAACACCTACGCCAAGCGTCAACGGGAACAAGAAAAGAAGCAGCGGGCCGACAAAAAACGGACGACGCGCGACAAGAAGAAGGATGGGACCGACATTCCCGCACCCCTGCGTGAACTTCCCTTCCCGGTTGTGGAATTGAATGACGACTGATGGTTGAGCCCGCCTCGTGCGGGCCTTTTTGTTTTGGAGAGGACCTCGGGCCGAGGCCTCACGCCGGAGCCTCTTCGTCGTAGAGGGTGGTCTGTCGTGAATCGTCGGCCGGTTCGCTCTTCGCGACGCAGGCGGCGATGGCGAGGTCGCCGGTCACGTTGACCACCGTGCGGCACATGTCGAGGATCCGATCGACGCCGAGGATGATGCCGATTGCCGCGCCCGGAACGCCGACCGATTGCATCACGACCACGATCAGCGGCAGTGAGCCTCCGGGAACTCCGGCCGTTCCCACGCCGGCCAGCACCGCCATCAGGACGACCGTGAACTGCTGGCCCGCCGTCAACTCAACGCCCATCACCTGAGCCAGAAACAGGACGACGACCCCTTCGTACAGAGCCGTCCCGTTCTGGTTGCCGGTCGCGCCGACGGTCAGCACAAAATTGGAAACTCGCTGCGGCAGCTTGAGTCCCTCCTTCGCGACCTTGATCGCGGTCGGAAGAGTGGCACTCGACGACGACGTGCCGAACCCGACGAGCATCGCCTCCGAGACGCCGCTGAAAAACTTCCACGGCGACATCCGGGCAAACACCATCACGACGATCGAATACACGACGAACAGTTGCAGGCTCAGACCCAGCAGCGCCGTGAGGACGAACCAGAACAGAGTCTTCAAAATGTCGATGCCCAGTTGGGCCGAGAGGGCAAACACCAGACAGCCCGCTCCCACGGGAGCCAGCTTCATCGCGAAGCCGATCACCGCCATCGAGATCGCGTACAGACCCTCCAGCCACCCGACGAACGTCTTGGTCTCTTCGGGCTTCGACGAGATGGCGACGCCGCAAATCAGGGCGAAGACCATCACGGCCAGCATCCCGGTCCCCTTGGAACTGCCATCGACGGCGCCGACCATCTCTTGCAGCGGATTTTCGGGGAGAAGATCGACGAGGGTGTCTCGCACCGGCTTGGCCTGCTTGGCCTTGGCCACTTTGTCGGCTGCTCCACCCGAGTATTGATCGAGCAGCTTTTGCCTCTGCTCTTGTCCGAGCGAGTGCCCCGGCTTCAAACCGTTCACCAACCCGACACCGATCAGTACGGCGGATGTCGAGAGGATCACGGTGAAGCCCAGCGTCTTCAGACCCATGCGGCCGAGCTTCTTCAAATCGCCGATCTCAACCACAGCCAGAGCCAGCGCCGAGAAGACCATCGGCACCACGACCATGAACATCAGCCGCAGAAACACCTTGCCGACCGGCTCGGCCCAGTAGATGACATCGTCAAGCCAGCCAAGTAACCCGTTTGAGTTAGTGTCTGACACGTAGTACTCGTACCCTTCGATCTTCTCGTTGCCATCGGCGTCCCGAAGCAACCCGACCTCGCACGAACCGACCGAGTGAGCGATCAGTCCCAGCACGACACCGACCACCAGCCCGATCAGAATCTTGGTGTGGAGCGGCATCCCGCGGTGAGAGGCTTCGTCAGAAGTTGCTGCGGTCATCGCGAGGCCTTTCGGTGCGGACGAGGTTGTCGGGGATGCAGCCCGAGGGGTCGAACTCTATCCGCCGTTCCCCGCAGTTTCATCCGAGGCCGCCCGCGCCGGGAACGACTCGCCGTTTTGAACCGCCTCGTAGCGGCGGCTCAGACACGCCTGACCGCCGAGTTCGTAGTCGCGGCAGAGTTGCGGTCTGAGTTCGTAGTGCTTGCACTGTCGAGTGGCCGTGTCGAACCACAGGCATCGTTCCAACGGCTCCTGCCCGCGAGTGAGTCCCGAGAAATGGAAGTCGATCTCCTCGATCAACTCCTGCGGCAACCCAGCCGGTCGAAACGGATGCAGCTCCCCGAAGCCGGGCCGCGAGGCATACAACAGCACCGGCGAACCAATCCCCTCACAGCACAGACCGCAGCCATCGCAGGAATCGGGGGCCAAGATCAACAATCCCAAGTCAGGGCCGATCATTCAATTGTCACCCACACAGAGGAATCGGGGTCGCACCACTGGACATTGAGGTTGGGGTGGAGTTTTTTCAGCCGCTCACAACCTGCGCGCGTCACGCCCGTTCGATGAAGGTAAACCGAATTCAACGACTTCAATTGAGCGAGCCCCTCGACGAACGAATCGTCCTGAAGCGGCGTTTCCGAGAGAGACAACTGCGTCAACTTCGGAGCGCGGGTCAGACTCGCCAACCCTGGACCTGTGATCCGAGCATCGTAGATCGAAAGCATGCTCAATTGCGGGAGTGATGGCAGGCGAAGCAATCCGGCGTCGGTCATCGGAGCATGAACCCCCAGTCTGTCCAGCCGGGTCAACTGTGGCAGGGCGTCCAACAATTCATCCTCGCTCCGGACGGAATCGAGGGACAGGTTTTCGAGTTGCGTCAGATGCGACAAATGCCGCAACCCCGGCCCCTCGAACCGCGTGCCATACAATCGCAACGTCTTCAGGTTGGGAAAGCCGGCGAGCGCCTTCAAGCCGTCGTCTGTAATGAGCGTACTCTGCAAGGACAGACTCAGGAGGGCCGGGCGCGTGCCAAGTTCCAACAGCATGGCGTCGTCAACGTTGCCCTGGTTGAGAACGATCGAGTTGATGTCGGTGAGGAGGGCGAGGCCACCGAGATCCCCCGGGGACAACTGCGGTTTGAGTCCATCGATCGGCGACTTGGTCGACATTGAGGTAATCGTTTCTCCGGTGGAACCACCCAATCCGAACTTCGACGAAAGATGTCGCACGTCACTCAGCGAATCCACCGGCAACAAGATGGTCGCCTTCGGCAGCTCTTGGCGCAGCCGAGCCAGCCCGCGACTGCTGATCTCGCTCAATGTCAGATCGAGAACCTCAATCTTGGGGAGCCGACACAACGCCTCGATCACATCGTCCCGGATCATGAAGCAATGATCGAGCTTCAACGACCGCAGGGAGGGAAGCTGCCGGAGGTGTTCCACCCCGGCGGCTCCAATGCCGGTCGAGGACAGATCGAGGTCTTCGAGTTGCTGAAGCGGGCCCAATCGCCGCAGGTCGTCGTCCCGAAACCAGAGGCAGCGGGCCAAATTCAGTTGTTGCAACGAGGTGAACCGCGCGACATCGTCGAGCGACTCTGGCACGAGTTGCGTCCGGCTGAGATTGAGCGCCCGCAAATCCGTCAGCGGAAGCAATCGCTGCAGGCCATCACGTGAAATCAATGACCCTTGAAAGGAGACATTCCGAATGGACGAAGCCCGCGCCAGTTTCGTCGCGTCGGCATCGCCGAATTGTGGTCCTTCGAGCATCGCGCCCACCAGCAGCGTTTCGTCTCGGATCAGTAGGACTTGCCCACCACGCTGCCGAATGTCGATCTCCAGCGACGGTCGGAACAGAGGCCAAACAGCGAGTCCGACACCCAGCACCACGTACCCGACCAACCCCCACGCGAGCAGCCTCCAGCGCATGCGACCTCCACTCGGATCTTCGGAAGTCCGCTTCAACGGACCTCAAGCTTTGGACACAGGTTTCGCAAACGTGCTTTGCCTTCTTCTGTCACTCGCGTCCCTCCCAACCCTACCCAGCGTAACGAGGTCAGTTTCGCGATGTGCTCGATGGCCGTGTCGTCTACAAGTCCACCACCAACCCCCAACGAGATCAGGCCAGGTTGCTTGGAAAGACCCGCGATCCCCGGCCCTCGCACCTGAGAGTCCCTAAAATAGGCCTGCGTGAGTTTTGCGAGCACCGGCATGCGGTTGAGCTCCTCGTCGGTAATTGGGGCGCGGATCCCCAGTGTGTCCAGCTCTTGGAGAGGTGCGAGGTGCTCCAACACCTCGTCACCCTGTCGCGTTCGGATTTCCAAATAAGTGAGGTTCGGCGTGTGCTTCAAATTCTTCAACCCCGGGCCGGTAATCTCCGTTTGAAACATGACCAAGCGTTTCAGACTTGGGAAACCAGCCACGCGTTGCAGCCCCTCGTCCGTGATTCGTGTGGGCCCCAAGGCCAGCCACTCGAGTTGCGGCAACGGACCCAATTCGAGAAACATCTCGTCCGTGATCCCGCCGCCGAGGCCGAGAAACTTTAGACCCTTCTGTCTGCCGACTACCGTCAAATCTCCGGGAAGCAACGGTCCATATGAGTCATCGCGATTGCGCTTTTGGCCGAAGCCATCGACGATGCCTGACGAACTCACGCCGAACGTGCCGCGCTGCGCCACCTCGCGCAAATCCGTCAGGGATTCGGGAGGGACATTCATCTTGACGCTCGGCAGTTGCTGACACAGTTCCGCATACCCTCGGCTGGTGAACGCGGTGTCCGGCAGGGTCAACTGCTTCAACTGCGTGAGGCTGGCCAAGTGTTCGACGGCCTCGTCGTCAATGGCCGCACACACACCCACGGTCAACTCCTGCAATGCCGGTAGTTGGGAGAGTTGTGCCAGCCCCACCGGAGTAATCGACGGTGACGACAGTTCGAGCCGTTCGAGCTTCTTCAGCGCGACGAGGCTGGCAAGGTGCTCATCCTTCAACCAGGGACAACCCGCCAGCCGCAGGTTCTTCAACCTCGAAAGCTGGGCCACAGCGTCCATCGCTTCGCCGGTGAGTAACGTGTCGCTGAGATCGAGGGTATGCAGACGCTTCAGTGCGGATAACGATTCGAGACCACGGTATGTCACGCGTGATTCCGCCAGTACGACCGTTCCCAGCGAAGGAATCGCGGCGATGCGTATCACATCGTCATCGCCAAACGTGGCCCCCTTCAGCGTGGCCCCGATCGGCAGCTCTGTCAGGTCAACGGCAAACTCCACTCCGGTCTGCCTGACAGACGCGGCATTCGGAACGGAAAAATTCCAGCGAATCCACGCGACGCCCGCGATGACCAGAATGATGAGCAGCAGTTTCCTGACCATTGTGGCACCCGAGGGATTTAGCGGCTTCACGCGGGCCACCGGCCGATGCCGATTTGAGGCCGATGCTCGTAGTGACGGCACTGGCGCGAGACGGGATCGTACCAGAGACAGTGTGCCAGCGGCTCCTGCACACGGGTGAGCCCCGATGAGATCAGGGGAACAGATAACGAAAGCATGGACGCCACCAACAAAAAGCTCACGGTCACGAACAAGTGGCCGAGGAAACTGTGCGATTCAATGTGAAGTCATCCCGCCTGCCAATCCGAACAGTCACAGAGACTGGTTCACTTTCTGATGTCTAAATCCGGACGCAGTTCCAGCAAGCGCCGCCGTCCGGAAGGAGTGACATTGGTCTGCTGAAGAGAGACCTCGCGCAGCGAAGTCAGTCCGGCAATGGGTTCGATGGCCGTGTCATCCAGAAGTCCCCTCCGAACGCACAGCGTGCGCAGCGAGGAAAGCGCAGACAGATGTTTCAGGCCAGCACCCGTCACGTGGGTATTGACCAGTTCCAACTGCTTTAATTCGGAAAGCTTTGACAACCGGCTGAGGCTGACATCGGTTATCGGAGCGTGAACCGACAGGTCCGTCAGGTGGTGAAGAGAAGAGAGGCATTCCATGACCCCGTCCTCCTGTCTCGATTCCAGCATCAATCGCCTGAGTTGAGCGGCCTCCGCCAGATGTTTCAGCCCCGGTGCGTCGATGTTGGTCCCGGTTACTGCCAGTGACATCAGGTTGGGAAGCCCGGCCAGGCATCGAAGACTCCGTTCAGTCACCGCCGTATTCCGCAACGACAACCCGCGCAAGCTGGGGACCAAGCCGAGCTCCAGCAGCATGTCGTCCGTGACGTTGCTGTCATCCAGATTCAAATCGTTCAGTTCGGGAAGTGCCCCGATCTTGGCCAAATCTCCCGCAACCAGGGGCTGAATCATGCCATACGAGTCGTAGAGGCACTGGAAACTCGCGATCGTGCCATCACGTTTCGCGTCAAATTTCCCACGCGATGCGAGTTCGCGCAGATCGGACATCGAATCCGGTGGCAGCTGCAGTCTCGTGTCGGGAAGATGACGACGCAATCGCGTGAAACCGCCGCTGGTGAATTCGCAGCCACACAGACTGAGATACCGCAGTTCCGAGAGTCCGGCCAGTATCTCCACGGCCTCGTCATTGAGGGCCGGGCAGTGATCCAGATTCAAGTGCCTGAGAGCGGCGAATTGCGACAAGTGCTTCAATCCCGCGGGAGTCACCGCCGTACCCGAGAGGTCAAGCAGATGCAGGTTTTTCAGGGAAGCCAATTCGGCCAGATGCTCATCCCGAACCCAGTGACAACCTTCCAGCCGCAAGACCGCCAATGACGATAGGCTCTGCAACACGTCGAATGCTTCGCCGGTCATTTGCGTGCGGCTGAGGTCCAAACTCAGCAATCCCTTCCGGGCGCGCAGCGATTCCACCCCGCGTCGCGTGATCCGCGTGCCGGCCAGAGACAGCCATTGCAGTGAAGGGATTTTGGCGACGGAGACCACCTCGTCGTCACCGAACGCCGGTCCCTCCAGCCAGGCTTGGTGGATCGTCTTTTCATCCAAGGCATAGGAGAACCTCGCACCTGACCGTTTCAAGACCGCGTCAGGAGTTCCATCCTGAAAGGGCCAGATCAGACCACTCACGCCCGCCAGGGCGATGGCGAGGATCACCATCAACAGTTTCTTGATCATCGCAGTTGCCTTGGATATTCAGCAGGGTTCACGGGCATCGCCCTCAACGTGCTTTGCGAATTTCTGTCACTCGCGTTTCTCTCAACGACACGCTTGAGCCCAACTGCCAGCGGAGACTTGAGCTCACCCATCCAATTCGGAACTATCAACGTGGGACAACCGTCATCGCGGGACAGAGTTTTCGCAAACGGGCTCGGCCTTCTTCTGTCACTCGCGTTCCTCCCAACGACACCCAGCGTAACGAAGTCAATTTCGCGATGTGTTCGATGGCCGTGTCGTCGATGGGTCCAACTGCGAAGGCCAACGAGGTCAGGCTCGGTTGCTTGGAAAGACTTTCGATTCCCGGCCCCAACACCTGAGAGCCGTTAAACCAGGCCGACCTGAGTTTGGCGAGGACCGGCATACGTTCGAGGCCCTCGTCGGTGATGGGGGCACTGATCACAAATTCGTCCAGATTTTGGAGCGGCGCGAGGTATTGCAACACGTCTTCACCTTGACGCGATACAAATTCCAAGCGAGTGAGACCCGGCATGTGTTCGAGATATTTCAACCCCGGACCATCGATCGGAGTGTGGTACAGGGACAATTGCTTCAGACTCGGAAAGCCAGCCAGGCGTTGCAACCCCTCGTCCGTGATCAGAGTGTCCCCCAAGAACAGAAATTCCAACTGCGGCAACGGCCCCAGTTCGAGAAACATCTTGTCCGTGATCTCGCCGCGAAGGTCGAGTCTCTTGAGACCAGTCAATGTGCCAATCACCGCCAAATGTCCGGGAAGCAGCGGCTTCACCGAACCATCACTGTTCTGCCCTTGACCAAACGAGCTAATTTTCCCCGAGGAATCAACAACGAACTTGCCGCGCTGCGCGACATCACGCAAATCCTTCAGGGATTCGGAAGGGACATTCACCTTGACGCTCGGCAGTCGCTGACACAGTTCCGCATATCCTCGGCTGGTCAACTCGGTGCCCGACAGGGTCAACTGCTTCAACTGCGCGAGGCTGGCCAAATGTTCGACGGCCTCGTCGTCAATGGCCGCACACACACCCAGGGTCAACTCCTGCAAGGCCGGCAGTTGGGAAAGTTGTGCCAGTCCCGCCGGGGTAATCGCCGGCGACGATAGTTCCAGTCGTTCGAGGCTCTGTAGCGCGATGAGACTGGCGAGGTGCTCGTCCGTCAGCCAGGGACAGCCCACCAACCGCAGTTGTTGCAGCGAGGTGAATCGCGCGACATCGTCGAGCGACTCCGGAACGAGTTGCGTGTGGCTGAGATGGAGCGACTTTAAACCAGACAGCGGAAGCAGTCGCCGCACACCCTCGCGGGTAATCGACGAACCGTCAAAGGACACGTTCCGAAGGGACGAAACCTGAGCCAGCTTCGCCGCGTCGGCATCGCCAAATTGCGGCCCGTCGAGCATCACGCCCACCAACAGCGTTTCGTCCCGTATACCCAGTTGGATTTTCCCTCCGCGCTGTTGAATGTCGATCTCCAGCGACGGTCCGGAAGGGGGCCAGACGATGAAGCCAACACCCAGCACCGCGCATGCAACCACACCCCACGCGAGCAGCCTCCAGTTCATGCGACCTCCACACGGATTCTCGGAAGTCCGCTTCAACGGACATCAAGCGTTGGACACAGTTTTCGCAAACGAGCTTTGCCTTCGTCTGTCATTCGATTTTCTTGCAAAAAACCAAAGAAACGTAACGAGGTCAACTTCGCGATGTGGTCAATGGCCGTGTCGTCCACGAGTCCATCACGGAACGTCACCGAGATCAGGCTGGGTTGCCTGGAAAGACTTTCGATCCCCGGCCCTCGCACGTGAAAATCTCTGAAGAACGCCGATCTCAGTTTGGCGAGCACGGGCAGGCGGGTGAGTTCCTCATCGGTGATCGGGGCGCGGATGACAAGTTCGTCCAAATCCTGAAGGGGCCAGAGGTATTCCAACAACCCGTCGCCCTCACGTGTTGAAAATTCCAAACGTGTGAGACCCGGTGTGTGTTTCAGATGCTTCAATCCTGAACCTGGGATCTGAGTGGGAAACATGGACAATCGCTTCAGACTCGGAAAGCCAGCCAGTTGTTGTAGTCCGTCGGCCGTGATGAGAGAGTCCAATACCTGTAGTGACTCAAGTTCCGGCAATGGCCCCAATTCGAGAAACATCTCGTCCGTAATTCCGCCGCCAATGTGAAGAGACCTGAGACCCTTCTGTCTGCCAACGACAGTCAAATCTCCGGGAAGCAAGGGTTTACCATAGGTGCCATCGCGATTGCGATTTTGGCCGAAGCCATGGACGATGCCTGACGAACTGACGCTGAATGTGCCGCGCTGCGCCACCTCGCGCAAATCCGTCAGGGATTGGGGAGAGACATTCATCTTGACGCCAGGCAACCGTTGACACAGTTCCGCATACCCTCGGCTGGTGAACCCGGTGTCCGGCAGGGTCAACTGCTTCAACTGCGTGAGGCTGGCCAAGTGTTCGACGGCCTCGTCGTCAATGGCCGCACACACACCCACGGTCAACTCCTGCAATGCCGGTAGTTGGGAGAGTTGTGCCAGCCCCACCGGAGTAATCGACGGTGACGACAGTTCGAGCCGTTCGAGCTTCTTCAGCGCGACGAGGCTGGCAAGGTGCTCATCCTTCAACCAGGGACAACCCGCCAGCCGCAGGTTCTTCAACCTCGAAAGCTGGGCCACAGCGTCCATCGCTTCGCCGGTGAGTAACGTGTCGCTGAGATCGAGGGTATGCAGACGCTTCAGTGCGGATAACGATTCGAGACCACGGTATGTCACGCGTGATTCCGCCAGTACGACCGTTCCCAGCGAAGGAATCGCGGCGATGCGTATCACATCGTCATCGCCAAACGTGGCCCCCTTCAGCGTGACTCCGATCGGCAGATTTTCAAAATCAAGCGCAAACTTCATATCCGTTGTTTTGACGGACTGCCCGCCACTGAAGGTCACGAATGAGCGACCCAGTGCGACTACCGCGACAACCAGAGCCACGAGCAGCAGTTTCTTGGCCATTGTGGCACCCTTCGGAGCGGCACTGACTCAAGCGACATCACTCTCGGCGACGCGCTTGAGCGATTGCAAATGCTGAGTCATGCCGAGTTGCATCGCCTTGTCCATCAGCCAGCCAAACCAGCGCAGCAGCCAGTGCGTGACACGAGCCTCGGCGACGTATTGCAAATCGGTCGAGTCGCCCGGGCCTCGCGTCAGTTCGTACCGGCCCTCCATGAGGATCACACTGCTGCCGACGCGGACGGCGAACCGGTCGGGCGGTTCATACTCGGTGATGACTCCCTCATAGGTGGTGACCGTACTGCCAGCCTGATTGGCGCTGCGGATGCGTTGACGGAAACGAGTCCCCACCACGCTGCCGTCGTCCGGTGTCGAGACCGTCTCGGTCGATTCGAGCGTCGGCATCCAGCGGCGCACCTGCTCGGGTTCGGTCAGCAATTGGAAGACGGTTTCGATCGGCGCGTTGATCTGCTGAGTCACGGTCATCTGCATCGAGCGATTCCTCATGCACGACCTCTATCGCAACCGTAACCCTCACACTCTGCGTGAGGAAAGCCGAGTTACAAGGGTCGTCGATGTGTACCCGGCTGTCCTCACGCGGAGCGTGAGGGCTACTTTGAGAAAACTGCTGACTACCGGTCGGCCTACTTCTTTTCCTCTTTCTTCTCTTCGGGCTTCTTCTCTTCCGGTTTGGCTTCGGCGGGCTTGGGCGGTTCGACGCCGCGGATGATTTGAATTTCGGGCAGCGCCGTCTTGAGGGCCGCCACCCCCGCATCGGTCACCGGCGTCTGCCACAGGTAGAGCCGCTTGAGCTTCTTCAGTCCTTCGAGATGCTTCAGTCCGGCGTCGGTCACTACGGTCCCGTACAGGTTGAGGTACTCCAGGTTTTCGAGGCCCTTCAATTGTTCGAGGCCCGCGTCGGTGACCTTGGTCTTTTCGAGGTGCAACCGGAGAAGACCCTTCGCGTCCTTGAGATGAACCAGCCCGGCATCGGTGATCTCTTTGCCTCGCACGTTGAGTTGGGCGAGCTTCGGCAGGTTCTTGAGCGGTGCGAGTTGAGCATCCTCAATCTTGCCGTCCGCCAGATGGAAGGCCACGTCGAGCCGGGCGTCATTCTGGGCGAGTTCCATCACCTGGCCACCCGCCTTGCGGACCTCGGCCATCGCCGCCTTCTCGGTATCGGTCGGCACCGGCTTCGCTTCTTGAGCTGAAGACAGCCCCACAAAAGCACTCCACATCAAACCGCACGGGATGAGACCAGACAGGCCAGCGAATCGAATCATGGTGGCAAACTCCTTTGTCGATGGTGCGTGAAGCAGGTCAGGAACGACGCTTGGAAGTCTAACAACCGACCCGCCAGACCGTCGACCGTGCGGCGGGCCGGAGATACTCGGTCACGCGCACCGCGCGGCTCACTCAAATCCCAAATCTCAAGATCCAAAACCCAAACGAATCTCAAATCCCCAAGTCTCAAACGCAAGCCCGGATTATTCACCACGGAAAACACGGAAAGCCACGGAAGGAAAGGCGTAAAGGACTTGCTCGCATGAACCACATCCGTGTCGGTATGCAGTCGGGCGCTGCACACCTCGTCGCAGCTTCGCTTCTTTCCGTGAGCTTCCGTGTTTTCCGTGGTTGCCATGAATCATCCGGGCGAGGTCTCCGCCCGTGTTGGATCTTTGGTCATTTTGAATTTGAGATTCGTTTGGGCTTTGGGCCTTGAGATTTGAAGTTTCTCAGGAACGACTCGTCGCCGGATGGCCAAGTCCCAACCACAGGGAACTGCTCTCGCCGAAATCGGCAAAATCGGCTATTGGATCGCCGCTTGAAAGCCGCTTTCCGGGGCCACCATGTCCACGCTGATTTCCACTGCCGATCCAACGCCGATTCACACGCTGGGGCGGGTGACGGTGAACTTCATCACCGCGATCGGCGATCTGGCCAGCTTCTTTTTGCGAACGCTGGCGAGCCTGCTGGTGCGAATGCCTCGTTCGCGAGTCCTCTGGCCGATCATGTACGAGATCGGTGTCCAAAGCGTTCCCGTGATCTTCATCACCGGCTTGTTCATCGGCATGGTGCTGGCCGTGCAGTCGTACGACACGCTGCGGATGTTTCGACTGGAAAGCCGCATCGGCTCGATCATCAACGTGTCGCTCGTGCGCGAGCTGGGCCCCGTGCTGGCCGCAACCATGCTGGCCGGTCGAGTCGGCAGCGCGATGGCCGCCGAGATCGGAACCATGCGTGTCACCGAACAGATCGACGCGCTGAAGGCCCTCGGCGCGGACCCGCTGTCTTACTTGGTCGTGCCCCGCTTCCTCGCGTGCTTTTTGCTGATTCCGGCCCTCACCCTGGTCGCCGACGGCGTCGGGATGTTTGGCGGCTGGTTTGTCAGCGTGCAGGTACTCGGCGTGAGCGACCACTACTTTTGGCTGTACTCGCAACAGTTCATCACGGCCTACGACGTCGTGGCCGGTGTCGCGAAGAGCATGTTTTTTGGAGCGGCCATCGCGGTGATTGCCTGCCACCGCGGCTTCCACTGCGGCGCGGGAGCCGAAGGTGTCGGCCGGGCCGCGACCGATTCGTTCGTCTACTCGTTCATCGCGATCCTGGTGCTGGACCTCGTCCTGGCGATCCTGCTCAACAACGTCAACCGGCTGTTGTGGGCACTCGGCATCACCGTTGTATGAAGCACGAAATCTCAAGAACCAAAAACCAAACGAATTCCAAATCCCAAATGCCAAATTATGAAACGCCTCCTTCAATGGTCACTCCGGTCGTCACGGCGTCCGGAACACGGGAACCCAGACGTGGACTCCTTCGCCGTGCCTCTTGTTTGATCCTTTGAGATTGCTGTCATTGAGATTCGTTTGGGCTTTGGAATTTGAATTTTAGTTTTTGGTTTTGCCTCGTCATGAACCGCCCTTCCACACCATCACCGTCTTCTCCCGCTCCGGTCCTCGAACTGCGGCGCATCAGCCAGAGTTTTGGGACGCAGGCGGTGCTGCGCGATGTGACGGTGACGATTCAGCGCGGTGAGACGCTCGTCCTGATTGGAGAGAGCGGCTGCGGCAAGAGTGTCACCACGAAGCTGCTTGCGGGACTGCTCGAACCGACGCTCGGTGAAGTACTGTGGGGGGGCCATCCGGTGAAAGGCCGCTCGTCCCGCGAATTGCGTCGCGACCGGTTGCGGTTTGGCTACCTGTTCCAGGGAGCGGCCCTCTTCGACAGCATGAATGTCTACGAAAACATCTGTTTCGGCCTGCGAGAGAACACCGATCTGAAGCAGCCTCAGATTCACGAGATCGTCCACGAACGACTCCGTGAAGTCGGACTGGCGGCCAACGTCGCCGAGAAGCGGCCGGCAGACCTGTCGGGCGGGATGAAGAAACGAGTCGGACTGGCCCGCGCGCTGGCAATGTCTCCCGACGTGATCTTCTACGACGAACCCACGACCGGCCTCGATCCGGTGATGAGCGACGTGATCAACGAACTGATCCTGCAAACTCAGACGCAGCGAAACGTGACCAGCGTGGTGGTGACTCACGACATGCAGACGGTCCGGCGCGTGGCCGATCGCGTGGTGATGCTGTACCCGCTGGCACGCGTCGCTCCCGAGCAACCGCAGGTGATTTTTGAAGGAACGCCCGACGAAGCCTTCGCCAGCATCGACCCGCGCGTCGGATGCTTCGTGCGAGGCGAAGCCGGCGCAAGGTTGAAGGAGATGGCGGCGGCGTGAGGGGAAAATCAAATCTCAAATCTGAAGTTCCAAAGCCCAAACGAATCTCAAATATGAAAATGACAAACTTCAAACGAAGACCAAAGGAAGTCGGGTGCGTGGAGTCTTCGGAACGCACCATCGTCGGAAACGTCTGACTCAATTCCGTACGTTCCGAAGACTCCACGCACCCTACGCCTTTGTTTCTGTCATTCCTCCTTTGAGATTTGAGATTCGTTTGGTGTTTGGTTCTTGGACTTTGGAATTTCTGAATCCAAGACGTTGAACGGCGACACAGGAACGCAACGATGGCCACGGAACGGCAACTTCAATTTCGAGTCGGTTTGTTGGTGCTCATCTCGCTGGGGATAGGCGGCTGGTTGGTCGTGCAGTTTGGCGACTTGAAGCAGTTCATGCACAAGCGGTATCCGCTGGCGATCCACTTCGACTCCGGCTCGGGCCTCTATCCGACGGCACCGGTCACGTTGAGCGGCATCACCGTCGGAACGGTGCGAACGATTCTGCTCGATGAGAAACGTGGCGGTGTCGTGGCGATGGTCGATGTGCGCGAAGATGTTCGCATTCCGATCGACAGTCGGGCACTGGTCATCCGGTCCATCCTCGGCGACACGGCGGTCGATATCACGCCGGGACAAGAACGCGAAGTCCTCAAGCCGGGCGGGAAGTTCGACGGTCAAATGGCGGTCGATCCGCTGGAGATGGTCCAGCGCATGGAAGGGCGGGCCGTCGAAGTCCTCACCGCGCTGGGTGAGACGACCCGCGAGTGGCAACTCGTCGCGAAGAACGTCAACGGTTTGATGGAGACCAATCGCGGGAACCTCGGGCAGGTCGTCGAGCGCGCCGCCGAGTCGCTGCATCAGTTCACGAAGACCATGGAGCACGCGAACACGCTGCTGGCGTCGGCCAACAAAATCGTCGGCGATCCGGCGGCGCAGCAGGCTCTGCACGACACGCTGGTTGCGATGCCCAAACTCGTCAACGAAACGCACCGCACCATCGCCGAGACGCGCAACGCCGTCGCCTCCTCGCGGCAGGTGCTCGACAGCGTGAACAAGAATCTCGTGAACCTGACTCAAATTACCGAGCCGGTCGGCAAGCGGGGCGAACTGATGGTGGCCAAACTCGACAGCAGCCTGACCAACCTCGATCAATTGCTCGGAGAATTGAACCGCTTCGCCAAACTGGTCAATTCAAAGGATGGGTCGCTCCAGAAATTCGCGTCCGATCCGTCGCTGTACGACAACCTGGACCGGTCCTCGCAATCGCTGGCCGTACTGTTGAGAAACGTCGAGCCGGTCCTGCGCGATCTGCGCGAGTTCAGCGACAAGGTCGCCCGCAATCCCGAACTCCTGGGCGTCGGCGGCGCAGTCCGCCCCAGCACGGGCCTGAAGGACACCGAACTGCTCAACCCCCAAAAACCTGTTGCCCGTGGCAACAACGGCTCGACACGGTAACGCGAATCGGCGGCGTGCCACCGAGCACATTCGAGCAGTGCCATCCAGCCATCACATCGCCGTGAGTTGCTGGCTGGCCAGCAGCATCAACTCGACTGCCTCACGGCCGGTCATGCCGATGCGGATGCCGAACGATTCGGCCTTCGGCGTGCAGCCGACGATTTTTGAGTCGAACAGGTCTTCCGGCTCGGCCAGCGGTTGCGCGGGGGTTCCCTTGCAGATGGCGATGGCCTGCCCGAATTCGGCGGGCGTCTTCAAGTCGTAGATGCCGCAGCCGACGATCCCAGCGGTGGTGATGATCGAGCAGTACTGGCCCTGATGCCAGCGGTTGCTGATCCCGAGGGCGGAACCGTTCTCAAATTGCAGTTCGCGGCTGGAGGTGCGTGGCAGGTGGCTGTTGTTCATGGCAGGGGGACCGTTATGCGAGTAGGGAAAGGCTGAATGCAAAGTGAGAAGTGGTCAGTGCAAAATGCAAGGCGATCTCGTCCGTCGTTGGGTGACACTGGCGGCTGCTTTGAGCCGCCAGTGCTTTCAAAGATCACTGGCGAGCGAAGCCCCTCGTCAGTGGCAATCGCCAGAAAACTACTCGGGCTCGCCCACATCGACGTATTCCCAATCGATGTCGGACTCAGTGCGTCGCATCTCGTCCAGGATCTGCCGGGCACGATCGGCATCCTCCCGTCGGATCATGACACTCACCATTCCCGGCGCTTCCGCGCGGAACGACGCGGTGTTGATACCCGTCAGCGCGGTCTTGATCCCCTCCGCATCCAACACATTGGCCATCACGCTCGCTTCGATTTCGTTGGGAAATTTTGCCAGGACCTCGAGATGACAGTTTTCGAGAAGGTGGTTTTCGTCGGTCATGACTGGCTCCCGTCAAAAGGATGCTGTCGAACAACGTCGTGAACGGGCTGACGCCCAAGAACCGGGGGACTGACGTCGCCCCGCTCAGAAATGACTCGCTGGTCGCCGCATGAGGTATAACACGTCCGCGTGATCGTGCAACGCGGGGAGGTCGTGTCGGAACGCGACCTGTCCGCAGTCGTCTTGGGGTTTGTCCATGTCGCCATTCGCCGCCGCTTTGATCCTCGTCACCACATTCGGGCAGTCCGAGACCGGTGCCGTGTCCGCTCGGCCGGTGATCGAGTTTCAGACCGGCCCGCGATTCCAGACCGAGATTGACCGACTGATGTCGGCATCGTGGGCGAACGTCGAGCTGCGAGACCTGTTGAAGAAGATTGGCGACGATCGCCGTGTCGCGATCCTGCTCGACCGGCGAGTCGATCCGACGGTGCAGTTGCCGCTCAATCTGACGAACAGTTCATTGCGGGAGGGTGTGCGCGACATGGCCCGACTGGTCGGGGCAGACATCAGTGTCGCCGATCCGGTGGTCTACGTCGGGCCGCCAGCCGCCGTTCAACGGTTGCGGACGTTGATCGAGTTGCGGTCGAGTGAGCTGCCATCCCGCGAGTCCTCCATCCCCGAGAAGCGACGGGGGGAGCTGGCCGCGCGACACACCGTCACCTGGCAGGACCTGGACTCACCGGTCGAGATCGTGCAGGGCATCGCGGAGCGTTACCGGTTGACGATCGGCCATCTCGACCTGTTGCCACACGACCTGTGGGTGGCGAACACGTTGCCGAGTGTGAGTGCCGCGGAAGCGCTGTCGCTCGTCCTGATTCAGTTCGATCTGACATTCGCTTGGACTCAGGCAGGGCAGGGGATCGAGTTGGTCTCAGCCCCGGAACGGCCGGTCATCGAGAAGCGTCACCGCGTGAAGGGGCGTACCGCTGCGGAGGCTCTCAAACTGGTGCGGCAGTTCGGACCAAACCTCGTCGTGAAGGCTGACGGCTCCGATCTCGTGGTGCGTGGACTGTTTGAGGATCACGAGGCGGTCGCAGCACTGTCCGGTGGCTCGGCGACCAAGAAGCCCGACGCCACGACCGGCA
The DNA here is from genome assembly GCA_038040225.1 of Planctomycetota bacterium. Classification (GTDB taxonomy): domain Bacteria; phylum Planctomycetota; class Planctomycetia; order Planctomycetales; family Planctomycetaceae; genus Schlesneria. The sequence continues at coordinate 27,878 of JBBPIS010000031.1, forward strand.
TCAAGCCGATCAAGCAGCGACTGTTCACGCTCAAAATCGACCGAGTCCCCGTCCGCGTCCTGATGAAAAAACTCGAAGAATCCGAGATCGTCTTCGAGTACGACGCCGAGCAACTCGCCGCCGCCGGCATCGATCTGGACCAGACGATCAAACTCGAAGTCGAAAAAGCCTCCGCCGCCGACTTTTTCAAAGCGGTGTTCGATCCCCTGCGCGTGACCGCCGAAATCGACAACCTGACGGTCAAGCTGAAGCCGAAGCGATAGGACCAATTGCAAACTGCTGGTGCTTTGGCCAACGACCGAGCTCACCTGCCGCCGCAGTCAGGGTGCCACGTCGGGTTCGACTGGAATCTCCAGCTTTGAAGCCAGCACTTGCAGCACGCCAGTGGCGTTGAAGCAAAGTTTGAAATGCTGCAGCGCCTCTGTCGGCATCACTGTTCCTACTTCGTGGTGCCTCGCTAACCACGGAGAGTCATGGACGATATAGCAGCAATCATCGCGGTGGCCCGCATTGACGACTGCGTCCCCATCGTCCCACGAGAAAGCCACGACATCGTGAAACAGAAGCGTCACAAGTTCCTCGCGCCAATCCCGAAACGTGACTCGCAAACATCCGCGTTCCGAGACAATTGCCGGATAATCGGCATCGGCTGTCGAGAAAGACTCACGCAGGAGTTCGTAGCGAGTTTCCATGAAGTCCAACACCTAAACTCACGGCCGGGACCATTGCAAGAGCTTGAAGTCGCACGAAACCAGTGTGGCTACCCCGGGCAGTTGCAGCATGGGGTTCGGCCCATCCCACTACGGCTTGGTCTTGAACACGAGCAGATACGGAACGGCGGACCGACCATCTGCATCCTTGAAATTCCCGAATTTCACGCTGTTTACCCAGATGGCATACGTCTTCCCCGGCTCAAGTTTGACTGGCAGGACGCAGGTCCGCTTGTTCGTGAGGTACTTTGGCTTGCCATCCAGTGTCGGAAAACTCTCCTTGGAAAGCGTGGACCATGACCAGGACTCGTCCTTCATTTCTTTGCTGAAGGTGACCTCAATCGCAGCCAGCTTCGGATCCACCTCGGCCGTCCCAGCTTCCGGAACCGTCTTCACGACAACCGGAGGAACGGATTCCAGAGTGACGTCATCGGCCTGCACGGAGACGCCGATGAGGCCAACAAACAGTGCAACGAAAACAGCCGTCCTACTCTTCATGGTCCTTCTCCTCGATGCGCAGTCCAACAGATAATTACGCCGCATCACAGCGGCATTCCTTCGCGGCAGTCTTGCGGGCGAGTTCGCAATCTGCAAGCTGCTCCTTCGAGATTACTCGGCGAGGCAGCACGCTCTCTCGCAAAACTTTGGGAGTGAAGACCGCGATCGGACTGAAAACAGTGGCCTTCATTTCTCAGACGGTGGATCTGGGGGCGAAGAGCTTTGAGTCAGCTCTTGAACTCGCTGTTTGGCGTAGGCGAGCAACCGCTTCGCCCACACGAACTCGGTGCCCAGAATCGCGAGGCCACAGGGAATCACGATGAAGGCCGGGCCGGGGGCGACCATCATGATGATGCCGATCAGCAGCACAGTCGTACCGATCACGGCCACGACCAGTTTGCGAGCCTGCTTCCACATCCAGCTTCCCAGCGGAAGGATTGGATGTTGTTCGGCAGGCGGCGTGTCGGATGAGCCGGATGATTCAGTGATTTGGGGAGCGTCCATGCGGAGATTGTACTTGAGTGTCCAGATGAGGATGGTGTTGAGAAGGCTTCCGTTTCCGTGAACATTAGTGGTTCATGATGAACTCGTTTGCAAGCCTCACGGCAACCCGATGCAGAGCGCAATGGTTTCGGCGATCTGTTCAACTTGAAAATCGGTGACCCGTCCCAAACGGCGGACGAATCTGTCCACGGAAACTGATTTGGTCTGGAAGCCGTCGGCACCGGAGAGTTTGGTCAGTCCATTGTCTGGTGTGGTGGGGAGTTCAACGAACCATGCCAGACTGCTGTAGGTCGGCTTCCAATCTGTCACCGGAACGACCAGCCGCAACGGCAAGCGACCGACGGAATCAACACTGATGACGATGGCTGGCCGTGCCTTGCGGATTTCGGCTCCCACGGCGGGATCGAAGTCGATCAGCCACACTTCACCGCGTTTCGGCATCGGCGCTGTCGCCATGCAAGTCCTCCTTGCCGAAGGCCCTGAAGTCGGTCAATTCGGGATCGTTGCGGTACTCCGCCTCAACAGCGATGGCGGCGGCTTCCAAAATTGCGCTGCGTTCATGCTCGGGAAGCTTGCGGAGTTCGCTGGCCGTCCAACGATGTCGCGTCGTCACCACGGATTGTTCTGGCATTACTAGCTCCTTCTCAATCGTGCGTTCAGGTGATTCGCTCGCGGTCGCCGTCAGTGATTCATGATGAACTCGTTTGAGTTCAGCAACGCCCAGAAGACGTCTTGCAGGCCGAGAATTGGATCTCGGTTGGCTGAGTTGTGGAATGTCCTGTCGAGGGCACTCAATTCGGCGGGGGACGGCTTGCGGGCGAGGGCCGTCAGGTAGAGGACTTCGATCTTTTGCGGAATCGTCTTCGGCGGCTTGATCCCCGTCGGCTTCGTCTTCGAGGCGGAGGCTGCGGTGCGCGGCGACTTGTTTTTCTCGGCCGCGTCATCGGGTTTCGAGACTGTGCCTTCGAGGACTCGTCTCAGGAAACTGCCGTTCGCGCCGCTGAGGGCGTTGCGGACCAGCTCGCCGTTCATCATGACGAGGGCTTGCGGGACGGTGCCGTTGAAGGATGAGGCTTCGTCATTCTCATCGGTGCCGAACGTGCGAACGAACTGGCCGAGCCATTCGGTGCGCTGCTTTTCCGACTGCTCGTAGTTGCGGCCCGCCTTGTGAGCCTCCGTCGCGACGAGCAGCGAATCGTAAAGCTGCTCGGCGGTGAACGGCTTCACGTAGACGCGGCTGAACAGCGGTGTGGCTCCCGACGCCGGGTCGTCGGCCGTGTTTCCGTCGTGAAGTCGGCTGGTCAGGTTGTAGGCGTCGCTCGCCGCGATCCAGCGGATCAATCGCTTCTGGTCGTAGCCCGCCGTTTGAAACTCCTGCGCGAGGTAATCGATCAGTTCGGGGTGCGACGGCGGGTTGTGCGGCCCCATGTCGTCGATCGGTCGCGTGAAACCGCTGCCGAGGAAGTGGCCCCACATCCGGTTGACGGCGGCTCGCCCGAGATACGGCTTGGTCGGGTCGATCACCAGCTTGGCGAGTTGCTTGCGGGGCGAGTCGCCCGACTCAGTAACCGCGAGCGTGCCGTCCACGAACTGCCGCGTGATGGCCTCCATCAGTCCCGACCGCTTCTCGAAGAAGACGATGCTTTCGGCATCGTTGTCGGTCAGATCGAAGTCATTGCGTTGGGCGTTGCCCATTCCCTGACGGCGGGTTCCCCGGAAGAAGGCGTTCATCCCCCAGAACTGCGACTGCTTCCAATCGTTGAACGGGTGGTTGTGACACTGCGTGCATTGAACCTGGAGCCCGAGGAACAACCGCGCGGTGATGGCCGTCGCGGGGACCGCGTTCTCGTTGAGATGAGCCGCCAGAAATCCGACCGCTCCGTTCTGTTCGCTGTTCCCCTCGGCGGAGATCAGGTCGTAGACGAACTGGTCGTAGCGGGCGTTCTTCTCGAACTGCCGCTTGATCCAGCGTTCGAGCACGCCGCGATTCGTTCGCCGGTTGTTGGCTCGGCCGATCAGCAGGTTGCCCCAGATGGTGGAGAACTGCTCGGCGTAGTCGGGGTCGTCGAGCAGCTCATCGACCAGCCGCGCCCGCTTGTCAGGCGACGAGTCATTCAGAAACTGCACGAGGCGTTGATAGGCCGGAATACGCCCCACAATGTCGAGCGTCACACGGCGGGCGTACTCGCCATCCTCGGCCCGCTCGGACGGAGTGACTCCGTTGTCGATCCAGCCCTGTTTCACGAAGGCGTTGATTTTCGCCACGATCTCTTCATCGGAGGACGCGGCCGACGCGGAACGGCCTCCCGCCAGAGTCAGCAGACTCAGCAAGACAGCGGCAGCCACCCATCGACTTTCAACGCATCGCAAGGTTCGGATCAACATGCTCGATTCCTGAGAAGAGGCGATTGCCAGGCGGACTGTGGAAAGAATACCTCACGACGAACGAGAAACATTCGTCGGGCTTTTGAACTGGCTTGGAACGGCCGATATCATACCGCCCCGTCGCAATGGGTGGCAAAGCGGGCGGACAGTCGTCGCGAAGTCCGGCTTTTCCGAAAGCCGGACTTCCCAATGGAAGCGTCCTCCCGTAGACCGGAGAGAAGTCCGGCTGACAAAGCTAAGCCGGACTTCAGCCTTCACGCTAGCACCAACTCCACCGCCAGAATCAACCCCGCATCTGGGACGACGTTTTCTCGGACCATCCTCGAAGGAACACCATGCTGAACATCCCGCCGACCGGTGCCTTGGACTTTCTCTCGCTCGGTGCCCTCGTGCATCGGCTCGATCCGGGCATCATCCCGTTCCGCAAAGCGAACGAGTGCAAGATTCACGTCAGCGGCGGTGAATTCAACGTGTCGGCGAACCTGTCCGACTGCTTCCGGCTCAACACGGGCGTGGCGTCGGCAATGGTGAACTATCCGATCGGCGACCTGATCGCCGAGCGAGTCCGCGCGATGGGCGTGAAGCCGTTCTACAAACTGTTCGAGCACGACGGCGTGACCGGCCCGAACATGGCGACTGTCTTCAGCGATCAGGGTAAGGGGGTGCGTGCTCCCGTCGTCTTCTACAACCGCAGCAACGAGGCCGCCGCGCAACTCAAGGTGGGGGACTTCGACTGGAAGTCGATCTTCGCGGGTGGGGTACGATGGTTTCACAGCGGCGGCATCTTCTCGGCGCTGTCGAAGACAACGCCGGAACTGGTCATCGAAGGGATGAAGGCCGCCAAGGCCGCCGGAGCCGTGACGTCGCTCGACCTGAACTTTCGCGCCAAGCTCTGGCAGATTTCCGGCGGGCTCGAGACGGCGCAGGCGACTCTGCGCCGCATCGTCGAGCACGTCGATGTCCTCGTCGGCAACGAGGAGGACTTGCAGAAGGGTCTCGGCCTGAAGGGACCGGACGTCGAGTCGAAGTCAAAGATCGACCCGAGCGCATTCTTTAGCATGATGGGCGACGTCGCGAAGCAGCTTCCGAATGTGAAGGTCGTGGCCACGACTCTGCGTGAAGTCCACACGACCAACAGTCACGACTGGAGCGCCGTCTGCTGGGTCGAAGGCCAGACGTATCAGGCTCCGACCTGTCACCTCGACGTGCTCGATCGCGTCGGCGGCGGCGATGGTTTTGCGGCTGGCTTCATCTACGGCCTGCTGAAGGGCAAGGCTCCCGAAGAGGCCCTGCGACTCGGCTGGGCTCACGGCGCGATGCTCACCACCTTCCCCGGCGACACCACAATGGCGACGGTTGATCAGGTGGAAGCCTTCGCCAAGGGAGGCTCCGCCCGCATTCAGCGGTAGGCTGCCGACTTCGGATCTCTCACACTCCCCAACTCACGCCCGAATTTTCCTAGAGGACGAAACGACTTCTCATGTCACAACACGATATCGGTTTGATTGGTCTGGCCGTGATGGGTCAGAATCTGGTTTTGAACATGGCCAACAATGGCTTCTCGGTCGGAGTCTTCAACCGCACGACGGCCACGACCGACGAGTTCGTGGGCGGACTGAAGGACGAGCCGGCGGACAAGGTTCACGCCGGGACGGCCGACCGGATCAAAGGCTATCACACGCTCGAAGAGTTCGTCGGGAGCCTGAAGGCTCCGCGGCGGGTCATGATCATGGTCAAGGCCGGTGCGCCGGTCGATGGCGTGATCGAACAACTCAAGCCGCTCCTCGCGCCCGGCGACATCATCATCGACGGCGGGAACTCGGACTTCGTCGATACCAATCGTCGCGACAAGGAACTCAAAGCGGCCGGGTTGCGGTTCATCGGGACGGGGGTCTCGGGCGGTGAAGAGGGCGCGCTGAAAGGCCCGAGCATCATGCCGGGCGGACACCACGAAGCCTGGCCGTTTGTGAAGGACATCTTCCAGAAGATCTCGGCGAAGGTCGGGCTGAACAACGACATCCCCTGCTGCGACTGGGTGGGCGAGGCCGGGGCAGGGCACTACGTCAAGATGGTTCACAACGGGATCGAATACGGCGACATGCAGCTCATCTGTGAAGCCTACTTCATCCTCAAGAACACGCTCGGCCTGACCAACGACGAGTTGTATCGGGTCTTCACGAAATGGAACGAGGGAGAACTCGAAAGCTATCTGATCGAGATCACCCGCGACATCTTCACGGTGAAGGACAACGAAACCGGCGAATACCTCATCGACAAGATTCTGGACACCGCCGGTCAGAAGGGGACCGGCAAGTGGATGAGCCAGCACGCGCTGGATCTCGGCGTGCCGACGACCCTGATCACCGAAGCCGTCTACGCCCGCTGCCTCTCCGCCCAGAAGGATGCCCGCGTGCGGGCCAGTTCCGTTCTCAAAGGCCCAGCCGACGCGAAGTTCACCGGTGACAAGACCCAGTTCATCGAAGACGTGCGTCAGGCGCTATATGCCTCGAAGCTGTGCAGCTACGCGCAGGGCTACGTCCAACTCGATGCCGCCGCGAAGGAGTTCGGCTGGAAGCTGAACAACGGCAACATCGCCCTGTTGTGGCGAGGCGGCTGCATCATCCGGTCGAGGTTCCTCGGCGACATCAAGGCGGCGTTTGACAAGAATCCCGCGCTCGAAAACCTGCTGCTCGACGACTTCTTCCGCGCGGCCATCGAGAAGGCTCAACCAAGTTGGCGTCGAGTCATCTCGACCTCGGTGCAGCTCGGCCTGCCCATCCCGGTCTTCAGCGCTGCCCTCAGCTACTACGATGGCTATCGCAACGCCCGACTTCCTGCCAACCTGCTGCAGGCCCAGCGAGACTACTTCGGGGCACACACCTACGAACGGACCGACAAGCCCCGCGGCCAGATGTCTCACACCGACTGGATTCGCGAACGCAAGCTGACGTGAGACGTCACTACGACTGGAGGATGGGCACTCCTGCCCGTCCTGTCTTCGCCGTGATCCGCACTGCTGAGATGAGCCGAACGGAGAATTGAAAGGGAGGGCAGGAGTGCCCATCCTACAAGTCGAATCTGCACAGCCACTTCCCCAAACCCGAGGTGATCCCATGCGACTGCTGCTGCTCGGCACCGGCGGATTTCACCCGAACGAGCGGCGGCACACGGCCTGTTTGCTGCTGCCCGAGTTGGGGCTGGCGTTCGATGCGGGGAGCAGCGCGTTTCGGGTGGCGAGCCGGTTGGAGTCGAAGGAACTGGACTTGTTCCTCACGCACGCGCACCTCGATCACATCATGGGGCTGACGTTTCTGCTCGTCCCGATGATGAAGGGCGAGATCACCCGCTGCCGGATTCATGCCGAGCCGCAGGTTCACGACGCCGTGCAGCGGCATCTGTTCGCCGAGTCGATCTTTCCCGTGCTGCCTCCGTTTGAGTTCGTGCCGCTCGCCGAGCAGACTCTCGTCGCGAACGGCCGCGCGATGGTCACTCATTGCCCACTGCCGCATCCGGGGGGATCGCGCGGGTTCAAGATCGAGGTTGACGGGAAGAAGCTCGCGTACATCACCGACACGGTGGCTGACGGCTCGTATTTGGAGTTCGTGCGCGGCGTGGACGTGCTCATTCACGAATGCAACTTCCCGGACGAGATGTCGCAGTGGTGCGAGCAGACCGGGCACAGCCACACGTCGGCTGTGGCCCGGCTGGCGAAGGAGGCGGACGTCGGACGGTTGTATCTCACCCACATCGACCCGCAACTGCCGGGTGACGATCCGATCGGCCTCGCCACCGCACGCGCCCTCTTCCCCGAGACGACACTGGCCGAGGACTTGCTGGAGATCGAGTTCTGAATGCTGCGGATTGGAACCACAGAGACACAGAGGCACTGAGAAGAAAAGAAGTCCAAACCCGGGCTTCTCCTCTCCTTTGACTTCTCTGCGTCTCTGTGTCTCTGTGGTAAAACATCTCTTAGCTCTGAATGGTTCATGAACACAGATCGTCTGCAAGAGGCCCTGAATCAATCTCTCCGCTGCCCGGCGTGCGGAAGCGGCATGAATCTGAATGGCGAGCGAATTGAATGCTCAAGGTGCAAGGAATCGCGTTCTGTCATCGACAGCATCCCGCGCTTTACCGGTGACGAGCATCTGGCCAGTTTCGGACGGCAGTGGAACAAGTACGAGGTCGCTCACGATGACGAGGATCGTGCGACGTTTCAGGCCAAAACGGGCGTGTCGCTCGGCGCACTGAAGGGCCTGCGCGTGCTGGACGCGGGGTGCGGAGGCGGTCGGTACAGCAAGGTCTGCGGCGAGGCGGGAGCCACCGTCATCGGAGCCGATCACAGCGCTGCGGTCTCGAAGGCACGGCAGCTTTGTTCGCACTGGCCGAACACCGCCTTCGTGCAAGCCGACCTGAAGCGACTGCCGCTCGAACCGGCTTCGTTCGACTTCGTCTTCTCCATCGGAGTCATGCATCACGATGCCGACACGCGCACGGTGTTCGATGCCGTCGCGAAGCTCGTCAAACCGGGGGGCCGCTACTCGGTCTGGCTCTATCGCCGCAATCAGTGGTGGCAGGAGGCGATCAACAACGCACTGCGACGCCGCACGACGAAGATGACCCCCGAGAAACTGGAACGCTGGTGCGAATGGGGAGCGTGGCTCGGCGGACTGCCGGTCATCAATCAGACGTTCAACAAGGTCGTCAATTTCAGCGCGCATCCCAACCGCGAGAACCGCGTCTGCGACACCTTCGATTGGTACGCGCCGCAGTACCAATTCCACCACACGGTGAACGAACTGTGCAACTGGTTCCGCTCAGCGGGCTTTGAGAACCTGCGCGTGCTCCCGCCAGAAAGACACGGCCGCATCTATCGCTGGATCTACGAACGCAATCTGTTGATTGGCAGTGGAGTGAACGTGGCCGGTGTGAAATTGTGAGGATGCGTCAACATGCCCGGGTTCCGCAGTTACTGCTCGGCAAAGAATCTCGCGGTTATGGCGGGACTGGGAGTGCTCTGCCTGCCGTTGTGGCTCTCGTTGATTCCGAACATCGAAGAGAGCCGAGAGGAAGCCAGAACTGCGTGGGCATTCCTCCAGGCCAAGCGTATTCACAGTGAGATCGCAAAATTGGCCGTGGCTGCCGGCGCGGAGCTGCCGCCCGTTGGTCCCCTCGTTGAACCTGCCACCGTCGTGACCGGACTGCCTGAAGTCGATCCTTGGGGGCAGCCCTTCCAACTCGTGTCACGAAGTGACGATCAGTCCCACATCGTACGCGTCTTCAGCTTCGGCCCCGATGCGTCGTCGGGGAGCGAGGGACTCGACCCTGACGACATCTCATCCGACATGAGTGTCCGACCAACCAAGCCGTTTGAAATCCGCCGGCGCCGCCAGTGGCTGGTTGCCTTCGGCGTGTCGGGTGGGGTCTGGTTCACCGCGAGTTGGCTCTATTTCGCAGCAGCTTCCCGAAAGAACGAACACAGCAACTCGCCCAGGTGATTTCACTTCTTCACGTCGTAGACCAGCAGCGTGTCCATGTCGCGGAGGAAGAGCTTGCCTCCGCAGACGACCGGGTGAGACCACGACGGCCTGTTGCTGCGGTTCGGCGAATCGAAGCGGCTTTTCTCGTTGTAGCCATCCGGTGAAGCGACAGCCAGCGCGACGGGGCCTCGTTCACTGCGCAGATACAGATGGCCGTCGGCATACGTCACGGAACCTTTGCCGACCGAGCGATCCTTCCATTTCTCTTTGCCGGTCTTCAGGTCAATGCACTTCAAGGCTTGCTCACCAAAACCGTAGACGTGTCCGTCGAGCAGCACCATTCCACCGTGATGGTTATCCAAACCCTTGTTCGAGTAGGCGAGCGAGGCCTTGCCGCCCGGAGCAAGCTTGAAGGAAGCGGCTCCCTCACCATAGCCCGACGACGTGTAGACGCTTCCGTTGGAGTACAGCGGCGTCGAACAGTTGGCCGTCCCGTTGGCCGATTCGCGGAAGCCCCACAGCGGCGCGCCGTCCTTCGCGCTGACGCTGACCACTCCCGTATGAACGTAGTTGACGTACTGCCGCACGCCGCCGAAGTCGACCGCGATGGGGGACGAGTACGCCGCCTGAGGCGATCCTTGCACGTTGGACCGCCAAATGGGCCGACCCGTCAGTTTGTTGAGGGCCACGATCGTCCCCTGCTTCCCTCCAGGCGAGCAGATGAGTTTGTCATCGTCGATCAACACCGACTCGCTGATCCCCCATTGAATGTTGCTGCCGCCGAACTCTTGAAGAATGTTCTTTTGCCACACGACGTCGCCCTTCTCTGTACCGGCGCAGACCAGGTCGCCGTTGGCTCCGAGTGCGTAAACGTGGTCCTTGTCGACGGTGGGCGTTCCGCGCGGGCCGTCTCCCGTTCCATCGTGATAGGCGCGGCCGGTCTTGGTGGCCCAGATCGGTTCCCCGTTCGAGACATTGAGCGCCAGCAGCATCTCGTCGTCGCCACGGTTGCCCATCGTGAAGAGCTTGCCGTTGGCAATCGCCACGCTGGAGTAACCCAGGCCCATCCCGGTCTGTTTCCACGCCAGTTTCGGTCCGTCGGCGGGCCAGCTTTCGAGCAGCCCCTTGTCGGCCGAGATGTTGTCCCGATTGGCACCGCGGTACTGCGGCCATTCGCCTTCCACCGCCGGCACCCTCGTGCCGGTCGGGCCCGTTGACTTGGTGGCCTTCGAGCCACCGGCCGTCTTGCCCTTGGCATTCTTGAGCGTGAGCCGAGTGGCATTGTTCGAGGTGTCGGTGATGACGGTTGCCGTCTGACCGGCTTCGACATCGGCCAGCGTGACCTTCTTCCCGTCCACCAGGATCTGCGCGGTGGGAGTCAATGTGAACTTCTTGACGGTTCCCAGTTTGCCGACCAGCTTGATCGAAATCTCGTTGTCATCCGGGGAGACCTCTTCGACCGTGCCAGTGAACGTGGCTGCAAACACCACACCTCCCACCAGGACGACAGCCGCAACAATCGACAGGCGGAACCGAAACTCTCGAGACAACATGCTGGCTCTCCAGGGTAGGGGCACAAGTAGGGGGGCGATCCAAGGCCAGGACATCCGCAGCCGGAACGCCTCCAACCGTTCAAGTCGGCATTACTATGACGGCTATCCTCAACCCGAACAAGAAGGTTCTTCGGTCAAGTCGTCGGGCTGTGGCGACCCTGTGAATGCCGTCGCAGCTTGACAGGCCCCTTTCCCAGAGGAGAATGTGCCCCCAGTCTTGAGTTCTGCCTCTCGTCGAGGTTATCGAGCCATGCGCGCTCAACTCGTTCCGGTCAAAGGGGGACGCCCCATCCAAATCCTTCGCGACGTGACCCTCGTCGGCCGTCAGGAGGATTTGTGCGACGTCTGCCTCGATCGCAGCAGCATTTCAAAACTGCACTGCCTGATCGTGCGGACCGACGGGCTGTTGTTCATCCGCGACCTGGGAAGCACGAACGGGACGAAGGTCAACGGTCAGCGAGTCATCCGCGGAGCGCTGCTGCCCGGTGACGAGCTGTCGTTCGCGGGGGAGAAGTTTCGCGTCGAGATGGGGCCGGGCGAACCGGACTCCGATCTGGCCGAAGTCCAGAGTGCGCATACCGAGGTGATCGAGTTGCCTCCCGCGCTGGAAGAACGCTTCGCCACCTTCGACCCCGAGCAGCCTCTGCAAACCGCCAGCGACAGCGACGTGAGACGAATCAGTGACCAGTTCTAGCGTGGGTTGAGGGTCGAAGATTGATGGTTGAGAGTCAGAAATGATTCAACCCTCACGCGGCGGCTCGCATCTCGAGTTCCTCGGCGTTGATCGCGACGATCGCGATCCCCAGCCGGTCGGCCAGGTCGATCACCTCGTGTTGATCGAGCATGATCGTTTTGTTGCTTTCGATGGCGAGGACGCGACCGCCCGACTCTTGCAGCGTCTTGATCGTCTGAGCGCCGATCGTCGGCACGTCAAACCGCATGTCCTGCTGCGGCTTGGCCACCTTGACCACGGTGAACCCGCCGCGGCGACAGAGCTCGCCCGCGCGGCGGATCGCGCGGTCCGTCCCTTCGATGGCCTCGACGGCAATCACCGCGAGATCGTTCACCACGACGGACTGGCCCACGTCGAGCCGTCCCATTTCCTTGGCCAGATCCCACCCGAAACGGATGTCTCGCCATTGTGCATCGGTCGGTCTGCGTCGCGTCAGAAATCCGTGTTTCACGAGTAACTCCGGACAATAATCGAGGGCGGAATCGAAGTGAATGTTGTCTCGGGCGAACTCGCGGATGACGGCCAACAGCAGCGTGTCATCCTTGCGGTCGCGAGTCGCGTAGCGATACCACATGTGAATCGTGCGCCAGTCGGGCAGCAGCCTGAGGATGCGGAACGACTGGAACAACAGCGTCTTCTCAATCTTGCCGGCCATCACCACGCGTTCGATCTTCGCACGCTGAAACAATCGAATCGCGCGGCCGATCCGGGCGAGCGGAGTCTCGGCATACGACTGACAAATGTCCTGCAACTCGGGTGGAGCCATTCCCATCACGCCGACGCAGTGAACGAAGTGTCCCTGCCGCCGCGCCGCTTCGGCAAACGCGAGGGGAAAGCGTCCCGCGCCCGCCAGCAGTCCCACGCGGCTTCCTGCCATGGGAACAATGTTGCGTTCCATTCCGTTCATCGCCGTGTGATTGTCCGTCCTATATGGAGCACGCTGCCAGCGTGCTCGATTCTCTTCAAAGCCGGAACACGTTGGAAAACGTGCTCCACGATGCGGCGTCACCCTGCACGCAGCATCTCGTCCGACGCAGCCGCCTGTAGCGCGGCCAACTGCGCCGTGAGGACCGCCACCTGCTTCTCCACAGTCTTGAGCTGATCGCGCATCTCGGGAACGCGCTTCAGTGAGAAGACCAATCGTTTCTGTTCGGCTTCCGGTGAGGCGGGATACCCGATCCAGGTCTCACCGGCGGGGATGTCTCGGTGAATGCCGCTCTTGGCTCCGATCATGCAGCCGGTGTGCATGTGAACGTGATCCTTCACCCCGACCTGACCGCCCATGCGCACGTAGTCGCCCGTACTGCACGAACCGGCCAGGCCCACCTGCGAGGCGAAGACGTTGTGTCGCCCGAGCTGGCAGTTGTGTCCGATCATGATGAGGTTGTCGAGTTTCGTTCCGGCTCCGATGACGGTCGGGCCAATCGCGCCGCGGTCGATCGTGGTGCAGGCCCCGATCTCGACATCGACGTGAATGTCGACCGTGCCCAGTTGCGGGATCTTCTCGAACTGACCGTTGTCAAAACGGTAGCCAAATCCATCCGCACCGATGACGGCTCCGCTGTGAATGATCGAACGATGGCCAACCGTCACGTCGTGATAAAGCACCACGTTCGGATAGAGCACGACATTGTCACCCAGCTTGCAACCCGGCCCGATGACGACGCCGGGATGAATGTCGCAGCCGTTGCCGATCTCGGTCTCCTCGCCTATGCAGACGCCCGGCCCGACGTAGCAGTCGCGTCCGAGCGTGGCCGATGAGTCAATGATGGCATGCGGTGAGATGCCGCGCGCGGGACGGCCGCGCACCTTGCGGAACAGCGGCAGAATCTGATGAAACGCCGCCTGCGGATCGTGGACGAGAATCAGCGAGCAGCTCGGCTGATCGGCCAGCCCCGCCGCGATCTTTGCACTCAGGATCACGGCCCCGGCGCGACAGTCCCTCAAGCGACTGACGTGACTCTCATCGAGCACAAACGTCACGGCCTCGGAACCGGCCAACTCGATCGAATTGGCATCGCCAATCGCGCGACTGCCGTCTCCACGTACCTCGCCTTGCACCAATGCGGCCAATGAACCGACCGTGTGACTCATGTTGCCTCCCTGCATCGCCGTGGAGGCAGGTGTCCAATCCTGCCCGCCCGAAATCCACAAACTGCGGCGAGGTATATCTGAGACCGCCGAAATCGGGAAGAGGGATCATGGCAACTGGCAGGGGTTGGGCAAATCGGATATCTCTACGCCACCAGACGAAAGCCATCTGTGACTGAGGAGCATTCGACCATGTCGGTGCGGGGAATTCGGGGAGCCACCAGTGTCGAGGCCGATGTGCCCGTACAGATTCTCGCCGCCACGCGGGAACTGTTGCAGGAACTGCTCCGCGCCAACGCGATCCACGAATTCGATGAGATCGTGTCGGCCATCTTCACGACGTCGCCCGATCTGAAATCGACCTACCCGGCCGAAGCCGCCCGCAGCTTGGGGATGACTCAGGTTCCGCTCCTTTGTGCGTCCGAGATCGCCGTCCCCACCGCGACAGTCGCGTGCTGCATCCGCGTCCTGCTCCACGTCAACACTGACAAGAAGCAGTCCGAGATCGTCCACGTTTATCTGCGGGACGCCAAACGCCTGCGCCCCGACATGGTCAGCGCCCAGTGAACCCGTGGGGGCAGGTTTCTTACCTGCCCGTGTCCGGTCGGCGCAGAGAATCAATGTGGTTCGCTGTCTCGAGACCAGCCAAAACATCCGACTCACATGCAGAGGCGATTCACGAATCGAAGTGAAAGCCGCTGACTCGCGCCACCGTCAGCAGACAGACCGCCAGTTGAACGGCCAGAAGAACCCAAGCCGGTCTCAGCCAGCGCTGCGTTGACTTGGTTTCGGCATCCGCCAGCAGAGGGCCAGCGAGCCAGACCAGCCACGGCAGGAAGACAATCCACAACCGGGCCGCCTCACCCGAGTTCTTGCCCGTCAGCCAGAGCGTTCCCCAGACGAACAGCATCGACCACGCCGCCATCGCGAGCGCAGAGCGGCGTTCTTTCCCGAGAGACACGACACTCGCAGCGGCCAGCAGAACAACAGGCACTCCGGCGGCGAAGCTCAATTCCACCGGATTGACCAACAACCACTTCCAGTACGTGCGCGCGTACTGCTGATAAAACCCGGCGTGGTTCTGATAGTTCAGCCACCACACGGCGATCAGGTTCACGCGAGCCAACCAACCCAACAACAGCGTCGGCGCCGCGAATCCAGCCGCAGCCGCGATGACGCATCTCAACGGCAACGTCCCAAACCAGCCACCGACGGTCGATGCCTCTCCGGTCCCCTCGCCCCGGCTTTGCGGGGAGAGGGTGAGGGGTCTTTCTTCGCTTCCACTCGCGCAGCCAAACTTCAACCCCCTCCACGATACCAGCGCCGCGAACAGGAACACCGGCAGGAACGCCAAGCTGCACATCAAGCCACACCAAGCCAGCAATCCCGCCACCAAAGCCAGCACCGCCGACCGACGCTTCACCGCACCGAGCCACGTCCACACGATCATCATCCCGACGAGCGCGTACACGACATCCGACTTCGGAACAAACACCGCCACGGCGGGGATCGCAGGCCACAGCGACGCGGTCAGCCACGCCGTCGCGGGACCATGCGTCTGCCGGACAACTCCGTACAACGGCACCACCACGAGCGAAGCACTCAGCATCACCAGCAGTGTCGCCAACCAAAGCGCTCGCCGGTCGAGCGGTAACAGCGGAAGAGGTGGCTTCGAGCGGAGGCTGTTCGTGGCGATCACATCACACGCTTCCCGGAACGATGCTGGCTGAGTCGCATCGAGCAACGAGGCCAGTACAGGCGACTTCTCACACGCCGCGATCAGGCCGTGAAAGACAAGGAACAACCCCGGCGGGTGAGTCCCGACGTGCAGCACGTCCCGCTCGCGCATCAGGTCTTCGTAACCGGCGAGAAATGCGGAGGCATTCGGCGCGTCATACCGTGCCTTGGTGAAGTAGCCCGAGGAACTCGGGTAGTACAACACAAACGCCGCCTTCCCGAGCCGGTTCCTGAGCGGTGCCGCCTCCTGCACAATCCACAACCACGCACAGGCCATCACCACCAGAGCGGCCAGCCATGCACCGACCTCGACGCATCGGATCGGGGAGCGAGACTCACGACACAGCCGTTTCCAGCCCGTTCGCACAGCGAGCAGGTACAAACCGGCCGCCACCGCCGCGCCGATCAGGTTCCAGGCCGAATCCGGTTCGGCTGCGGCGCGATCCCACGTCCATTCGCCCGGAATACCGAGCGGCACCTGCGACAGCCACAGCACACTCAGCGACGCCGCCACCGCGCAAAGGATTAGGCTGAAGATGGCTCGATGCATGAAAGGACTCGATCGGTGAGACGAAGCCACGGCCCACCAACAATCCGGGCCGCGTCCCGACGAGTATGTCGTCCGAACGCGGCCCGTGTCGATTGTCGTGGGACAGGTTTGTAACCTGCCCCACGCCAATCCTCAATCTCCGCGCAAGCCGAGCGGCTCGCGCAGATCAGCTCTCGGCGATTTACGG
Organism: Planctomycetota bacterium; assembly: GCA_038040225.1. Taxonomy (GTDB): domain Bacteria; phylum Planctomycetota; class Planctomycetia; order Planctomycetales; family Planctomycetaceae; genus Schlesneria. The sequence goes on from JBBPIS010000031.1 coordinate 44,303, forward strand.
CTGTTCCGGTGCGATCGCCTCCAGATTGCGAGTGCGAGGTTCCGCCTCGGTTCCGAAAATGAAGAACCCTCCTCCTCCGCCGCTGGCCGGCTTTCCGAAGTCTTCTGTCTCGGCTTCGAGGACTTGCTTGATGCGCAACCGCGAGTCGGTCAGATGCGCCCGCGTGTAGTCATCGAGCTTGAGATCGCCCTTACCCACAGCCGCATCAATCTTGGCGGCCAACTCATTCAGGTACATCCTGGTGAGAACGCGAGCATCCTCCGGCTGACCCTGACGCGGCTTGGCCACAATGTCCGCGAATCGCTTCAACGCCGTTCGTTGCAGAGCACGCCGGAAGCTGCTGATGTACGGGGTCCGATTGTTGAACTCGCCCGCCGGCGGTGCTGTGAGTTCGGAGAAGACGGATTCAATGACCGACTTGAGATGCTCGGGCAGCGTGTAAACGTCTTCGCCCGCCGCCGCCTTGGCCTCACCGTCCTGGATGCGACTCAACGTCAGATGGTTCAGTGTCCGACCGAGGATCGCCTCTTGGAAATCACTGATGGTCTTGTGGATCGGATACTCGGCACGATCCAAGGAACTGCGCGGCACACCCCAGTGTCTCCAATTGGTCGAGGAGAGCGAATTGAGCGATGCCGGATCGTACTTCGGCGCGTGGAACGCCTGCTCGGCGAGTTGCTTCATCGCGGCGCGCTGCTGCGCGGCATCGACGGTCTTGAACGGTGGCCGCGCCTGGTTGTCTCCCTTGTGATCGCGATGGACCATCACACCACCGATGAACCTGGCCACAAACTGCGCCGATTTGTAGTACTCACCGATCAGCACTCCGAACGCCTGACGAGCACGCTGGTAGCCCTCGCCATTTTCCACGGTCCGTTCGAGCAACTTGGGCAGCAGCGAATTGACGAGTGCCATCTGACGCTGAGCATGCGCGATCGGATCCTTGCTGAGATCGAAACGGTTCGACAGCGGATCGGGATCGTTCGTCTCGGTGTCCTCGTCGGTCGAGTAGTCGAGGCCGGATTCGCCGCTTCGCATCGCGATCTTCGCGAGTTCCGCGTTCTCGTCACCGGCGACTGTCTTGTAACCGTACTCGATGGCCCAGTGGTCGTAAGGGCCAAGGGTCGTCGTGTAGTAGACGGGCTGCTTGGTCCCGGCCGGAACGATGTTGACCGGCAGGTAGTCCATCACGCTCCCCGCCGTCGGCTCGTTCGCCTTGGCCGGGTCGTCCATTTCGGCCAGCGTCTTCCAGGCACTCGCCCTGAAGTTGTGACGCAGGCCGAGCGTGTGTCCGACCTCGTGCATCACGACTTCCTTGAGTGCCTGTTGCAGATACTCATCGGGGAGCTCGCCCCGTTTGGCGGTCAGGCCCTGTGCGGCGAAGACGGCACCCGCGAGGCTGCTCTGATGCTGCATCCCCTCATTCAGACGGCAGTCGGCATGATGGTGGCGTTGCGATCCGAACAGTGCCGGCCCCTTCGTGGGGATCGGCTGTTCGAGGTCCAACAGCGCGGCCACGGTTGCGGGCGTGAAGTTCTCGTAGCTGGTCTTCCACGAGCGCAGGAAGCTGGCGTCGAAGATGATGTCGGCGTCGAGGATTTGTCCGGTAAGCGGATTGACGCGGGACGGACCCATCGCGAAGCCCGCTTCGGCGGTGATCCAACGAAACGTGTTGTAGTTCACGTCCTCGGGATCCCATGTGTCGTCGTCCTTCTGCTGACGGACTTCAATGGCATTGTCAAAGCCCAGCTTGTCGAACGCCTTGTTCCACTCTTCGATCCCCGCGCGAACGATCGGCCGCAGATTGACGGGAACCGTCTTCTCCATGTGAAAGATGATCGCGTTCTTCGGTGGCGAGACCTTCGCCGCAGGATCGAGCTTCTGCAGGTCCCAACGGTTGATGTAGCGGACGAAATTCTGATCGTCGCTGTTGTCCGTGAAGTCCTTCGCGACCGTGAGGAAGTAGCCGACGCGATCGTCCGCCTTGCGAGGTTTGTAACCCGTCTGCGGCAACTGGCTGATGCTGTAGTGGACGGTGACCTGCATCCCGCGCGGATCGGCAACCGTGTCCGACTCGATCTGTCCGGCATAGACCGCGTTGATGTCGATCTCGACGTTCTGCTTGAACGCTTTCACGTTCGCGACCGTGCTCCGGTCAGGAACGAACGAGGCACCGAGCATGCGCCCGATATGTTCGTCGTCGCTCAGAAAGACGCGAGTCATGTCGATGAGATGGCCGCCATTGGTGTCCGTCAGAATCGGCAGCGCGTACAGCACGCTGTCGCTGTACGCGAGCTTGACCGCACTCGCCTCGGGGCTGCCGGGCCGGGCCTTGAACTTCACGTTGCGGCGCAGGACGTGAACCTTGTCGCCCACCTTGCGGAACGACCACAGCACATCGTCGCCCCACGTCATGCCTCCCAGCACCTGGCCCTGACTCACGCCTCGGGCGATCGAACTGAGCATCAGGAAATCCTGACCGATCTGCGGTTGCTTGAGGTCGACGAGAATCTGCTGGTCCTTGTGGTAGACCGTCCAGAGTCCCTCGATCTTCTTCGCGCCCGTGACGGCCTGCTCGAACTTCGACGGTGCGGGAGCGGCCCCCGGAGGCTGTTGAGCGACAGCCGGCGACGACTCGGCGGCAAACATGAGGACCGTCAAACTGACGGCGACGGCAAACAAACGGGTCATGCGGGTGACTCCTGTGGCGGGAAAAACGTGCGGGTCGCGAGGGCATATTCGCCGGAAGGCTCGACTCAACTCGCCCAGCTTCTGGATTATGGCACGAGACGGACGGTCGATGCACGTCAACTCTTCACAATTTCCGTTCCGACCGAACCGGCTGGACGGATTGTGCCTTGGAGGACATGGCTCAACTGCGGGCAGTTCCGTTCCCTCGTCCCTCGTTCCCAAGCTCCTGCTTGGTAACGAGCTTCAGCCAAGCTCCTGCTTGGCGTCATGCGAGCGGTGCGAGTCGATTTCTCAACCGCGAAGCGGAGCTTCAAAGACGGGCGTTCCCAAGCGGGAGCTTGGGAACGAGACAAGCGGGGGCTTGGGAACGAGAAACTACGGGCCGCTCCGTGGGCAGCTCTACGCATCGACGAAGATCACCACGCCGGTGATGTTGTCCTTCGAGCCGCCGTCAGTCGCGGCTTGGACGATGGCTTCAGCGGTTGCTTGCGGGTCGGTCCCCGCAGCCAGTAACTCGGCCAGCTTGGCATCGTCGGCACCGCCCGTCACGCCGTCCGAGCAGAGAAGGTACTTGTCGCCAACTTGCGGGGTAACCTGTTTCGGATTCGTTCCCTGTCCGCCCTCCTTGCAACCAAGGTAGCGATAAAGCACGTTGCGATAGCGATGGTTGGCAGCCTCTTCCGGGGTGAGCGTCCCCGCATCCACCAGGGCCTGCGTCAGGGAATGGTCTGTCGTCAGTTGTTCGAGTTTCCCGCCCCGGAGCAGGTAAACGCGGCTGTCTCCGACACCACCGACGTACATCGTTCCGGCCACATGGACGATAAACGCGAGCGTCGTCCCCATGTTCTTCAGCTTGGAGTCGACTTCGCCCAAAGCCATGATTTCATAGTTGGCCTGCGCCACGGCGTCGTCGATCAACTTCACCGTTTGTTCGGCGGTGGACTTGTCGAAGTCGAGCAGGCTGAGTTTCTGCGGAACGATCTCGGTGGCGAGGCCGCTGGCTCGTTCGCCAGCCGATTGGCCACCCATGCCGTCGGCGACGAGGAAGAAGCGCGAGCGGGGATCGACGAAGCTGGCGTCCTCGTTGTTATCCCGCTTGCCGACGATGCTCAATTGTCCGACGCGAAACTTCATGATGCGCTACCGAAGTCGTTGGCCCGACAAAGATGCCGTTGCAGACGACGTTCGCCCCGCAACACGGCCCACCCTGCGAGGCAACTCTAACCAAAACTCCCGTGAGTTTACGAGCGGGGGAACGGAATGGAAGTCCGGCCGCAGTGAAAACTTCTGCCAAACACGACGACTCGAACGATCGTTACGGACAGAGCGTCTGAACAAGATCGGTGATTCCGAGCATCGTGGCCGCGATCAGCAACTCACCCGCCTCGAAACCTGCGCTCTGCCCGTACAGACGGCTCTGGCTTTCCACCCAGCCAAACACGCGCTGTTTGCTGGGAGGAAACTGCGTCTGGTACGCCCGAATCGCCTCCAATTTGATCGGCAGCGTGGACGAGATGTCCGCGACAAATCGGCCGCCTCCGGCAGAAACGTCCAGATTCGACAGGCCCAACGGATACCAAAGCTGCTTTTGAATCGTGTGAGCGGGCAGATCGGCGAATTCATCGTCCCACTTCGTCAGCCGACTGTAAAAGACCGCCGCGTCAGTGATCTGCATCGCCTGCCAGTGATCGGGCGAGGCCATCGGCGTCTTGTCCGCGATCCCCATCACAATTCTGGGCCGCCACAACCGGAAGACTCGCGCCAAAGCAATCCGCGCCGGGAACGAATCGAACAGGCAACGGTTCGGCAGCGTCAGCGTCTCGCGCGCATGGACCCCGAGGATGCGCGCCGCCTCGCGCGACTCGGCCAATCGCACATCCACACCCGGGCTGCCGGGAGTCGGCTCGCCATTCGTGAGATCGACGATGCCAACCCGGTAGCCCTGTTGAACCAGCCGCGCGAGTGTCCCTCCCACAGCGATCTCGACGTCATCCGGATGTGCCCCCACGGCAACGACATCAAACGGCGGTGGCAGTTCGACACTCATGCGGGTTCCGGCGAGAAGAACGACTTGAGAAGTTTCACCAGCCGGTGCGGATGCGTCAACGCGGGGTGCAAACCCGACGAGTGCATCCACTCGGTGCGCGATCCCCTCAGTCCCCGCTCGAGCTGCGCGTGAGACCTGGCTTCGAGCCCGCCTTCTCCTTCGGTTCGCAGCAGCAGAACCGGGCACGTGATCTCACCCAGCCGGCTCGACACGTCAAAGCCATTCACCGCGAGAGCCTTCCGCGCGAGATCGGCCAGTGGAATCGAGCCGGTGGAGTCGACGAGGAACTCGAACCGCGTGCCGTCGAACGGCGGAAACCAGCGACGGTGGTTCAACTCTTGAATGCGTCGTCGCCACGGAAATTGAGAGAGCGCGCGGTGCGAACGCCGACACCACGCGGCCAGCATCCGTTCGGACATCGACAACCGCCGCCGCGCGAAGCCGTGTTGAAGGACCAGCCCCGCGATGCGGCTCGGCGATTCGAGCGCCGCCTGCAACGCCACCGCCGCGCCGAACGAAGCCCCGAACACGTTCAGCGTGCTGTCGCCGTGATGATCGGCCGCCGCGAGCACGTCCGACGCGAAGTCACTCATCGTCGGTCGCGTCCCGCGCGAGGCACCGTCTTCAAACGTGTCGAAGACCACGCAGCGAAACTCCTCGCGCAGCAGCCACATGGTCAGCGCAGTCATCTCAGCCGTCGCGGCGAATCCGTTCAACAGATACAGCGGCCGACCCTGACCCCACGTGCGACCGACCAACCGGTGTGAACCATTCGTGAGGTCCCACGCCGTGCTTTCGGAGCGATACGCGGCCAACACCTCCTGCCACACCAGCGGTGCCGGACACGGCTCACCCACCGGCGGCGCATCGGCAGGGGGAACGGAACCTGACATGCGGACGGAGGGCACGTCGTGCGTGTCAGGCTCTGTCGATGCGGTCTCCGTCGCGACCGCCCGCGGATCGCCAAGAGTTGCGGACGAAGAATGCAGGGCGTCGGACATCACTCGGGTCGCCTCGGTCACTGGTCGCCTGATTCAATCTCGTCAGCCGACGATCTTTCGATCGGTGTCGCAAATGACGTGATACGCCGTCACGCTGTCTTCGGCGGCACGCAGTTCGTCGAGGAAGTCCGGTTGCTGCAGCATTCGCCCCAGCCGCGCGAGGACATGCAGGTGCGTCCTCGAATCGCGACAGACCACCAGAAAGAACAAATCGGTCAGGGCCCGGTTGGGTGCTCCGAACACGATGCCCGACAGCGTGCGACCGAACGCGATGACCGACTGGCCCAGCGCGTCGGGCTGCGGATTGCGGGGGTGTGGAATCGCGACGCCGTTCTCGAACGCCGTCGACAGCACCGTCTCTCGGTCTTGAACGGCCGTCAGCAACGCGGCCGGCTGCCACACTTCCCACGAGCGGCCCGCCAACTCGACAAGACTCTCCAGCACCGACCGCTTCGTGCGCGCTTCGAGCGGAACTTGCACGGTCTCGACTCGCAGCAACGCCGCCACCGGATGAGGATCGTTGAACTCCATCGACCGGTGAGTCTGTTCGAGCACCGCCAACTCCCGGTCGGTGTACTCGCGCATCTCCTGTTCAAGCCAGTGCGTGATTTCAGTCGGGTGGAACTGCCAGTCACCCGCAATTTTTCGACCGGGGATGCGGCCGCGGTTCACCAGCTTCTCGATTTCCCGACGGTCTCGTCCCAACTGACGGGACAATTCGTCGAGGCTGTACCAATCGTGCGACATGGCAGGGCGGACTTTTGACAAGGCGGGGCAAGGCGGAGGGAGACCAACTCAAACCGAAACCGATCTCTATCTCAAAGCGATCCGGTGGGAAGAGGATCGCATTCACGGCGGGGATTGTCGAACGAGGCGGCAGTTATTCTTGGCCCGATCGCAGCGGCAAGTCTTGACCCGATCACGGGCACATCACTCTCCCACGGGCAGGGACGACAGGGGTGAACCCGTCGGCTGTGCCAGTTGCACTGCCGAACTCTGACAAAGGCGGACCATTTCGACGGACGTCTTGGCCCAGCCTTCATCGGACCAGACCTGCACGTCGAAGTAGCCATCGTAGCCGGCCTGTTGGAAGGCGCGCACGATGTCGTTCAGCGGGATGCGCCCCTCTCCGGGGAAACAGCGGTCCGAATCGGTCTGCGGAGCGCGACGCGAATCGCTGACCTGCACCACGCCCGTCAGCGGCACCAGTTCGGGAATGCGTTCCAGCAACCGGGGCTCGCGCCACAGGTGATACGTGTCGAACGCCAGCCCCACCGACGGATGGTTGACGTTGTCGAGCAGTTCGAGCGTCTCGTCGAGCGTGTGCAGGTATGTCCACGTCGGCGCGAAGAAGCTGTGCATCGGCAGCAGCGACAACCGCACGCCGTGCAGCATCGCAAACTCGGACAACTCGCGCAGCGCTTCGGTCACCAGCCGCCGACTGTGCCGAATCGTGTGATGGTTGCGGGCACCGCCGACGACGATCAGGTTCTCGGCACCGAGCAGCTCGGCCTCGCAGATCGCATCGCGCGCATCGGCCATCGCGTCCCGGAAACTGAAACTGTTGCGGCCGGTGAAGCCGCCGGCAAACGACAGCGATGCCACGCCGACATCGGCCTTGCGAATGACTTCGGCCGCCGCGCCCTCACCGGACTCGGACACCTTCGGCCGCCACAGTCCGATGCCGTCGTAACCGAGGGCCTTCAGTTGCAACACCTCGTCCTCCAGCGACCAGCGCATCGTTGTGAGCTGGCTGAGGGAGAGCCTGATCTTCGTCGCGGGAACAATTGTCGTCAGGTGACTGGTGGTCGTCTGTTCGCCATGCAGGAGCTTGACCTGCGATGCGAGTGAAGCAGATCGACGTACGTCTTGCGAAGCGGATGTAGGATTCACTCTTGCGATGTCCTCAAGAGTCATGATCGGAGGGGAACGCTGCGTTGCTCAAACGAGCCGAAGGGAACGGCTCGGTTTGAGCGGGGCGAATTGTGCGCGAGTCATTCGAGATTGCCAAGAGCAACACCAACATTGTGCGCCGATGAATTCGACGTGTTCACTTGACTCATCGCGTGTCGATTGTTTCACGATCATCGAGAGCGACGGGTGAGATCGCGCGAAGTGTTGCCTGCGTGCGCTCGTGGAATGATCGATCAGGGTCACAAATGAAGCTCACTCAACAGTGACATCAACCATCGCGACCCGACTGTTCGGGAACAATCGGGCCGCGCGAAAAATCTCTAGCCGCGCGCCGTGATCTTCACCGAGGGATCGTCGGCGATGTTGACCCAGACGTGGACGTGCGGCATGCCGCGGTAGTGCCAGACGAACGACGGACCTTCGAGCCGCCAGTTGTCCCACTCGCCATCGTCGCCCAGATCCTTGTTGCCCAGCGCGTCGGTCGCATAGAACGCGAGCCGGCACTTGTCGAGACCGCCCTGCGCCGTCAGACACTTCCGCACCTCGTCCTTGTCCGACGTGCGATACGGCGCGAGCAGCGCGTCGAGCACCTTCTGCGCGTGAGCCTTCTGGTCCGACGACAGTTCGCCCACCACGATCCCCTGCGGCTGGCCATCGGGTCCGCCGAAGTGAACCTTGCTCTCGGCGGGAGCCTTCGCAATCAAAGCCTGCTCGCGCTGCTTGCCGTCGAGGATCTTGAACAGCCCGTTCGCGGTCTGCGCCTGATGCCAGTAAACATTGCCGGGGTGTCCAACCTTTTCGTCGAAACCCGAGGCCGCATGGCCGTAGAAAATCGGACCGCCAAATGCCGTGTGCTCGGTGCTGTCGCCATCGCAGCGAATGGTGAGATGCCGCCCGGTCATCACAAACTCAAACTTGCCGCTGCCCGGCGTTCCGAAGATCGCGATCGACTGCTCCTTGCCGTAACCGCCCGCATCGTCCTGAAGCTGCTTCTTGATCCGGTCGTGCCAGTCGGGCGAGTACATCCCCCAGAACAAAGCCTCGACCATGTCCTGCTGGTCCTTGTTGAAGAACCCGCTGTTCAACTTCTTGTCGGTGATCTGCCAGTTGTTGGAGACGTGCGTCCGCAACACGCCGCGATCGTCCTTGAAGTCCCACGCAAAGCAGACCTCTTCCTTCTGCTTGGCATCGAGCGAATCGAACAGCTTCTTGACGAGCGTCTCCGGCCCCGGCTTGGCCGCATCCGCCGCGCGAGCCACCGCCGGCACGACAGCCACCGCCGCCGCACCCGCTCCCACCGCCTGCACGAACCGGCGACGAGACATCGCCGCACCATCCAACGAATCACAATCGGGGCAACGGTCCATGACGATCTCCTGAATGAAAAGAGGAACCCGAACAGTGACCACAGTATGCCCACCGCTCGCTTCAAAAGGCAACGCCCCACGAGCAGGGACCGGCGCTTCAGAATTCAAAACTGGCCGGCTCAACGCGCCGTTTGTCAGAGCGGACTTCATCCGGTCAATCGTGAATGGTGAAGTGCCGACTCCGAACTGAGGCGGCAGAGAGAATAAGTTTGACAGTCGCATCGAAGCCTGAAGTGCCGGCAAATCAACTCCCCAGCGCCAACCCCACAAGCGCGACCGACGCAGCCATGATGATGAGTCTTGACACCCCACGCATTCATCGTCGGCTCGGGGATTGTCAGGCGAACTGCGAAGATCCGCGCAGCGCGGTCCTTTGAAGGCGTCGCGCCCAGAAGGGCGCAGCGGTCCATCGTTGTTCCAGGCCGTAGAAATAATTGCGCATGTGCAGATAGGCATCGAACCGCGAGAAGATGCCCGCTTGAAAAGCATCCAGACGACTCCCATCCGCAGTCAGAAAGTTCACGATGCTGTCCGCGGCGTCCAGCCCATCCATCAGTGACTTGTAGATTCCCTGCGCGGAAATCGGATCGTACGCAGAAGCCGCGTCTCCCACGGCCAGCCAACGGTCCCCGGTCGGATTGTCCAGGACAAACGAAGACGAGGGGCACACCAGCACACTGTTGGGGATGAATCGGCAATTCGCGAGACGGCCTGCCAGATGATTGGTTCGACCGAGGTGAGCCAGCCAATTCTGCGGGCTGCGCAGCGCGGCGTGCTTGATGATTTCCGCATCGCTCGCGACCGCAACAGCCACTCGCCCGTTTGGCAACCTGGCGGCATACCACCAGCCATATTCGACCGCTTCGAGCAGCGTCAGCCGCGAGAATTCGGCGGAAGCGCCCAGTTCAAAAAAACCATAGACACAGATCAACTGGTCGAGAAACAATTGCCGGGCACCGCGGCGTCTCGCAAAAGCCGAGCGCATCCCCGTGGCGTCCACGACGAACCGCGCGACCACCGTCGAACTGGTTCCGTCGTCACCGGTGAGTCGCAATCGATGGCCGTCCTCGATGGACTCGCCATCCTCGAAGCGGGTGCCGGTGAGTAACTCGACTCCGCTCTGCACGGCCTGGCGAGCCAGAAAGGCGTCGAAACGTTTCCGCTCCAGATGCCAGCCGTGGCCCAGTGGATTGAAGAGGAAGTCGTTGTAGCCCAACTCATCGGTTCCCCACGACGAACAACTGCCGAGGCAGGCGTCGTGCCCTTCGTGAAGAAAATCCTCCCAGACTCCCAGCCGCTGCAGCAGCACGCGCGTGTCGGGCGGAATCCCTTCGCCGATCCGTTCGGCGTCATAACGCCCCGCTTCCACCACAAGGACCGCGGGCACTCCTTGACGGCGCAAAGCCATCGCCGTGGCGCAGCCGGCCGGTCCCCCTCCCAACACGACGACATCATATTCGGAAGGTCGAGACATTTCGGATTTCGGGGCAACGTTCGTTTACTGGTTCGGCTTCTGATCGACGAGGTTGGGAAAGGGGACCACGGGCGGCTCGCCGGCGGCTGGCACCAACTGACTTTGCGCCTCCAGGTAATAGTCCGCAAATCTTGCGGGCAGGGGCGCACCGTCTGAACTGGTATCGATGGCCGTGGCGTTCATCACGAGACCGATCTTGGGCCAGTTCGTCAGCATGTCGACGACGTTCCCCTTCTGGTATCGACCCCAGTCCTGAGCGGGTGTGTTGGACGAACCCGTGCCTGTTCCGCGCACGGACCATTGCTGCACCGGCACTCCGTTTTTCATCAACCCGCCGTTGTCCTTGACCTCTTTGGCGACGTACACGGCGACGGGGCGCTGCGCCGGCCAGGACCAGAAGAGAACTGTGTTTGGCGGGTCTGCGGGATTGGAAGACGGCAAGTGGGTCGCACACGAGTTGTAATCGGTGTGCCAGGGGATGGCCATGAATTTGGAAACATCGCCCGGTTCGAGTCCCGCATTCCCCGTGTGCAGCGGAATGTAGCCCTGAGTCAGCAGCGGTTGCCCGCCCGAGGGAAGCTGGCCGTAATTCAGCGGCGCGGGCTTGATCCGAAACGGACCGGTCCCCGACGTTTGCCAGTCGGTGATGTACATCTCCGGTTGTCGGACGATGAACGTCAAGTCGATCCCCGGACTGAACCGACCGCCAAGACAATTCACGAGGACGGCCTTGTCCAATCGTTCGCCGGGCCCCAAGGGAGGCGGCGAGTAGGAACTGGGACTTGTCGGCGGACTGGCCCACTGGTTCAGGAAGAAATATTGCGTCGGTGTGACCGTCAGGAAACTCTGATTGGCATCACCCAATGACGCCGGCATCAGCGGGTTGAATTGATCCCACTGCTGCTGGCCATTGCCCGATTCGCCGGGGATCCGAATGAACGACAGGTTTTGAAGCGGAGTCGAAGCGGGATCGGTCTTCGCGGTGATCTTGCCAACCGTATCATGCCCCGAGATTCCGGGAGTCGCATTCAGATTGATGTTCCACTTCTGCAAGGCCACGCTTTGGAAGATGGGGTTCACCTGGTCGTCGAACGATGGCTTGTAGGAGCTGTTGTACTTGGTGAACCAATCGCTCGGGAGTTGTTCGTTCCCGGCCTTACACGTCGGTGCCGTGTTTCCGGGAAGGATCTGCGGTGCGAGTTGAAGCTTGCGAACCCACGAGTCGTACATGTCGTCGAACAGGGACACGACGTTCAGCGTTTGCGGAGCGTAAGAGGGATCGGTCGTGACCACCCACGCGCCCGCTTGTACCTCCTGCACGCTCTTGTCATCAAACACAATCACCGCCGTCACCGGTCCGTCGGAAGCATCGTCAAACCATTGGTTGTTGTTGACATCGCCACCAAACGGGAGCGGGGCATTGTTGGGGAGTTGTGCCACAGGCGGCTGGCTTTGTGGGTTCCAGCCGCAGGCGCGTCCGTATCCGCCCAGCACCAGCAGGCGACCGAATTCGTCGGTCTGCAATTCTCCCAGCGTATCAATCGGTCCGGCCGGGCATTCCAACCCCGGTTGTCCCGGTTTCGCCGGGTTGGAAAAGCTGTCGGCGGGAAACGACTTGGGGTAATTGCCGATCGTTGTGACCTGCCCGCTCGCGCTGCAGCACGTCGCCGGGGTCGCCCGATCGAACGCAACGGCAGCGGCCTTCGGACCAGAAATCGTTCGCGGACCGGGATCGATGGTCAGCGCCTTGACCCGCGCCGGGTCGTTGAGCACCGAGGTTTTGGGGCCTTCCTGCAAGTTGGCACCGGTCCAATTCCGGATGGGTGGCAGGTTCGAACCATCGAATCCACAAATCCCCTCATAGACCGGGGGATCAACAGTCAGGTCAGCGTCTTCGATCAGGACAAACGTGTTCGCCTTCTTGTTGGCGACATGCACGGTCCAGATGATGTTGGCGACCGTCTTGCCGCCGACCTTGCTGCCGATTTTGATTTCCTGAACGGCCGCCGGAGGGAGACCGATCGGATACGACTCGGGGCCGGTTTGTTCCGGGTACTGATAGATCTTGAAACGGGCTGCCTGCCGTTTGAAGGCACCGGCACTGTCGCGAACGTCACTGCTGGTGATGGTGGTCTCTTCCGTCCCCGGCCGAATGGGCAGGCCGCCGGTTCGGCCGGTTCCCGCCATGGTCTCGGGACCGAGATAGAAGTCGTTACTGTTTCCGACGCGAGCGATGCCGATCGCGGGATGAATCCGATAATTGAAGCCGGCCATGGGGGAACCTCGATTTCACGATGTGGGGCGTCGTTGGAAGCACGGAACTCTGGACCGATTGACAGACTCTGCACCGATGGACGGAGGGGAGCGGAATCATTTGCCGCTCTTCGCGGGCTGCAGAGCGTTGAAGGGGATCGACCATTCGAAGTCGGCCGGGAACAGTTTCTCACCGTCGGAGGACCCCAGCGTGATATTTCCCGTCACCGAGTGAAACGTTTGCGGGAGGGACAGCTTGTTTCCCGAGGCTTCATAGTGGCAGGTGTGACAGGAGGCGTTCCAGCCGCGGAACTTGTTCTTCGATCCGGGGGGAGACGGCACGGTGAATTCCCCCTCCAGGATGGAGTTCCCCAGGATGACGTTGACTTCGTTCTTGGTCTTGGGGTCCGTGCCGACAAACGTGTATTGAGTGCCGTTGCACAGATAGTTGTTCCCCTTGACCGTCGTGGTCACACCCGTCTGCGAATTGAAAACCGGCACATCGACTTCCTTGGAGAACTGCGACTTGCCGAGCCCCGCCTGGGCCAGCAGCGCTTTCTGATCGGCATACTTCAGGGTGTCCTGATAGGTAATGAAGTCGATCAGGTATTTGCGATCGGGGTTGTTGTAGTATTCGAAGGTCGTCCAGAACCAGCTGGGGTCGTCGATGGGACGTGGGCCGTCGGGGTAGGTCTTGATCTTGGCCATGATGTGCAGTGCCTGCAGACCATAGTTCTTATTGTCCAGTCCTTCGATGATGTACATGTCGGTGGGAAGCGGGTTCGAGGCCGACTCCGTGACCCACTGGGCTTTGATTTCCACGGAACCGACCGGCATGTCCATGCGCGGACTGTTTTTGGGTGTGGGCGTCCCCAGGAGCTGTTGGACCGCGGCGGCCTGGTAAAGCTTCCCCTTCACGATGTAATCGTAGGCGAGAGCGTTTCGAGTGACCTCTTGTCCCGAGATCTGCATCTTGGGCGTCTGCGTGACGCGCGGCCCTTTACGAGGCGATTGCGAGCCCGCTGGCGGAAACGTGTTGGGGTCTGAGATCCACAATTCCCAGGCGGAGAAGACCTCTTTGCCGCCGGGCGCGGGGTCGCGAACCTGCTGATTCAATCGGGCAAACAACCGCCAGGCGAACAGGGAACGCTGTTCCTGGTTGCCGGTCGCTTCGTTGTAGTAAGTACTGCAGAATTCCTTATCGGGCATGGTGACCCAGGCGGGAAGTTTGGCGGCCGCTTCCTGTCCCACGGCGATGCCTGCGGGATCGTCAACAGCGGCTTGTGAGAGCACCAGCAACGCCGGCAAGAAGAGTCTGCGAACGACGGCGTTAAGGAGGCGTGATTTCATGCGGACATCTCCCGGTGGCTCTAAAGAATCGAACGACGGTGTCAGAATCGACGATAGACAGATAGGTCTCCCACACCAGATGCGAACGCACGATATGAGAGTGGTGCGAAAGTGTGCTGATCCTCTTGGAGAATTGCAAGCACGCAGTTGCGCAACGCCTGCAACGGCGCGGTGAACACGTGCGATGGCACCATGTCCTGTTCCTCGCCACACTCAACGCGGTACCGAAATACTCCCAGGGAAGGAGTCACCTTGAGAACGCCTTCGCGCGCGTCAGGCATTGATCAATCCGTGGTCGCGGGATTTGTGCCCGCAGAGTCAGCCCACTTTGAAACTGGCGCTGACCGTGGTCTAACCGCCAGGGCTCTTCCCAATTTCAAAGTAAAGTAGGGTGGGACAAGCTCGCTTCGAGCGCCGGCCCACCATGAAAAACCTTCGAGAATTGATGGTGGGCCGGCGCGGCGAAGCGCCACTGGTCCCACCCTACATTTTGTGCAACTTCAAACTGGAGGGAGCCGTAGTCTCAACGCACAGGCAGATTGACGCTTCAGATGCCCGCTCATTAGACTGCCACGCATACTCTTCAGTTGTCTGATCGATTGATCAGGAAGCGGCAATCTGGCTCGCGTGCCGGGCTTCGTGGTTGCCGTCAAATGTCCCAAAGCCCGTCGAGAAATCTCTCATGGCCGTTTCTTCTGCGGAAGCAAGCCCACCGGCGGACGCTTTGGCCAAGCTGCGAATTCAACGCGCCGAACCGCAACTGAAAAACTCGTGGCTCAAGAGGTCATTGAGAATGTTGCTCGTTGCGGCAGTTTTGCTGGGAACTGCCGTGGTGGGCGTGGCGCTGGCCTACAGCAACGGCTGGCTAGTTGTCGGAAAGAACTGGCTCGCCGTTCCGGAGATCATGCAGTCGCGGCTGGAAGTTCGCCTGGCATCCGTGACGGTGGAATCCGGCCGATCGGCTGATGCCACCGTGGTTGCCACCGGTTATCTGGAGTCTCGACGGCAGGCCAAAATCGGTGCGCGGGCACCGGGGCGAATCGAGTTGATCCACGTTGAAGAGGGGAGCCGCGTGGAGACCGGTCAGATCCTGGCGGTGCTCGAACACGCGGACCTCGATGCCTCGTTGGCGGCGATCGAGGCATCACTCGCCCGCGCCAAAGCCACTCAGCAAGAACAGGAACTCACGATCCGGCAAAGCCAGCGCGAATTCGAGCGAACGGAGCGGCTGTGGAAATCCAAGATCGCTTCGGAAACGGAATACGAAGAGCGGAAGTTCAAATACGAGAGTGACGTGGCCCGTCGTGCTTCGCTCGTCGCCGACGTCGCTCTGGCCGAGGCGCGCGTGCGCGAGGCGGAGCAGATGAAAGCCAACATGTTCATCAAGGCTCCCTTCAACGGAACCGTGATTTCCAAGGACGCCGAAGTGGGCGAATCGATTCTGCCGGGTGGCATGGGCGAGGCGTCCGGTCGGGGCTCCGCAGTGACCGTGGCCGATCTGGAGCACTTGGAAGTCGAATGCGACGTGAAGGAGGATTTCATCAGCCGAATCGTTCCCGGTCAGACCACCGAGGTCGCGGTGGACGCCGTTCCGGGTTTCCGCTACCAAGGTCGCGTCCGCAAGATCATTCCGATGGGGGATCGGGCACGGGCCACGATCAAGGTGAAGGTGGAAATCGTCAACGTCGATGAACGGCTGTTTCCGAACATGAGTGCCACGACTTACTTTCTGCCCGATGAGAAATCCACAGCAGTTCCAACGCCCTCGCGCCGGATCTTTTGCGACAGCAAGGCAATTCAAGGCGGCGATGCCGGGCGTTTCGTGTGGACTCTGGACGATCAGGATCGCGTGAGACGACTGGACGTGACGACCGGTCTCGAGCGCGATGGTCGCACGGAGATTTCCAGCGGCCTGTCCGGCGCCGAGCGTGTCGTCATTGCTCCGCCTGATACGAAGCCGGGTCAGCTTGTGAAAATCGCCCGTTAGCAACAACATCGTTCGTGACTGCCGATGAAGCGCAACCTCGATTCCGGGAGAACCACCTTTGGCTGAAGAGAACCAGAACAACGGCGAACCGATCGTCGTTGTCCAAGATGTCTGCAAGGAATTTCATCGAGATGCGATCATCATCCCCGTACTCATGGGCATCAATCTCCAGCTCAATCGCGGCGACTATCTGGCGCTGATGGGGCCGTCCGGCTCCGGCAAATCCACGCTGCTGAACCTGATCGCGGGTCTGGATCGACCGACCTCGGGTACTGTGACCGTCTGCGGTCAGAGCCTGGAGCAAACCTCCGAGAGCAAGCTGGCTCGGTGGCGCTCCCGGCACATCGGCTTCATCTTCCAGCTCTACAACCTGATTCCCGTACTCACGGCCTTCGAGAACGTCGAGCTGCCGTTGACGCTGACTTCTCTTTCGCGGAAAGACCGCAGGGAGCACGTCGAAGCGGCGCTCGAAGTGGTCGGTCTGAGCGACCGCGCGCATCACTATCCGCGTCAGTTGTCCGGCGGTCAGGAGCAGCGAGTCGCGATCGCCCGGGCCATTGCCTCCGACCCGACGTTACTCGTGGCGGACGAGCCGACCGGCGATCTCGACGCCAAGTCGGCAGCCGAAATCCTGGACCTGATGGAACGACTCAATCGTGAGTTTCACAAGACAATCGTCACGGTCACTCACGACCCCGACGCGGCGGCCCGCGCGAAACAAGTGCTCCATTTGCACAAAGGTGTGCTGGTTGAAGGCTCACACGCCGCGCAGAAGTAACCGACATGCAAATCCTTCTCTACATCTGGCGCAACCTGAGGCGCAACAAACTGCGCTCGGCGCTGACGATCCTGTCGATCGGCTTCAGTCTCGCGCTGATGACGTTGCTGCACGGCTACAT
>JBBPIS010000032.1:0-16846 GCA_038040225.1 Planctomycetota bacterium
GTTCGTGCATCGACGACGATGCCGTCGGCGGAGCACGCTTCGACGGCCGCGATGCCGAACAGTTGCGGCCCGTGGAACAGCCGCGTCGCGTAGGCCGTGGCCACGTCGAGCGAGTAGCCGCGCGGAGTGACCCGCAGCGTGGCGGCGGGGGCAGGCGGGTAACCGGGCGACAGAATCACACAGCCTCCCGCATGCACGACCTCACGCCCGAGGGTTGCTCCGACCTGTAGTCCGGTCGCTCCGCCGACCGGACGTCCCGCCGACGGAGCGGCGGGACTACAGTTGCCAACCAGTTGAACCTTCGCGTGGAAACTGCCCTCGGTGCGCGTGGGCTTCGCCGCCAGCACGCGCAGCGTCGCGGAGGTCTGTCGGTCGATCCGCACGCCCTGGAAGATGCGCAGGTCGTCGAATCCGTGCAGTTCGAGACCGGGGTTGCGATGGATCGCGCCGTGAGCCAGCCATTCGACGATCATCGCGACGGGCAGCACGGCCTTGCCGCCGATGACGTGCGATTCGAGGAACGGATGTTGGGCCACGTCGAGCAACCGCTCGAACGACGGTTTGGTTTCGGAAGTCTCGGGCGTCGTGGCCTGTCCGATCTCTCCGAAGACCCACGACGAACTCGTGCCCGGCGCGGGGGGCTTGCCATACGGTCGGGCGGGCGAGGGACCGGCCAGCAACACGTTGGACGATCCCACCTGATAGGCCGGCCCCGATGTGGGGACTCGCGCCAGATCAATGTTGGACCCCGAGCCATTGATCGAGGGTTGGCTGAACTCAGACGACACTGCCGCGTCACGAATGGTCTGCTGTGAGACGCTCTCGGCATCGCGTTCGGCTTGTTGTTGTCGCCGAGCCGCTCTTGCTGCATCGGTCTCACCGATGACGAGCAACTCCACGGGGCGGCTGACATTTTGAGTGAACTCGCGCACGAGCAACTCGGCCCCTTCGGCGAGCGGGATCAGTCCGACTCCCTCGGACGCGAAGAGTTGCTTGAGGCCGCCCGTCACCATGCCGCCGTCCCACGGTCCCCAGTTGAACGAGACGACGCGAGTCTGCGGATGCTCGATCGAGAACTGCCGCGACAGTTTGTTCAGGGCTTCGTTGGCGATGGCATAGTCGCACTGACCGACCCGGCCGTAGCGGGCCGTGTACGACGAGAACAGTCCCAGGACTCGCAGGTCATCCGGCAGAACGGCCCCCAGCAGATTGCGCAGACCGGAGACCTTGGTTTCGAACACGCGCTCGAACTGCTCGCGCGTCTTGTCTTCGATCCGCCCATCGGCCAGCACGCCCGCGCCATGAATCAGTCCGCGCACCGGCCCGAACTCGCGCTGCAACTGCGAGATCAACGGTCGCACCGTCGCCAGATCGCGGACATCGACCGCGTGATACGTCAGCGAAACTCCGGTCGCTCGCAATTTGGACAAGGCCGCCGCCACTTCGCGCTGCGCCACGATCTGCTTGCATTGCGCATCGATCGCGCGCGGCACGGTTCCCACGGGCGAGCGGGCGATCAGCGCCTGCTTGATCTGGGCCTCGGTCGCGAGCCCCGACAGCCACTCCGGTTCGCGAGTCGGTTCCGGGCTGCGGCCGAGGATCGCGAGACGAGGCCGCCACGCATGAGCCATTGCCAGCGCCGCCTCGGCCGTTACGCCGCGCGCACCGCCACTGACGACGACCAAGTCACCCGGCTGCACTGGAGCGGAGCCACCACCCAGCGAGGCCATTCCCTCATCAACGACGCTTGGCGTGCATCGCCCCTGCGCCGACAGGCCGATCTCGATGGGACCGACTCGCAACAGCTCATCGACCACCGCGCGCGCCGCCTCGCCCGGTGCAGGCCATCCCTCCGCGAGGTCGAACGCCTTGCAGGCCAACTCGGGCCACTCTCTCGCCGCCGACTTCGTCAGCCCGGCGAGCCCGCCCGACAGGGGATCGGTCAGCGGGCGCGTCGGCTCGAACCCGAACCGGCCGTTCAATCGAGAAACCGTGGCAAACACGGCCACGCCCGTCGCCGCTGTACGACGCAGCCCCGGCCCGGCCTTCTGCAACCATTCGACCGCGCGCCACAACTGAAGATTGCTGATCCCCTCCGCCGGCGCGACGACGATCAATCCGTCCAGTCGATCCGGCACCGCAGGCAGGAACGGTTCGTCGAGGTTCACCACGCGCGGCTTGAACCCGCGCTCCGACAGTTCGGCCGCGATCCGCAACGACAGTTCGAGACCATCCTCGGTGATCCACACTTCCGCCCCGCGAGCCAGCGGCACCGAAGGCCGCGTGTCGCACGGGGGCAATCCGACCAGTCTCACGATGCTGCGCGTCAGCGTGTCGAGCGCGGAACTGGAAGGCGGGTTGAAGGTTGACGGTGGAAGGTTGAGAGTCGGTACAGAGTCAGCGATCGGAGCCACCGGTTCTTCACTCCGCACTCCGCGCTCCGCACTCCGCGCTTCGGCGAGACCGACCACATCCTGCAACGTATGCAACGCTCCAAGTTCCTCCGGCTGGAACGCAGGCAGGTTCGGAACCCGCTCCTGCAACGCCGACAGAATTTCGACGCGCTTGATCGAGTCGATCCCCAGATCGTGATCGAGGCTCATCTCAAGGTTCAGCATCTCGACCGGATAGCCCGTCTTTTCGGAGACGACGGC
Organism: Planctomycetota bacterium; assembly: GCA_038040225.1. Taxonomy (GTDB): domain Bacteria; phylum Planctomycetota; class Planctomycetia; order Planctomycetales; family Planctomycetaceae; genus Schlesneria. The sequence continues at coordinate 2,655 of JBBPIS010000032.1, forward strand.
CAGCACGGTCGCAGTCAGCGCGGAACTCGGAGCGCGGAGCGGGGAGCTTGGAGGCGAGTTGAGGGTTGAGGGTTGAGGGTTGAGGGGCGGAACAGCGACTACCACCGGAACGACGGGTTCTTCACTCCGCGCTCCCCGCTCCGCGCTCCGCGCCTCCGCGAGGCCGACCACGTCCTGCAATGTATGCAGCGCCCCCAGCTCTTCTGGCTGAAAGGCGGGCAGATTCGGAACGCGCTCCTGCAACGCCGACAGGATTTCGACGCGTTTGATCGAGTCGATCCCGAGGTCGTGATCGAGGCTCATTTCGAGGTTGAGCATTTCGACGGGATAACCCGTCTTTTCGGAGACGACGGCCAGCACGGTCGAAGTCAGCGCGGAACTCGGAGCGCGGAGCGCGGAGCGGGAAGAAGTGGGGTTGAAGGTTGAAGGTTGAGGGTTGAGGGTCGGAATAGAGACAGCGGTCGGAGCCAGTTGTCTGGTCTCCTCGCCCCGGCCTTGCGGGGAGAGGGCTAGGGTGAGGGGATTCTCTTCACTCCGCACTCCGCACTCCGCGCTCCGCGCTTCGGCGAGGCCGACCACGTCCTGCAATGTATGCAGCGCACCAAGCTCTTCGGGTTGGAAGGCTGGCAGATTTGGAACTCGTTCCTGCAACGCCGACAGAATCTCGACGCGTTTGATCGAATCGATGCCAAGATCATGGTCGAGGCTCATCCCGAGGTTCAGCATCTCAACCGGATAGCCCGTCTTCTCGGAGACGACGGCCAGCACGGTCGATGTCAACGCGGAACTCGGAGCGCGGAGCGGGGGGCTGGAAGGCGGGTTGAAGGTGGAGGGTTGAGGGTTGAACGGAGCCGCGAATGCGGCCGAAGCGACCGGCTCTTCACTCCGTACCGCGAACGCGGAGTTCGGAGCGGGGAGCGGGGACGCTGGAAGCAGGTTGAAGGTTGAAGGTTGAGGGTTGAATGGAGCAGCAACAGCGGTCGGAGCCACTGGTTCTTCGCTCCGCACTCCGCGCTCCGCACTCCGCACTTCTGACGACCCCGCTCCCTGCGTCAATTCCAGATGCCGCTGCGCGAGGGACTCGAACGTGCGCAGGGCGGCTTCCTGACCTTCGAGGAACCGCTGATGCAGCCGCGCGGTTTCCTCCTGCATCCGCTGGAGGACTCGCAGGTTTTCCTGGATCGTCGCCAGCGCACTGACATCGCGGCCCGATGCAGACGCTGCGCGCGGCGGTTCGGCAGTGACGTGACTCGGCGCTGCGGGGGCTTCAGTCACGACAGGGGCTTCATTGACTGGGGAGGGTTGACGGCTCGGTTCGCTCCAGATCGGCTGGCTCCGTTGGAACGGATCGACATCGAGAACGCGGCTCTTCGGTGGCACGACGTGGCTCGGCGACAGGGTCTCGAACGAAGTCGGCCCTTGCGGGCGAGGCGGGATCGGGGCGCGAGGCTTCACGTAGTTGGCTCCACAGATCGGAATGCGCAACCGGTTCGGGCTGCCGGTGTTTTCTGGAGGGCCGCTTCCGAGCGGATCCCATTGGCTCCACTGAATCGAATGTCCCGATGCTGACAACTGCGCCAGGGTGCTCGCAAGATCAAACACGCCGCCGCGCTTGCCGCTCGACGAATCGAGGGCCACCGCCCTGAAGTCGCGTCCGCTGAGGATCGAGTTGACCAATCCGGTCAACACGCCGCCGGGGCCGACTTCGAGAAACGTCCGCACACCATCGGCGTACATCTGCTCGACTTCGCGCACGAAATTGACGGGCTTCGCGAGTTGGGAGGCCAGCAGATCGCGGGCGGCTCGCGGATCGGAAGGGTACGCGGTCGCCGTCGTGTTCGCGTAGACGGGCATCTCGGACGGAGCGAACTCGACGTGATCGAGCTCGGGACGAAACGCGCGGCTCGCCGTGGCAACGAGCGGGCTGTGGAAGGCGGCGGCGACCTGCAGCTTCTTCCCGCGCATGTTGCGACCGGCAAACAGGGCCGTTGCCCGGTCGATCTCGGGCAGGCGACCGGACAGCACGACCTGGTTCGGGCTGTTGTAGTTGGCCACGACCAGATCGACGGCCAGTTCTTTAATCACGGCTTCCACCTGGTTGAGTGGGGCGCCGATGGCCAGCATTCCGCCGTCCACCTCCTGCGCCTCGGCCATCAATCGTCCGCGCAACATCGACAGTCGATAGAGCGCCGCCGGTTGAAAGCGCCTTGATGCGCAGAGGGCGGTCAATTCGCCGTAGCTGTGCCCCGCCGCCGCTTCTGCCCGGACACCGAACTGATCGAGCACCGCCAGCGCCCCCAGACTCACCGCGCCGATTGCCGGTTGTGCAATTTGTGTCGCTCGCAGTTCGTCGTCTCTTCGAGCACGAACCTCGTCCGTCCAGGAAGGCGTTGGGTAGATAAAGTCGCTGAGGCGGTTGACGGTGGAGGGATGATGGTTGAGGGTGGAAGAAAAGACCTCGTTGGCTTCGGCCAGCACGTCGTTCATCGCGGGGAATCGGCAGGCCAGCTCGCGCAACATGCCAACGTACTGCGAGCCCTGCCCCGGGAAGAGGACTCCCAACGCACCGGCCCGCGCACCGCGACCGTAGTACGCGCCATCGGGCGTCGACCACGAGACTCGATCCGCGTACTTGTCGAGCATCGTCAAAGCACCTGTCACCACCCTGGCGATGTCAGTCTTGTCTCGCTCGACGACGAACAGCACTCGATGCAGATGCTCGATCCGAAACGAGGCGCGACTCGACGCGGCTCGACTGCGCACCGAAGGCCATTCGCTCGGCTCGGCCCACGCCTGCAACTGGCTCGCGAGGTGTTGAGTACTGTCGCCTGACAACGCCACCACCTGCACGTCGCCATCCCAGTCAGGCTCGTCGAACGACTGCGGCGATTCTTCGAGGACGCAGTGAAAATTGCTCCCTCCGAAACCGAAAGCACTCACGGCCGCGCGGCGGGGATGGCCATGCGGCTTCAGCCACGGACGGGCTTCCGTGTTGACGTAGAAGGGCGAGTCTTCGGCCAGCATCGCGGCGGGCGGCTGGTTCACCTTGATGGTCGGCGGCAGGACACGGTGCTGCAGCGCGAGGATCGCCTTGAGAACTCCCGCCGCTCCGGCCGCCGCCTTCGTGTGGCCGATCTGTGACTTGACCGATCCGACGGCACACCATGCGCCGCGTCGGCCGGTCGATTTGTAGACCTGCATCAGACCGGAAACCTCGGTCGCATCGCCGACCTTCGTCCCGGTGCCGTGAGCTTCCACCAGTTCGATCGTGTCGGGTGAGACTCCCGCCACGCGATACGCATCTTGCAGACAGCGAATCTGGCCATCGGCCTTCGGTGCGTAGACCGCGTTCCCCGCGCCGTCACTCGACGTGCCGATCCCCTTGATGACGGCATAGATGCGGTCGCCGTCCCGCTCGGCATCGGCCAGTCGCTTGAGGACCAGCATCCCGACTCCCTCGCCGAGGATCGTGCCATTGGCATCCTCCGAGAACGGCTTCGCATCGCCGGTCGGCGACAGCGCGGGAGTTTTGCTGAAGCACATGAACATGAAGATGTCGTTGAACGTGTCGATGCCGCCCGTCACGATCATGTCGCTGCGCCCGGTCCACAGTTCCAGCGCGGCGAGGTGAATCGCACTGAGGGAACTCGCGCACGCCGCGTCCACGACGCAGTTGGTCCCGTGCAAATCGAGCCGGTTCGCGATCCGTCCCGCGACCACGTTTCCAAGCAACCCTGGAAACGAATTCTCCTGCCACGGGACGTAACTCTCCGAGATCCGATTCACGACATCCTCGGCCACGTCGTCGGCGACGCCGGCGTCCTTCAACGCCTTCCGCCACTTCGGGTGACCGAGTCGTGCGCCCAGCGGGATGACCATCTCCAGCGTTCCGGTCACGCCGAGGATGCAGCCGACGCGCGAGCGGTCGAACTGCCGCTTGGCTCCGTACCCCGCATGCTCCAGCGCCCGCTTGGCTCCCACCAAACCGAGCAACTGCGAAGTGTCGATCGCTTCCAGATTGGTTGGCGAAATGCCGAACTCCAACGGATCAAACGGCAACGGCGACAGGAAGCCGCCGCGCCGCGCATACGTCATGTCGGGCGACTTCTGGTTCTCGTCGAAGTAGTCGTCCGGGTTCCAGTGCGTGTCGGGGATCTCGGTGATCGAATCGACTCCGCGCCGGATGTTCGACCAAAACTCCTCGGCACTCGCCGCCTTGGGAAAGAGCGCACTCAAGCCGACCACGGCGAGCGGTGGCTGAGTTGGTTGAATTGAAGCGGGCAGGCCGTTGCTGTTCATCGCGATTCCGTCAGTCCTGTGAATCATCCGTCTAAAGCCTGTTGAAAATGGATTGATCGTGTGCCACGGCTGTGTCAGCCGTGTGAGTATCGCGAGACTTGTGACCGTTCTCACGGCTGACACAGCCGTGGCACTCCTTGTTTCAACCGGTTGCTAATACCCCAATCGTGATCTCAACTCATTGATTTCTTGCGGCACCACGTGCGCGGCTTCGCTTGAAACGGGGAAGCCCTGGCTGCGCAGTGTGTTCACCCGCTGGAGGACCGCCGCACCGTGGAGCAGATTGTACGCAACTGTCGCCACACGGCGATTCTGCGGTTGGGCGAGGAACGTGCCGCGGGTCCATTCGTTGAAGGCTCCCATCGCGGGGCCGCACCAGATTTGATAGTCCAGCCGCCGCGACGGCTCGCCCGAGTTGGCCCAGCGTGACGACTGGCCGAGGTACCAGCGGAAGACCAACGCCATCTGGTGTTTGGGATCGCGCTGGCCTTTCTCGATCTGAGCCGGGTCGCGCGTCGAGAAGTAATCGACCGTCTGCCGCCACACCTCTTCAAGCGGTACGCGGAACAGATTCTTCTCCAGCCAGTCGCGTTCACCGGCGGGGATGTCATCGAGTCCCTTGTACGCGCGATAGGTCTCGTACAGCTTGGCCGCTCGCATGGGGAACATGGTGCCACGCTTGAGCACCTGCACCTTGACGCCCATCTCGAACATGTCGGCACACGGACACATCATCACGTCGGCTTGTTCCGCTTCCGCCAGCATCTGCCTCACGCCGTCGCACGTCCCCGATTCGACGCACGCTTGTTGCACCGAACCAACCAAAATGTAAGCCGCTCCCATCGCGAAGGCGGCAGCGGCAGACGAAGGCGTCGAGATGCCTCCCGCCGCGCCGACTCGAAGTGGTTGAGAAAACCGGTGCTGTGCCATCGCCCGATCGCGAAGAGCGAGGATGGTTGGCAAGAGTGTTAGCGCGGGACGGTTGTCCGTGTGGCCGCCCGAATCGGCCTCGGCCGTGATGTCCTGAGCAACCGGTACGTGCTCGGCGAGCTGCGCCTGCTCGTGCGTGATCGCTCCCTCTTCAATCAACTGCGCCAGAATCTTCGCGGGGGCGGGAGCAAAGAACTTGGAACCGACTTCAATGCGGCTCACCTTCGCGATGACCTTGTTTGGCGTGACGACGTGTCCCGCCGCGTCGCGATGAATCCCGTGCAGGCGGTAGCGCACGACATGCGGCGTCAGGTCGAGATAGGCCGACGCCTCGACGAGCCTCACGCCGCGCTTGAGATACAAACCGACAAGGGCCTTTTCGAGCGATTGCTCGTTCGGGCTGTGAATGAGGTTGAAGCCGTAGGCGGGTTGAGGGTTGAGGGTTGAGGGTTGAGGGGCGGAAGAGAACGAAGTGTCCTGTCGCTCGGTTCTGACCATCAACCCTCGACCATCAACCATCAACTCTCGTTGCAACCGATCAATCGCCTGCTCGACGCGGCTCGGGCTGAGTCCTGCGGCTCCGAAGAAACCGAGCATCCCGTGTTGGGCCATCTCTTCGACGACCTCGACCGATCCGATCCCGGCCGCCATCGCGCCGGAGACGTAGGGGAAGCGGAGGCCGTGGTCAGCGCAGAAGGTCGCGTCGCCAAGTTGCTCGATTCGCACGGGTGGCACGACGCCGACAATCGGATACGGATGCGAGTCGCTCTGCGACGAACCGAACACGCCCGAGCCGCCTCGTCCCAGCGCGAGCCCCTGCGTGGTACTCACGATCATGAGCGACGAGGTGATGTCGTGGATCGCCTCGGTGACGGAGGCGGCATCCAGCGCCAGCGTCCCGCCGGTCGAGGACCAGCCGCCGAGCAGATTCAAACGGGGAGAGGACATTGCGCGGCGCAGTCTCGATGGGGGCGAGAGGGGGGGATGAGGCTGGGGAACGACTGCCATCCGTGGGGAGCACAGTATAAAAGTCGACTCCTCCAGTTGCACGCCGCGAGCGGCGAGAAGTCACTGCGCGGCCCGTACAAACCGGAGAATGTGGATCGGTTGTACGGGCTTGTGGTCGAACGGCCACACGTTGACAGGCCCCTCCGAGCCACGTAGCCTGCCCGGCGTGTTCTGCCCTGCCCGACTCAGGCTTTCGCCGCTTCACGTCGAGGAGATTTTCAATGAACAGTCCGTCGAACCGTCGTCATGCGTGGTTGTGTTTCGCGGTGGCCTGCTCCTGCTGCGGCCTGCTCTTCGTCGGTGACGCGGAAAACCGCACGATGGCTCAGGAGAAACCCAACTTCGGCCCGTTCGAGACACGCGAATCGGACGTATTCTCACCCGCCGATCGCAAGGCCATTCAAGGCCGTCCCGTGACACTGATTGGTCAGGTCGAGACGCCTGCCGCCGAAGCAGCCCCATCCGCCGGTCGCGCACCAGACGCCGCCGCTGCCGCTGCCAAGTCGCGACCCGCTCCCGAGTTTCTGCCACGACTCGTTGCCGTCGAGGAGAGGATTCTCAGCGCACTGAACGAGACGACCGAGGTGGGGTTCGTTGACTCTCCGCTCCATGAAGCGCTGGAGGTACTCAAAGAACTGCACGGGATTGAGATTTGGCTCGACAAAGAAGCGCTGAGCGCGGACGGTATCGCCATGGACAGCCTGGTCAACCTTCGGATCTCGGGAGTCGCCCTTCGAAGTGCATTGCGGCTGATTTTGGAGCCGCTGGCTCTGACTTGCATTATTGAAGATGAAGTGCTGAAGGTCACGACCCGAGAGGCCGCCGGCAAGGTGTTTGTGACTCGCACTTATCCCGCCGGCGACTTGTTCGAATCGCACGAGGAGGCGAACGAGTTGGTGGAAGTGATCGCGAGCGGCCTCGGACTTCGTCCAAAGCAGAGCGAAATGACACCCCGCAGTGCCTCAATCAAGACGCCGGTCAAGGTGGTTGATTCGGGTGAATCCGCTCGAACCAATGGGTCTGGAACAACCCTTGAATATGGAAACACTGACGTAATCGCGTTGACGGAATTGATACAGGAAGACACGAGTGGAAAATGGAATACAACAGCAAACGTGTCTGGAACCATTGTGGTCTCCGTCAAGACGCGGGCGATTGTCGTTCGACAGACTCACGCCGTTCACGACCAGATTCGACAACTGCTGCGCGACCTGCGTGAAGCGAAGGCTCTCGTTCCAACACGACCTGCGGCTGAGATTGGTGCACCGCGCAACCCGAAATTGTTGGACGAATTCTCACCCGGCTTGGACCCCGATGAATTCAACAAGCGAGGTCGGGGGCCGGGCGCACAGCCGGACAAACCCTCCTCATCAGGCGGAGTCCCGGCACCTGCGGATCCGGCAACACGAAAGAAGATCTGATCGAATCGCGTTGAAGAATGGATGACTTCATCTCATGGAACGGACTCAAAAATGATCGTCGATAAAATCGAGAACTACGCGAAGTACGCTTACCTTCCCGCCGGGATCGTGAAGGCCATTGATTACATCGGCAGCACCGACTTCACGCACGTCGAGAACGGCCAGTACGAACTCGACGGCAAGAAACTGGTGAGCATCGTCAACCGCTACCAGACCAAGCAGGCCGACCGGGCCGTGTGGGAGTCGCATCGGAAGCACATCGACGTGCAGTTCGTCGCGGGCGGGCACGAGCGATTCGGTTGCGAACCGATGTCGAGCGGTCTGGCAGTCACCACGCCGTACAACGAACACAAGGACGTGATGTTCTACGAACCGGGCCTGGCCACCTACGACGCTCCGGCCGGCACGTTCATGATCTTCTACCCCGACGACATCCACGCCCCGAGTCTCGCCGCCGGAGTCCCTCCCATGCCGGGTGAAGTCGTGAAGGTCGTCGTCAAAGTGGCGGTCGAGGAGGGTTGATGGTCTATGGTCGAAGGTTGAGTGCAGGAACGGGCAACCCTTTGGCGCTTCCTCGTTGCCAAGCTCCGGCCATGGAACGAGGCTGAGTTGGAAGTCGAGCGTTACACCACCCCGCAGCGTGAATCCTTCGTCGATGGCCAGTATCATCCCGCTCGATTGGTTCGTCACGTTACCCGTTCGCCTCAGGAGTCGCTCACCGTGAAACTGCCTCGTCTGTTCGTAGCCGCTGTTGTCGGCTGTCTGCTGTCTGCCGGAGTCGCCTCATCGGCCGACAAGTCCCGTGTGCTCTATCTGACGCAGAGCAAGGGTTTCAAGCACGGTTCGGTCAATCGCGAACCGAAGGACAAGCCGAAGCTGGATCTGTCCGCGTCCGAGGTCGCGATGAAGCAACTCGGTCAGCAATCGGGACTGTTTGAGGTCGATTGCACTCAGGACGCCGCCGCCGATTTCACGAAGGAGAACCTCAAGAAGTACGACATCGTGATGTTTTACACGACCGGTGAATTGGACATCAATAACACCGACCGCGACTACTTCATGAACGAGTGGCTCAAGCAGAAGGGACACGGCTGGATCGGTTTCCATTCGGCGGCCGACACGTTCAGCACGAACAACCCCGCTCACAAATGGTACTGGGACTTGGCTGGCGGGACGTTCAAGGGCCATCCGTGGAACGCGGACGAACTGGTCACAATCAGCGTCCACGACGCGAAGCACCCGGCGATGAAGGCCTTCGGCGACGAGTTCCAGATCAAGGACGAAATCTACTGGTACGCCCATTGGGTTCCCGAGAACGTCCGCGTCCTGATGAGTCTCAACATTGAGAAGTGCAAGACCAAAGGCGAGAAGAAAAAAGTCAAGGAAGGGGACGAGGAAGTCGAAATCCTTCGCGTCGAACACGTCCCCGTCGCATGGTGCCGCTCGTGGGGCGATGGCAAGATCTTCTTCAACAACCTCGGCCACAACGAATCGACCTGGACCGACAAACGGTTCCTCGACTCGACCGAAGCCGCGATCCGCTGGATCCGCAACGAAGTCCCCGGCGACGCCACGCCGAACCCGGAGGTCTCGAAGGCCCAGCAGGCGAAGGCCCTCAAGGACGCGGGCGTCGCGAAGTAAAAAGAAGAATGAAGAGACGGCAACCACGGATTTCACAGAGGACACGGATGAAGGACTAAACGAGGCTCCACTTCAGGCTGGCCTCATTCTTCGTTGCCTTCGTTAGCTTCTGTTCACCTCATTTTGAACAGAAGCTAACGAAGGCAACGAAGGATGAGTTCCGATTCCTTCATCCGTAAATTCCGTGGTTGTGTTTTTGCATTTCTAACCGGATCCGTCCTGTTCGACAGGCGAGTAGTGTCTTCCCCCAGAACTCACCGTTCCGTGAGAGGCTGCGCGATGCTCAAGTTGCTGATCGTTCTTGTCGTGCTGGCTTGTCGGATGTCGCCTGCGGCCGAGCGACCACCGAACATCGTGTTTGTGTTTGCGGACGATTTGGGAATCAACGACCTCAGTTGCTACGGCCGCGGGGATCAGCAGACACCGCACCTCGACAGGCTCGCCGCGCAGGGGACTCGGTTCACGTCGGCGTACTGTGCGCAGCCGATCTGTTCGCCGTCGCGAGCGGCTGTGATGACGGGGAAGGCTCCCGCGCGGCTGCATCTCACGACGTTTCTGCCCGGCCGGGCCGACTGCGTGTCGCAGAAGCTGCTGCATCCCAAGATCGCGATGCAGTTGCCGCTTGAAGAGGTGACGATCGCCGAGTCGCTCAAGGCGGCCGGTTACGTCACCGGCTGCGTGGGGAAGTGGCATCTCGGCGGGCAGGGGTTTGGGCCGAAGGAGCAGGGGTTTGACTTCGTCCACGTCGGCAAAGCCAACACTGCACCATCGAGCACTGAGGGTGGCAAGGGCGAGTACGACCTGACTGCTGCCGCCGAGACGTTCATCGCCGACAACCAGGACCGCCCGTTCTTTCTCTACCTGCCGCACAACAACCCGCACGTGCCCCTGGCGGCGCAGTCCGAGCTGGTCGAGAAGTACAAAGACTCGTTCAATCCGATCTACGCAGCGATGATCGAAACGCTCGATGCCAGTGTGGGGCGGCTGATGGCCAAGCTGGACGAACTGAAGCTGAGCGACCGGACGATCTTCGTCTTCTCGTCCGACAACGGCGGTCTGCATGTGCAGGAACTTCCGCACACACCCGCCACGCACAACACGCCGTATCGCGCGGGCAAGGGCTACCTCTACGAAGGCGGCCTGCGCATCCCGTTGATCGTGCGCTGGCTGGGCCATGTCAAAGCCGGTCGAGTGGTGGACACACCCGTCATCAACACCGATCTCGTCCCGACGCTGCTCGACCTGTGCGGCGCGAAGATCGACCCGGCATTTGACGGCGTGAGTCTGGCCTCACTGCTTCAGGGAAGCGACCTGCCGCCGCGTCCGTTGATGTGGCACTTCCCGCACTACACGAATCAGGGGGGCCGCCCGGCCGGTGCGATTCGCGACGGAAAATGGAAGCTGATCGCCCACTACGACACCGGTCGCGTGGAACTGTATGACCTGTCCAAGGACATCGGCGAGTCCAACGACATCGCCGCCGAACACGTGGATCTCGTCAGCGGACTCCACGATAAACTGAAGGCGTGGCGGAAGAGCATCGGCGCGCAGGAGAACTCGCTCAACCCCGACTTCGATCCCGCCTGGTTTCAGAAACTGTACGTCGATGTCGACACGTCTCGGATCTCCCTCAAACCGACCGCCGCCGAGATGGCCAAGTCATTTGAAGTCTGGCGCGAGGGAATGAACGCAGTCCTGCCGAAGGCGAAGAAGTAAAGATTGCCCGACGGGTTTGGGACGTTCTTCTTGTTCTCGACGCTGACGTCGTGACGACGATCTCCGACCGCCATTCTCCCAGCGAGCCCAGCGGAATTGATCGTTTGAGTGGTGAGCCGCCCTGAGCACCCTCACTTCAAACCGGGTTCGGTACTGATGTCAAAGGCCGGACAGTTCGGCCGCTTCGCGGGCCGTAGCACGATTTTCGAGTCGAGGGTCAGCTGGCCTTTCGTTCCCTGCGAGATCAACTTTCCGAACGCAATCGCCTCCGGACCCTTCGTGGCCAGTGTGCCTCTCAGCTTGATCCCGTCCCAGCTATTGGCCGTCGCGTCCTCCTCGACGTACTCCTTCTTGTCGTTGAGGCGGTACGAACGGAACCGCACGGGAACCATCGCGCTCGGCGCCTTGATCACCACGGTCGCGTCCACGTCGCTGATGAGGCCTCCCCCGGCATCCGATCGCTGATGCTCCAGATCGAGTCCCGTCAGATACTGGGACGTGTCGCCGGTAAACGTCGCCTTCAGCTTCACGTCCTTTGTGTCCCGCCCGTGGTTGTTGATCAGGCACGCCGAGGAGGCCCCGCGCGCCTTTCCGTCGTGATGGATCGACACCTCGACGTCGTGCCCTTCGATGCCATAGACAAAGTAGGGCCGCCGCACATTGTTGCAGACGTACTTCGAGGCGGTCAGATTGTCGCCGTCGTTTTGACAATTGATGCCGTAGTAGCTGTTGGAGGTCTTGCAGTCGTTCACGGTGACGCCGCGCAGCCGGCGGAGTCCGCCCCCGGCGCACGAAACAAACGTCAGCACCTGTTCGGCGGAACAGCCGGTGACGCTCACATCGCCCGACTCCCCGGCCGGTCCGGACGCCACGAGCCGGATGGCGACGGCCCCCTTCCAGTTCTGAAACCAGTCCATCCCCGTGTCTTGAAACTTCAGGTTGTTGATGCGGACGTTCGACGGGTTGGTCAGGTTGAAGATCTCCGTCGTGAATTTCTCGGTCGTGTTGACGACCAGTTTCGCGCCATTGCCTTCGATCACGGCATTGGTCAGATTCTCGGCGTTAACGCCCGCGGCCAGAAACGTCGGCAGGTCGCCGAGGTTGTAAGTCTTCCCGCCGGTGAACTCGATCCGCCCGCCACCTGCCTGGAGCACGGCGTCAAACGCCGCCTGAACCGCGGCCCGATCGTTCGTCTTGCCGTCCCCTTTCGCGCCGAACGATTCGGGGCGCACCGCGTCCGTATTGGCAGCCGCTCCCGGTTGGCCGATCGCGACCGACGGCCCTCCGGAAACGAAAGCGAGTGTCCAGATTGCCGCCAGCATGAGAATGCGGGCCGATGGATTGAGTCGTTCCGTGATTCGCTGCATCGTAGTACCTCTGTTATGAACGGCCCTTGCCGGTGTAATTCGCTCGTGTGCACACGGCTGTGCCAGCCGTGTGGATTTCGCAAGGCGTGTGACCGTTCGCACGGCTCACAGAGCCGTGGCACGACTTGTTCAATGGTCCGCTATCCGATCAACTCCTGCCGGACTCGGCCATCGCCTGCAATTGGATGCGGTTGGCCCTGCCGATCGGGAATCGTAGTCGATTCGTCGTAGCCGAGCAGGTGGTACGCGGTGGCCTGCATGTCCTTCGGCGAGATCGGCGTCTCAACGACGTCTCCGGCGATGGAGTCGGTTTGGCCGACAACCTTACCTCGTGCCATGCCGCCTCCTGCAAACACAGAGGAATACGCGCGAGACCAATGGTGGCGCGCGGCCCCGACCGGTTTCGAGTCGATCTGCGGCGTGCGGCCATGTTCGCTCGTGCAGATCACCAGCGTCTCGTCCAGCAGTCCGTGATCGTCGAGGTCCGTGATGAGAGCCGAGTAACTCTGGTCGAACACCGGGAGTAAATAATTCTTCAGCCGCGGGAAGTGGTTCGAGTGCGTGTCCCAAACGGAGGCGCCGTGCGGGCCGAACGGATCCCAGAAGACGGACACGAAACGGGCACCCGCCTCGACGAGCCGCCGCGCGGCCAGACACGACTGGCCGAACAGCGACATGCCGTAGCGCTCGCGCAGCACGGGCGGTTCGCGACCGACGTCGAGGGCCTCGCGAATCCGATTCGATCCGATCAGCGACAACGCTCGCTGCTGATGAGCATCGTAGTTGCCGAGTTCCGCTGCGCGATCGATCAGTGCTCGCGACGCATCGAACTGCTGGAGCAGATGAACGCGAGCATCGAACCGCTGCGACGACAACTCCTGCGGAAGCTGACAACCCTGTGACAACTGGAACCGTGCGGCCGCTTCGATTCCGGCGTGCGGGTCGCGCACCTGTTCGGTCTGGCCATCGGCCAGCTTCGGCACAATCACCGTTCCCTGGCCGGAGAAGTCGGACCAGAACGGATCGTAGCCGTTGCCGAGGAACGCGGCGTACGGCCCCGCCTGATCGGACGAACTCCCCTTCGAGCAGAAGCGCCACGGCAGGCCGATGTTTCGGGGAAGAGTCGGTGATCTCTCGCCCGTGCGCCGCCCGTCGAGGTAATCGACCACCGAGCCCATGTACGGCCAGTGCTCGGGAGATCGCGGGGCCGTCTCCAGCGGAATGCTGTACGTCGGCATGCCCGTCATGACGTAGGCGCAACAGTGAATCGGGTACTCGTGCGTCATCGACCGCACCACGGTGAGCCGATCCGCAATGGTCGCGATCCGCGGCAGCCCTTCGCCGATCTGCAAACCGGGGACGGCGGTGTCGATGGCTTTCATCTCGCCCTGAATCTCGGCGGGGGCGAGCGGCTTGGGATCGAAGGTCTCGTGCTGCGGAGGCGATCCGAACAGGAAGACGAAGATGCACGACTTGGCTCGCGCGCGTCCGCCCGTCACTGCGGAAGACGGTGCCGCCGCGAGGGGCCTCGCGCCGTTCAGTCCCAGCCCCAGCGCGCCGATGCCGCCGACGTGCAGCAGGTCACGTCGCGTGATCCCGTTGCAGAGACGTTTCTCGCTTCCCAAGATTCGCAGCATCACGGCTCTCCTTTCTGCGGAGGGGGATTCTCACACGGGAAGCGATCAAGTGCCAGAGAGATTGGTCAAACTCCTGCGATAGGAGTCGGGGGGAGCCTTTTTGGAAAGATGGGGGAGGAGGACACGGCAAGGCAAATTAGCCTAAAACACCCCCCAAAACAAAAAAAATAAAA
>JBBPIS010000032.1:16856-60911 GCA_038040225.1 Planctomycetota bacterium
CGGTTTACTTTTTTTCCTCTTTGGGGTGTCTCTCCAACTCCCCTGCAATGCCACCCACCCCCCCAAAAATATAAAAAAATACCTCCCCCCGACCCCGGACTTCGCACGGCAACGACCAAGCTGGGCGATAACATCCGCCGCCATGAATGATGAAGATCGGCGTCGGCTTACCTCCCCGTTGGCCTCATTCCCCTCAGGCTGGTGGCCGCGGTCCCGAACGTCGAACGTGCGCTGTCGTGTGGCAAGCCCCCACTGATCGAGTTGTCTGATGCGAAACCCGTTCGTTGCTCCGACCATCGCCCGCACGTTTCTTCGCCCGGACGGTGCGTCCGTGCCGGATGACGAGTTCTTCCCGTACATCCGGCTTCCGAACGGAACATTCAAAACGACGCGGGCCAACCGCCTGCCGGATGTCGATGCCCGTCTGATCGCGCTGCTGAAACGAGAGGCGCGACACTACGATCTGCTCGACGTGGCGGCCTCCTCGGGAACCTGCACGGTCGAACTCGATGCCGCGCTGACGTCGCAGGGGATTGAGCATGTGATGCACGCGAGCGATCTGATTCTTCACGCCAGTTGCCTGTCTCTACTGTTGGGAAGAATCCTGTTCTGCGAGAAAGACCACATTCTGCAAGTCGACTTCGCCGGGTTGGCCTTTCCGAACACGCCGCCGAGCAAATTATCTGGATTGCTGTTCTTCGTCGCGCGCGGCCTGATCGGCCTGTCTCGCCGGGTCGGATGGTCCGCAACGCCAGTGCCACTGCTATCCTTGGCCGCTCGCCGTTCGTCGGTCAATTTTTCTGAGGGCGATGTGTTTGGTGAGGTCTATCGAGCCGATCCCGCCTTGCGCTTCGATGTCATCCGCGCGGCGAACATTCTGACCGCCAGTTACTTCACGGAAGCCGAAGTCAAACGAGCCATCGCCAACCTCAAGGGTCGCCTTCGTTCCGAGGGACTGTTGGTGCTGGTGAGAACGGAGAATGAAATCAACCTGACCAGCATCTACCGACTCCACAACGATTCGCTCGAACTCGTAGAGCACATCAACGGCGGTGTCGAAATTGCGCCGTGTATTGCAGAAACCAGCAATTGAACGCCATCTTCTCGGGCGGCAGCGCTATTCAGTTTTGAGACCGGTTCCGAGGTTGGCGGCCTCACGCTAGCATTCGATTGTCGGTCCCGATCCAATCGCTGCAGCGATCTTGGAGAAAAGGCAATCCGATATTCAAACCTGATCGAGATGGCTTGCTTTGCCAGGCGGGATGATTGAGTTTTTCTTGCGGAGGGTTGCATCAATGATTCCTGACCCGCTGTCAGTCCCAGATGTTTTGAATGGCCAGTCCAGTGACGGACACCGATTCCCATTTGCTCGCATCGGTGAGGATGTTTCAATCTGGCCACTGGCAAAAATCATCGCGCCCGAGCGAATCGAAATCGGTGATTCGGTCATCATCGACGATTTTGCGCTGTTGATGGCGGGTGAGTGGATGCAGATTGGAAGCTTCGTTCACATCGCGGCCTTCACGTCCGTCATGGGGGGAGGGCGTTTTGTGATGGACGATTTCGCGGTGCTTTCAGGTGGAGTGAGGGTCTACACAGCGACCGATGATTTCACCGGCGGTTGCCTGACTGGTTCTGCGGTCCCGGCACCCTATCGGATTGCCGAGCGATCTCGCGTCGAGATCGGCAAACATGCCATCGTCGGCGCCAGTTCGGTGATCTTACCGGGAGTGAAGATTGGTGAGGGGGCGGCGATCGGAGCCAACTCTTTGGTCACCAAGGATTGCGAGCCTTGGACGATTTACTTCGGTTCACCCGCCAAACCCCACCGACCTCGTCGAAGTGACCGGATTCTCGAACTGGAGGCCCAGCTGCGCCGCGAATTGTTCGACATCGACGGACGGTACATCTCCAAACGATTGCGAAAGTCGCCATGAAGCAGTCCGTTGATGACTTGGCATTGTTCGGCGGTCCGATCGAGTTTGCCCACCCGCTCCATGTTGGACGGCCCAACATTGGGAATCGACAGCGGTTGATGGAGCGGATGGAAGAGCTGCTCGACCGACGTTGGCTGAGCAATGATGGTCCGCTCGTTCAGGAGTTCGAGTCGCTGATCGCCGAGCGTTTGGAAGTCCAACATTGCGTGGCGATGGGCAATGGGACGGTTGCTCTGGAGATTGCCATCCGCGCCGCTGGAATGAGCGGTGAAGTGCTCGTTCCCTCGTTCACCTTCATTGCCACCGTTCACGCGCTGCAATGGCAGGGGATCGTCCCCGTTTTTTGTGATATCGATCCCGACACGCACACACTGGATGTGAGCCGACTGGAGTCCCGGATCAACTCCCGGACGAGCGGCATTATCGGCGTTCATCTGTGGGGGCGCGCGTGCGATGTCTCGGGAATTGAAGCCATCGCGAAGCAGTTTAACCTGCCTGTCATCTTCGACGCGGCGCATGCATTTGGATGCTCCACCGGCGGACGAATGATTGGCGGGTTTGGGCGGGCAGAAGTATTGAGTTTTCACGCGACGAAGTTCATCAACAGTTTTGAAGGGGGTGCCATCGTCACCAACGACGGGCAGATGGCGCAGCGAGCACGCCAAATGCGCAACTTTGGATTCGCCGGTTACGACAACGTGACCGAGTTGGGAACGAACGGCAAATTGAACGAGGCCTGCGCCGCCATGGGGCTCACTTCGCTCGAATCATTTGATGAGTTTGTGACCGTCAATCGGCGCAATTACGTGGAGTATGCAAGGCGGTTGCGAGGGATCGCGGGGTTGAACGTCATCGTCTACGACGAACGGGAACTCAACAACTATCAGTACGTCGTGCTTGAGGTTGGCGAAGATTTGCCCCTGTCGCGCGACGACCTGATCCAGTTGCTGTTTGCAGAGAACGTGCTCGCACGGAAGTACTTCTATCCCGGGTGTCATCGGATGGAGCCGTACAAGACGCTTTACCCCGATGTCGGTGTGATTCTCCCTCAGACGGAGGCTGTCTGTCGCCGCGTGCTGTCGCTTCCGACGGGGACGGCCACGACTCTGGTGGATATCGAGCGAATCTGTCAGTTGCTAAGTTTCATCCTTCAAAATGGCGAAACCATTCGCCTGCGAATGGGTGATCTCGCCGCGAACTGATTCTTACCGAGAATCGAATCGCCATACGAGAATCGGAGTCGTGACCAATGTCCGTGTTTGATCCCGACGGGCCCGCCGTATCGCTCGGCAACTCGGACAGCATCTTCCCGAATCAACTCGCAAGGGAGTGGAGTTGCCGGGGAATGCCGTCTGTGATCGTGACCAGTACCACTGGGAACAGCGAACCGCCCGACGGCGTCTCCGTCGTTCAGAGCCAGGGGTTTGAGCGTCTTTCGACAAAGATTGTGCGCAAGCTCTCGAATCCAGTCACTCGAAGATTGGAGCGATTTCTTCCGCGTTGGCAAAGGGGGCGATATTCCCGTCGCACGGGCAGGCAACAACCGGAGCCGTGGGAGTGGTACTGGGTCGATCACTTCTGGGATTCCTTTTCCCGCGCACGTGCGGCTCTCTCTCTACGACCGCGATTCGTGTTCGCTCACGAGGCGAGTTCTTACGGTTTGTCGGCGGCATTGTGCCGCGGTGTCCCGCGCATCATCTTTCCCTGGGGTGGCGATGTCTTCAATTATGTCGAGTCGTCCATCGTGATCGATCGGATTACCACATATGCGCTCCGTCATGTCGATCTTGTTGTCCCGGCCTCCGTCGTGGCGGCTCAGTACATTCGGGAGCGATTCGGCCTCTCCGAAGACAAGGTGCAGGCGGTCTCTTGGGGGGTGGACCTGCACCAGTTTTCGCGTGCTTCAGTGGAGCATCGAGCGATTTTTTGCAAAGAACTGGCAATTGATCCGTCGAGCATTCTTGTCCTCAACAGCCGCCGGTTCCGTCCGTTTTGGGGATGCACACCCGTTTTGGAGTCATTCCTGCAACTGGCCCAGCGCACAGAAGGCACACACTTTCTGCTGTTGACGGGCAGCGGAGCCGAGGAAAACGTGCAAGCAGCCCGGCGACGGATCGAAGGGGCGGGGTTGGCTTCGCGGTTCACATTTTTCATGGGGAATGTGCCGCTCTCACGCTGTTCCGAAGTCATGTCCGTCGCGGACATCTTCGTGTCGTTGGCGGGGCGAGGTGACATGCGGTCTTCCAGCGTTCTCCAAGCCACGGCTTGCGGTGGAGCGCCTGTCATCCTGGATGCGCTGGAATACCGAGAGATGGCCAAACAGGGATTCGCGTGCGAATTCGTTCGGCCCGATGATGTAGAAGACCTGACCGTAGCGCTTCACCGCCTCGTCACAGACGAAGGCCGTCGATCATCCATGAGGGAACAGAACCGTCGCTATGTCACGGAGCACGAAGACCACAACCGGCAAATGACGCGGATGCTCGATCTCATCGGAGAAGTGAGTCGGCCCTATCAGGATCGCACGATCCGTTGATCGTCGTTCGCGACGACACTGTCGAACAGATCTTCCAGTCGTCGAAGACCCGATATCAGATCGCACAGATCGCGAACGTGGTGAAGCGCGGCTCTGGTCAACGACTGCCACTCGGGCGGATGGTCCATGCAATCGGCAATCGCATTCGCCAGCACGGTGCCGTCGCCGGGAGGCACGAGCCGACCGCAGCGGCCTCCGTCCAGAATCTCGCTCGTCCCGCCCGGGCTGTCGGTGGCGAGGACCGGAGTGCCACAAGCGACCGCCTCCAACAACGCATTGGGGAGCCCCTCACACAACGACGGCAGCACAAACAGCCGGGCGTGCCTGTACCACGGCTGTGGGTTCGGGACGAAACCGGCCAGCGTGACGTGAGAATCCAGTTTGTGGAGGCGGATGAACTGGAGCAACTCGTTCCTCAACGGACCCTGTCCCAGCACGACCAATCGGACGGAACGGCCTCGCTCGTTGACCAGGATGCGCACAGCATCAAGCAGGAACCGCTGCCCCTTCAGCGGATCGAGACGACCGCCCGTCACGATCAGAAACGGATCGCGAGGCACATCCGGTACGAACTCGGCAGACAAATTATCGAGGCGTTCAAAATCGACGAGGTTGTAATGCGTGCGCACGTGCGACTCGGGCAGCGAATGGAACTCGACCAGTCGTCGTCGCAAACCCTCCGAATTCGCCAGCACGATCGACGCGGAGGAGAACGCCCATCGAGAAAACCGCCGCGCGAACAGCGGCATGCGTCGCGCGTAAAGTTTCAGATCCGACTCGGGATCGCAGACGCAGCACGACACGCGCGGCGTCGGCCTCCACCAGCAGGCCACCGCCGCATCGACCGTCGCGTGAAACGTGCGATCGTAGACGAGATCGATCCGTTCGTCGGCCAGCAACCGGGCGAGGTGCCGCCACCGCACATGCGACACCGTCCGGAACACGCGATGCCACCTGGATCGCCACGACCGCAAAAAATCCTCCCAGAACGAATGGATCGGCACGTCCGGGGGGACTTCGTCGAGCAGTTCGCCGCTCCGGGAACCGGCATACAGAATCGGCTCGAACCGGGCGCGATCGAGGTGCTTCAGGATCTCGACCACCTGCCGCTCGGCACCGCCGCCGCCCATGTTGCCGATGACAAACAGAATTCGCAGACGACGCGGCATGGGTTTTCCAGACAGGGGCCGGATTTCCTCTCAGAACTGCGTGTTGTCGAGGCGTGTAATGCGATACCCGCACGTTCGCGCGAGGCCCTTCAGCAGTTTCTTGGGCAGGTCGAGCATGATGCCAGGGTGACCTTGATGTCCCTCGCGCCGTCGGTGGCGGTCTACTTCGAGTCGCCCAGTGATTGCTTCACTTGGGTGCTCAGTTGTTTCAGGTCGACCTGCTGCCCCGCCTTGGGGAAGGGATGCGGCAGCAGAGACCACTCTTCGGTGAACGACGCCGATTCGCCGGGTTGCAGGCGTTCGCGCGGGCCGATCGGTTCGAGTTCGATGCGCGGACCGGTCGGATACCAGACCGAGAGCGTCAGTCCGGCCGCCTCGTTGTAGACGCGGTCGGGGTGCGTTGCGAAGCGCTTCACGAACAGCGTGTCGTTCGGCATGAGATAGCCCAGCCAGCCGGCGTGCGAATCGAACCCGAGCTTTGGCTTGCGCGGTGGGGCGAGGATTTCCAGAAAGCCGTCCCGCTCGCGAATCAGGTCATCCGCGTTGCGGACGTTGATGATCGCGCTGTCCTCGTACATCGCATACTTCGACGGAAAGCGGCTGGGCCGATCTCCGAGCGGAACCAGACAGATGCCGCCGCCGGGCGAGAACGAGCGGCCCCAATGGCAGACCTCGCGCACTTCTTTGGAGACGTTGATGATCGTCTGCTTGCACACCAGGCGAATCGCTTCCGTCCCGGCGGCACCACTCCGCAGATCGAACTCGCGCACGAGTTGGATCCCCGCGCTCTCGTCTTTCGGGCTGGTGAGTTTCACCGAGCAAGGCCCTGTGATTTCACCGGTCCAATCACCGGACCACAGCTTCGGATGCGCGATGACGGTCAGTTCCGGCCCGTAGTCGAACCGCCCCGCCGAGGACTGCCCCGGCTTACCCGGTTGCCATGCCTTCTCCTGCTCGTCCAAGAACATGGCGTGCTTGCCATCGACCGAGAACTCCAGCACGCGCCCGCCTGCCTGCGGACCGAGGATCGCTTTCGCGTTGCCACGTTTCAGTTCGATGGCTTGCGTGTAGTTGTGGAAGGCAGCGACCTTCGCCGTCCCGGCCTCTTGAGCGAAGGCTGTGTCTGTCAGAGCCAGCATCATTGCCAGCACGAAGATCAACTGTATGGAACGAGGCATGTGTCTTCTCCGGATGCTCGGGTTGTCATCACACGTCCAAATCCTTCACGTCGAGGGCGTGCTTCTCGATGAACTCGCGGCGGGGTTCGACCGCGTCGCCCATCAGGACTCGGAACATCTCGTCGGCGGCGGCGGCGTCTTGCATGGTGACCTTGAGCAGTGTGCGGACGGTCGGGTCCATCGTGGTGTCCCACAGTTCCTCGGCATCCATTTCGCCGAGGCCCTTGAACCGCGTCACCTTCATGCCGCGCTCACCCAGGTCGCGCAGTTGCGGCAGCAGTTCGCGCAGGCTCGTCATGCGGACCGAGTGGTCGTCCTGCACGATCTTGAACGGGAAGAATGTTTCACCGTCTTTGGCTCCCGGCGGATAGAGGTCGGGCAGGCGGACGCCATAGCCTTTCAACTCGTGCAGCACGTCGTTGATCGTGCGGAGTTCGTAGAGGTCCACGACTTGGAGGAGTTCCTCTTTCGCGGCGACGGCAGCGGGCTGCCCGTTCCCCGTCGTTGAGGTCGCCGTCGGAGCGGCGGTTTGTTCGTTGGCAACGTCCAGTTCGCGGCCGCGCTTCTGTTCCTCGGCCTGCACGAAGTGTTCGACTTCTTCCTTGTTGTGGAACCACTGCTCGGTCTTGCCGAGGAAGACGCGGTACTGCGGCAGGGGCTTGTCGGAGTCGTCGGCCTGGCGGTGAAGAAACTTGAGCGTGACGCCGCGTCGCTCCAGCAGTTCGATCGGTTCCCCGACTCGCTCCATCAGCTTGACGACTCGCCGCAGGTGGTCGCCGTCGAGTTCATCGCCGTTCGGAAAGACGACCTTGCTGCCGTTGAGACCCAGCTCGATCAGTTCCGCCACCATACGGTCGTGCGTTTGGACGTAGCGGGTCTTGTTGCGCTGCACGACCTTGTAGAGCGGCGGCTGGGCGATGTAGATGCAGCCGTGTTCGACCAGGCCCTTCATGTGGCGGAAGATGAACGTCAACAGCAGCGTCCGAATGTGGCTGCCGTCGATGTCGGCATCGGTCATCAGGATGATCTTGCCGTAGCGCCGCTTGCTGATGTCCTCGGTCTCGGCCATCGGCGGGATGCCGATCCCCTTGAAGAGGTTGGCGATTTCCGCGTTGTCCAGAATCTTGACGAGCTGCGCCTTCTCGACGTTCAGAATTTTGCCTCGCAGCGGCAGGATGGCCTGGATGTTCGAGTCGCGACCGGTGTCGGCCGATCCACCGGCCGAGTCCCCTTCGACGAGATACAGCTCGGTGATGTCGAGCTCTCGGCTGCGGCAGTCGCGCAGCTTTTCGGGCAGCCCGCCCGAGGTGAGTGCCCCCTTGCGGCGGACCATCTCACGCGACTTGCGTGCCGCCTCGCGGGCCTCCGCCGCCATCAACCCCTTCTGCGAGATTCGTTTCGCGATGTTGGGGTTCTCTTCCATGAACTTCGTGAGCTGTTCATAGACGATCGAATTGACGATCCCCTCGACCTCCGCGTTGACGAGTCGTTCCTTGGTCTGTCCCTGGAATTGAGGATCGGGAACGCGAACGGTCACGACCGCGACCAGTCCCTCACGAAAGTCGTCACCCGACGGCACGATCTCCTCGAACAGCTTTTCGCGTTTGCCGTAGTTGTTGATCGCGCGCGTCACCGCCGAACGGAACCCGCTGAGGTGCGTTCCGCCCATGAAGTTGTTGACGCAATTGCCGAAGGTGCGCACGTTCTCGTTGAAGCCGTCGTTGTGCTGGATTGTCACCGCGACATCGACGCCGTCCTGCGTGCCATTGATGCGGATGATCGGTTCGTACAGCGGCGTCTCGGTGCGGTTGAGCCAGCGCACGAACTCGATGATGCCCTCGGGATAGCAGAATTCTTCGGACTCGTTCGAGCGTTCATCTTTGATGCGGATGCGCGTGCCCGCGTTGAGGAACGCCAGGTCGCGGCAGCGTTTGACGAGCGTCTCGTAGTTGTATTTGGTGTCGGCAAAGATGTCGGAGTCGGGTTTGAACGTGACCTTCGTTCCCGTCGTGTCGCTCTTGCCGAGCTTCTTGAGGTCGGTGGTCGGCTTCCCCCGCGCGAAGTCCATCGTCCAGACATGACCCTCGCGCCGGACTTCGGCTTCGAGCCACTCGGCCAGCGCGTTGACCGCCTTGATGCCGACGCCGTGCAGTCCGCCGGTCCCGACCTTGTAGCCACCCTCGCGGTTGAACTTGCCCCCCGCGTGAATGTTGGTGAAGACGACTTCGAGAGCCGACTTGTTTTCTTCCTCGGCCATGCGTCCGACGGGGATGCCGCGCCCATCGTCCGAAACAGACACGCTGCCGTCGGCGTGAATGGCGACGTTGATGGTCGAAGCTCGTCCCGCCGAACACTCGTCGATGCAGTTGTCCACGAGTTCAAACACCAGGTGGTGCAGACCGTTCGTGCCGGTATCGCCGATGTACATCGCGGGCCGGTGCCGAATCCCCTCGATCCCCTTGAGGGCCTGGAGGTGCGTCTCGTTGTACTCGGCGGACAGGTCCGTCTCGGCGGACAGGTCGGTCGGGTTCGGCAAATCATTCGGTTCGGTCAAGTTCGGTTCTCCAGCAGGATCAGGAAATCTCAAAGTTCAAGGACCAAACACCAAACGAATTCCAAATTTCAACGAGGCCAAAACTCAAACAAGACGCCCGCAAACCACAGTTTGAGAATTGAGATTTCTGTCATTGGGATTCGTTTGGTGTTTGGTCTTTGGTTCTTGAGATTTGTGACTTCGATCACATTCCGCTCAATCGAAACTTCAAACGCTTCACGTTCAGGTGAGGAAACTGTTGCTTCAACCGACCGAGCAGTTCGGCCGACTGAAACGACACCAATTCATTCAGCAGCGCGGCCCCCTCCACAGAGACCGACAACGTCCCTTTGACAATTTGCATCGGCCGCGCCTGTTTCGCGAGATCCTCCCCCGCGACTGTCTTCCAGGCGGCATGAAGCTCCTCGTCACCTCGCACTCGCGCGAAGCCCCGCAGCGCGATCAGTTCGGCCAGGGCGAAGGAGAGCGGTTGCGGGTCACGCGACATCGGGGAGGCTCAAAGCACGAAACTTCAAATCCAAAATCCGAAACGAATCCCAAATCACAAACGCCAAAGTTGGAAACCGCACGAAGGGGCGTTTGAGATTTCCGTCATTGGAATTTATTTCGGATTTCGTGCTTGTGATTTGGAATTTCCACACCGTCACCTGTCTCGCGACAGCGGCATGATGACGTAGGTGTAGTTGTCGTCGGTCGCCAGCACGGCGGGGTCTTCGTGGGTGATGAGCTGGCAGTGGAACTGCGATCCCGTGTCGAGAGACTTCAGGAAGTCGGCGACGTAGCGCGGGTCGAAGGTGATCTTGATCTCCTCGCCGTCGTACGGGATCGGCATCTCGATCTTCGACTGCCCGATGTCGGCGGCCTGACTGTTCAGCTTCAGCGTCCCCTTGGCAAACGTGAAATCGACGCCACGGCTTTCCTCGTTGGTCACGATCTGCGCCTGACGGATCGCGGCGTAGAACGGAGCAACCACCATGTCGATCTTGGCGTTGAAGGAATTGGGGACGACCTTGCGCCAGTCGGGGAAGCGACCCTGCACGAGCTGACTCGTGATCGTCGTTCCTCCACAGCGGACGGCAATGTCGTTGGCATGGACCGCGATGTGAGCTTCGGCCTCGCCATCGGCCAGGCTGCGCTCGATCAGCGTCATCGCCTTCGAAGGCACGACGGGCGGAGTTGCCGGCTTGGCGGGAGAGCCGACCATCTTGCAGTCGCCTGAAACGACGGCCAACCGGCGGCTGT
This sequence comes from Planctomycetota bacterium, assembly GCA_038040225.1. GTDB lineage: Bacteria > Planctomycetota > Planctomycetia > Planctomycetales > Planctomycetaceae > Schlesneria. Next base: position 27,473 of record JBBPIS010000032.1, read on the forward strand.
CGGTCGCGGCGAACGTGGCTCGTTCGGGAGTCAGTTCGATCTGCACGCCGCCGAGTGCATAGCGCGTGCTCTCGGTGTCGGTGGCGAAGATCGTGCGATGAATCAGTTGCTTCAGGACGCTGGCTTTCACCACGAAGTACTCTTCGTCTTCAAAGGTCGCGACGGGCGGGAAGTCGGCCGGGTCTTCGGCCGACAGCCGGAACTCGCTGTATCCACAGCGAATCCAGATTGCATCGGAGGTGATCTCCAGCTTGACGACGTCGTCGGTCAACTCGCGCAACACCGACAGGACGCGAGCGGTCGGCAGCAGGGCCTCGCCGCTCGAATCGGCTTCGATCTCGGGCAGATCGCAACGGATGCCGATCTCACTGTCGTTGCCGATCAGCGTGGCTTTGCCACCGACGACCTGCAGCTTGATGTTCTTGAGGATGTCCTTGGTCGTGCGACTCGGCACGACTCCGGCCACGGTTTGGAAGGCATTGGTGAGCGAGGCTCGTTGACAGGTAAGTTGCATGGCAGAACGATGCTCTCCGTAGGGGAAGGAGCCAATCCTTGGGACGGTCTTCAACGGCAATCCGCCGTCGGTCGAAAGGGCCAGTTTGTGAGGGCGGGATTGTACCTGATGCGCCTAGAAAACACAGCCGTCCGGGGAAGAGAGACGAGGGGACAAGGGGAGGGGGAGACAGGGGGAAGAAATCCTGACGAAACACGGCAATTCCCCGTTTCAATCACTCTCTCAGACTGCTTGATTGAATCTCATTCGGCTTCCGAGAACCCAGCCAAATCAGAGGCCGAGAGCCGCCCGTCGTGCAGGGCCGACGCGACCAGGACTTGCTTCGCGCCGAGAGCCCGCCAGTTCTGCAAATCCTCGATACCGCGAACGCCTCCGCCGCAGGTCAGGTGCAGGCCGGGAAAGTCGGAGAGAATTGAGCCGCACAGCGAGCCGGTTCGCGCGCCGCCGCCCATTCCCACATCGGCCAGATCCAGCACGATGAGTCGTGAGATTCCGCAGCCGACGGCTTGGCGAACGATCTCGCGCGGGTCATGGCTCCAGCCGGTGGCTCCCTCTGCCAGCAGTGGAACTCCGGCTTGCAGGTCGAGGCTGAACGTGGCGACTTCACACGCGGCGGCCAAGGGGGCGATATGCTCGGGCGTCGGAGTCGACTCCAACCCGATCACGACTTCGACACCGAGGCCCCTCATTCGTCCGGCTGTTTCGACATTCCGGATGCCTGCGTCGACGAGCAGCCTGAATCCGTCGTCGATCAGTTGTCGGTAGGCGGTCCAATTCGGACGCCGATGAAGGATGCCATCCAGATCGGCGACATAGAGATTTTGAAAACTGAACTCGGTCCGTAACGCGCGAGCGACATCCAGCGGAACAGCCGTCTCGGCGAGCTTGCTCCGCAGCGGACGATATTCATTCCGCCGTCCGGCCACGCCGCGAACGACCCGTCCGTCGAGCAGGTCGAGAACCGGAAGAATTGCCATAAAACAGGAGTCCAGCGTGGACAGGGATCGGGCGAGGCGGTGATACTACCCGCCATTCCATCGCCTGTCTGTTGAGTCGCCTCGCTCTGATCGAGGTCTGATCGTGTCTGATCTGCCACCAATGGGTGCGTCGTCCGGGCCACCACCGCCGCCTCATTCGCGCAAAGTGCCTTCGCTGGCCTGGCGGTGTTTCGTTTCGTTTCTGCGAATCGGCCTGCTGCTCCTCATCATGCTCGCGTGGTTCCAACGATCGCTGATCTATCACCCGGCCAAGAGTCAGTCGTTGAAGGCGGGAGGAGCCCAGTTACCTCAGGCGGTTGTCGATGTCACGGTGAAGTCGCACGATGGACTGACGCTAAACGGGTGGATCGCACTGGCTGGCCAGAAGAAGTCCGCGCTGCCGGTTGATACGAAGAAACTGCTGTCGCAGGGCCATCCGTTGGTGATTGTGTTCTCAGGCAATGCAGGAAATCGAGCCAATCGAACTCATCTGCTGTACACGTTTGGCGTTCTCGGTGCCGATGCGATGATCTTCGATTACCGGGGCTACGGTGACAATCCGGGTAAGCCGTCGGAGGCGAACTTTCTTCGCGACGCACGAGTCATCTGGAACCATGCGACAAAGGAACTCAACGTTCCGGCGCGGCGAATCGTCCTGTACGGCGAATCGCTTGGTGCCGGCACCGCCGTGCAGTTGGCTGGCGACTTGTGCCGGGAAGGCATCGAACCTGGTGGCCTGGTCGTGCAATCCAGCTTCAATTCGCTGGTTGATGCGGGCCGCCATCATTTCCCGATCCTGCCCGTCGGCCTGGTCCTGATCGACCGCTTCGAGTCCGAGCGGCACATTGCCGGTGTGAAGTGCCCGATCCTCCAATTGCACGGTTCACGCGATCAAATCGTTCCTTTGCGACTCGGCCAAAAACTCTTTGAGGCCGCACCCGCCAAATCGTCTGGCGGCATCGCCAGGCAGCAGTTGATTCTCCCCAACGCTGACCACAACGATGTCTATGGGGTCGATCGCCCACTGGTCGTGGACGCCCTGAAAAAATTCCTGAAAACAGTCTCAACCCCGACTGCTCGATGACCTAATTTGAAGTCGCACTATCCGACAGCGGGTGAGCTGACTATCCTTTTCTTCGCACATGGTCCCGGTTTGGATTGCCCGCTTACGGTCAACGCCCATGCAAGGTACGGTACATTTCAGCAAGTTGCTGACGGCGCTGCTCGCCGCCCTGATGGTTTGGCCATCGTGGGCGATGCGCGACTGCTGTTGTACTCGCCACGCCGCCCAAGCCACGTCTTCCTGCTGTCAGCGCGTGACGGCTGAACCGACTAGGAGTCCGTCGCCATGCTGTGCCGCGCGGGCGAAGGCAACTCAGAAAGGCCACGCGAGTTGCCAGCTCACGTCAACAACTTGCCGTTGTCGTATCGCAGTCGTTGCCGTCGCCCTGTCGAAGGCGGCCCAGACTCCGCGTGTCGTCAATGCCGGTGGATCTGACTGGGCCGAGACTCCAGACCACGCTGCCGATTTGCGAACTCTGTCATCAACCGCTGCAAGGCCGATCCACAGACCGAGCCCCGGTTTCGATGGACCCGCTGAACTCTGCATCAGACTCTGTCGCTGGCTGACGTGATTCGTCGTCGCCTCACGCTGCTATTGCTGCTGCCGCACCCTCAACGGAATGTGGCACCCGTGGTTTTGATTTGTCGGCTCGACCGGATGCCCAATGTGGTGCATCTCGTTTCTCACCGTGAGCCGTCTGTTTGGTTCTTTTAGAAAGTCGAAGGATTTCCCATGTCGATTCGCAATTTGAGCATCATGTTCTCCGCCGTGCTGGCTGTCGGTCTCGTCGCGTACGCCGCCGAAGAGAAGGCCAAGGCTTTCAAGGCCACCTGTCCAGTCGCCAACAAGCCCGCCTTGGAAGACAAGACGGTCGCCTACAAGGGTGGCAAGGTTTACTTCTGCTGTGCGAACTGCCCCAAGGCGTTTGAGAAGGACACGGCCAAGTTTGCCACCAAGGCCAATCAGCAGTTGGTCGCCACCGGCCAGACGACTCAGCTCAAGTGCCCGATTTCGGGTGCCGCGTTGAACGCCGACAAGACCACGGAAGTGGGCGGCGTCAAAGTCACCTTCTGCTGCGAAAAGTGCCAGGGTAAGGTGGCCGCTGCCACAGGCGACGCTCAGGCCGAGTTGGTCTTCAGCGACGCCGCCTTCGCCAAGGCGTATGAAGTCAAGAAGGCCAAGTGATGACGCCTCGCTGACGCACGATGAAGACTCGGACGCTCACCCCGTCCGAGTCTTTTCGTTTGACTCGCATTTCTCACGAGTCATCGAAGCCTGACGCGTAAGCGAAGGTCCGCGTTTGAATTCCTTCGCTTGCGCGTCAGGCTTCGATACACACGCTGTTGGACACGTACCCGACTCGTGAGAAATGCGGGAAAACGGCCCGACGAAACCGCGAACTCACTCGCCGCGATGCTTGACCATTCGGCCGTGCAGCACGAGTGCCAACAACAACACGATCCCCAACAGGAACGGTCGCAACAGGTCGAAGCTCGTAACCCAGCTCATCTTGACCAGATCCTGCTTCATTGCGGCGGGGAGCCACGAGAACTTGATCAGCCGTTCCGGGTTCGTCGCTTCGAGACCGACTCGCAGGATGGTGAACGTCAGCACGCCGAGGGCCGTGCGACCGATGCCCCCTTCGCCGCCGAACAGGCTCGTCCCGCCGAGGACCACGCACGCGACGGCCTCCAACAACAGATCGGCATTCTGATCGAGGCTCACTCCCTCCAGCCGGCCTGCGTTGACGAGACCCCCGCACGCGGCGGTCACGGCGCAGATCATCAGGCACGAGACCACGATTCGATCGGTCCTCACGCCTGCCAGCCGAGCCGCCTGACGGTTGCCACCCGTCATGTAGACGTAGCGACCGAACCGCGTGTGTTGCAGGACCAGATGGGCCGCCACCATCACGACCACCGCCAGCGCGGCGCTCTGCGGAACTTCGAGCGTTCCCCAACCGGCGACGCGCCATTTGAAGAGGGCCGCGTTGCCGAGTCGCTTCAGTACCGGTGGCACATTGTACTTTTGGCTGAGCGTCAGAAACTTCGCCAACCCCACAGCGATGTTCATCATCGCCAGCGTGATGATGAAACTGGGCAATCCCGACGATACCGTCAGGGCTCCGGATACCCAGCCAAGTGCGAGTGCCATCACAAACGGAACGGCAATCACCAGCAGCACGTCGCCCGCGCCGGCCGCTCCGAGTCCCTTCGCCCCCGCCGCAAACGGCTGTTCCCACAGCACGCCGCACACGCACGCCGCCAGCAGCGCCATCGTGCCGACCGACAGGTCGATCTCGGCGCAGAGCAGGACGAACGTCAGACCGGTCGAAACGATGGCCAGTACCGCGCCGCGCTTCAGCGTTTGTGAGATCGTGCCGAGACTGAAGAACTCGGTCGCGAGGAAGCCAAACACGACGATGATTGCGGCGAGCGTCACCAGCGGTGCGAAGTCGGCCAGCGCGAAGCGGTTCGTGGGGATGGACGCCTCGCGCGGGGGAGAGGATGCTGGTGCGGTCATCGTCGTTCCGGGGTGAGTTGGATTCGTGGCCGCCGCTCCGTTTGAGCGGTCGATTCGAGAAAGGCTCTGTTGCGGCAATGATGCAAGAGGAGCGAAGCGGGAGCAAGCCGCTCGATGTCCTTGTTCCGTGCTCCAATCCAATCTCCTCCCTCCACGAAAGCGTTGAGCGTGACATGTCCCCCGCTGTGAAAGCCGCTCTGTTCCTGATCGTGCTGTTTGCGATCCCCATCGTGCCGTTTCTGTGGCTCGGGGAATCGTTCGAGCAGAGTTTGCTGAACGCGCTGCGGGAACCATCGTCTCCGATGACTGTGAGTGTCTGGGTCATCGGGCTGCTGGCGGCCGACATGTTTCTGCCAGTCCCTTCGAGTGCCGTCATCACCTATGCCGGCGGCGCGTTGGGCCTCGTCCCGGCGACGATTGTCTCGTGGATCGGCCTGTCGGTGGGAGCCGTCGGCGGATTTGGACTCGCCCGCGTGTTCGGCGAGACCATCGCGAGACGGTTCAGCGAATCGCAGGACGTGGCGCGAATGAACGACTTCACCAGACGACACGGCCCGACCGCGCTGGTGTTGACGCGCGCGTTGCCGATTCTCGCCGAAGCCTGCGTGCTGATGCTGGGAGCCGGCCGGCTGAGCTGGCGCCGATTCCTCGTGCCGATGTTGGCGAGCAACCTGCTGCTCGCGCTGACCTACTCGGCGTGCGGTGCCTGGTTCCGCGAGTCGGTCGCGTTCCCGATCGCCATCGTCGCCTCGGGAGCCATTCCCCTGCTGGCCGCTCTCGCCATCCGCCGCTGGTGGACGCCAAGCCAAGTCGAGAGGAAAGACAACAATGTCCAGGATGATGACGATGACTTGCGATGAGACGAGTCACCCGGCCATCCTGTGTCGAGAGGCTCTCGAACCGACCCATCGGAGACTGACATGAACCAACCCCTCGCGCGACGAGCGGCCATCAAACAACTGATGATCGGACTGGGAGGCGGAATGATGAGCGGCGTTTCGTTCGCGCAGGGGCCGCGTGACTCATCGTCGCCGGAGAAGTCACCGTCGATCACGGGGGTGCCACACAATGGTCTCAAGCCGTTCGACGATCTGATGACTTCGTTTGTCGGGCAGCATCGCGTGCCGGGGGCGGCGCTGGCGGTGACGCGCGGGTCGAAGCTCGTCTATGCGCGAGGCTTTGGCTTCGCCGATGTCGAAGCGAAGCGGCCGGTTCAACCCGACTCGCGGTTTCGCATCGCCAGCATCTCGAAACCGCTGACGGCCGTCGGCGTGATGCAACTCATCGGGCAGGGGAAGTTCAAGCTGGAAGACCGTGTGTTTGAAGTCCTGCCCGCCGGCGAGTGGTTGCCGGAGAAGTACGACGAGCGGTTGCGAAGCATCACGATTCGACAACTGCTGCAACACACGGGAGGCTGGGACCGCGACAAGTCGTTTGACCCGATCACACGTCCCCGCGATGTGGCCCGCGTCGCGAAGAAGCCGCTACCGGTCAACGCATCCGATGTGGCGAGATATGCGCTCACGCTGCCACTCGACTTCGATCCCGGCACGCGCTACGCCTACTCGAACATCGACTATCTGCTGCTGGGGCGACTGATCGAACTGGCGAGCGGCCTCCCCTATGAACGCTATGTGAAGGAGAAAGTCCTGGCGCCGGTGGGCGTCACTCGGATGCAGCTCGGTCGCGTGTGGCAGGACGAACTGGCCGAGGGCGAGGTGCGCTACTACGACTCGAAGCAGCGGAACGGCCCCGCCGTGAATGGGATGAAGTTGGGCGAGCAGGTTCCGTTTGTTTACGGGGCCGAAAACTTTGAAGGCTACGAGGCGCACGGCGGTTGGATCGCCTCGACCATCGACCTCGTCCGGTTCGCGTCGGCGCTGGACAATCCCACAACGTCGAAGCTGCTCCAGCGCGAGACGATGGCCGCGATGTGGTCTCGTCCCGAGGGCCCGCCCGGTCACGAAGCGGATGGAAAACCGAAGGCCGCGTTTTACGGATGCGGCTGGAACGTGAGGCCCGTCGGGAACGACGGCCGCGCCAACGTGTGGCACGGCGGGTTGATCGCGGGAACCTCGACGCTGCTGGTGCGGCGTCATGACGGCCTCAACTGGGCGGTCCTCTTCAACACGGATCGCAACTCCGAGGACAAGGTCTTGTCGGGCCTGATCGATCCGCTGATCCATCAGGCGGCAGACGCGGTCAAAGTCTGGCCGAAACGCGACCTGTTTCGCTGAGTCCTCGTGGTTGGGTCTCACCCGCAGCATGTGCTACGGCACGAATTGCCGGATTTGGCGAGGTGTCTGAATGCCACAAGGGCTTGCGTTGCAGCGAGGTTGCTCGCGATGCGCCGCCGCTGGAGTTGTTCCGTCTCGCGTCCGATAGATGATGCGATCGTTATCGCCATCCGATTTGCGAAGGGCCCTCGTTATGTCGTTGGATGCTGTGCCGTTGTCTCGTCGGTCGTTGCTGCTCGGTTCGCTGGCCGCTTGTTGCGGATGTCGTTCGGTTCCGCTGACCGAGCGAAAGCAGATGCTCTTCAGTTCGGAAGGGAGTGAGGCTCAACTTGGCCTCACCGCCTACCAGCAGGTCTTGAAGGATCAGCCTGAATCGAAGAACTCGTACTTCGCCGAGATGGTCGAGCGGGTCGGGCAACGGATCGCAAACGTGTCGGGGCGAACCGACTACGAATGGGAGTTCCGGACTCTCGCCTCCAACGAGCAGAATGCGTTCTGTCTCCCCGGCGGCAAAGTGGCCGTGTACGAAGGAATCCTGCCCGTTTGCGAGACCGAAGCGGGACTGGCGGTCGTCATGTCGCACGAGATCGGCCACGCGCTGGCTCGTCACGGCGGCGAGCGGATGAGTCAGACCAAGGTCGTCGATGGGGGCAAGCAGGCGGTCGCGATGGTCATGCGAAATCAGGACGCCAAACGACAAGAGATCGTCATGCAAGCGTATGGCCTCGGTTCGCAGTACGGCGTACTGCTTCCTTACAGCCGCAAGCACGAGCTGGAGGCGGACCATATCGGCCTGATGTTGATGTCGAAAGCGGGCTACGACCCGGCCGAGGCTCCTCAATTCTGGCAGCGGTTCGGCGCAAGCCACTCCGGACAGAAGCCGCTTGAGTATCTGTCGACTCATCCCAGCGACGACCGCCGCGCGAGTGAACTTGCCGCGCGACTCCCCGAGGCGAAAGAGCTGTATCAGGCCGCCAACGACAAGATCGGCCGGGGGTCCGAGATTCAGATTGCTCAAGCGGGCGCGACGACAAAGAGTTCGCCAGCCACCAAGTCGCCGGTCCAATCCGCCGGGTTCAGCGTGGATCACGAATCCAACGTCGAGGCCACCAAGGCGATCCCGTGGGCACCGTCACGCAGTAAGAAGTCGTTGTGAGCTGGCTCACGCCTCGTCTGCTTGACCCGACGACAACGCTCGGCGTACGCGCACGTGCTTCAGATCGGCCACGATCAGGAAGCTGATGATCACCAGCAGGAACCACGAGCTGAACTTCTGGAATGAGACGGTCGTCCAGCGAGCCGTCTGCTCGGGATAGACCCACGCGCCGAAGAACGTGGCGATATTCTCGGCCACCCAGATGAAGAAGCCGATCAGCGCGAACGAGATCACCAGCGGCATGTGTCTGCGGATGCCGCGCCAGACGGTGAAATCGACCTGTGTGCGGGCGAAGATGACGAACACGGCGGGGATCAGAATCAGACGGACATCCTGCACATAGTGGTTCGTGAAGAAATTGGCATAGATCGCCAGACAGAGCGGAGCACTGAGCCAGTACGGCGGGTAGTGCCTCAGTTCGAGGTCAAAGATCCGCCACGCCTGACACATGTAGCTGGCGACCGCCGCGTACATGAAGCCGCTGTAGAGCGGGACCGTTCCGATCTTCAGGTAACCCGGCTCGGGATAGCTCCACGACGCGACGGACGGATGCGTCTTGAACAGCTCCAGCGCGAGACCGATCGCATGAAACAGGCAGAGCACCACCGCCTCGCGTCCCGATTCGATCCGCGTCGCCAGCAGGACGACCTGAATCGCGATGGCGGCCAGAAAGATGAAGTCGTAACGCGGCAGATCGCCCAGCGGCAGATAGCGCGAGACGATCAAGACGGCAAAGAAGCTGCCGACAAACACGCATGCGCGAGCCTCTTTGAGGCCGAAGATCAGGAACTCAATCAGGGCGTTGCGCATGGGTGCGTCGTGAGATTGTCGCAGGGATCGGCGGCTCGTTGTCCAAAGTCGGTCTCAGCCCAAGCCACGTTACTCACACGAGCCGAGCGATTCGAGCCACTCCACTCTGGCGGTAACAGTGCTGCAACGAATTGGCTCTGGTGTAGACTACGCCGCCATGATTCCCCGCAAGCAACTCGACATCGGTTGGACTGATCTGATCGCCGCGTTCGGCAGGAGTCTTGTGCCGCTCGATCGGCTGCGGCTGGGACGCGAGCTTGAGACAGCGTGGAAGATTGTCGGGGCGTCTCGACAAACGACTGACCCGCCGCCGAGAGACAACTCCTCCACGATCCTGACCGCCCTCTCCGTGCGAAGCGGATTTGATGCGACGCTGACCGCGCTCGACTGGCCACCGGGGAGCGAAGTCCTCGTGTCGGCCATCACGATTCGAGACATGCCGCGCATTCTGGTCGAACATGGTCTGCGCGCCGTGCCGGTGGATGTCGACATGGGACCGCTCGCCGTTCCCGTGGGAAACCTGGCTCGGGCGGTGACGCCTCAAACGCGAGGCATCCTCGTCGCGCATCTGTTCGGCTCACAGATGTCGATGCAGCCGATCATCGACTTCGCGCGGGAGCATGGTCTGCTCGTCTTTGAAGACTGTGCACAAGCCTACACGGGCGACGGAAACGCCGGTCATCCCGAGAGCGATGTGCGGCTGTTCAGCTTCGGCCCGATCAAGACCGCAACCGCGCTGGGCGGAGCCGTGCTGACGTTCCACGACGCCGGACTGCGGAATCGCGCGGAGGCGATTCAAGTGACGTGGCCGATCCAGTCGCGAAGCAACTTTCTGCGGCGAGTCCTCCGTTTCGGGATGTTCAAGTTCGTCTCGTCGCGACTGGCGTTCACGATCTTTGCCAACGGTTGCCGCTGGTTGGGCGTGTCGCACGACGACGTGTTGTCTCGCGGCGTGAGAGGCTTCGCGGGCGGCGACTTCTTCCAGCGGATCCGGCGTCGGCCATCGAGTCCGCTTCTCTCGCTCTTGCTCCGCCGGCTGAGACAACATCACGGCGAACGGCTCGCGCGACGAAGAGTTCTCGCACAGGAGTTCGATACAGTTCTGAACGGCATCGACAGACCGGGTCGAGCCGCGCGCGATCACTCGTTCTGGGTCTACCCGATTCATCACGACCGGCCCGATGAACTGATGCAGCATCTGTGGCAAGCGGGTTTCGACGCGACACGCGGTGCGTCGAGTATGGGCCTCGTCGAACCGTCGTCCTCGGACGCGCCGCAGCCTCGTGCGGCGAGTGAGTCTCTGAGACGTTTGCTCTATTTACCGTTTGACCCTTCGATGACGGCGGCCGATGTCAGGCGGTTGGGTCGTGCGATGAGCGAGTTCGACGAGCAATTGGCGCCGCACTCGGAAAGCGCGGGCTACTGATCCGCCAGCGACTCGTTCGTCAGCCGCTTGACGAGGATCGTCGCATAGCAGCCGCGGGGCAGGACGAACTGCAACGTCACGCGAGAGCGGCCGGGATAGAGGTCGTCGTCGCCCGAGTGGATTCGCAACTCGCGCGGAATCAGCAGCGCGGCCCGTTCGCCCTTCGAGAAGAACGCGTCGCGCGGGTACTTCACGCGGAGCTCTCTCAGCGACAGGCCCTCGTCGGCGAGCACCTGCTCGTACAGCGTCAGGATCGGACCGGGTTCGAGCTTCAGTCGGGCCGACGGCAGCGGCAGCGGCGTCCCGGCCAGCAGGGTTCGCTCGGCGTCGGTCAGTTCGGAAAAAAACGGGACGTTGGCCGTGGCGAGAGGGACCGAGAACAGCCGCGACGGATCGACGTGCTGTTGCAGCCAGGCCGAGAGAATCAGGTTCCACAGGTCGCTCTGAAAGGCCGCCAGCCACAGGCTGCGCATGTCCTGCCTCATCAGGGCGAGCGCCTCGCGAAAGCGGGTGGGGTGGTCACACAAGTACGTCACGATGCTGCGGCGAGACGACTTCGGCAGCGCGGCCTTGCACTCGATCCACTTGCCCCACAGGTCGCGGATCGTTTCCTTCTCGGCCTTGTCGCCGGGTCGATCGTGCGGGTTGGCTTCAGCCAGCGCGAGCCACAGGGCCCGTTCGTAGTCTCCCAGACACCACGGCTTCGCGATGAACTCGCCCGACGCACCGAGCGACCCGAACCGCTGATCGTCGAAATAATTCGGCACGCCGTCGCGCGCGACCGCCTCACGCTGGGCGACGATGTCGTCGGCGGCCCGCTCGGTCAGGTTCCGCATCACGACGTGAAAGCGGTTCGCGGTGATGTCGTGAGGCCCGAACGCTCGGTCCGCCTGGCCCTGGTACGCCAGCGTGAAGTGCTCCTGCTTCAGATCGTGTCGCGGCCCGCGTTGAATGGTGACCCACTGCCGCGTCACGGCGTGCTTGTCCTTCAACCCGCCGTAGCTGATCGCGTGGCGCGGGATGTTCCAGCGCGCGGCCACGGCCGTGATCGCCTCGGGCGTCCCGAGCGACTTCTTCGTCAGCAGGTACACCGCAAACGAACCGCCCTTGAGCGGAAAGTCACTCAGTTCCTCGACCTCAAAGTCATCCGGCAGGCTCTTGAGTTTCATGCCCCAAGATTAGCAGCGGAGATTGGACCTCGAAAGTCGTCGAGGTTGGATGTGTCGTTCAGCCGCAACGCCCACGGCGAGCGGGTGTGATTCACGGTGGACTCACATTCGCGCCCACGCCGCGGGCGCTGGGGCTGAATTTTTGGTGAGCAAATTGGTTTGCTCCAGCCCTGACTTCACCCTTGCGAGCGATCACATCCGCCGCGTCTAATCGTCGTCACTCGCGAGTCGTCCGCACCGGATGAATCTGCCCTCCCAACCTGCTCACACGGAAACTCGACACCGATCCCATGCAAGTCGTCATCACCGCTGTCGGGCCCGATAACCGGGGCCTTGCCGATCCAATCGTTCATCACGTCACGGGTGCCGGAGCGAACATCTACGAAATTCAGATGTACGACCACGACCTGGAGCGGCTGTTCGCCATGCACCTGCGCTGCGAATGGCCCGGCGACGCGCAGTCGCTCGCCGCGCTGCGGTCACAGATGCAGGACATCGGTCGCGTGAAGGACTTGTCGATCCGCACGTGGTCGCGAGACGAACGACCCGGCCCGCCGAGGATCGCGATCTGCACGACGTACCGTCCCGAGCCGGCCCTGGCGGTGCTGCGGGCCATCCGTGACAGGCGGCTGAACGCGACGCCCGCCGTGATGCTCGGCAACCGCGATGCCTGCCGCGGTGTCGCGGAGCAGTTCGGCATCGACTGGCATCTCGTCGGTGACGAAAAGGGGGAGCCGAACAACGAGCAGATGATCGAACTCTTCGACCGTTACGACGTCGATTACATTCTGCTCGCGCGGTACATGCGAGTCCTCCCGGCCGCGACCTGCTGGCGCTTCGCGGGACGGATCATCAACCTGCATCACGGACTGCTCCCTCCGTTTCCCGGCTTCCGGCCGTATGAGGACGCCTACCAGCACCGGATGCTCACCTACGGAGCGACCGTCCACTTTATCGTCCCCGAGTTGGACGCCGGCAATCAGATCATCCACCAGAGCACGTTCACGGTCTTTCCAGGAACGCCGCTCGCCCAGATCAAGCGGCAGGGGGAGACCGATCACGAACCGGGCTGTCTGGTCGAGGGAGTCCGCCGCGTCATCGACCGCGAAGTCGAACTCCATTTCCACCGCGTGGTCTGCCGCAAGCCGATGGGCGAGTGATCGGTTGGAGTGGCACGCCCTGAGTCCGCGAAGGGCGTGGCATCGTGTGGCGCGTCATTTCCCCGCCCTTCGCGGACTCAGGGCGTGTCACACCTGCCGTCCCAAACAAAGCAACCCGGCTCGAACTCGAGCCGGGTTGCGTGCAGGACATCAATTTGGAAGCGATCAGCGGGCTAGGAAGCCTCGGCACCGACCACGGCCAGTTCTTCCGTGACGGCTTCGACCGTGGATGGCTCGAAGTCGAGTTGTTTCTGGTCGCCGACTTCCTTCATCTTCACCGTGATCGTGTTGTGGCCCTCGAATGCGCCCTGCAACAGGTTCTCGGAGAGCGGGTCTTCGACATAGGTTTCGATGGCGCGGCGCAGCGGCCTCGCCCCGTACTCGGTCGCGTTCCCCTTGCCGATGATGAACTGCTTGGCTTCGTCGGTGAGGACGAGCGCCAGACCCTTCTCGCCCAGACGTTCGCGGACTTTCGAGAGCTCGATCTCGACGATCTGCTTCAGGTTTTCTTCGGTCAGCGAACGGAAGACAACGATCTCGTCGAGCCGTCCGAGGAACTCGGGCTTGAACTCGCGTTCCAGCTCGTGCTGGAGCCGCTCCTTCATGCGGTCGTAGTTGGTGTCGGTGTCTTTCGGCGCGAAACCGAACTCGCTGTTGATTGCACCCGCACCGGCGTTCGTCGTCATGATGACGACCGTGTTCTTGAAGTCGACCTTCCGTCCGAAGCTGTCGGTCAGATGGCCTTCTTCCATGATCTGCAACAGCATGTTGAAGACGTCGGGGTGAGCCTTCTCGATTTCGTCGAGCAGCACAACCGCATACGGCCGACGGCGAATCTTCTCGGTGAGCTGGCCGCCCTCTTCAAAGCCGACGTATCCGGGAGGCGCACCGATCAGGCGGCTGACATTGTGCTTCTCCATGTACTCGCTCATGTCGATCTGAATCAGGGCGTCCTGATCGCCGAACATGAACTCGGCGAGCGTCTTCGCAGTCAGAGTCTTGCCGACACCGGTGGGACCGGCGAACAGGAAGACCCCCGTCGGACGACGCGGATCCTTCAGCCCGCTGCGGCTGCGGCGGACGCACTTCGCCACCTGCTTGATTGCCTCGTTCTGGCTGACCACGCGGCGATGCAGTTCCTCCTCCATCTTGAGGAGCCGCACGGCGTCTTCGCTGGAGAGCCTGGTCAGCGGGATGCCCGTCATTTTCGCGACGACTTCCGAGATGACCTCGGCATCGACGACGCCGTCCTTCTCCTTGGACTTCTCGCGCCAATCCTTGTTCAGGTTTTCCTTCTTCTTCTTGAGCTTGTCGGCCTGATCGCGCAGCGACGCCGCCTTCTCAAAGTCCTGATTGGCGACCGCCTCTTCCTTTTGAGTGTTGAGCCGTTCGACTTCCTCTTCGATTTCCTTGAGGTCTGGCGGACGGACCATCGATTTCAGACGGATGCGGGCACCCGCTTCGTCGATGACATCGATGGCCTTGTCGGGCAGGCAGCGCGCCGTGATGTAGCGCGTCGACAACTCGACGGCCTTCGCCAGCGCGTCGTCCGTGATCTGAACGCGGTGATGCTGCTCGTACCGATCACGGAGTCCCTTCAGAATCTCAATCGTCTGCGCCGGTGAGGGCGGTTCGACAATGACATTCTGGAAGCGGCGTTCGAGTGCCCCGTCCTTCTCGATGTACTTGCGGAACTCATCGAGTGTCGTGGCACCGATGCACTGGATCTCACCGCGCGACAGAGCCGGCTTGAGAACGTTGGAGGCATCGATCGCCCCTTCGGCTCCGCCCGCACCAACCAGCGTGTGGAGTTCGTCGATGAACAGGATCGTGTTCTTGGCACGTTTGACTTCGTTCATCACGGCCTTGATGCGCTCTTCGAACTGGCCGCGATACTTCGTGCCCGCGACCATCATCGCGAGATCGAGCACCACGATGCGTTTGTCGCGCAGCAACTCGGGGACTTCACCGCTGACGACCATCTGGGCAAAGCCCTCGACGATGGCGGTCTTGCCCACACCCGCTTCACCGAGCAGAACGGGGTTGTTCTTCTGGCGACGGCAGAGAATTTGAATGACACGTTCGATCTCGTTCGCGCGGCCGATGACCGGGTCGAGTTTGTTCTGGCGAGCCAACTCGGTGAGATCACGGCCGAAGCTGTCGAGGGCCGGCGTCTTGCTCTTGCCAGACTTGCCTCCACCTCCACCTCCGCCGCCTCCACCACCACCGCCGCTCCGTTCGGTTGCGCCACCCCCCTCGCCACCTTCCATGCCGTGGCCAAGCAGGTTGAGCACTTCTTCGCGCACGTCTTCGAGTTTCAGGCCGAGGTTCATCAAAACCTGAGCCGCCACGCCCTCCTGCTCGCGGATCAGACCGAGCAACAGATGTTCAGTGCCGACATAGTTGTGGTTGAGGTTCCGCGCCTCTTCCATCGCGTACTCGATCACCTTCTTGGCGCGAGGCGTCTGCGGCAGCTTGCCCATCGTGACCATGTCCGGTCCCGACTGGACGATCTTCTCGACTTCGAGCCGAATCTTGCGCAGATCGACTTCGAGGTTTTTGAGCACGTTGGCTGCGACCCCCGAGCCTTCTTTGACGAGGCCCAGCAGAACGTGCTCGGTGCCGATGTATTCGTGATTGAACCGCTGGGCTTCCTGATTCGCCAGTTGCATCACTTTGCGGGCGCGATCAGTGAATCGCTCGTACATGCCGAAGCCTCCGGATTTGGTGCGTGGGTTGTCCCACCATGACTACTGTTTTTGACTGTCTATTATTCTGAATTCTGATCTGTCGTCGCTGGGTCAGACGTGGTTTGCTCAAACAACTCGCATCGCCAACGTGTTCGGCCAAGGATACGCCATGCTCGGGGCGGCCGATTCATTTTTGGGTTGTATGTCCTCGGTATGGTCTGTGGAAGGCATCAGCCATGTTGATCAAATCGTCCCGAAAACTGTTGCAACTCGCCCAATCGGCAGAATTGAGAGGAGCCTCCCAACCCATCCTCAAAACGCTCGGGATTCTAGTGGCGTGTCTGGTGGAGGGCAAGGAGCCTCCCAACCACGCAGCGGGTCATTGTCATACGTTCAAGTCCCTGATCATTTTGAAGTTGACTGACGTGATGAGATCCCCTTCGAGCCACCGCGTAACAACGAGTGTGGCGAGTGAGTTGTCGGTTCCAATTCGCTGACGTTGTCGCGTTCATCGTCAGAACAAACTCTCCGCGAGCAGCTTCGCAAACTTGCGACCGGTGACGGAGAGGGGGTAGTTGCCGAAGTCCTTCGAGGAGACCCATCGCCATTCGCCGTCTGTCCGGAGCTCGCCCGACACGGCTTCCGCCGTGAAGCACTTCAGCGTGATGCGATAGCGAGTCACGCCGTGTTTCAGTTCGGCCAGTTGCGGGCCGAGTTCGACCTTCAGGCTGGTGTGCTCTCGAACGGCAGTGACCACGCGCGCGGATGTGATTGAGTCATCCAGGGCGAATCGCACGAAGTCCCACAGTCCAGCCCAGCGTTCTTCGGGTGTACGACGTCGGAGCAGGTACTTCCTCCCCCGCCGCACCGCGACCGAAACTTCCACAACATCGGTGATCGTTGGCCGAATCGCCCGCTGCGGGATGGTGGCCTGAGTTCCCTCGACGAACGCTCGGCAGTGTGCGTGGACCGGGCAGTGTTCGCAATCCGGCTCCTTCGGCGAGCAGACGGTCGCACCGAGCTCCATCAGCGCCTGATTCATTCGGCCGGGCTGAGTCTTCGGCAGAACCGCCTCCGCGAACGACCAGAGTTGTTCCTGACCTTCCCTCGATCGCGGGTCGCCTGCGTAACCGAGCAGCCGACAATACAGACGCAACGTGTTGGCTTCGACGATCGGCGCGCGGCGGTCGAACGCAAACGAGGCGATCGCGCCGGCCGTGTAGCGACCGATGCCCGGCAGCCTCTGGAGTGCATCGACCTCGGAGGGAAACACGCCGTCGTGTTCGTGAACGATGACCTGCGCGGCCTTCCTCAAATTGCGGGCACGACTGTAGTAGCCGAGTCCCTCCCACAGCCGCAGCACGTCCTTCTCATCGGCCGCGGCGAGATCGTTCACGGTCGGGAACCGAGCCAGAAACCGCTCGAAGTACGGCACGACGGCCACGACCGTCGTTTGCTGGAGCATGATCTCGCTGATCCAGACCCGATACGGATCGGTCGTCCGCCGCCACGGCAAGTCGCGCGCATGCTGCTCGTACCAACGGATGAGTTGCCGACGGAAGGCGGCGTACTGCGAGGCGTCCAGTGCAGAGTTCCTTGTCTTCGCCAATCCTTGTCTTCGCCAATCGGAACGCCCGCGCACGCTCAATGCTCAATCAAGAGATCCGTTGATTGATCCAGACACGATCCCGCTCATCGAACGGAGGCGTCGGCTCGGCGCGGTAGTTCAGCGACAGGTTGTATCGCGCCCGGTCGTACACCGTGGTCAATGCCGCCTGCAAATCGAGCGACACGTCGGGGTCTTCTCGCTTCAACGGGACGGGGATCGTGGGGAGCGGATCGCGCAGCGTCCAATGCATCAGCGTCGCTCGTGGCCTGAGGTGCGAACGGCTGATGATCGCGTAGTAGTCAGCGGCAGGTTGCGGTGTCACGGTCGGCAATCTCAGACCGCCGCGCAACAGGTCGAGTTCGACGAGATGCGTTTCACTCTGCAGGACCGTTTCACGCTTCGACAGATATTCGCGGCGGCCGGTCCCGGCCCGTTTGTTCGCAGGGGACAGGGTCTCGATGATCGTGATGACTTCCTGCGTCTCCCGTTCGCGAATGACGAGGTACGTCTCGCGGCGTTCGATCGGCATCGGCAGCACGCATTCCTCGGTCGCCGTCTCTACCTCGGTGGCCTCGGCCGTGGCAACGCCCCCGCCGCTGTGATCAACCAGCATCACGGCGACATCCGCCCACCGGGCTGGCAGATCGTTCGGAGGCGGAGACTCCACATAGACGCGTCGCTCGACCCGCGCGATGTACCGCGGTTCGACATCCCGCGAAAGTTGTTCTCGCAGCACCGTATTGAACGTGGAGTGAAAGTCCTCCCACTCCTGTTGTTCGATGAACGGGTCCATTCCTGGAAAGGGGGACGGCATGATGATCTCCGCAAACTGATGAGCCAATCCAATGCGGCGGCCATTGTAGTCGCCGTCCGACAGCGTGGGAAATCCCGCCTGTCATCCTGTAGACTCCGCTCCGACACGAGGCCCGGCCGCGCTGCGGTGGAGTGGTGTCTTGAAATTGATTCCCACAGAACAATTGGTTGAGTGCATGTCTTCGCGCGATGAGATTCTGGCCGCCGTCCGCCGTCACCTGCCCGAAGCCTCGCCGTTGCCCGAGTTGGCCGGGCCGTGGATTGAGTATCCCGACCCAATTGCTCAGTTCGCCCGCGTCCTCGAAATGATCGGCGGTCGCTGCGTGCGAGTCCCGAACGTGGAGGCGATCAACCGCGAGCTCGATGCCATGCCGGTCTACTCGGCCGCGAAGCAGACGGTCTCGCGAGTTCCCGGCGCGGGGGCTTCGACGGTGGATCTCGATGCGATCGACGACCCCCACGCGCTGGAAGACATCGACTTCGCACTGCTGCCCGGCGAATTCGGCGTGGCCGAGAACGCCGCCGTCTGGGTCCACGATCGCGGTCTGAAACACCGCGTCATCTATTTCCTGTGCCAGCATCTGGCGTTCGTGGTCCACGCGGCCGACGTGGTCCACAACATGCATCAGGGCTACGAACGGCTCTCGTTCACCGAGCCGGGTTTCGGCGGCTTCATCGCGGGCCCCTCAAAAACCGCCGACATCGAACAGTCGCTGGTGATCGGAGCCCACGGCCCTCGATCGCTCACCGTCTTTGTCGTCGGCCCGTAGCACATGCTGCCAGCTTGTGCGACGGACCGACGTCGCTTGTTCCAATCGCCGCAACCCGCTGTATATTGCCGCCTCGGGCTGACCACGCTTCCACTTCGTCGGAGGAACATCGCATGACTCGTTCGCTCGGAAATCGACGCCACTTTCTGGGACTGACGGCTGCCGCGGGAGCCGCCTCGTGGTTGACGCCGCTGTTGTTTGCAGACGATTCGCCTGCCGAACGATCCGGTCGCCCGCGCGTCACCACGCCGCGAGCCACCTCGGGTGACAAGGCCAGCGAACCAAACTGGGACGAGCGGCTGACGATCACTGTCGGGCAGAAGGAGGGCGACCTGATCGGCTCGTCGCACAAGGTGCTTCAGGCGGCGGTCGATTACGTCGCACGCTTGGGGGGCGGGACGGTGAAGGTGCTGCCGGGAACTTTTTCATTGCGCGGGTCCGTTCATCTGCGCTCGGGTGTGAGGCTGTTGGGTTCCGGTGACGACACGATCCTCACCAAACCCGCGTCCGTCACGACGAAGTTGGCTCTCGATTCGGATTGGTACGATCAGGAGATTACTCTCGTTGACAGCAAGGGCTTCGAGGTCGGCGACTCCGTTTGTCTGCGGACAAAGAATCCGCACCACGGCGGGCAGGAAGTCCTCAAGCGGACGCTGGTCGCTCGTTCGGGGAACCGCTTCAAACTGGATCGGGCCCTGCGCCAGAACTTCTGGACGACGGGCGAGCCAACCTGCTCGACCCTCTTCCCGCTCGTGACGAGTGAGGAGACCGAGAACCTCGTCATCGAGCACATCGCGCTCGATGGCAATCGCGCGAACAACGAGAACCTCGACGGCAACCACGCGGGCTGCATCTTCCTGCAAGATGTCAGCAACGTGCTGATCCGCCAGGTGACGGCGAGGCACAACAACGGCGACGGCATCAGTTGGCAGATCTGCCACGATGTGACGGTCGAGGGCTGCCACAGCCACGATCACGCGGGCTTGGGTCTGCATCCGGGATCGGGTTCACAGCGGCCGATCATGCGGCGGAACAAACTCGAACGCTGTCAGATTGGCCTGTTCTTCTGCTGGGGCGTGAAGTACGGCCTGGCCGAGGAAAATACGATCCTCGACATCAAAGGGCAGGGAATTTCAATCGGCCACCGCGACACGGACAACCTCGTGCGGAAGAACATCGTCCGCAACAGTGGTCAGACCGGAATCCTGTTCCGTCCCGAGCGAGGTGCCTCGTTCTGCGGCCACCGCAACGTGATCGAACAAAACATCGTCGAGAACAGCGGCCCAGCCGACGGAGTGGCCATCGACGTGCAGGGAGGCACCGAACAGGTGACGCTCCGACAGAACGAGATCAAGGAAACGCGCGACCCCGCCCAGCGCATCGGCATCCGTCTCGGCAAGGAGACGAAGGAGATCAAGCTCGTCGATAATTCTTTCGCCGGGCTGATGAAGGATGTCGTGCAGGGCTGACGTGACCGTGGCCGATGCGTCCCGTCAGGAAACGCGTGCGTATCCGAGGCTCATCTCGCCCAGCAATCGCTCGATCTGATCACGCTCACGCGAACCAAATGCCGTGAACGGTTCGGCGAGGTGGCCCGAACAGATGTCGGCGAGTTCGAGGGCACACTTCAGGCCACACAGATACGCCGCCATGCCGCTGCCACCGACTTTGTAGATGCGGCCAAGTGCCACGACCTCGGACTGAAGGCGGTCGATCGTGGGTTGATCACGGCGCGAGGCGGCTTCGTACTGCTCGGCGAACAGGCGCGGATGCAGGTTTGCGCCGCCAGTCACTCCGCCATCGCTCCCGGCGAGGACCGACTCGGCCATCAGATGCTCCGGTCCCATGAGGATCGTCCAGTCGGGACGGGCCTCGCGCAGCATGAGCGCGCGGCGGAAGTAGGCCATGTCACCAGAACTGTCCTTCAACCCGACGACGTTCGCATGGCGGGCGAGTGCTTCGACGGTCTCGAACGCCAGCGAAGCCTTCACGCACGAGGGCATGTTGTAGAGAAACAGCGGCAGCGGCGATTCGTCGGCCAGACGCGACAGGAACGTCAGCAACGGCGGCTGTTCGACAGGGAAGTAATACGGCGGCGCGGCCACGGCGGCGGCGGCCCCCGCGTCGCGCGAGAACGTCGCCAACTCAACGGCTTCGACCAGCGACGTGTCGGTGATGCCGACCAGCACGGGCACGCGTCCGGCGACGAGTTCGCACGTTTTCTCGATCAGTTCATAGCGGAGCCGATAGCTGAGACTCGGTCCCTCGCCCGTCGTGCCGAGCAGAAACAGACCGGCCACGCCGCCCGAGAGCAGGTGCTCGACGAGGCGGCTCAACCCGTAATGGTCCAACTCGTCGCGGCCGAGCAGCGGCGTGACCATCGGCGGAACGATCCCCTTCAACGGGCGAGGCAGCGGACTGGCGGTCATGTTCGTTGGTTCCTCAATCGTGAATCGAGTGGTCTCTCGGTGGGCTACGCATCGTCCGTCCGAACGTCCGGCTTCGGTGAAAGTTGCCGCTGTGCGAGAAGCCTGCGCCGAATCACGACGCCGGACGAATTCTCGCGAGCGAACCACTTGCAACAATGATGCCGCCGACGACCTGCGGGGTCGTTCGTACCGGTCGCGCTCGGGGAAGGACCGATCCGATCATGATCGCTTCGGCTCCGCAAGTCACTCAGCCACGAGCTGGAGGCATGGTGCCGCCATCTGGTCCCGCGATGCGAAAGCGGCGATACAGGCAGATGACCCACGCCGCCACTCCCACCAGGAACGGACCCGCCACTCCCAACACCCACACAACCGGAAGTTGAGGCGGCTGCCGTTGGTTGGACAGCACAACCAGCCCGTGCAGGCCGATGACAAACCCGAGCGCCAGACAGGCGAACCAGACCGAATGTCGCACGAGATACGAAGCCGTTTCGCTCCGCCTCTCGTCCGCCAGCCAGTACTCGCGATGCGGGATGTTGACCAACCCGGCGGGCAGAAATCGGATGCTCCAGCAGATGCAGATCAGAAAGTTCGGAAACACGAGACCGAACACTGACATGAACATCAGATGCGTCGAGCGGCTCATCCAACCATTCGCCACGCCCGCCATATCGAAGTGTGTCGCCACTCGATCCGGCAACCAAGCTGCTGATGCGAACAGGCTCACCCCAAAGCAGACGTACAACACAACGAGCAGCCCAATTCGCAGCGGCAACGTGTTCATGGATGGCTCCCAAGTACGGTCAAGACCTGCTTTAAGCTAGCCATCTCCCTTCCGGGCCGCCAGCCGCGCGACGCTGCGGTCGGGGAGATCGATCTCGTCGTAGTCGACGACGGTCAACTCGGGGAACAACAGCGGCAACTCGCCGGGTGCGAGCGTGAAGTCTGCGCTGCGCAGATGATTGTCATCGCGAGCCATCTGCGCTCGCGAGAAGGTTTCGTACACGAGCAGCCCGCCGGGACGCAGTGCCCGCACAATCAAACCTGGTAAACGCAATCGGTCGAGGAACCGGAAGACGAGGACGAGATCATAGGTTTCGATCTGCGGAGTGAACTCATCGAGATCGGCCGCGATCCACGAGACTGTCTGACATTCGACGCGATTCGCCAATTGTTCGGCCAGTCCCAAGCCGACCGGAGAGACATCGACCGCATCGACTCGCCAACCCTGCTGCGACAGCCAGATCGCGTTGTGGCCAAGGCCACACGCCAGTTCCAATGCCTCACCCGCCGTTCGCTCCGCGACCTGCTTCACGAGCCACTCATCCGGGGACACCACCGGCGGCACCGACTTCGCGGCGTACTTCGTGTTCCAGCGTTCGAGATCGGTGACAGACATCGTTGGAAACTGACTTGCTCACCGGCTCACCCAGACCAAGTCCTCAACGAGAGAAACGTCTCATCGAAAACCATGTGTGGGCGATTCAGTTGTCGTATCCGAGGTTTGGACTTAGCCATCGCTCCACTTCGGCGAGCGGCATTTCCTTTCGCTTCGCGTAGTCTTCGACCTGGTCGCGGGTGAGTTTGTCGACGGTGAAGTATCTCGATTCGGGGTGGGCGAAGTAGAGGCCGCTGACGCTGGCGGCCGGGTGCATGGCGAAGCTCTCGGTCAGGACGATGCCCGTTTGATTGGTGGCGTCGAGGAGTTCAAAGAGTTTCGTTTTTTCCGTGTGGTCCGGGCAGGCGGGGTAGCCGTGGGCCGGACGGATGCCGCGATACTTTTCTTCGATCAGGTCGTCGGTGGAGAGAGCCTCTTCCTGCCCGTAGCCCCAGTCGAGGCGGGCTTGTCGGTGGAGGTACTCGGCGAACGCCTCGGCCAGCCGGTCGGCGAGAGCCTTCGTCATGATCGAGAGGTAATCGTCGTGCAGTTCGTGTTGGAATTTGTTGGCCAACTCATCGCAGCCGATCCCCGTCGTGACGGCGAACGCACCGAGATAGTCCTGTCGTCCCGAATCGGCCGGTGCGATGTAATCGGCCAGCGAGCGAAAGTCCTGCTGGCCGGGACGCTCCCACTGCTGACGAAGCATGGGGAAGCGAAGGGTTGAGGGTTGAGGGTTGAGAGTTGAGGGTGAAGCGGAAGAGTCAGAACCAGCGATTGCCTCTTCTCTGACCATCAACCCTCCACCATCAACCATCGACGTTTCTCTGGCCGTCAACCCTCGACCTTCGACCATCAACCGCTGCACGACGACATCATCACCCTCACTCGCCGCTGGCCAGAAGCCGTACACGCCGCGCGCGGTCAGCAGCTTCTCATCGACGATACGGCGCAGCAGATCCTGAGCGGCGTCGAAGACTTTCCGAGCCTCTTCACCGACGACGGGGTCTTCAAAAATCTTCGGGTACTTGCCGCGCAGCTCCCACGTTTGGAAGAACGGGGACCAGTCGATGAACGGGACGAGGTCGCTCAGCGGGACATCGTTCAGGACGCGTGTGCCGAGGAACGACGGGGTGTCGATGCGCACGCTGGCCCAGTCGGTCTTGAACCGTCTCGCCAGCGCATCGGCATACGGAACCAGCTTGCGGTTGGACTGCATGGCCGCATAGTTCGAGCGGTCTCGTTCCTGTCCGGCCTTCGTCTTGGCGACGAACTCGGCTTTGCGGGTCGGGTCGAGCAGGCTTTCAACGGCGGGGACGGAGAGTGACGCATCGACCACGTGGACGACGGGCTGTTCGTAGTGCTGGGCGATCTTCACGGCCGTGTGTTTGGCGGACGTGGTGGCTCCCCCGATGAGCAGCGGGACGGTGAAGCCCTGCCGCTGCATCTCCTTCGCCACGTGAGTCATCTCATCCAGTGACGGCGTGATCAGGCCGCTCAGCCCGATGATGTCGGCACCTTCTCTCTTCGCCGTTTCGAGAATTTTCTCGCACGAGGTCATCACGCCGAGATCGATCACGTCGAAGCTATTGCAGCGCAGGACAACGCCGACGATGTTCTTGCCGATGTCGTGGACGTCCCCCTTCACGGTGGCGAGGACGACTCGACCCCGACCGCGCGTGGTATCGACAACGGTGGCCTCCTGGCCCGGCGCGAGAGCCTCTTCGGCGGCAACTCGCTCGGCTTCCATGAATGGTTCGAGGTACGCGACCGCCTTCTTCATCACGCGGGCACTCTTCACGACCTGCGGCAGGAACATCTTGCCCGCGCCGAACAGGCCGCCGACGACGTTCATGCCGTCCATCAGCGGACCCTGAATGATGTCGAGCGGCTTGCCGTATTTGAGACGTGCCTCTTCCGTATCGGTTTCGATGTGCTCGGTGATCCCCTTGAGCAGCGCGTGCTGAAGACGGTCCTCGACCGGGCCGAGCCGCCATTCTTCGACGGCCGCCTCTCCCGCGTCGGTCTTCTCGCCTCCTTTGAACTTCTCCGAGAACGTGATGAGGCGCTCGGTGGCATCGGGGCGGCGGTTCAGCAGCACGTCTTCGATGTAGACAAGCAGTTCTTTATCAACCTCGTCGTACACCGCGAGCTGCCCCGCGTTGACGATCCCCATGTCGAGGCCCGCTTGAATCGCGTGGTAGAGGAAGGCCGCGTTCATCGCCTCGCGCACGACATCGTTGCCGCGGAAGGAGAATGAGACGTTGCTCACGCCGCCGCTGGTGCGTGCGCCGGGGCACTCGGTCTTGATCCGGCGAAGGGCCTCGATGAATTCGACCGCGTAGTTCGAGTGCTCCTCCATCCCCGTGCCAACCGTCAGGATGTTGGCGTCAAAGATGATGTCTTCAGGCGGGAAGCCGATCTGTTCGGTCAACAGCTTGTACGCGCGTTTGCAGATGCGGACCTTCTCGTCGCACGATGTCGCCTGACCCTGCTCGTCGAACGCCATGACGACGACCGCTGCGCCGTAGCGTCGAACCGTGCGGGCCTGTTCGAGAAACTTGGCCTCCCCCTCCTTCATGCTGATCGAGTTCACGACCCCCTTGCCGTCGAGGCACTTCAGTCCCGCTTCAATCACGCTGAACTTCGAGCTGTCGACCATCACCGGCACCTTGTTGGTGTCGGGATCGTCGGAGATGAGGTTCAAAAACCTGGTCATCTCCTTTTCGCTGTCGAGCAGACCTTCGTCCATGTTGACGTCGATCATGTTCGCGCCACCCTCGACCTGACCGCGCGCGATGGCGAGCGCCTCGTCGTAGTTCCCTTCCTTGATGAGCCGCGCGAACTTGCGCGATCCGGTGACGTTGGTCCGCTCGCCGATCATCATGAAGTTGGACGTCGGACGCAGATCGAACCGCTCCTTGCCGCAGTACGCCGACCAGTGGGGCACGTCGGGGATGTGACGCGGCGCGACACCGTCCACCGCCTGCGCGATCGCCTGGATGAAGTCCGGGTTCGTGCCGCAGCAGCCGCCGACGATGTTGACCCAGCCGTTTTGAGCGAACTCGCGCAGGTTGGCCGCGACTTCGTTCGGGTTCGAGTCGAAGCCGCCGAAACCGTCGGGCATCCCCGCGTTCGGATAGCAACTGGTGTACTTCGGGGCGAGGTTCGCCAGCGACTCGACGTACTCCCGCATCTGCTTCGGACCGAGCGCACAGTTGAGGCCGATCGTCAGCGAAGGGGCGTGCGACACCGAGGTCCAGAACGCCTCGACCGACTGCCCCGTCAGAGTCCGTCCGCCCGTGAAAATTGTTCCCGAGACCATGACCGGCAAGCGAACACCCAGTTCGGCGAAGACGTTTTCGATGGCGTACAAGCACGACTTCATGTTGAGCGTATCGAACGACGTTTCCGGCAGCAGCAGGTCCGCGCCCCCTTCGATCAGCCCGCGAATCTGCTCGGAATACGACTCGACCATCCTGTCAAACGTCACCGGCCGATAGCCCGGCTTGTCGGCGTTGAACGACAGCATGACCTTCGTCGGGCCGATACTCCCGGCGACGAAGCGGGGTTTGTTGAGGTTCGACTTCGTGAACTCATCGCACGCGCCCCGCGCGAGCCGTGCCGCCGCGACGTTGATCTCGCGCGTGAACTCCGCCAGCCCGAACTCTTCCATCGAGATGATGTTCGCGTTGAACGAGTCGGTCTCGATGATGTCGGCCCCGGCGGCGAGATACTGCCGGTGAATGTCGGCAATCATCTGCGGCTGCGTCAGCACGAGCACATCGCCCGCGTTCTTGAGGTCGATGGGATGCGACTTGAACCGCTCGCCGCGATATGTCTCTTCAGTCGGTTCATACCGCTGAATCATCGTCCCCATTGCACCATCAAGTACGAGGATGCGCTCGGAAAGAAGTTGCTCAAAGTAACCGGCAGGGCGGACGGGCATGTGGCGGGGATTCCAATCAAGACAGCGAGCGCTATACGGGAGACATGACAACTCGAACTGGCTCGATGTTCGGCCGGAATGAAAGTTGGTGCAGTTCAAAGTTTCACGTCTGAGCGTTTCCGGACAACCCCAGCGTTTCCAGAATCCTCTGGCAAGCGTGGCTTTTGTTGAGGCAGTAGAAGTGAATTCCGGGGACTCCCTGATCGATCAGTTCACGGCATTGAGCGATCGCGAAATCGACGCCGATCTCGTACTGAGCGGTCTTGTCGTCCTTCACGGCTTCGAGGCGCGAGGCCAGCGACGCGGGGATGACCGCGCCGCACATCGCCGTGATGCGCTGAATGCGGGCGAACTCGGTGATCGGCATGATGCCGGGGACGAGCGGTACGCCGAGGCTCGCGCGGTGGACGCGGTCTCGGAAACGAAAGAAGCTGGCGTTGTCGAAGAAAAGCTGCGTGTAGATCGCATCCGCGCCGGTGCGGACCTTGCGGACGAGGTTCTCGAAGTCGAGGTCGAGGCTCGGCGCTTCGGGATGTTTCTCGGGGTAGCCTGCTACGCCGATCCCCATCTCGGGGAATCGCTCGCGGATGAGGGCCACCAAATCGTTGGCGTACTTCAGTCCGCCCGCCACAGCGGTGAACTCGGTCTGCCCGGCGGGAGCGTCTCCCCGCAGAGCCATGATGTTGCGGATGCCGGCCGACCAGGCGAACTGCAACCATTCGACAAGCTGCTCGCGTGTGCTGCCCACGCAGGTGAAGTGAGCCGTCGCCGGAAGTCCGCAGCCGTTCTGAATCTCCTGGCACCATTCGACGGTTCGCTTGCTCGTTGAGCCTCCCGCGCCGTAGGTACACGACACGAAGGCGGGCTGAAACGGAGCCAGTTCGCGCAGAGTCTGGCGCAGCGAATCGTCTCCCTCCGGCGTCTTCGGTGGAAAGATCTCGATCGACAGCCCGAACCGGCCTGCGGAGTAGATGTCTGGAATGCGCAGCGTCATCGCGAACGATCCTTATTCGGTCTGAAGCGGCTTGGCCGCGTGTGCCTGCTTCCCGGCCGAAGTCGACGAACGGAGCAGGGGCCATCGGAACTGGGTCGGGTCTTCCGTTGCAGCGAATGCGGAAAGATAGCTGTCCGGGCCAAGCCTGTCACGGGCGCTTCGCGTTTCAGAGGTTGCCACGCTGGGCCAAATCCCATACGGTACGGCCCGTCGCGTTGGGCTGATGCTGGCGACCTCGCCGCAGGGCCTACAATTCCCGCGACATGTTCTCCGCCGGTGCGGATTGAACGCAAACAGGATTCCCATAGTAAGGACATGCTCGATGGCCACGGCCACTCTGCCCAAGGCTCCCCCTTCCACCACTGCTGGCAAGCCCCCATACAAGGTCAAGGACATGTCCCTGGCCGAGTGGGGTCGCAAAGAAATTGAGATCGCCGAAAACGAAATGCCCGGTCTGATGGCCCTGCGAGACAAGTACGCAGCCACCAAACCGCTAAAAGGTGCCCGCATCGCCGGTTGCCTGCACATGACGATTCAGACGGCGGTCCTGATCGAGACGCTGACGGCTCTCGGCGCGGACGTCACCTGGAGCAGTTGCAACATCTTCTCGACGCAGGATCACGCCGCCGCCGCCATCGCCGCGACGGGCGTTCCGGTCTATGCGTGGAAGGGGATGTCGAACGAAGAGTTCGACTGGTGCATCGAACAGACGATCTACTTCCCGGACGGCAAGCCGCTGAACATGATCCTCGACGATGGCGGCGACCTCACGTCGATGGTTCACACGAAGTTCCCGGAACTCCTCGCCGGGATCAAGGGGATCAGCGAAGAGACCACGACCGGCGTGCATCGTCTCGTGCAGATGCACGAGCGGGGCGAGCTGAAGATTCCGTCAATCAACGTCAACGACTCGGTGACGAAGAGCAAGTTCGACAACCTGTACGGCTGCCGCGAATCGCTGGCCGACGGCATCAAGCGGGCCACCGACGTGATGCTGGCCGGCAAGGTCTGCGTCGTCGCGGGCTACGGCGACGTGGGGAAGGGCTGCGCGATCTCGATGCAGCGCTACGGTGCCCGCGTGATCGTGACCGAGATCGACCCGATCTGTGCCTTGCAGGCCGCGATGGAAGGCTTTGAAGTCACCACGATGGAAGAGGCCGCTTCGCAGGGGAACATCTTCGTCACGACGACCGGCTGCTGCGACATCATTCGCGGCGAGCACATCTCCCAGATGAAGAACGACGCCATCATCTGCAACATCGGTCACTTCGACATCGAGATCGACGTGGCGTGGCTGGAGGCTCAGGCGACCAGCGGCAAGGCCAAGAAAGTGAACATCAAGCCGGCCGACGTCGGCGCCGTGGATCGTTACACGTTTGCCGACACCGGTCGCAGCGTGATGCTGCTCGCTCAGGGTCGTCTGGTGAACCTCGGCTGCGCGACGGGGCATCCCTCGTTCGTGATGTCGAACAGTTTCACCAACCAGACGCTGGCGCAGCTCGCACTGTGGACGGAGCCGGAAAAGTATCCGCTCGGCGTCCACCGCCTGCCGAAGGAACTCGACGAGGAAGTCGCCCGCCTGCACCTCGGCACGATTGGCGTCAAGCTGTCAAAGCTGACCGCCAAGCAATCCGAATACCTCGGTCTGCCGGTCAACGGTCCGTTCAAGCCGGATCACTACCGGTACTAACGGCAGCCTCTTTTTGAAGAGCTAACCGAGAACGAAGTCAGAAGCCCGGCCTTTCCCAAGGCCGGGCTTTTTTGATGGTCTATGTCTCGCTGTGGCCCGCGTTTTCGTTGAGGTAATGCCCGCTCTTGCCGCCGGATTTTTCGAGCAGCCTGGTCGGGCCGAGCGTCATGCCGCGATCGACTGCTTTGCACATGTCGTAGATCGTGAGGGCTGCAATCGACACGGCGGTCAGCGCTTCCATTTCGACGCCCGTGCGGCCGTGAACTCGCACTGTTGCTTCGATGCGGACGGTGGTGTCGTTCACGGCGGTAAGAGCCACGTCCACCGCGTCGATCCCGAGCGGATGGCAGAGCGGGATCAGATCGGCCGTCCGTTTGGTGGCCATGATTCCCGCCAGCCGCGCGACCTCGAAGACGTCTCCCTTCGCGACCTGCTTGTCGAGGATCAGCTTCAAAGTCTCGGGCCGCATCGTGACGAAGCTTTCCGCGCGGGCCATTCGCGCGGTGATCTCCTTCGCGCCGACATCAACCATGCGCGCGGAACCGTGTTCGTCGAAGTGAGACAACTCTGGCATGTCGGCTACCCGTCTGATGAAAGAGTAGTGCCACGGCTCTGTGAGCCGTGAGAACGGGGGAAAGACACACGACTTCCGCACGGCTGACACAGCCGTGGCACACGATCAATACCTTTTCAAAAGGCTCTTACCCCAACCGATTGAACCGGATCGGCACGCCTCGTTCGGCGAGGTATTGCTTCGTCTCACCGATCGGGTGCGTGCCGTAGTGGAAGATGCTGGCGGCCAACGCCGCGCTGGCGTGGCCTTCGGTCAGGATCGTTCTCAAATGTTCGGGGTTCCCCGCGCCGCCACTGGCGACAACCGGAACATTGACGGCATCGGCGACGGCTCGAGTCATCGGCAGGTCGTAACCGTCCTTTGTCCCGTCGGCATCCATCGAGGTCAGCACGATCTCGCCCGCGCCGAGCCGTTCGACTTCCCTGGCCCACGCGACCGCTTCGAGTCCCGTTGGAATGCGGCCGCCGTTGACGTGGACTTCCCACACCTCGCGGCCGTCCTTCTGAACCCGCTTCGGGTCGATGTTCACGACGATGCACTGGCTGCCGAATTTCAGAGCCGCCTCGCGCACGAAGTTGGGATCCTTCACCGCCGCCGAGTTGATCGAGACCTTGTCGCAACCGGCACTCAGCAACATGCGGATGTCGTCGAGGGTCCGGATGCCACCGCCCACGGTCAGCGGCATGAAGCAGACCTCGGACGTCCGCCGGACCACGTCGAGGATGATGCCGCGCTGTTCGTGACTGGCGGTGATGTCGAGAAACACGAGTTCGTCCGCACCGTCCTCTTCATAGCGCGCGGCAACTTCCACGGGATCGCCGGCATCTTGCAGGTTGAGAAAGTTCACCCCTTTGACGACTCGTCCGGCATGGACATCAAGGCACGGAATAATGCGTTTGGCGAGCATGAATCAGTCTTTGGCTGGACAACGAGGCGGGCGAGATAGACTGGGCAAACCCGTGGCGAGAAACCTCGTCTCGACACGATTTGCAACAAACTTTAGCATCTTCCCGCAGTCGGCACGAGAATGGACTCTCTGGTGTCGGCGTCACACTTCAGTTTGCAGGCCCCTCGACACATCCACGGGCTCCCTTCGGTCGTAAAACTCATTTCGTTCTCGCCTCAACCAAGGATCGGTTGAATGACGACTTCACGCTTCACTTCGCTGCCACTTCTGTGTGCCCTCGTTGTCATTTCACTGGCGATGTGCGGTTGCACGTCCATGAAGGGAGCCTCTGACAAGTGGGCGACCGCCTGGACAAAGAGCGCCGAACCGAAGCCGGTTGATCCGAATCACGAGGAGATCGTGACTTACTGGGGTCAGAAAAAGAAAGAACCGAAGAAGGGCGACATGCCGCCGGAACTGAAGGAGCGGATGGCGAAGAAGACCGATCAATCGCAGCGGTCCCGCGAGTACGCCGACAACCTCAAGGCCGGGAATCTGCGATACAAAGAGGGCCGGTGGGACGAGGCGCGCCGCGCGTATGAACTGGCCCTCGCCGCCAAGCCGGATGACCCGGACGTTCATCACCGACTGGCCGTCGTGGCCGACAAACAGCAGATGTTCGGAGCGGCCGACGACCACTATGAGGCCGCACTGCGCAAGCGGCCGCGCGACCCGAATCTGCTCAGCGACATCGGTTACTCACACATTCTGCGCGGCGACGACCGGCCGGCCGAGAAAACACTGCGGGAAGCGCTGGCCATTGATCCCTCGCACAAGGCCGCGATGCTCAACCTCGGCACGCTGTACAGCAAACAGGGACGATACGACGAAGCACTCGCACTCTTCCGTCGCGGGACAACGGAAGCCGAAACGCAGCAGTACCTGGCGCAACTGTTCCCACAAGGCCCGCCGTCGGGAGTGGCACTGGCATCGAATCAGGCCGAAGCCGGGCAGCGTGCGGTGCGGCCAATTCCCTCCGATGAGCGGATCGATGTCAAGACGATCCCCAACGAACAACTGAAGGCCGAGTGGGAACGCCGGCAGTTGGAGGGAAATCCGAATCGCCCGCAACAGTTCGCGCAGACTCCCTCGCAGCGTGACTGGATGGGCGACTCTTCAATCCAGGATCAACGAGCGGTGCAGGATCAACGGCCGAACATTGCACCGAACAACCAACCTTGGATGCAGGGTCAAGCCTTCGGTGGTCCGATGACCAATCCACCCCAAACGACCAGTCCGGGCTTTGGCCAATTCTCGCCGAACTCGTCCCAAGCGCAGTCCGGCAATTCGATGCAACCCGGCACGATGACGATTCCGCTACCGTCGAATCTTCAGCCCGGCTCGCAAATGTTGCCGTATCCCGGCCCCACTCCGAATGGTCCTGCTCAACAACAGGGATTCGCGGCGGCTTCGCACCAAGGTTCACTGGTCGCCCCTCCGGGAACTCGACCGCATGCGAACATGGACTTCTGGCAGGGGGCACCCGTTCAACCCCATGCGGGGGCATTCAACCCCACTCCCCCGCAGTTTGAGTTTTCGCCTCAATCTCAACCTCAGTCTCAATTCCCAGTGGACCAGATGGGCCTCGCGCAGGGAGGTACTTCCAATGGATCCACCGCGAGTCAGGCGGCGGCTCAGTTGGGGATGAGCGCCGGGCCGGGCAGCATGCTTCCGATCGTGGGGAGTGACTCGGCCTCGCCTGGCGGAATGAACATGCACCCGTCGGTCACTCCCAATCACGAACAGCGATTCGGCAGCGAGTTCTCGCAGCCGCAACAGTACCAGAACCCCGGCAATCAGTACGCACCAGGTGGCTCGCCCCACCGAGGCAACATTCAGTTGCTGGGTGGTGAGAGTGCCAGCTCCAGTCAATCCGTGCCGAACTGGCCGGGAGCGGCGGCTTCGAGATCGGATGGCACTGCACCGCAAGGCTCGTTTGCGAACGACATGACGATTGCACCCGCCTCGCCGGCGAACAACATGTCCCGGCCGTGGGACGCACCCGCGAACTGGCAGCAGCCGAATTCCAACACCGGATCGAATGGTCTGCCGACGGGAGTCAGTTCGCCGTGGGGCCAGTCGTCGTCGCGTGCGAATGACCAAATCGACTCATTCCAGTCCGACACGAGCAGCGGCGGAACATCCCGATACGCGAAGACTCCGTGGGGCGATTCCACGAATCAGCCCAGCGGACCTCGGCCGTACAACGGAACCTGGCCCAACAGCAACTCGCTCCCCAACGGAGCCAACTCCGGAAGTGGAAGTTCACCGAACTCCCTGCCGATGTGGAACGGTGGCAGCAATGCCGGCGCGTCGATGCAAAACGGAGCCGGAAGCTCGCCCAACGGCTCTCCGCAGCAGTGGCCATACTCGTCCCAGAGATGACCCTTTCATCGAATGATCCAGGGTCGGGCACCGGCACTCGACCGTCTTCGAGCCGGACGGACAAGCGTGACGTTCCCGACAAATCTACCGTAGACCCGTCGCTCCGCCGACGGGAGTGTTGCGGAACTGTGTGACACGGCTGCGAGAACATTTCGCCACGCGTCCCGTCGACGGAGA
>JBBPIS010000033.1:0-60823 GCA_038040225.1 Planctomycetota bacterium
GGCACATTGGGCGGCAGGGGTCTATTCGTGGCAGTCGGGACAGTTTGATCTCTATCCCGTGAATCCGCCTCTCATTCGGCTCATTGCCTGTTTCCCCAGCGTGTTGCTGCGGCCGGTCGCGGACTTTCGAGATCTCGAGACACGGCCACGCGTGCCGGGAGAACGTCTCGAATGGAGTGCCTCGATCGGGTTCGTAAAGGTTAACGTGGGCATGGTGCGCATCGCCCTGTTCCTGGGGCGGCTGACGATCCTGCCGTGGGTCATTCTCGGTGCCTGGCTCTCCTGGCGTTGGGCTGGGGAATTGTATGGCGAGCCGGCCGCTTGCTTGGCGGTCGCCTTGTGGTGTTTCTCTCCCTCCGTCTTGACTTGGGGCGGAACCATCATGCCGGACTTGCCAGCGGCGGCCAGTGGGCTGGCGGCCGCATACGCCTTTCGGAATTGGCTCAAAGCGCCGGGTTGGGAAACGGCTGTGATCGCCGGCGTAGCGTTGGGGATTGCAGAACTCACGAAGATGACGTGGGTCATCCTCTTCGCGATCTGGCCGACACTGTGGCTGTTGAAGCTGACGACGACTCGGCTGAAACAGTGGTGGCTTGTCGAAGGGCTGCAATGCCTCACGGTGATGGCTTTGGGAGTTGCGGTCATCAATGCGGGATACGGCTACTCTGGGACCGGCGAGCGATTGGGGAATCTGTCGTTTGCCTCGCGTCTCCTCGCCGGGTCTGATTCCGTAGTAGATGGCGGAAAAGGCGGGAATCGTTTTCATGGCCAACTCATGGGCCAGCTTCCCATTCCTCTGCCACGCGACTATCTGCTGGGAGCCGACTTGCAGAAGCTGGACTTTGAACGAGGACTACCGTCGTATCTCTGCGGCCAATGGTCATCGACGGGATGGTGGTACTACTACCTTGTGTGTTGTGCCCTCAAGATTCCGCTGGGTTCCTGGATTGTGCTGGGTGTTTCCTTGGCTGATCGGTTGAGTTCCCACCGAGTGAGCCGCGTCGATTCGCAGAGGCTGGCATTGGGAATACGGTTCGAGGAGTTGCTGTTGCTCATTCCGGCCGTGTGCCTCTTCTTGCTCGTCAGTTCGCAGACCGGTATCAACCAACACTTTCGCTACTTGCTACCTGCGTTTCCATTTGTTGGCGTTCTGGCTTCCCGGGCTGCGGTCGTTTCCGGATCGTTTCCGCGCCTGCTGGTGGCCGGAGCCATCCTGTGGAACGTCTCCAGCAGCCTATGGGTGTTTCCCCATTCGATGGCGTACTTCAACGAATTGGCGGGCGGTCCGGCGGGAGGTCGGAGATACCTCTTGCACTCGAATCTGGATTGGGGGCAAGACGTTTGGGGCTTGGCGGAATGGTGTACACTTCATCCAGAGGCGT
This sequence comes from Planctomycetota bacterium, assembly GCA_038040225.1. Lineage (GTDB taxonomy): Bacteria > Planctomycetota > Planctomycetia > Planctomycetales > Planctomycetaceae > Schlesneria. Next base: position 1,383 of record JBBPIS010000033.1, read on the forward strand.
CTCCGCTGCATGTCGCCTTTCGGAATTCGTATTCGGAAGAACTGCTGCGCTCGCATTTGTCCCGTGCCAGCCATCGCGATGCAGCGAAGTTTCGCATCGTCAGGCTGGATCGTCAGGCCGAGCCCCCGGATCGGCATCCGCTCGTTTCACCAGGATGGTATGCGATCAGCGTTCATCGAATGCATGAGCCCGACGAGCGGTATGCTCCATTTTTACGAATGCATCGAAGTGCGACCATCGGCCATACATTTGACATTTTTCACGTTGCAGAGGATTCGGATGCGGATCGACACGTCGAAGTGAAGTAAGCATTGAGGCCAGGACCATGAAGACGACCCCAATAGATCCGCGGCAGATGGTGAAGTTTATAGGCGTCGTCCTCGCGTGCAGTGGCATCATTTGGGTGGCGACATCAATGAGGACTGAGCGGGATGCAGGGCTGCGCGATGCCGAGGTTCTCGTGGATCTCCGGAGCACGCGGGCGATCTTCAACGATGCCGTACGCTCCGTAAAAGTGGGTTTGCTGGATTCCCCTGATTCAGAGTCCGCGACGGAGGCCCTGATACCACTCCTGGAACGCGATTCCCGCATCGAGTGGCAACGGGTCAATGCCTTGTCCGTGCGGAACGGCATTCTCCACGATTTCAATGTGCTCCTTGTCCCGGGTGGAAGTGGACGCCTCAAGGCAGAAGACCTTGGCGATGGCGGTCGGACCATGATTCGTGAGTTTGTGAATCACGGTGGTGGGTATGTGGGCATCTGCGGTGGCGCGTTTCTAGCCACAAGCGGTTATGACTGGGGTCTCGGCCTGATCGATGCGGCCACGCTGACAGGGATGATCGAGTGCGGCCAAGAGGGAGCGCGTTCAGCAGCGGCACGCGGCAGCGGAGTGGTGTCCGTCGAATTTTCGGGTCTCAGCAAAGGGGTCTTCGCCGAGAGCCTTTCCCCTGAGTCCGTTCAATACAGCAGTGGACCGATTTTTCGCAGGGGGATCCGCTCTGAATTGCCGGCGTTTGTCGTTCTGGCATGGTTTCGAACCGAAGTCTACGAATGTCCGTCTCAGCGGGGCACGATGGTCAATACGCCGGCGATCATCGCCTCGAAGTTTGGCAAAGGGACCGTCTTACTGTTCAGTCCGCACCCCGAAACATCGCCGCATCTTGAACATGTCGTGATCGACGCGATCACTGGTTGTGGGGACCGCAGTGTCGTAAGAAGAGTTTCAAACGGCATCGGCATCACAGAGAGGGCAGGATCTTCGCACTGAAGATCTGCCTGGTCTTGCGGACAAAGCCGCCAAGTGGCCCGGATGCGGCTCGGCGTGTTAGAGTCGCGACGCGCCAAGAGACAAGAGCTCAGCCGCTCGCTCGTGCGGGCGTCCGTGATTGCCAGGATCTCGAACCGCCGCCACTGACCGGTATCGAAAGTTTGCTCGCCCTGCAAACGGTCTTCACCTGTTATCGTGCGTGGCTGAGACTGGACGCTCGCAAAAGGTGTCGTGAGCCTTCACGAGTCGGTATCCTCTGTCAACGTCTGTCTCTCCTTCTGCGTCGCGTAAGAGGATCGCCGTGATGCATCGTTGCGGATCTGTTGTCTGGACTGTCGTGGCTGTCGTTCTGTTTGTCGCGTCGGCGAGGGGCGACGAGGCGGTCGACTATGTGCGGCAGATCAAGCCCGTGCTGCGCGAGCGGTGCTATGCCTGTCACGGCGCACTGAAACAGCAGGCCAAATTGCGGCTCGACACGGCGGCGCTGGCGGTCAAGGGGGGCGAGAGTGGTGCGGCGATCGATGTGGCGAATGCCGCCGGGAGTTTGCTGCTCGCGCGAGTGACTTCTCACGATGAGGCAGAACGGATGCCGCCCGAGGGGGAGCCGCTGAGTGCCTCGCAAATCGCGCTGCTCAAGAGTTGGATCGCTCAGGGAGCCAGGGGGCCGGCCGACGAACAGGCCGAACGGGATCCGCGCGATCACTGGGCGTTCAAGACTCCGGTCCGGCCCGTTGTGCCGCAGGTTGTTGAGTCCGCGGCGCAGGGCACCGTCGCCGAGTGGAGCCGCAATCCGATTGACGCCTTCCTCGCGGCGGAACATCAACGTCGGGGACTGAAGCATCAACCGCCCGCCGACAAGCGGGTCTGGCTGCGGCGAGTCTCACTCGACCTGATCGGCCTGCCGCCGACTGTTGCGGAACTCGAGGCGTTTGTCGCGGATCAGTCGCCTCGGGCTGACGAGGCCGTCGTCGCGCGGTTGCTCGACAGCCCGCAGTATGGCGAGCGATGGGGGCGGCACTGGATGGACATCTGGCGCTACAGCGACTGGTGGGGGCTGGGGGCCGAGGTTCGCAATTCGCAGAAACACATCTGGCACTGGCGCGAGTGGATTATCGAATCGCTCAATGCCGACAAAGGCTACGACCAGATGCTGCGCGAGATGCTCGCGGCCGACGAGCTCTATCCGAACGATCTCGACCGGCTGCGAGCCTCCGGGTTCCTCGCGCGGCAGTACTTCAAATTCAACCGCACGAGCTGGCTGGATGAGACGATCGAGCACACGTCGAAGGCGATGCTCGGAATGACGTTCAACTGCGCCAAGTGTCACGATCACAAGTACGACCCGTTCGCCCAGACCGACTATTACCGGCTGCGGGCGATCTTCGAGCCGTATCAAGTCCGCACCGATCTGCTTCCGGGTGAGAGCGACTTCGAGCGGGACGGCCTGCCGCGCGCGTTTGACTGCAACCTCGACGCGCAGACGTTTCTGCACGTCCGAGGCGACGATCGCAATCCCGACAAGAGCCGTGTCATGGAACCGGCTGTTCCCGCGTTTCTGTCTCACGCCGCGTGGCAGGTGGAGCCGGTGTCGCTTCCGCCGGAAGCAACTCAGCCCGGCGTGCGACCGTTCGTTGTCGAGAGTTATCTGAAGGCCGCCGACCAGACGATCGTCGCGGCGCGGTCGGCGCTGGAGACCGCCCGCAAGAAACTGGTTGAGGCTGAGACCGCGATGAAACTCGCGGCAGACAAGCTCGTGACGGAGAAGCCTGCGGAAGGGAAGCCTGCGGACGAGAAGTCGATCGTGGTGAAAGACGAATTCACCACCGAGCGACCGGAGCTGTGGGAGCAGATCGGCGGCAAGTGGTCTTACACCGGCGGTAAGCTCGTGCAGGCTCAGGACGGGGCGACTCGCGTGGCATTGCGGTTGAAGCCGGTTCCGCCCGAGAACTTCGAGGCCAAGCTGCGTTTCAAGACGACCGGCGGCCAGATGTGGAAGTCGGTCGGCATCAACTTTGATGTCGTCGAGAAGAATGAAGTCCTCGCGTACCTGAGTGCCTACGCCGGAGGCCCGAAGTCGCAGATCGCGTACAAGAATGGAGACGACAACTACACGTACCCACCGGAAGCGGCGCAAAGCCGCAAGATCGAACTGAACCAGCCCAACGAAATGACGCTGCGAGTGCGGGGCACTCTGGTCAATCTGCTCGTCAACGGCGAACTGTCGATTGCCTATCGGCTGCCGCTGGCGCGACGACGCGGCGCGATGGAGATCATCACGTTCGATGCGACGGCCGAGTTTTTTGCCTTTGAGTTGAAGGAGCTTCCCGCCGACGTGGCGATGACGGACGCGAAGTCCGGGATCAAGCCGACCGACGCACCGCAGACCGTCGAGCAGGCGAAACTCGCCGTCACGATTGCCGAGAAGGCGCTGGTCGTTGCGGAAGCGGAACCACTCGCGATTCGAGCCCGGGCCGACGCGGCGAAGGCTCGCTATCAGCAGCCTCCCGCCGACAACGCCGCGTCCCTCGCGCAGCAAGCGGTCAAGTTGGAACGAATCGCCGCCGTGGCCAAGGCGGAGGAAGCGGCTGCTCGGGCGGAGTTGGAGGTGGCTCGCGCGGCCGCCGACAAGAAGGCCGAAGCGGAGAAGAAACTGACCGCGGCGCGAGCCGCCATCGAAACGGCACGTCAGGCAGTCGAGACACCCGCCGAGAACTTCACGCCGCTCAACGGATCGCTGAAGACGCTGGAAAACAACTTGGAGAACGAAGAGTCACGCCGCAAGCCGTTCCCGACGACGAGCACCGGGCGCCGTTCGGCGTTTGCGAAATGGCTGACCGATCCCAAGCACCCGCTGCCGGCGCGAGTGGCCGTCAATCATATCTGGCTGCGACACATGGGCCGGCCGCTCGTGCCGACCGTGTTCGACTTCGGCCGCAAGGGGACGCTGCCGACTCATCCCGAGTTGCTCGACTGGCTCGCCGTCGAACTGGTCGAACACGGCTGGAGCATGAAGCACATCCACCGGCTGATCGTCACGTCGCAGGCGTACCGCATGTCATCGTCCAGCGCCGGTGCTTCTTCCGAAACCATCGCTCACGACCCCGACAACAAGTTCTACTGGCGAGCGAACCCGGTTCGGATGGAGGCTCAGCTCGTTCGCGACAGCCTGCTCCATCTGGCGGGCGAGTTGGATCTGACGCGCGGCGGCCCTTCGATCCCGGCGAACGACGAGACTTCAAAACGGCGCAGCCTCTACTTCGTGCATTCGCACAACGAGCATCAAAAGTTCCTCTCGATGTTCGACGATGCCAGTGTGCTCGATTGCTACCGCCGTGCGGAGAGCATCGTGCCGCAACAGGCACTGGCCTTGGAGAACAGCCCGATGGCCACCGTCATGGGTGAGAAGATCGCCCAGCGCATCGCAGTCGCCAGCCCAAACGCTTCGGACAACGAGTTCATTCGCGCGGCGTTTTTGACGATACTCTCGGTCGAACCTTCGTCGGAGGAACTGTCGCTCACCGCAGAGGGGCTGGCTCGCCTGACCGCCGCTGCCAAGCAGAAGAATCGCCCGAACCCCGAAGTCCACGCTCGAACCAGCCTGATACAAGCTCTGCTCAATCACAACGATTTCGTGACCATTCGATAGGAGATTGCTATGAACTCCAATCATCTCTGCAATCACAACCACAGTTCGCACGGCGGGATTCATCGTCGAACTTTTCTCGCCGATATGGGGATGGGATTCACCGGCCTCGCGCTGGGAGCGATGTTGGCGCGGGATGGCGTTGTTCGCGCAGAGACTCCCGCGGTATGGGAGCCGCCGAACGGCCAGGCGCACTTCGCGCCGAAAGCCAAGAACGTGGTCTGGCTGTTCATGAACGGCGGGGTCTCGCACATGGAGAGCTTCGACCCGAAGCCCGAGTTGACGAAGTACGGCGGCAAGTCGATCGGCGAGACGCCGTACCAGGACGCTCAGAATCCGGAGAAGCTCAAGCTGGCTCGCGTCACGGTTGTGAATGATGCCAACGGGCAGCAGCGCAACAAGCTCTATCCGCTGCAGGTCGGACACCGGAAGTACGGCGAGGCGGGAATCGAACTGAGCGACTGGGTGCCGCACATGGGAAGCTGTGTGGATGACCTGTCGATCATCCGGTCGATGTGGACGACCGATGACAACCACGGCGCACAGACTCAGTTTCATTCCGGCCGCCACATGCTCGACGGCGAGTACCCGACGCTCGGGGCCTGGGTCCATTATGGGTTGGGAAGCCTCAACGACAACCTGCCTCAGTTCATTTCGATGGGCAACCGCGAGTACTGGAACGCGAAGGACGGGCACTATCTCGGCCCGGCTCACGACGCGATTCCGATTCGCGTCGATCCCAACAACCCGCTCGACTTCGGCAAACCGGCGAATGGTCTGAGTCAGGAGGAACAGCAGATCGGCTTCGATCTGGTGGGAGGACTCAACCGACTCAAGGCGGTCGAGTACCCGAACGACACCGCGCTGGCGGCACGGATCAAAGCCTATGAGCTGGCGTTCCGGATGCAGACCTCGGTGCCGGACGTCTTGAATCTGAATGCCGAGACGCAGGCGACGCAGCAGCTTTACGGATTGGACGATCCCGCGACGCGCGACTTCGGCATGCAGATGCTTGCGACGAGGCGGTTCATCGAACGGGGCGTCCGCTTCATTCAGGTCCAGCACGGTGCCGGTGGTGCCGGAGTGTGGGATGCTCACGGCGGGCTGAAGGCGAACCACGAGAAAAACTTCAAAGCGGTCGACAAGCCGGTTGCCGGTTTGCTGAAGGATCTCAAGCAGCGCGGCCTGCTCGATTCGACCATCGTCCTCTTCGCCAGCGAGTTCGGCCGCACACCCGGAACGCAGGGTTCGGACGGTCGCGATCATCACATCTACGGCTTCTCGGTCTGGATGGCCGGCGGCGGGATCAAGGGAGGGATCGTGCATGGAGCCACCGACGAGATCGGTTTCCACGCCGTCGAGAACCGGCACTACGTCACCGACATTCACGCGACGATCCTGCATCAACTCGGTCTCGACTCCCGCCGCCTGGAAGTCCCCGGCCGCAAGCGACTCGACATCGATCACGGATCGCCGATCCGCGAGATTCTGGCATGCCCCGTCGTCCGGTCGCTCCGCCGACGGGACTGTCGTGGCGGGGGGTTTCACATGGCGGGGACGCACATCGCCGCGCGTCCCGTCGGCGGAGCGACGGGACTACGGTTCAAATGCAGTCCGCAGCGAGAGCACCATTCCGAGGAAACGGACCAACCGATGAACCTTAACAGAACTCGACGGCAATTCCTGAAGCAGTCCGCAGAGATGGCGGCCGTTGTGGCGGCGGCTTCCGCATTTGGCTTGCATGCTTTTGCCGAAGAGAAGCTGACGAGTTCTGCGGGCTGGAAGGCAGGCGTTGCCAGGGCGGTCATCACGCCCGAGAAGGCGGTTTGGCTGGCGGGTTATGGATCGAAGCGATCGCCTGACGGGAAGCTGCACGATCTGTGGATGAAGGCTTTGGCGTTGGAGGACACCAGCGGCCATCGTGCGGTCTTGATCACCAGCGATTTTCAGGGCGTGCCGAAAGGGATGAGCGATCGCGCGTTTGAGCAGATGGAAAAACAATTCGGGTTGAAGCGCGAGCAGGTGATGTTCACGTTCTCGCACAATCACTGCGGCCCTCGGCTGGGTGACGATCTGATCGACTACTACCCGATCGAGGCCGAGCAGGTTGAGTTGGTCAACGAGTACACGTCATTGATGGTGACGAAAGTCGTGGCGCTGGTCGGCGAAGCGATTTCAAAACTCGCCCCCGCCAGTTTGCAGATCGGCGAGGGACAGGCGACGTTCGCCGTGAACCGCCGCAACAACCGCGAGGCCGATGTCGCGTCGCTGCTCGCGCAGGGAACGCCACTCGTCGGACCGGTCGATCATGCCGTGCCGGTCATGACGGTGACTCGGCTCGATGGAAAGCTGGAGGCGATCCTGTTTGGATACGCCTGCCATCCGACGACGCTCAGCTTTCTCACGTGGTGCGGCGACTATCCGGGCTTCGCGCAGTTGGAGTTGGAGCAGGCTCATCCCGGCGCGACGGCCATGTTCGTCAACACCTGCGGCGGCGATCAGAACCCGCTCCCGCGCCGCACGGTCGAACTGTGTCAGAAGTACGGCCATATGCTGGCGGTCGGCGTGGAAGAGGCATTGAAGCAGCCGCTCAAGCCGGTCTCTTCGGGGCTGCGAATGGCGTTCGAGATGATCGATCTGCCGTACCTGAACACCGTCACGCGCGAGGAACTGCAGGCGCTGCTCAAGGACTCCAACGCGATCAAGGCCCGCTGGGCGGGACGGCTGTTGCAGAAGCTCGATGCCGGTGAGAAGTTTGAGTCCGCGTATCCGTACCCGATCCACGCGTGGCGGCTTGGCAAAGAAATGCTCGTCATCGGTCAGGGGGCGGAAACCGTCGTGGACTACGCGCTGCGGTTCAAGCAGGAGTTCGGTCCCGGCACGTGGGTCTGCGGTTATGCGGACGACATGATCTCGTATATCCCCTCGCGCCGCGTCTGGGAGGAGGGCGGCTACGAAGGAGGCTCCAACCTCTACGAATACGGCCGCCCCGCCTTCCGTTGGGCGGGCGACATCGAAGACCGCATCGCTGCGTCGGTGCGCAAGCTGGTAAAGCAGATCCGCGAGTGATCTCGTAACGGAATGCCACGCCGAAGCGATCCCCACCAACAGGAATGTGAGATGCCCACGAACGATCAATTGCCTCGACGTCAGATGCTCCTGGCCTCGGCTGCCGCACTGGGCGGGACAGCCTTGGCAGCTGCGGACCCCGTGGCGGTTGAGGAGCCGAAGGGACCGGGCAAAGTTCTGAGGATCGGCGTGATCTCGGCGACGATTCGCGGGAAGCCTCAACCGCGCAACGGCCACACGTGGCACTTCGCTCAGTACCTGCACCCGACCGCTGACGTCGAGGCGTACTGCAAGCTGGTCGATCCGGGGTCGGCCGACTTCATGCGCAAGTACGCCCGCAATCCGAAATTCACGTTCGACCAACTGCCGTTCCCCGACACCCGGCTCACGCACTACTACGATGCCGATCCGCAGATCGCCGCCAAGTTCACCGAAGCCTTTCCCGGCGTGCAGGTCGCGAAGTCGGTCGAGGAGATGGTCGAGCAGGTCGATGCGATCTGGCTCGGTGACGCCTCGGGCTTCGGCGACGACCACTTCGATCTCGTCGCACCCGGCCTGCGCCAGGGCTTGCCAACCTTCTGTGACAAGCCGATCGGTGAGACTCCCGCCGGGACGCGGAAGATTCTCGAGTTCGCCAGGCAGCACAACGCCCCGATCATGTCGTCGAGCCTGTTCCGGCACGAGTGGGGTGCAGAGGCCGCGCTGCGCAAGCGAGACTCCGGTGAATTCGGACCGATTCAATACGTGATCGCCAGCGTGCAGGGCGGCTATTCGGAGAGCGGCTGGATGGTCTATGGCCAGCACCCCGCGTGGACCGTGATGACTCTGCTGGGTCCGGGCGTTGAGGCCGTGAGTATGTACGCTCGCGAGAACGTCGCCCACGCTTTGGTCACCTACCCGGATCGCATGCCCGCCGAGATCTGGTTTGGCCGCCCCAATTCCTCGTGGGAGTACTGCCACACCGAGGTCCATTTCCAAAAGAAGAAGTTCGAGTACACCGCCGGGATCGAAGGGGACTTCTGGTACGGCCACCACTACGAGATGTTCCGCATGGCGGCAACCTTCCGTGAGATGGTCAAGACCCGCCGCGAACCGATCCCGCACCAGGAAATCCTGGAAGTCACCGCCATCGTCCACGCCGCCGCGAAGTCTCAGAAGGAACAAAGCCGCCTCGTCAAACTGACCGAGGTTCTTTGACCGATCGCAGACACAACTGGCATGAACCGGCCCTGCGCGGTTCTCCTCCCACTGTTCCCCTTTCGCTTCGCAAGAGGAGAGCCGTCTGCTCAGTCAGCGTTGCTCGATTGTCAGCCGTCACCGTGATCAGAGATCGTACCCGCTTCGGCTTTCCTCTCGCGGAGCGAGAGGGCTACAGGCAGAGAGCTACGGGCTGATGCAATCTGACGTGACCAGCGACTCAGGATTGGGGTAGTTCGGCGGGATGCCGGGGGCGGTGACGGGTTCGTGTTCGGCGAGACGGTTGGCGACGGTGTGGTTGAGGTCGAGGAGTTGGGCGAGGAGGTCGCTCTTGGGGGAGAAGCCGTAGGCGGCGAGGACCGCCGCGTCGAGCGTGGCGTGGGCGTCTTTCAAGGGATTCGCGCCGGGCAACTCCAGGGTGCGATAGACCGCGCGCAGGCCGCCGGTGATTTTGGAGAGCGCCTCGGCCCGCACTCGACGCCCCTCCCGCCCCGCCTTCGCCACCGCCTCGATCTGCTTCGCACTCGCCGACTGCGGCCACGGGAATGTGTCGAGAAAGGTGGAGGCTGGGTGTCCGTGACGAGGGTCGCTTTGGGTGAAGCCACGGAATCTTCAGACCACCGAATCAACTGGGGCATCGCGGACATGTTCCTCCCCCAGTCACCCCACCGCATCCACTGCCACCAGGTGACTTCAATGTGGCATCGCATCGGGGTACGGACCCAGAAAGCGCTCTCCGTTGAAGTGGATCATGTGATCGGGGTCTTCAGCAATCCACACCTCTGACTCCCAAGCGATCTGTGAAACGAAGGACTGCATCGTGCGGCGGTTCTCAAACGCGGTGACGAAAACCAAGCCAGCTTTACAACCTGCGAATATATCCTTCAGTTCCTTGCGGCGTTTCCCATCAACCGGGCCGGCGCTGGTGACGGCCTCGATGAGCAGCAGCCAATTCTTGATGGTGTGGTGAACGATGACATCCGGAATCTTGGCCGCAGCGTCCAAAGTCACTCCGAGAGACGTCAACGATTCTGCTTCGAGATGAACAAACTTGTTCTCCGTATCGCCGATGTAGATCACCACTCCGCCCGGCGCGTAGGCCGGACAAAACTGTTCAATGATCGCCTTGATGAGCGGATTCTGGCCTCCCGGAGACAAGGCCACTTGTGAGCCATCGGGAAGCGTGACCGGCACACGAGCCAAGGTTCTCTTTCGAGCAATTTCGTGCTTGAGACCTTCGCGACTGGCGAGGTATTCCTGCAATGCCGATGGCCATTCGAGAGTGCCGCACTTGCGGAGCAAGGCCAGGGCCGATGGCTCAATCTGATAGACCGTCTTTCCGCTGTTCGTCGGGCGGTTGGGATTGTCAGGATTGCGAAGCAGCAAGCCGGACTCCACAAAAAACTTCACCGCATCATCGCGAATCGTTTCGCGGGTGTTGGGCGCATAGCGGACGCCATAAACCTCAGCGATGAAATCAATGATCGGAGTGATGCCGCACAGCGGAGCTTGAGCGTCGGCCCATGCAACATCCGGCTGGAGATCGAGCAAAGCCAGCAGCGTATAGGCACCAGTTTCGTTCCGTTGCTTTGGACCAAACTGCAAGGCAGTCAATGCCGCGATTGTTTCCGTGAGTCGCCGTTTTCTGGCGACGGTCTTGCGGTTTGGCTTATCGGCAGGCATGGAGATGCTTCGTTACGAGTGTGTCGATCTCATCTTGCGAAAGGTCGAGCGGACCTATTTCTGCTCCGATCGCCTGCAAGGTGTCCCGGTCGGGATACGCCAGCTTTCTGAGGTCCGTTGCATTCACCTGAGTGTGCCCGCTGAAGCTGCGGAAATACTGGTCGGCAACGGTGGAATTCAAAAACGCGAAGAGACCAAGTGCCAAGTCCCGATCAAGCCCCTGTCCGCTCGCATGAAAGTAGTTCAGGTGGTTTTCAAAACCGACCCGCGGTGCCTTCACATCACGAGGATCGAACAAGCATGCGACGAGGCGACGCCGCTCTTCCTTGGAAGTGAATCGCTTGGTGAGCAGATACACTCCCGTGGGTACGAGCCACGGTCGCGTTTCGTCGTTGTCGAGAATGGCGTTTGGCTTCTTCGAATTCGTCTTCGGCCAACGGACGACTCCACCATTGAAATGGCAGGGATAGATGAGGGGCACCGTCTTTGTCGTCGGCTCTTGACGGAGTGCGTCCTTGAGCCGGAAATCGACGACACGCCCGGTCGAAACCGTCAGTCCTAGAGAGGCAAGAGTTGTGTGAAGGCCATCCATCGTTGCCTTGGCCGCTGCATGGGCAGGAGCCGAGGGGATGTGGATGAACTTCGCTGCATCGTCAGGATGAACCACTTCCGCGTAGCGAAAGTTCGTCGCAGTAACGATGTCGCCATGCTCACCGCTGCTGCTGGAGATCACCAACTCGCGAGGCTGGATCCTCCCTTTCACTGCATGAAAAATGATGTTCTCTTGCAGCACGCTGTCATCACGAAAGGCGGCGTCTCGTGAATCAAAGACATGCAACCTGCGGAGCGACAGATGGTTGAAAAAATCTTCGCGGAAGAGTCGGAAGTACGGGCCGTTGCAAAAGCTGCGCGGTGTGATCGCCACCAATTGTCCGCCTGGCACCAGCAGTCGCTGAATCAAGGCCACAAAGCCGGTGTAGAGGTTGCTCGTTTCCACACCAGCAACACGCAGTGCTCGCCTTTCCGCTGAGGTCGTGTTGATCTTGCGATAGGGTGGGTTGGTGATGGCGGCATCAAACGCGGGTGGGCGATCACCAAACAAATCACCAGCCAGCAACGGTGCCGTATCTTGGATGAAATCTCCATTCCGCACCGTGCTCACGAATTCGATTCCGTGAGCGAGGCACTCGCGGTCGCATTCATCCATCGTGACTTGCAGGCGAGGCAGGATTTCGGCATCCAATTCCCATGCGGTGACTTCAATTCGCTGCGCCATTCGCTCACGGCAGATGCGCCGGACGAAGGCCCGAGTCAGTGCCCCGGCACCAGCCCCCGCATCCAACAGTCGCACTACCGGCGGCAGACGTGTAAACAACGATGCCATGAATTCGGCGACAGGTCGTGGCGTCAAGAATTGCCCAAGCTGTCCCTGGCGCAGTCTGCTTTGAGAATCAGCTTCGGCAAATGGAATAGTAGCAGTCATTTGATGGGATCATGCCTGATGTTGTCGCAGGTGGTCAACTCAACAAACTTACCTATGCTTGGCCAGGTTCTCGCCGCGCTTCTTCATCTCGATCAGGGCGACAGGCTTCCAGACATAGTCGGCGAATGCCGTCCCGCCGCCGTCTTCTTTCGCCTTGCGGATGTGGTACCCGGGCTGGCCCCCGACATCCAATGAACCCGGCTGGCCGAACGCTCGAAACAGGTGATCCAGGAAGATATGCGCCTCACTCTTTCCTCGCCGCGAATGTGGTGTGAGGTCCAGTCAACGAATTCCGCAAGCCGCTGCTGTCGTGTGGTGTCCATAGGGGCGTAGTCAACAGCCTCGCACGCGGTCTGTCGAGCGAGTGAGGCTTGTTTTGCGGGCCATGGCGAAGTGAAAAGGAGCCCCGTCCATCATTGAGGCGGTTGGATTGTTGGGTGCCACGGTCACGGAGTCCTCGACGTGGCCGTGTGATTGGGAACCGGCTGGACATCCTTGCACGGCCACGTCGAGGACTCCGTGACCGTGGCACCCTCGATTGTAAAAGGCGATGGCCCTGACTCGATGTCCGCCGCGGCTTTCCTTGATGATGTCGTTGTGCCATTCTTGCTCGTTGTTGTTGGCTTCGACTGACCCTGCTGTGACTCTGCCTGCGAGACCTCGCCATGAATTTCAACCGGCGTGAGCTGTTTGCTTCCCTGGGGGCCGCTGCGGCGGGGCATGCGTTGCTCGCGGAGACTGTGGCGGCGGAGAACAGTCCGGCGGCGCAGGTGGGCGATCGGACGACGACGCTGCGGATCACGGGGCTGCGGGCGACGTGGGTCAATCCGAACGTGTTCGTTCGGATCGAGACCAATCACGGCATCGTCGGTTGGGGAGACATCAAGGGGGTCGATCCGCGCGTGGCGAAGACACTGGTCGAATCGCTGTACGAACTGATCGACGGCGAGAACCCGACGCGCATCGAGCATCTGTGGCAAAAGATCTTTCGGTCGCATCGCAACATTCGCGGCGGAGCACTGATGATGCACACGCTCGCCGGGATCGACATGGCGCTGTGGGACATCACCGGCAAGTTGTGGGGCGTCCCGGTCTACCGGTTGCTGGGCGGGCCGACTCGCGATCGCATCCGGGTCTATCACACGCCGCTGGCTCGCAAGGTGCCGCCTCCCGGAGTCTTCGAACACAGCGGCACTCCCGCCGACATCGAGAAGATTGTCGCGGCGATCCGTGCGGCGCGCGAGCAGGTCGGACCGAAGGGCGCGGTGATGTTCGATGCTCACAGTGCCGTTCCACCAGCCACGCTGATCCAACTCGCAGCGGCGATCAAACCGTATGACGTGCTGTTCATTGAGGAACCAGCCGTCCCCGGCAACATCGAAGTCTTCAAGCGGCTCAAAGAACAGATCACGATTCCGCTGGCCGCCGGTGAACGCGACCGGACGATTTATGAGATGCTGCCCTACCTGCTCCATCGCTGCCTCGACATCCTGCAACCCGACTGCTGTCACACGGGAGGCATCACGTCGATGAAAAAGATCGCCACGCTGGCGGAAGCGTTCTTCGTCCCGCTGGCACCTCACTGCACGGCGAGCAACCTCGGCATCGCGGCCAGTCTGCACGTGACGGCCTCGATCCCGTTCTTCTTGATCCACGAGTTCTATCCCGACAACAAGGGTTTCAACCCGGCCGACATCATGCGGATGGATTGGAAGGTGGACGCCGAGGGCTACGTCGGCCTGCCGGGCGGCCCGGGTCTCGGCATCGACGTCGACGAGAAGAAACTCGAAGAGGAAGGTAAGAAACCACAGACCTATCGCTGGCCCGGGCGGACGCTCAAGGACGGATCAATCGCAGATTATTGAGTTGAGAGGCTGTAGGGTGCGTGGAGTCTTCGGAACGCACCGTCATCGGAGATGCCAGGCTCCACTGGTGCGTTCCGAAGACTTCACGCACCCTACACGCACTAGGTGCCGCTGTCGCCAGTTGTACCGGGCGTCTCCGCAACCGCGGCACGATGGAAAGATCGCCGCCAGACGACATACACTCTTGACGCCGCTTGTTCTTTCCACCCATGCCCCGCGCTGGAGAAGCCGCTCATGTTCATTCGCAGACCTGGCCGACCCTTCCCCACTTTGCTTCTCGCTGTCATTTCAGTTCTCACCCTGATAGCGGGAATGGGTGCGGCAAACGCGACCGAGCGCAAGGACAAACCGAATATCATCGTCATCATCACCGATGACCACGGATATGCCGATGTTGGTTTCCAAGGCTGTCAGGACATCCCGACCCCGCATTTGGACGCTTTGGCGAAAGGGGGCGCGCAGTGTACCGACGGCTACGTCACCTGCCCGGTCTGCGCGCCAAGTCGGGCGGCCCTGCTGACGGGGCGCTATCAGCAGCGATTCGGATTTGAAGATAATGCCTGGAGCGCGAAGGTCGGACTCTCCACGAACGAGAAGACAATCGCCGATTTTCTGAAATCGGCGGGCTATGCGACGATGGCGATCGGGAAGTGGCATGAAGGACAGCTCCCGCAATTCCGACCGCTCGTTCGGGGCTTCACGGACCACTACGGATTTCTGGGAGGAGGGCGCTCTTTCCTTCCGAAGCAACTCTCACAGAATGTCGCATTCGTTCCGAAGGATCCCGATCAGGTGGACTTGTGGCGCAATGAAAATCGCGTCGATGATCCCGAATATCTAACCGATGCCTTTGGAGATGAAGCGGTTTCCTATATCGGCCGCCATAAAGACGACCCATTCTTCATCTATTTGGCATTCAATGCGCCGCATGTCCCCTTGCAGGTCACCGAGAAATACCTGGAGCGGTTTCCGAACATCGAAGGGAAACAGCGCCGCACCTATGCGGCGATGGTCTCCGCCGTGGACGACGCCGTTGGGCGTATCAGCGACAAGCTGCGCGACGAAGGGCTGGAAGAGGAGACGTTAATCTTTTTCTTCAGCGACAACGGCGGCCATCCAATGGCAAATGGGGCGAGAAATACCCCTCTGCGCGGGGAAAAATCGACCATTTACGAGGGCGGGATTCGCGTCCCCTTTGTCGTGAAATGGACGGGGCACATTCCTGCTGGAAAGAAATACTCGCAGCCGGTCAGCAGCCTGGACGTTACAGCGACGGCGCTGGCGGTCGCCGGCGTGGAACGGCCTGTCGACAAACGTCTCGACGGTGTCAACCTGGTCCCGTATCTGCGCGGTGAAAAGAGCGGGGCGCCGCACGAGACGCTCTATTGGCGATTCATCGATCACGCGGCGATCCGGCACGGGAAGTGGAAACTGACGATGCCCAAGAACGAACCCGAAGGTCTCTATGATTTGTCGACGGACATTTCCGAGTCGAAGGACCTCACTGCGGTCCGTCCGGAGATCGTGACCGAACTTCACAAGCTGTACGCCGGCTGGAGCACGGAAATGGCCCCCACGCGGCCGGAACCTGCCCGTCCGCGAGCAGAACGGACGGCCCCTGCCGATGGTGCGCAGCGTTGAGTGCCTTCCGGAGGAAGGCGAACAACTTGAAGAGGTCGGTGGCGGCTCCTGAGTCATCCACCGACTGCGTCAGTTCCGCAAATTCAATCTGTTCCAAACGGGTGAGTATTGCCAGGTGACGAATCTCCTGAATAGGCTGCTATCGGATGACGCTCAAGGAGGGCTTGTCGCAGGCTATTGAGTTGAGGGTTGGTGGCGCTCGCGGGGAGCGTGTGATCTTTTTGTAGGGCGGGACCAGCGACGTTCGGGTCGCGCCGGCCCACCTTCGTTTTCACGGAGAAATGCTGGGCCAGCGCACGCTGCGCGAACTGGTCCGCCCTACACCTCGAATGAATCACAGTTTTCATTGGGAACGAGCGAAGCGGACAAACATGAGATGGATTGTGAAGGGTTACGATTCCGGAGTCCCCTCAGCACATTTGCACGAGGCTCTGCGCGGAGTCGGGATGAGCGTCGCAGCCGAAGACGAAGCAGACGCCCGCGTCGCCGAGGCGACTCTGGCCGGAGAGGTCTCCGAACTGGAAGAGGAACCGCAATCGTTTGCCGCACTCCGGACAGGTTCTCGGGCCGGGATCGTCCTGCACCCATTGGGGGCGTCCGCCCATTTGCACGATGTCGCTCACATCAAGTTCGTATCCGTGACGCTCGGTCAACATCAAGTGGGTCAGCAGATCGGCCGGTCGCGGGGTGAACTGGCGCAACTCGTCACGTAATCCGGAGACCGACTCGATCAAGAGGGACGGGTCGTACGGCAACTGCCATTCGTTCTCGTTCTTGCTGTCGAACAATTCGGAAGGGGCCTCCGAAGCAGCGGCCTGTGCGGGCGAATTTTGAATCGACGGCGGGTTGGCGTTGGGGATCGGCAGCGGCATGAGAACGCATTCGGGACTCGCGTCAGGGCTGCCCGGTCGGCGAACGTACCTGGCGGAAGAGGGAGCGGCGTAGACGAGAACCGTTTGCTGCTCATCGAACTTCCAGAACACCACGATCAACCGTCCTGGCCAAGGTGGTGGCAAGGGATCGTCGAGACGCACCTGAATCAAGAAATCGGTCGGCTCCAAGCTGCCATCCTCACGAGTTGGCCATTGTTCACCGGCTTCGCCGTAGGGAGGGCCACCGAATCGCGAGGCAGTGAGTTCAGATTGCGATGTCGGCTCGCCTGAGGACTCGGCAGTTGGAAAACGGGCTGGTATCAGCAAGGTACAAATCGACGAACCGCGCGCGGATTCGGCGATTTGAGCCAGGATCCGTTCGCGTGTTCCCACCGGCAGGCTGCGAGCCACCCTTCGCACCTGCCACACTCGCAGATTGTGCGCGGCAATCGCCCAGCCGACGAGTACGACGGGGACGCTGACCAGGGCGATGCACAACGAGATGGCTTGAGGATTCACGACGCGCGGCACTCCAGGATTTCGGCCAACTCGACCGCGCGGTGTTCTTGCGCCGAGAGATAACAGGCGTCAACCAGGGCCATCGTGTGCAGGTTGTCGTCGCCATTGATCTCGGGGGGCAGGTTGTCTTCCAGTGCGCACAACAACTGTGCCATCGGGCCGACGAACGCATCGGGAAACCAGACCTCGGGCCAGCGCGGCTGATGCCAGGCGGGGGACGAGGTCGTCGTGTAGTCGAGCGTGCTGGGTGTGCGAGTGGGGTAGTTCGGCCAGCCGATGGTCCCGCGAGCCATCCCGGTTGTCCCTTCGATGCGCCACTTGATCCCGATGTCGGCGGCGGCTCCCTCCTTGGCGGGACCGGCCCAGACATCGTCGCAACTCATCGCGCGCAGGCCGCTCGCGTATTCGAGGATGTACAAGCAGATGCCGTCTTTGTGCGCGAACTTCGTGCGCGGGTCGGGCCGCACGCTCGCGAAGACTCGCACGGGGTCGCCGAACCAGAAGCGGAACGTGTCGAGATGATGAATGCTCATGATCCGCAGCGTGACCCAGCCCTGTCGCTCCTGCCACGGCATCCAGTGGGGAATGGCCCGCATGTCGATCGTGGCGAGGACCGGCGGACCCAGGTCCCCGCGAGTCAGCAGCGATCGACAGGCTCTGACCGACTGGTCGTACCGCATGTTTTGATTGACCGCGAGCGTGACCCCCGCCTCGCGACAAAGCCGCACGATTTCACGGGCCTCGGCAAGATTGACGCCGAGCGGCTTCTGAGCCAGCACACCTCGGATGTGGCTCGCATGCCGGACGATCTCGCGCACGACCTCGATCTGCACGTCGGGCGGCACGGCGATATCGACGACTTCGACGGAGGGATTGGCCAGCAGGTCGCGATAGTCGGAGTAGACGTTGGGAATGGCATGACGACTCGCGACCGCTTCCGCCTGCTCGTGCCGACGTGCGGCAATGGCCACCGGATTGAATCCCGCCTGCCGATACGCCACGAGTTGGCAGTCGGCCATGATGAACCCCGCGCCGATGCAACCGATGCCGGGGGACTTGTCGCGAGGCAATCGCGGCAGATAGTCGAGGTCATTCATCGCAGCCGTCGCCATCAGAGTCTCCCGTCGGTGAGTGAGGTTCGACATGGTAGCCGGATTGCCGGTCTGGTCCCACGCACGCGAAATCATCCCGCAGGGTTCTTTCCGTTTCAAATACGTCTTGCTTCAACTTCAAAAAGGGATTGACCCTGTCGTCGGATCGAGCCGTGCGGGCGGACTCGTCGGTCGTCTGATACACTGCCGTTGGCGTCGGGCGTGGACCGCAGTTGCTTCACGACTTCGACGGCCGGTCCAACCATTTGCAGCGATCAACCTCTCACCGGGACAACTCCGAATGATTACTGTCGGCATGAACTATCACGTCATCGCGGGAAAGCAGAAAGACTTTGAAGACAAGTTCGCGGGCGTCATCGATGCCCTGAAAGCGGCACCGGGTCACACGAGTTCGACGCTGTGGAAGGACGTCAGCGACGATGCCTCGTACCTGATCACGAGCGAGTGGTCGGACGAAACGGCCTTCCAGGAATTCATCCGCAGCGACGCCTTCCGCGCCGTCACCAACTGGGGCAAGGAGCAAATCCTCTCCGGCCGTCCCCAGCACAAGGTCTACAAGCACTAAAAACGCATCCGGATGTACGGTACTGACACGCGACATGGACACGAATCCGTTTGCCGTTCTTTCGTTGATTGTCGCTCCCGCGATTCTCACCAACGCGTCGTCGGTGCTCATCATGAGCACCAGCGCCCGACTGGCTCGGGGAGTCGATCGGGCGCGGGAATTGTCCAAGCAGTTGGAAGAGGCGAAAGAGTTTTCGGGTGCTGAGGCTCAACGAAGGCTTCGCGAACTGTCGGCCGCCGAAACGCGGACGCTGCTGCTGTTGCGAGCCCTGCGCACCTTTTATGTGGCTCTGGGAGGATTCTCCTCCGCCGCGCTGGTCTCTCTTCTGGGCGCGGTCTCGGTTCCGATCGGGATGCGGGCCACGGTGCATGCTCTGGAGTTTCTGGGAGTCGCGGTCGGAATGCTGGCCGTCGGCGCGATGGTCTACGGATCCATCCTGTTGCTGCGCGAGACCAGAATCGCCGTCCAGGTGATCACGGAACGAGCCGCCAGCGTTCGCCAACGGGCGGGATCAAATCAACCGCTCGGCAACTTCGGCGACAAACATCTTTGAAGGCTTGTCAGTGGATCCGTTTGATGCAGACGGACGTCCTCGTAGCCGCAAGCAGCCACGTAGACTGACCGACGATTCCTCCGACGATTCCGTTCCGCTTGTCGGTCAGTAGGACGACGGCTATAAGCCGAACGACTGTGAATGAGACCAGCACCAGCACTTGAGCACACGGCGAGTCCTCATGATCCGCGTCGAGCACTACGAAAAGAACTACCGTGAGACAGTCGCCGTGCGGGGGCTCAGCTTTGAAGTTCCGGCCGGCTCGATCCTGGGATTGGTCGGTCCGAACGGCGCGGGGAAGACAACCACCTTGCGGGCACTGGCCGGGATCATCCCGCCCTCGCGAGGTCTGCTGCAGGTCGCCGGGCACGACGTCGTTCAAGAGCCAACGGCCGCCAAGAGTCAGTTGGCTTTCATTCCCGATGAGCCGCAGTTGTTCGATGTGCTGACCGTGTGGGAGCACCTGGAGTTCACGGCCTCGGTCTACCGCGTGCCGGCGTATGAACCGGAGGCCGAACGCTTGCTCGCGCAGTTCGAGCTGACGGAAAAGCGGGAGACCATCGCGCAGGAACTCTCGCGCGGGATGCGGCAGAAGGTCGCCATCTGCTGCGCCTACCTGCATCAACCGCGAGCCATCCTGTTCGATGAGCCGCTGACGGGACTCGACCCGCGCGGCATTAGGACGCTCAAGGCATCGATCCGCGAGCGGGCGGAGGCCGGGGCCGCCGTGATCGTCAGTTCGCACCTGCTCGACTTGATCGACGACCTGTGCAGCCACCTGCTGATTCTGCACCGGGGTCAGTCCCTGTTTCAGGGGACCATTGCCGAAGCCAAGAGTCGGCTGGAAGCGGTCGGGACGGACGCCACGCTCGAGGATGTGTTCTTCCAATTCACCGAGCAATCCCCGCCGCACGAGTGACACTCATGTTTCATGCCGCCTTGTGGAAACTGATTCGGCTTCAATGGCGTGGCGGGTTCCGTCAGTTCCGGCGAAGCCTGCGGACGTTTCGCGGCCAGTTTCATCTGGGCTTTATGCTGCTGGGGTTCGTCTACTTCGTGGTCATGATGTACTTCGCAGGAAGAATTGGCTCGAGGTCCCCGCAACTCGGCCTCTTCGCCGAAGACGTCGTGGGAGACCTCGTCGCGTTTGGGTTGTTTGTCTACACCGCTTGGACGGTGGTGTTCTCCACGGGTGAGGCGACCGTCTATTTCACCGCCAGCGAGGTCGCGTTTCTGTTCCCGGCCCCGTTCACTCGCAAGCAACTGCTGTCGTACAAGCTGTTCAAGAGCTTCCTCGGGATCGTCGCGATGAGCCTGTTCATGTCGCTGGCGCTGGCCGCGAGGGTGCGCATGTGGGGTTCGGTGGTCTTCGGATTGGTGTTGATGTTCTCGTTCCTGCAATTGCTGGCGATGGACGTCGCCTTTCTGCGGCAGGTGTTGCAGGAAAAAGTGCATGTCTGGTTGCGGCGAGCGTGTGGATACGGCCTCAGCGCCCTCGTATTGGTGGCATTGATCCAGACCGTCCAACAAGCCCCGGATGCGAGCGTTGTAGCCCTCGCCTCGGGCTTTCGGCAATCAACGGCCGCAGCATGGCTGCTGGCTCCGTTCCGGGTCTTCGCGAGCACCCTCCTGGCGACAGATTTCGCGACCTTTCTGATCCCCGCCAGCATCGCGTTGATGATCGACGCCGCGTTGCTCACCCTCGCGTACCGCCTGGACGCTCTCTCGCTGGAAGCCGCCCTGGCGGTCAGTGAGAAACTGACGGCGCGGTTGAAGCTGATGCAGACCAAGGGAGTCTGGAATGTCCTGGGATCGCCGAGTTCCAAGATCGTGCGACGCCGGCTGCCCCATCCGCCGTTTTGGGGCGGAGTCGGCCCGATCCTCTGGCAGAAAATGATGACGACCTTCCGCGCGTCACTGAAACTGCTTTGGCTGTTGGCGGGGGCGGTGCTGTTCGCATACGGCATGATCTACTTCATCAATGGTTCTTCTCCCAATCGGCCGGGCAACCCCTTTGCCGGTGTGGCCGTCATGGCCTATTTCAGCCTGCTCATCAGTCTGACACAGCAAAACGAAATTGAACGGGTCGGCTATCTCAAGTCCCTGCCGATCCCTTCGGTCTCGATTGTGCTCGGCGAGCTGCTCGGTTTTGTCGTGCTGCTGTCGGCCGTTCAGACGGCGTTCTTTCTGGCCCTGTGCTGCGCCTTCCCTCAGTGGGCGATGTGGCTGGCAGGGATTGCCGTCCTGACGCTCCCCCTGAACTTCATGCTGTTCGCGACCGACAAGCTGGTCTTCTATCTCTATCCCACTCGTCTGGCGAAGGGTGCTCCCGGAGACTTCCAAAACTCCGGACGACAGATGGTTTTCATGTCGCTGAAAATGGCGATCCTGGGTGTGGGATTTGCCTTCGCTGGAGCCGCCGCGATCCCCGGAGCCGCGCTTTTCCAATCCCCCCTGGCCGCGCTGGTTCCGGCAAGCCTGGTCCTGGTCCTCGAATGCGTGGCCCTGGTCCCGCTGCTGACGATGGCCTTCAACCGCTTCGACCCCAGTCAGGACATGCCCGCGTGACGAGTCAGTGTGAGAAAGGACGCGGTCACTTCCCCGCGAGAGACGGGGGACCAAACCGACATCATGATCTTCGCCAGATTCTTGTTGGCCTTCGTGACCGCTGTGATGGCCGCGGTCGCGTTCTTTCCCGCTCTCTCGTTGAGCCGCTCCAAACGGCGTGCGATTCTCCTGGCCGTCGATGTCCCGATCCTGCTGTCACCGCTGTGGATTCCCGCCGAGGTGCCGCTTGCCCGGTTCCTGGCCATGCTCGTTGCGATCGCTCTGTTCGTGAAGCTGTACGACCTGCATGTGGCCGCCGATCGGGAACCTCGTCCCACCTGGCGCACCTTCATTGCCTGGCTGCCCAACTTGAGTTCGATCGTCCTGCGAAAGCTCGACCGTGAACCGCGTCCGGCGCGATCCACCAATCTCCGGCGTCTGGCGTGGGGATCGGTGGGGTTCGTGCCGGGATGTGTACTCCTGATCGTCCTGTCCCGAATCGATTGGTCCGCCCAGCCGTTCCTCGTGGAGCATTCCGCCAAGGTTCTGGCTCTCTTCCTGACGCTGGTTCCCGCGATGTCGGCCCTCGTGTCCATTTTGCGATTGATGGGCGCGAGAGCACGCGACCCGATGGACAACCCGTTCGCGGCCCGGACTCCCGCCGACTTCTGGCGGCGCTATAACCGGCCCACGCAGCAGTTCTTTTATGAGGACATCTTCAAACCCGCCGGCGGCCTGCGCTCGCCGATCCGAGCGACACTCATCACCTTCGCGGTCTCGGCCATCATTCACGAGTACGTCTTCAGCATCGTGATCGGTCGCGTGGAAGGCTACCAAACCGCGTTCTTCCTGCTGCACGGATGTGTCGTGGCGGCGACCGAGCGAATCAAACCCCAAGGCTACGCCGCGATCCCCTGGCTCATCGTCACATACGCCTTCAACCTGACGACCTCCGTCCTCTTCTTCGCGAGCGTCAACCACATCGTCCCGTTCTATTCGCACGACCTGCCGACGTGGCTCGATGGTTGGTAGCACAGGGCTGGCGGAGTGGTTGTCATTGTCAGCCATGTTTGCCCCGACCCCTTGGCGGCCAGATCGAGCATGACAATGGGGCAAGGAAAGCAACGCAAGTTGCTTTAACCAAAGTTGCGAAGCGACGAGAGGGTTGATTCGCTGTTTGAATCAGACAATAAACCTCCTTTGACTTCCCTGTATCACGGTGGCTCTGTCTCAATCGCCCCGACAATTCTGCGGCTGGATCATCAAGCCATGCGTCTGGTCTCCACCCGCGAATCGATCGACCGAGGCGAAATCTCGCTACTCGCCATCGTCGAGACACTGCTGGCGATGATCACGCTGGTCGTGCTGTCGGTCTGGTTCGACTCCATCCAATGGCTGGCCGGAGCCTGCGCGATTGCCCCTCTGCTGCTTCTGCGCACGGAGGACTCGGTCCAGCGGGGGCTGAGGTGGAATGCCCGGTTTGGTGAACTGGACAAAAAATGGCTATTAGTCCTAGCCCTTTGTGTCGGGCTCGGATCATTGGCCTTTTGCATCTGGCTTACACGCTGGTGGACGCTACTCATTGTCCTCGTTCTCGGTGGCTCGCTGTTCGGATCAATTTGCGTCCCTGTGTTTCTTGTCATTCGGTTGGGAGCGACGGCGATCTCCGTACTGAAACATCCTGTGCAATGCCTGCTTGCAATTCCGGAAAATTGGCGGCGCATTGTGCTCGCCACCGACAGCCATACGCCACCGGAATTCTTGCCGGGAGATGATGAAGGACCACTGATTCTCCTCGACGACTGGCATCAAGGGAACGTGATAATCCGATGGTTCTGTCTCACCGCGTTCCTCGGCCTTTACCCGCTGACCGCCGCCTACCGGTGGTCGGTGAAGGCGACGTGCTTGATCTATCTGCCGCTGGTCTGGCTGGTGAACACGGCGCGGTACACACCGGGGTCGATGCGGCAGTCGCTGGAGGACTATCTGGCGGATGACATCCAGTTCGTGCGGCGCGTGCTGGCACCTCTCGCGATGGTGGCGCTAGCGTTCAAGATCACGTTGCTGTGGTACGTGAATGACGCCGCAGTGTGGTTGAAGGAGAATGCGCCCCTGTGGCTGCTGAAGATGCTGCGAGATTGGGACCACTACATCGTGCCGCATCAGGTTCCGTTGTGGCAGATCGCCCCCGCCGTGAACGGTGCCCTCGCCATCGGTCTGTGGTTCTATGCCCGGTATGTGCTGCGTATGAAAGAACGCGGTCCCTCCGAGCGGACCGTCCTGATCGTGTGGCGCACGGTCACGACCGTGATCTTGCTCCTCTCCCTCTACACCATCGGCTGCACGGTGCTCATCACCTGGAAGGCCGGTCACCTGGCGGAGAATCTCAGCCGCCTGTGGAGCCTGATCGGCAAGCAACCGATTCCGTAATGCTCAAAGCCTAGGCGGGGTCGGACAAAAAAACTTCCGAAGCCTTCGGAGACTTCGGAAGTTGGCTTCAACAAATCAGGACACCACTTTCAACACCAAACCGCGATCACGTCCGCGTTCGGTCGCGTGGCGTCCGCCGCGAGGGGACTCCGGTCACGGATTGAGCTGCTGGCAAAGCGGATTGGTGCTGCAATCGCCGGAGACGACCGTGGCGTTGCAATGGGCCAGGATTGCCTGCGCCACACAGCCCGCGATTGCGAACACGTACCGCGTTCGGAACGTCTGGCACTTGAGCGTCCCCAGATTCGAATGCAAACGGCAGCAATACACTCCAGCTGCCCGGGTGGTTGGCCCCTTTTTCGCCGTCGCTTCCGCCCGCGATTGAGCGTCTTCGGTGTCGAGAAACTTTTTCAGTTTCGTCCAGGTCGTGTCCCATTCTTTGGGCAGCGTCTTCGCGGCTTCCTGTTTCTCGAACTGATTGACGATCTTCTCGAACTGCTGCATGTGTCGCACCATGGTCTCAAACTCACTCAGTTCCAGCGTGACCGACTTGCCATTCTTTGCCAGCTTCATGGGATCCCTTTTCGGAAGATTTGCCAACACGACCAGTGAGAACGCCTCGTCAACGTGACGAAGGCTGTTTGTCATGAGCCGAACAGTTCGACTCACGAGTTGTCCAAGACACCGAAAACAATATGAATCTCCGCCTCCGCATTACAAGTTCGATGGGGTTGCTGATGTGGGCGGAACACGTGGTTCGAAAATGAGGTGACTCTGTCAGACTTGAAGCTGTACATCCTGCCGACTGCCGGCAGGTTCACTTCCAGTTTCGGTCGAGCGTGCGGTAGTTGATGGCTTCGCTGAGATGGGCGGACGTGATGTTGTCGCTTTGGTCGAGGTCGGCGATCGTGCGGCCGATGCGCAGGATTTTGTCGTGGGCTCGGGCGGAGAGGCCCATTTCTTCCATTGCCGACTTCAGCAGCGATTCGGCGTCGGGTTCGAGCTTGCAGTGTTTACGAATCTGCGACGGCGTCATGCGGCCGTTCAAACGGAGTGAGCCCTTGCCGAAACGGTGCTGCTGGATCACTCGCGCGGCGACGACGGTGGCTTTCATCATCTCGCTCGTCGTGCCGGTCGTCTGGTCGGACAGCTCGCGGAATGGGACGGGAGGGACTTCGATGTGGATGTCGAGCCGATCCAACAGCGGCCCGCTGATACGCGACGTGTAGCGTTCGATCTGCAGCGGGTTGCAATGGCACTGGCGGCGCGGGTCGCCTCGATAACCGCACGGGCACGGGTTCATCGCGGCCACCAGCATGAAGTTGGCCGGAAACGTGAGGCTCCCCATCGCACGACTGATCGTCACCTGCCCCTCCTCCAGCGGCTGACGGAGAACTTCGAGCGTGCTGCGGTTGAACTCGGGCAGCTCGTCGAGAAATAAAACTCTATTGTTGGCATTCATGGGACTACTCGAATTCAGTCTCGCAGATACCATTCAAAGGGGAACATCAAATGAAGGCTTACAGTTACGTCCGTTTTTCATCGCCAGAGCAGCGGAAGGGTTTTTCGTTTGATCGCCAGTCTGAGGGATCAATCCGTCTTTGCCAACGGCATGGATGGTCTTTGGACGATTCGGTGAGGCTACACGATCTTGGACGTTCGGCATTTCATGGGCATCAAATCGTCCTCAAGGCATTTGTCAAAGCCATCGAAGCGGGCGAGGTTGAAACGCCATCGGTACTAATCATCGAAAAACTTGATCGGTTGTCGAGAGAAGAGATTGACGATGCTTACAACCTTTGGCGAACGATCCTTCGGCATGGCGTGATGATTGCCACAGTCCAACCGGAACGAATCTACGACAAGTCATCGTTGAACAAGATCACTGACATCATGGAAGCTCTGTTGCATTTCATGGTGGCTCACGAAGAGAGTCAGAAAAAATCAGACAGAGCAATCGACAACTGGCAACGCAAACGCAAGAACCAAGAGACAACGGGCAAGCCGATTGCGGGGAAACGACCCGCTTGGATTGACAAGAACTTTGAAGTGATTGAAGACAAAGCCGAAACGATCAGACTCATTTTCAAGATGTCGATTGATGGTCATGGGGCGAAGAGTATTCTCCGACATCTGAACACAAACAAGATTCCCAACATCGCCATCGGCTATTGCAAAAGATCGAAGGTCTCTTGGAATCAACGCTATGTCGAAAGTCTGCTGACTGACAAAAAGACCTTTGGCGAAAACCAAATTTTCAAAGGATCAATCAGGAACAGAATCCCCCAAGGTCCACCGGTTCCGAACTACTTCCCAGCCGTCATCACAGAGAAAACATTTTTTTCAGCACAAGCCGCAAGAGGATCACGATTGAAGCAACGGGGACCAAATGGCAAAGGGATTGCCAACATCTTCCAAGGCTTGCTGGTTGATGGCGATGGCAACTCATTCACATTGCAAAACGCCAGCGATTCAGACCGCAAGAATGGCATCGTCCGGCGACTTGCAACCAATGGCAAAAGTGTTCCCGTCTGTCTGTTTGAAACGTATTTCCTCAAAGCATTGCGGGAGATGGATACGGCGATGCTTGAACCAACAGAAAATCCATTGCCATCACTGGAAGCCAAGTTGCTCGATTTGGACGGTCGCATTGATGACATCACCGAAACCTTGAAGACTCGTCGGTTTGCTTCCGGTCTCGCATTGATGGCTGAGTTGGACGAGCAGCGTGATGCGGTTCGTGTTGCTATTGATGCCGCCAAGTCGGCTACATCTAGTGCGATTGATCCTCAAACGATTGTGCGGACGGTGGACCTACTGGACAAAGCCAAGGACAAGGAACCATTGCGGCGGAAGATCAAATCTCTGATGAGACAGATCGTCAGCAAGATCACGCTGCGGATTGAAGATGTTGGCGGGAATCGGTTGCACAAAAAATGGCATGTGGCAATCAATTTCCATCAGGGCAAAAAAACAACTTTCCTAACTGTTGAGACTTACAAGGGCGAAGTGAAGGGGCACAGAGCTTTGCAGTTCGCTTCTGAGGGGAAAGATCATCATCCCGGTTCAAGGAAGCCGCTATCACGCAAGGCGGCAGTCTGACCCGTTCCAAAATTTGCATCACAAATTCGCAAAGCCACCAGACACCATGCCGACTTACTGGGTCAAAACCAAGATCAAGACTTCCAAGCATGTCTTGAGTCAATTCCGTGATTTCGGCACGATCAAGACGACTTGGCCCGATGGGTCGATCACGTTTGAGACCGAGGCCCTCAAGACATTGGATAAGGTTTGCAAGAGATTGGAAATCGAGTTTGAGCCGACCTGACAAGCCCTCAGACATCATCAAACCCGGCAGACGAACAGTTTGCCGGGTTTTTGGTTTGAAGTGCCTCAAATGATTTGATTATTTGATTCAATGCAAAATTTGTAATGGGCAAAAAAGTTATTTTCAATCTAAACATTTCAGGAAAAAACGGCTGTACGATATTTTTTTCGTTCCATACAATTACTTTGGAGACGGTTTTCAACCACAAATTTTGGGACACAAATATGAAATCAATCGACAAAGCACTAGCAGCATCGAAGCGAACAATTGACCAAGCGAAAGAGGATGCGTGTCTGTTCGCAAGGGGCAAGCTAAAAATCTCGATGATGGACTTGTGTGCAATCAAGGACAGACTTGCCGATCACCATGAGATATCGCCGATCACGGACAAGAGCGGCAACCCCTTGAAGTGGTCGGAAGTGTATTCAAGACTGGAAACTGCTTTTCGTGAGGCGAACAAGAATCGTCCAGATGAAAGAGACATGCTCGTTCACAACTGAGAATTGAGGAGAGAGACATGACACTAAAAGAAATTTGCGACTGCATTACGCCAATGATGGTTGATGAATCGGGAATGATGGATTGCGAGGCAACTCTTATCCTGCATTTGCAAGAGGGTGATTATGAGGTTGCCCCAAAGGACGAGGAACGTCCTATGATAAGAGTTGCCTATAGATTGGAGCGACTGACGCAAGACTGACATTTGTGGGGAAGTCCCACGACATGGTTCTTCTGCTGCGGGGAAGTCCCGCAGAAATAGGACGAGCATGAATCATGCTCGTCCTATTTTCATTTCAAAATTTGTGTTCTAAATTGTCGGACTCCAATTCCGAATCATCTCTGCCAGTCTCGACAGGCTGGGACAATGAACACTCTCATGACATTTCTTACACTTCTCCACGGGCTTTTCTGCTTGACGGTCAACATTTAGTCTGTGGCCTCGTGCCCAAGTTCGTGGAGATTGCACAGAAGCGAGTGGATGAGGTCGTTCTTGTGTTATTAGCGGGTTGATTGGCAGTTGACAACGGAAGAGCCGTGTGGTCCGTGCAGGGGCCACCCGGCTCATTTCGTTACAAAAGTTGCATTCTTGGCGTTCATATCGTGTTTGATTTGAATCTCCATCGTAATCGGGGACTATGAAGTCCATGTATTCGGCAGAACTTTTGATCACAACTAAGTCGTTGCGTTCATCACGACGCATCATTCGGCACGTCTGGCTTTGGTCTGCGGTTTCGAGGCAGCAGCGAGTCTGGATCTGGGATTGGGCTGTCACATTTCTTGTCCAGAAAGGCAAGGTAGCCTTCGAGAACGCCTGACAGAAACCGGCTGCGATTGGTCTTGAGTTTTTTGCACTCTCGATCCAGCCGGATCAATGTCTTCACGTCGATGGCGAACGTGCGGGCGATGTAGGGTTTGTTGTTTTTGGGTCTTCCCATGACGGTCTCTCCTATTGTCAATTGTCGTGGATTGAGGGTGTTTCCTTTAATAGAGGTGCCTGAAACTCAATTTGGTGAATGTCTGGACGGATTCTCTCCGTTGCGAGCATCGTTCGGGCTCTTCGGATGTCTGTTTTGGGGCTGGATGATCACATTTGTTTTCGTTTTCATCCGGGTGGCCCTCTCGAAGACGATTCTGACGACGGATTAGCCCACTTCGAGGTCTCTGTGTGAGAACAAGCTTTAAGTGGGGGATTGTGCCTCTTATTCATCAGGAAGACATGAAGTGGAACAGCCGCATTCCCGGACGGCTTCCGAACCCGTCTCCACCAGACATGGAGTCGGTCGAAACCTCTACCGACCGCCCACTTCATGGCCTGCCCATGACCATGACCAAACCACCAGTTCCGATCCACGATCTTGATCACGCCCTTACGCTCCAGCCAGTCCCGTGCGACTTTCCACTTCCGGTCATCCCACTTGACTGTGATCTGCCTTGCATCCAGCAATTTCAACCAGACCTCCTCTGCCCAATCTTGGGGAAAAGAGCCATCTTCATTCCGACAAGTCACGCAGCAATACTCGACCACCGACAAAAAGAAGGACACCCATTTCCAATCCACGGACGCACCCCGACGTTCGAGAACATTGCCGTACTCGTCCACATGTCGTTTGATTCCGGTCACTGTTCCCACGAAGTTTCTGGCCCATTGGTTGTACTTCCCCACATTGATCTTCCTTATGTCGAGCGAATCTTTGGAAGCCCTGCACTTGTTTGGGTCGAAGGTCAGGGCGATCCTCTTCAGAAGACCTTTCACACGGCTTCTGCGGCGAGACTCATTCTCAGACCAGTCGCCAGAAAACAACATGTTGACTCGGATGAATTGCAGTCCCTCTTCGATTGTCGCCACTCGACGTAACCTGCGGCACAACTCCAACAAGGCATCCTGTTGCCTCTTGTATGAGTTCGCTTCGTCTCGGTAGTCACCGTTTGCCTTCGGGACATTGGATGCCACTGGGGCTACTTCTGACTGAATCGGCGACATTGAACTCTCGTAGATCACTGGCAGTGATATCCCAGATGCAGCAGGCACGAACGGAAGATTTGCACACCCCTTCTTGAGTTCCCGCAACAAGGAGTCCTCGTCATAGGAGCCCCGCTGTTTGATCTCCCGCAGAAAAGACAACGCTGAGTACGTCTCGAACTTCACCAGCGGGCCGTCCTTCTCAAGCTTCTTCTTGCGAACACACTTCGCCAAAACACCAGAAGAAACCACCGTCACCTTGTCTGTCCGCATCGGCAGACCGACTTGGCCGCAGTTGTGCGGGAAGACTTCGACATCCCGCTTCCCCCGGTGATTGACCGCCGCACATCCATGCTGCATGAGCATCTCGTGAATCTGTTTTGCGATCTCTTCGGCTTCAGAGATTGGGATGGGGACATAGCTGAAACCGAAGAACTTCATGGACCCATTCCGGGGATTCACTTCTGCGATCCAACAGAAGTGAGGGAAATGTTTTCTTAGAAGACGACCTGCCTTCAACACACGCCAGATATGATCCTTGGGATCAACACTCGCACTGTGCCGGTCAAAGTCCGGTGCGACAAATGGCACGTGGGAACTACTGACGGCGACCACACCTCGATGCAGACCTTTGAGGTGATCATGAACCGGGTGCCATCTGCGTAGCGGCTTTTCTTCTGTCGGAACATTCCAGTAACGAAACCCATCTTTGCCGACTTTCTTCCAAGATCCGTCTTCTTGTAGTTCTTCGTCGGCGACCGCAAACCCTAAGAACTTCTGCCCGACTCCGAAATACAACCGTTTCTGCAACTGTTGTGTGGCAGTCGCTTCAGTTGGTGTTTGCGTTCCTGTTCGATTCACACGTCTTATATGTTTTGCAGTCGCAGTCATCTAGTTAGTCCGACACTGTGTTTCAGTTCTAAAGTTTCTGCCTGCTGAACAACACGGAAACAAATTTACCGTGGAAACGAGCGGGAATGGCCCAAGATGAGCCGGAAAGACAGGAGCGGGATCGTGAGATCGACCGCACTGCGAAGTAACTATGGAAGTTAGGCGTATTGTCGCATTTATCCGTGAATACGACAACTACAATATATGTAGTAGTGTGGCAGCCGATTTTTGTCGCAAAAGATTTGACGTATTCATGTGAATGTGATATATTGCCTGCTCAACTGACGACTACGCTTCAGTTACTTCTTAATAACTGGCACGCCAATCTGCACTGTAATGCTAACCGGCGTCCGCTGACCTCCGCTTGTTGCGTGATGGTCGGCACCTCTGAGCCAGACTGCCTTTCCCAGCACAGGGGAAGATTTCAGCCAGACATCACAAAGCTCCTCACCCTCTGCGTGGTGGTGCTTCGGTGATGGATGCAAAGTAATTGTATTTGGGAGAATGAGATGTTTACGTCGATTGGTCATGGGTATTTCCTCGTCATGCAATTCAACCAGAAATGCGAATTGCCTCGTATAGCAAAAAAGATTGCACAATCCGCTTGGGGGCTTTTCGACATTTCAGCGGTGGATTTGGTCCTGTTGCGACATGCCGTCGAGCAAGGGCTAGCAATGCCGCACCTTGAGTCGCTGCGGTGCCTCCGCATAGCGAGGACTCGCCACAAACTTGCGGAGTAGTGAAGGGTCGAGACATTGGCTGGGCCGCATCGAGGGCGTTCCTCGCTCTGCGGCACCGCCATTACAACTTTTGGAAACAACCTCGCAAGGAGGCGAGAAATGACGACGACAATAAGAGACCCTGACTGCGGCACGGGGATTGGTGAGCCGCACCGAATCCAAAGCGACCTCGACGAGTTGCTGAAGAGCGATGACATCCTCGTTCTCCGGGACATTTGCATGGCGTTTTTCGGGTCAGCAAGCGAGGGCAAAACTTATGCTCGTCGCCCGTCACTTGCACTGAGATTGCCTCACGATGATTTCGTAATGGTGGTCAAGCCGACGACACGTCACGAGGGCGGCATCGTGACCGTCGATCAGAGGGGAATCGTCATTGAGTGTCTTCGCAGATTCGACGACCGAAAGTCTGCGAAGTGGCTAACCGTCCTAGTGACGAGCGATGTTAGAAAACTTTGCTGGATGCGTAACGAGACTCTCAGCATTGAGGCAGCGACGGCACTGGTGGAAATGGCGGGCTTTTTTGCCATTGATCCCTTTTTTGTGATGGAAAAGAACAAGGACAACTGTTGTTGCTGCGGCAAGGGTCTGACTGATGAGGTGTCACGAGCCAGAGGAATTGGCCCTGAGTGTTTGGGGCGGCTCAATATGTTCTTCTCCAGCCTTTCGATCAGTACGACGAACTCGCATGGAGACAAATGCGACCAGTAAGCGAGAAACTCGGAGCGGGCCGCATCAGGAGCTTCCTTTGGTGTGGCCCTCCCCAAAACAACTTTTGTATTCAACTCGAAAGGAATCGAGAAATGTCATTGATCAACAACGGCGAAAAGGCACCGGCGAAAGAACATTTGATCGCCTTACGGCAGCGGTATAACGATGCTCGGTCGGAGCATCAGACACGGGCTTCCGCCCAAGCCCAGTATGAGAGAAGCCGCTGGTTCAGTCCGAGCCGATGGGAACTGCTCGGTTACAAGCTCAAGGGTGATGAGCGGACCCCAATCATCCAGTATTTTCAGACTGCCTACTGGGTCGGGTCGTATGACGGGTTTCACGCCTGCGATGTCGAGATTCGTCCCGGAGTCTGGTCCAAGATGCTTCGGGCATGTGGTCGAAGTGGCAAGGATTGCAAACCGACCCTACTCAATCGAAGACGAATCCATGTGGCCTTGGTGGTAGCCGGTCAGACTGGACTGGCGACACGGCTCAAGCACTCTCTCACCTCAAAGGGATTTGCAGAACGGGACCGATGTCATCGTGACTGGCTCAAGCAGATGACAGACTATGCTGCCAGTGAGGCTGCTGTGGCTCACCAAGTGTATTCGGTGATCTGGCAACCGATGGTCGAGATGCGGCGTCAGCGTGCGTTGCGGCGAACACATGTTGCCAGATTGCAGGAGCTTGGCGTCGATGTGACCGCCATCTCTGATGACGTGCCGACTGACGAACTCAGGAGTCTCATCGAGAGGACTGAACTGGAACGTGATCGTCCCCGAGTTCTTGATGAACTCGACCTTATTGGGATATCTCGAATTTCGCTTCCGACTTCGACACAGCCGCACGAAGTTCTGAAATTGATGCAACAAGGTGGCTACCTCTGCACGATTCCCAATGACCTCGACAGGCAGGGCATATTCGACGAATTGCAACGAAGGGGCAGGATTTTGGCTCGCTGGGTGTTCGAGCGTTTCCCGGAAAGGATCGTGATCCGCCAGTGCCACAACAATACGGGCCGGAGCAAGCTTTTCTTTGAACCACGACCACCTCGGCGGACACGGTCACAGCCAAGGTTTTCGAGAAAACCGAAGTCACAGCCAACTCCAAAGATCGAGTGGCAGAAGTGTGGATTCTGACATTGAGAATGCGGCGAGGCCGAATCGGAGGAGTTCTTCGCACTTCGGCCCCGCCATTACAACTTTTGTAATTCAACTCGAAAGGAGTCGTGAAATGTTATTGATCAAGAACAGCGAAGTGGCACAGGCGAAGCAACCATTGGACTACGAAGAAGCCTGCTCCCAGTATTCCGAATGGAGTGAGCAAGAGTCTGCCAAAGAAGGGGAGATCCTGCTCGGCGTTCCGCAGCCGAATCGAGGGTTGTCGAAAGTCGTTGGCTCCACATGGCGATTAAGAAATGTGAATGGCCCTCTGGCGAGCGTGGGATCGAACGGAAGGGTCTGGCAAGCACTAAGGGAGGACAACTGAAATGAAAGCACTTCAAGAATTGTTGGCGGTAATGCCAACCGGCCCAGTCCCAGAGGACATCAACGTCAATCACGCTCTTGCTGAGTGCTGGGAGCGACTGAAGGGCAATGCCGAAGGTGGCATGGAGGCATACAAGTTGTTGGGCCGCATGGAGAATGTCCAATGGAATTCGCCGGTCCTCACGTTCACTATTGAACGACATGGTGGAACGGTGAATGGATCGACTCGTGCTGAACTTCAGCACTGGGAAGTGAACCTCGATGAGCAGACGGCCTGCATTGTCAAAGAGGGACATCGGCAACTGGAGCCAATGGCACCCCGGATGTCGATCAAGGCCATCGCCGAGGAAGTCGGTGTACTGATCCTTGGCGGTAAAATGGATGAACGCATTCGACGACAGGAAGATGGCTGCGTCAAAATCGTGATGTCGAAGCTGTTCCCGTCCGACTCCGGGTTCAAGCGGACGGTGAAGAGTCGGCGGCAGCGGCTCGCTCAATACGTTGGAGACCAACTTGCCAAGCAGGGATGGGTGGCGTCAGGCAACGATGGGTTTCGGCCCATCGAAAACACGAAGCATCAGAGGGTTTCACATGACCTTCGCAAGACACCCGCTTGAGCAAGTGAAGTACAATGCTGTCGTTGACAGGAGACATTCATGACCAAGCAGTGGTTCGATGTTGATCGCAGTGGACTCGGCAAGCAGGCCGAGCAACATGGCAAAGGCCGACTGGTGGGCGAGTTGATCCAGAACGCCCTCGACGAAGTGGGCGTCACCCGCATTGAGGTGACGTTGAACTTGGTTCCCGGTCGTCCGATGGCTGATCTCACCGTTGAAGACGACAGCCCCGAAGGTTTCCGAGATCTGGGCCACGCCTACACTCTCTTTGCGGAAAGCTACAAGCGATCAAACCCCGAGCAACGAGGCCAGTACAACTTTGGCGAGAAGCTCGTTCTTGCGGTTTGCGAAAGTGCCAGCATCTCAACGACGAAGGGCACGGTGTTCTTCGATCCGAACGAAGGCCGCATTGAGAAGCCACGACAAAAGCGTGAACGTGGTTCGGTCTTTCAAGGTCGCATCAGGATGACGAGAGAAGAGCATCCGGGCGTCCTCGATTACCTCCGGTCGCTGTTACTCCCCGAATCAGTTGTCGTGACTCTCAATGGCGAACGTCTCGCCTCTCGCACGCCCACTCATTCATTTGAGACGAGCTTGGAAACACCGGTGGCCGACGAGCAAGGCGTGATGCGAATGCGGGTCCGCAAGACCACCGTGAGCATTCATGAGGCTTTGCCCGGCGAGACTCCGTGTCTGTACGAGATGGGTTTGCCAATCGTCGAAAGCGACGACAAGTGGCATGTAAGCATCGGTCAGAAAGTTCCCCTCAATCGAGATCGGGACAACGTGCGACCTGCCTACCTGCGGGCCGTGCGGACCACCGTGCTGAACGAGATGTACGACCGACTGACCGAACAAGATGCCAATGAAGTGTGGGTTCGTCAGGCAAGTTCTGATTCCAATTGCACATCAGACGCCATCAAGAAAGTGCTCGACCTTCGATTCGGTGAGAAGCGTGCGGCCTATGATCCGACCGACCCCGAGGCTAACAAGACATGGGTATCGAAGGGCGGCACCCTCGTCTATGGCTCGATGCTCAACAAGGAGGAATGGAAGAAGGCCAAGGAAGCCGACGCCATTCAGCCTGCCGGGAGGTTGTGCCCCTCTCCTAAGCCTTACAGCCAAGACCCGAATGCCAAGCCTGTTACCATCATTCCCGAGAGTCAATGGACCGATGGTGTCAGGAACATCGTTGCCTACGCCAAGTTCCTTGGCCGTGAGTTGATGGGTGTCGATGTCACCGTGACGGTCGTCAGCACGACCAACTGTTTTGCGGCCTGCTACGGCCCCGGAAGACTCGACTTCAATGTTCTTCGACTCGGCTATGGCTGGTTCGACCACGGAGCGAACGAAGAAGTTGATCGACTTCTACTTCACGAATATGGCCACCACTACAGCCGAGATCATCTTTCGGAAGAATACCACGAGGCTCTTTGCCAGCTTGGAGCGAAGATCAAGAAGTTAGCTCTTGAGAAGCCGGAGGCGTTCAACCAGTTCATCAGGACTGAAGGCTGATCGTCATGAGCCACACGTTCCTAGCCAACCTCTGGCAATTCATTCCATCGAGTTGTGTACCGAGGTGAGCGTGAATCAAACCGAGCGGCCCACGGCGTCTTCAAGCCTTCCGCCGCAAACAGAACGGTTCGCCGGCCAAACTCTCGATTGATGCTGTCCATCACAGATGACACCCGGTCGTCTCGAACCGTGTCTGGCTGGTAGAACAAGTTTCTCTGGCGTGCAGAGTCTGACACAATCTCAGAGACAATCACGCCAGCTTTCTTGTAACGGTAGCCTTCTCGGAACAGCTTCTCTGTCACTGCCGTCGTCCAGTGAATCAGTTCACTTCCCGCCGCTGATGGCACCAACAGACGGATGGCTCCATGTCTGTGGCACTGCGGATCATTTGAGAAATGATTGGTGTTGAAGAACACGCTCATCACCGCAGCCAACGAATGTTGTGAACGAAGCTTCTCACCAATTTTCACAGCGAACGTGGCAACTGCTTGTTTCAATTCGCCCAGCGTCGTGATTGGTTGTCCAAAGGACCGTGAGACACACATGCCCTTCTTTGGCTCACGTACCATTTCCAAAGGTAAGCAGGCTGTTCCTCGCAGTTCATGCACCAGCTTCAGGCCGACGATGAATAGGTTTTTCAGAACCCAAGCATCGTCGGCATCACGCAGGGCAGCAACCGTTTTGATATTTGCTGTGTGAAGCTTCTTGGCGGACGCTGATCCGATGCCCCACACATCACCAACATCAATGTTCTGCAAGATCGAATCATCTGGAGTGAGAACACAGACACCGCTTGTGAGTTTCTTGGCGAGTCGGTTCGCCAGCTTCGCCAAAGTCTTGGTGCTGGAAATGCCCACTGAAACGGGGATGCCCGTCCACTGCTTGACGGTCTTCTTGATGTTGGCTGCGAAACCGGTTGGCTCACAGTCAGGCAACATCAAAAAAGATTCGTCAATTGAATACGTTTCCACGTCGGGTGTGAACTGTCCCAGAACTTGCATCACTCTGTGGGACATGTCGCCGTAAAGGGTGTAGTTCGATGAGAACACAGCAACCCTGTGTTGTGAGACCTGTTTCTTGATTTGAAACAGCGGCACACCCATCTCGATGCCAATCGCCTTAGCCTCTGCGGAGCGAGCGACAACGCAACCGTCATTGTTGGACAGGACGATGACGGGCTTGCCCAGCAAGTCTGGTCTGAAGACTTGTTCGCAGCTTGCGTAAAACGAATTGCAATCAACGAGAGCTACGAGGGGAATGGATGACATGGATCACGACACCCCAAATTTCCACATTGGTTTCTGAATTGATGACGATGGGCGAATGCGATGAGTTCTCGGCGACAAGTTGTAGGGTTCGGCCTGAGCGGCGAAACCGTTTCACGGTGAAATGACCATCAACCACAGCAATCACGATGTCGCCATCAGTTGCATCGAGCGACTTATCCACCACCAGCAAATCGCCCGACTGTATCCCTACGTCAACCATCGAGTCCCCACGGACCCGCACCATGAACGTGGCTGGAGGGTTCTTGATGAGATGCTCGTTGAGGTCAAGCATTTCTTCCAAGTGGTCATCTGCGGGCGACGGGAAGCCAGCTTGAACGGGGTCGGCAAACAGCGGCAACAGGCAAGGTGTGCCTTGTTGCAAGCTGAAGATTTCTGTGACGATCATGGCAATTGTCCCTCGGAGTTTTTCGACGTGGGCACATCTAAGCCTCCGTGTCGGGAATGTCAATGTGGGGTACACGCACTCACTTTCTCTGCAACGAAATCGCCGCTCCATACCCTGAAATCGTCCTGCTGAGCTTCTCGAAACCTGATGCTACCTGCTCTGTGGGAGCCGGAGACCTACGACGGCCTGCCGTCTGATTGGTACATGCGACTGACGGGAGAGGGCACGAAGTTGATTCGTGGCGAACGAGAGAATCAGAAGATGATCCCGATCAAGCCATGAGGCCGGTTCAACCTCTCATCCAGCACCATCACTCAGCAATGCCAGTTGGAGCGGACACTGTTCAGGAGACACCGCTCCACGACGATAGCTCTCCAGTAATTCGAGAGATCGCCGGGCCAGCATTCGTCTCACTTCTCGTCGCTTGCCTTTGACTCGTGGAATGGGCATTGAATCGTAGGCGGTCGTCTGGTGCCGCATCCACGCAATGACGGCGGCTTCAGCCCGTTCCTCAACCGGGATGCGTTTCGTTCGGGCCACAGTTCCACTTCCAACCGGCGTCGCATGATCGGCCACAACACGAGCGAGACGGTGAGCAAGATCGGAGTGGCTCCGATGAAAGGCGAGGAACGTGAGGACTGCTCCAGTGAAGTCTTCGACGTATTCTGCTTGGACCGTTTCACGGCGTTTAGCATCGGCCACTTTTCGTTTGGCAAAGCTCTCTGTGGATCGCTCTGCTTCGAGTTCCGCCCGAATCCGATCAATGGTCGCTGCTGGTGCCCAGACACCTCTTGAGAAGACCTTGCGGCCCTTCTTTTCGGCGACGACCCAATGATCGCCAGCCGCCTTTACCCGGCGTGTCAGGGCGGCATCACCGGGTGGAAGAAGAATCCAGCCTTCTGGTGCAGTCAGGACTTTGCCATCGGCACTGCGGACGGTGTTCGGCGTAGGGCCGGGAGTGACGGTGTTGTCGCTCATCCTTTTTTCGCTTCCATGCGAAGTCGCTTTTTCATCGCCAAATTGAGTTCACTCCAGTCCTTGCCCTTCAGTCCGCATGCACCTTGGCTACGATCTTGTCCATCTCTGCGGCGGTGAAGGCCCGCACGGTCGTCGTGTGGACATTGCCCAGCGAAGCCAAGTGCAAGAGTACGGTCATGGCCGTCTCATCGTCCGGGGCTTCGAGAATCAGTAGCCCGTCGTACTCTCCCAACGTCCAGTAGAGGTTCGTGACCTTGGCACCCAGCTTCTTGGCAGCCGCTTTGAGGGCCGCTGCACGCTTCGTGCTTTCGTCGATGCCTTTGATGCCTTGCTGAGTGAACTTGATGGTGGCGATGAAAGTTGCCATCGAACAGTCTCCTTTCAAGAGATACGGTAATCACAAGCCAACGGTCACTTGACCTGCACATCATTCTCATTCGTCCATGCCGACCTTGCCACCGTAAACCGCAAACACTGTTTTCAACTGAACGGCCAGCACTGCTGACAACACCGTGTCGTCGGACGAGAGCGGTTTTTTGGCCCAAGCTCTCCGTTGCGAGCCGACAGCACAACGGCTGCAAAAACGTGCTGCACATCGACGGTGAGTGTCGTCATTCACGCCTTGCTGGTTGCTTGAAGGGCTGGGTGGCTTCAACGAGGAGCGGATGAAGAATGTCGAGTGGTAGCCGCCGCTGGACTGAGGAAGCCGTACTGGTATCCTGCTGGTCTTGTGAATGCTAGTCGCCGCCAAGTCAAAGGCATCTGATGTCCAAGATTCACTATTTTCAACGGTATTCGTCAATTGAGAATACGGTGACGAACAACACCCTTCAGTTGCTTGCACGAATTTACGACTACTCACCGATGGTGGCTTCGAATGTGCTCAGTGACATCACCGGGGAATCCATCG
This sequence comes from Planctomycetota bacterium, assembly GCA_038040225.1. Taxonomy (GTDB): domain Bacteria; phylum Planctomycetota; class Planctomycetia; order Planctomycetales; family Planctomycetaceae; genus Schlesneria. The sequence continues at coordinate 41,138 of JBBPIS010000033.1, forward strand.
AACTTGGGATTGAAATTCACCAGCAAAAACCCGGAGTAAAGTCTGTCCCAGACGGGACAATCATCCAACGAAGTTTCAAGATCTTGCTCGAAGCCAAAGTTGAGGCAGCATACGACGCTCATCAACTTGAACAACATGCCAAAACATTCACGAATGAATCGCAGAAGCTGCTTCTGTTGCTCACGAAAGAGCCGCTCGAAAAGGAGGAGCTTGAAAGCATCCGACGCCGTCTTCGAAAGGTTTCCCACGACATCATCTTCAAGAACATTACCTACGAAGGTATCTGCGATCTCGTGAAAGACCGATTCAAGGAGCATGAAGCCACGATGTGTGCTCTTGTCCAAGATTACATCGAATACTGCAATGACGCTAATCTGACTGACCAATCGAAATTCTTGATGCGGATCGTTCCCTGTGGCGTCAGCATCGAGATCAACAGAAAATATGGGATTTACTTTCAACGCTCAGATCGTGGCTACTCACGACATGCCTACGTGGGCGTTTACGCCGAAAAAGCGGTGCGGCTGATTTGGAAAATCGAGAGTGTCTTCGATGTCACGTTGCAGGATAACGGAAAGCTTTTGAAGGAACTCGTACAAGGGGAACAAACTCAGAAATACGATCAGCAACTCCGGGATATCATTAAAGACGCCAAGACCGAGTGCGATTACCAGATTGCCAGTAGCCATCGCTTCTTTTGTGGAAACCCATTAGAGACTGATTTCAAAAAAACCTCCTCCGGTGGGATTTACGGTGCCCGCTTCATCAATCTTCGTGAAATCGTCGGAGACTATTCCGACGTATCCGATATTGCCAATAAGCTGCGATCAAAGGTGTGGAAGTAACGATGCACCGCTTATTCAGCTTGATTATCCATTCGGTCTTGGAGGAATTCTGCAATTTCGCCCAGACGCAAGTCGTTTGAGTTGAGCAGCAGAGAGATGTAGTCGTCGTAGTAGGCGAGTGACACACAATCAGCAAAATGCGGTAAAAGAATATCACTTCGAAAATCTCTAACCTGTTCAACCAGTGTCCTGCTTGAGGCATGTGGGCAAATGACGAGAGACCCGAACTGCTTCTTCTTTTTCTTCTGTGCGTAGGCCGCAGCCGTGAGGAAGTTTCGCATCAACTGGTAATGTGGGCCTTTGAAGGGGCATTCACTCCCAAATGCTTGCTGCGAAAACACCACGGATTTGAAGTACGAACGTCCGAGTGTCCAGTACAACCGAGGTGAGCGTCCCCCGTTCCATCTCTCAAGCACGCACCATGTGGTGGGGCTTTCTGCGTTGGATTCCGGTCCATAGTAGCCTCGGCAGCTATTGTCGTTCGCCTTGCTGCAACAGCCAAGACCATTGAGTGCATCAACCGTCAGCTTCGATTCGACCGTGATGACGGAGTCTGGACCGACAAGTAACACATCAATTTGACTGGGCATTCCCATAATTTCGTTCAGGAGAAGTCGATCTGAGAACTCCAGTTGGATCTTCCAACTGCCTTCGCCATTCGTCCAATCTGGAAAGTAGTGCTCGGAAAGCTGGCGACAAATTGCATCCTTGCCAACATGTTCAATGAGAGGCCCAAATGCCGACACGCAAAATGTCTGCGATGACTGTGGCGACGCAGCATGGGTATGCCACGGGATGTTTCTGCCTATTTCCACTGAAATTGCTTTGGCAGCAAAGTTTGGAAATGTTTCCCAGAACGGAAGATCTGGCATAAGGAAATCCTCTTTGGGAAGCATGTCTAAGACATGCCGATTCCCAAGGCTACAAGGAGTTGCTTCGTTTCGTCATCAGTTTCGCTCAAGCACGCCAATACCAGCGATTCTCTTGCCCGGCTAAAAGCGACGAATCCGATGCGGCACGTATCTGTTGCGTCCGTTGCCCTGACCGTGCTGTCGGTCTCACACCATTTACGCAACTCCGCCTGAGTTTTTGCGACAACCAGAACTGCATCAGCTTCGAGTCCTTTGGCTTTGTGAATGGACGACACCCGCTCTCGGCCAGTCTGCGTCGTTCCGTCTACAACCATGTCAATCAGCACCACAAGTTCCGACAATGCAGATTGGTCGCCACCTACCGTCGATTCGGGAAATTCCTTTCGCAAGAACTTCAGCAAATCGTCATGCGTGGCAACCTCGCCATTGCGGATGCTCTTCAAGAGTCGAAGTCCAACCTTTCGCCAAGTCAATACGTCGAGATCGAATTCACTGCACACCCTACGCTGACTCTTTCCGATTGCCTTTGCAATTACTTCATTCGCCTCCGCAAGCAACGATGAATGGGATGCTCCACTGTTGCTCACCGGCACAAGTCCGAAGCGATGCTGACAGTCTTCGAGCGTACTGTTGGCATAACTCAGATACAGGCGAGAAATTGGTGAATCGCCCGAATGCCACTCATCGGTCAACAACCTAAACCGATTGATGATCTGCTCGACACTGCACTCAGCCAGAAACACGACTCGCCGACTTCCTCTTGTGCCCTGCTTTCCTTGCTGCGTCAAATGCCCGTGGAACTGGTTGGTGAAAGCCACGATCTCGTCGCAAGAACGGTGATTATCATTCAGATCACTTCGGTCTGACTGATCAGCGAATCGGAAGAAGGGGATTTTGCTGTACTCCGGTGCCTTGATACCTCTCATTCGGTAAGTGAAGCTCGAAATGTACTGCTCAGGATCTCCGACAACATAGATGTCTGTCCGCCTCTCTTTTCTGAGGCTTTCGAACACACGATGTTGCGTTGTATCGACATCCTGAAACTCATCAACGAATAGATACTGAATTCGGTGCCCGACAAGCCTACGAATCTCCTTCATCTCGATGAGTGAAGCAGCGATGCTGCCCATGCGTTCATACGGAATGATGCCCTTCTTGATTAGTGCTTCCAACTTCTTTGCCTTGGCCATACTGATCTGCTGAGGAGTCAGTTTGTTCCCCGAACGGGTCTTGGTGGGAACACTCGCATCAACGGACACGAAAATGTGATCTTCGGGAACTTCATCCAACATTGATGCAAATGGCGACAGGATGAATCTGTTCAGAAACGAGTGGATCGTTCCCACGAATATATTGCGTGCGGGCTTGGCGTGACGATGGAGCCTCGTGCGGATCATGTCCGCTGCGGCATTCGTGTAGGTAATTGCAACCAAGTAGCGATGAGGAGTCAGGCTTGGGATTCGGGAGACGATCTCGTTGACCATGTTGTGGGTCTTGCCAGCCCCCGGTCCTGCGATGACCACTTTCGGTTTCATGTCCTGTACCGCCTCTCGTTGTTCTTCACACTAAGAAACTGAATGCCCTTTCAAAATAGGGCGGTATTTCAAGCTGGGTCACATCCTTATCCAGCAGACCGGCGAGATTGAATGCGAATTCCGCCTTGTAGTGTTCGATAGCGGAGAAGCATGTTCCAACATCGAGATCACCAGTTCCCGTCGTCGTTTCGATCTGTTTTCCGAGTGTCGGTCGGGTCATCTTCAATGCTTGCAGTATCAAAGACTTTCCGGTTCCGTTTCGGTTTGCGGCAATCAAGTCTCGCTCGAAGGTCGAATCGTTCGTGATCTCCACGGAGATGACCTGCCCATCCTCATACGTTGCCTTGAGGTCGGTTGCTCGATTCTCCGAGTTCGTGCCGGTATCTCGATCCGTGAGTACGACGCACTTGAGAAAGAAGCCGTTTCTTACAACCTTCAGGAAGTGGCTGAACGCCACGCCATTTACGTTTACCACTGTCGCACCATGTCGCTCCAAACTTGACCCGCAGTGTCTTTCAAAGAGGCGAGGTAGCAGGGTTTGTTCGGCAATCCCCTCAACCAGAAGGAGGCGTCGGGCAAAGAACATGCGAGACTTGGTGGCGTCGAGATACAGGCTGAGGAAGCGGATGGAGTCGCTTTCCTTCGTCTCGTCAATTCCCTCAAGAATGTAGTGGCTTCGCAATGTTCCCGTTGAGTCATTGAACAGAATCACCGAGTGCGAAAGATTGAGCTTTGCGGCGATGTGCGTCGAGTGGGATGTCAGAAGCAGTTGCATTCCATCTTCATGGTCGTCCCGAATCGCCTCGATGTTGCGGCTAAGATGGTCTTGCAAATGCGGATGAAGATGTGCCTCTGGTTCCTCAATCCCAACCACTCGAAAGAATGCGGCTGCGTCAGTGCTCATAGAAGCCGCATCAGATGGCTTCGCAAGCTGGGAGAGCACCAATGAAATGTACAGCAGGTTGTTTCGTCCAAGACCGTTTCGAGCCACGTTGACTGGATTGGTCCCATAGACCATGCCAATCTTTTTGATCAGTTCGACCGCATCTGGCGATGAGAAAATGAAGTCGATTGTATTGTCATCAACCGACGTGGCTAGCGAGACTCGTTCCAAGAGCTTACCTACTTCGGTTCTCACTGCTCGGAGAGCTTCGTTACGTTTGACGCACTCTTCGAGTTCGATCAGGCTTGCCTTCAAATCAGCATACTTCGAATCGTGGTTCTTCCGAAGAATGCGAAAGAGCAGTCGGTTTTCGCCGCTGGCAATAAGCTCTCGCCGGGCATCACGAAGAGCATCAAGAAGCTCGACTTTGAGCATACGAAGAACGTGGGCATCACATTCGTTTGCAGGTCTCCCGCCGCCGTAGAGAGAATAGCGGTACTCGGCTATAGGGAATTCGACACGCCTCCATAATTCTTGTTGTGGTGAATTGCTTTGAGTAGTGCCACCTGTTCCCGCAGATTGATGATTGGCTGAAGAAAGGCCAAGAAGTTCCCTTTGAGACGTGATCCAGTCGGAAGTATTGAAAGCGGAACGAAGGGAGTAGCGGTATGTGATACGTGCTTCTGAGAAAGTTGCGTCAGTGAACCAGTCGCCAACGACAGCTTCCTGATCCTCATTCATTCCAATTAGCCAAGCGTCGATGGCGATTTCAGGAAATGAAATGCCGTCAGCCGGTATTGTGGGATCAGCAACCTGCCTGCGGAGTTGCGTGACCGAAGCATAGTTGAAATCGTCGAGTTCCAGAATTCTCGATTGTGCAACCGAGAGGTCTCCGCCGAACAGCAAACAGAGTGCGTTGAGGAGATTTGTTTTCCCGATATTGTTCTCACCTAGAATCAAGGTGAATTGCTTCAATGGGAGAACAAACGCTGGTTCCCCGAAGTTGCGGTAGTTTTGGATCGACAACCGTCTGATGTACATTGTGAGGACACTTGTGATGGCTGCTACGTGGCTTTGGATTGGGTGTGAAAGTCAAGAAATGGAAGTCATGGTCTTCGATTTTAGCGTGGATCTGCCGTTGATGATGACGAGTCACATTGTGCCTCTTTTGGCAAAAGATGACTAAAGCGATCTCGGAGGTACTTCACTCCCTCTGAGTTGTCTGCAACCTCGAATTCCAGACGACTCTGAATCCAATTCAACCGGATTTTTGCAGCTTGAATCACCTGCGACCACGTAAGTACCCATACGTCGTGGTGATTTCCGCTTGTCACATGTCCCGGCTCACGATCCCGTTGGTCTACATCCTCTTTTGCATCAGCGGCGATTCCGTCACTCAAGGCGATGAAAGTCCAATGGGTCTTGTCTTTGTCAAAATGCCTATTTGCAAGTACTTTGCTGGCGTATCTCTTCACCTGCCCAATCACTGTCTGCGAGATGTTGACCGTGGGTCGCTTGAGTTCGATGACAAGATGTTCAAACCGGTCGCCATTGCCCCGAATGTATTGCCGCCACAACAATAGATCCGGCACGTCGTCGAGTTCCTTCACGGAATCGGAATCGTGAGCATCCAGCGGCGGTAGGTCGAGTACATTCCGGTGCTCTTCGAGCACAGTCTTCAAACTAACATCGTCTCCGCCGAGCGTGTACTCATCTCCAAACAACCATAGCTCCTCTACAAGAATCCGATGAAGTTGCACACGCTCTTTTAGGTGTTTGCGAATCGCCTTGTCGTGCAAGATTTGTTCAAGCCCGTTAATGAAAGTCAGTCGATCCCCAACTGTCTTCGCTGAATGAATAATCGCCCCAAGGCTTGTCTTGCCAAGCAGGTGGACGAGATGTTCTTGCTGTTCCTCCGAAAGCTTCAGCACTTCCTTTAGGATGTGGCCGAGATTGGATGGGCTGCTTTCGAGGGCTTCACGAAGCAATCTGTACGTGAACTGGCGAGAATTCTTGTCTGCCGTGTCGAATTGTGGCAGAAATTCATGAACTGTCGCTGCACAAATGTCAAAGACCTGCTGTTCCACCTTCTCAACGGGCGTCTTTGGCACATGAGAATAGGGATAAATACCTTCTCTACGAATCCGTTCGGCCACATGCTTGGCTTCCTCCGCCTGTCGCTGACGGAAATAATCTCGAAGCTGCCCTCTCGCAAGCTCCTTGAAACGCCTAACTTCCTGATTCAGATCACCGGCAACTAGGCATCCGTTTTCGTTCAATTCAGGGATCTTGTCCGAAAGGATGTACGCACTATATGGAAAGCGGACTCCCTTAATCTCAAGAGGAGTCTCGTCAAGGCAGACACCATGTCGGTCGCACCAAAAAAGTGAACCTTTCCTTGACTTGTTCCATTCAAGAACACGCAAGTCAAATGTTAGCGGCGATTCTTCGTCAGTCCCTTCATCCGTCACGGTAAAAAGCTCGTTGCGACTTATCGCACTTGCGATGTCCAGAGTTTCACCATCGAATACGATGCAGATGCCTGCATTTGCCATCAAGTAAGGGGCGAGCCGATGAGCGATATTCGCCAGCCGTGCTTCGTTGTCAAGACCTGATACCACCTGCTGCAAGTCGTCAATTACTACGTCGCAACCGGGGTGTCCCTCGCATGGCACTGGAGAGCCAAGTTTTGCTGACTTCAGATTGCTTGCGTCCAGTGCGACAGAAAATGCAGAGACAGTCCCATTGGTCAAAGTACGGCTATGCCACTCGACGTGACGCCCTAACGAAAACGCCTTGTATCTTCCCTTTCCTTCCTTGCCGTGATAGGGACGGTCAAGTTTGGGGCTTCGACGTTTCAACCGCTTGAGCGATCCGCCAATGTTCCCAAATATCTTCTCAGCATCATCAACTGAAATGCCATGTCCATCATCTCTAATGATGATGCGAGTGATCCCTTCGAGGTCTTGGCGGTGGAGCACAACCTCGATCACCGATGCTTCTGCGTCGATGGCGTTCCAGATCAATTCCTCAAGTGCCTGATCCGCCGAGACCTTCGAGAATTTCTCGATGGCATCGGATTCGATTCCAACTTTGATTGTCTTGACGGTCATAGAGCACTCGATTCCTGCGGTTTCTGAGTTCAACCGACCACACACACATTCAACCGCTCACGTCGCTGTACCCAATCGGGCATCATGGCCTGTAGCAGGCGGTAGAAGCCGGGGCTGTGGTTGTGTTCTTTCAGGTGGCACAACTCGTGGACTATCACGTACTCGATGCACATCTTTGGGGCGATGATCAGGTCGGGATTCAACAGGATGTGCCCCTCGGTGGTGCAGCTTCCCCAACGGTTCTTCATGCGGCGGATCTCGAATGTGGCTGCCGATATTCCGTAGCGTTCGGCCTTCGTCAACATCGCATCGAACAACTCTTGGAAGACGATCTCGGCACGCTGGCGGAACCATCCCGTCATGAGTGTCTTGATGCGTGACTTCTTGGACGGATCGGTCAGGAAGACATTGATCTGACCTCGTGCCATTTGGACTGCTTCTTTGTCACCCTCATGAACCCGCAGTCGATACTGCCGCCCCAAGTACCGGTGCGACTCACCGCTGACATAGCGGCGGGGTGGAATCGAGGGGAGATAATTCTCGAAGAACTGCTGCTGCTGGACAATCCAAGCGGCTCGCTTGTGCATTTTTTGTTCGACGGCGGCATCTTCCGTGTTCTTGGGGGCCGTGACGATCACGGACAGATCGGGATGCACATCAATCGCCAGCGTCTTGCGGACGGAGTACCCAAGTTGGAACTCGATCCGCTTCCGACCGTATGGAATCGACATCTCTCGCATTGGCAGTTCCTTACGGCAGATCGACATGAAAGAGGCACAGCACGTGATTCACTTGGCCGAAGAGTTCGGATTGTCCATAAAGGTGGGCTGTATCTTTCCTGCCGTGAAAGAGATTGTTTCGAATGCGATAGGGAATCATCAACAGAGCTTCCAAATTGTCTTTGTCTGTTGCCAGTGTGCCTGCAATCAGCCCGTCAATTCGTTTTTTGACCACGGGTTCTTCTCCAGTCCTAAGTAGGCTGGATAGCAACTGTGGGGACTGCCCATACCGGTGTCGGAAATAGGCGATGTGTGTGCTGTATCGTGATATGTCAAAGCTGGCTTTTGCTGCTACAGACGCTGAACTGGTTTCGAGTTTGTTGATTGTGAGATGATGACCATGTTTTACTTCAAGGCGATTCCACAACACTACAAAGCACATCACCGGCTTCAACTTCTCCCAATCGACTTCCACAGTCCCCAAGTAGGATGCAACGACTCGTTCAATCGACTCGCTCACTGTTGCGTCTCCCTTCGCTTCGTGACCCGAATGATCGCTTCGAGGATCTCATCAATGTCCTCAGCCTTCAGCGGCAAGTCGTAGCGGCCCTTCACGCTGAACATCAGGTCGTCGAGATCGTTCAGCATGGCGTTCTCAACATCCCGGTTGTTCGTCCAATCTCGAATCTTTTTCTCCTCAATGATTTTCCTTGCCTTCAACGCCGTCTCCGCTGCGATCCCGGCGATGTCGTCCCGGCCTTCACCGGCGACCTTCTCGAACCCGTCCTGAAAGAGTCGGAAGTACGCCTTGGCCTCCGGGTCGCTTCGCAACTCGGCGGGAACCTTGGACGATCCCTGTTCCTTCGCCTCATTCCAAACGTCGAGCATCTTCTGGAGATACTCTTCCTCGCTCAGTCGCTTGTCGAGGTATGCCTGAATCGCTTCGTCGATGACTTCCGAGAGCTTCTGGTAGAGAACCGGGTCTTCCTCCATCTTCTCGACACAGGTCTTCTTGACTCGTGAGGAGATGAAGTCCGCTTTTGCTGCCGCCCCTTCGATCCCGGCCAGTTCTTCTTCCAAGCTGCCTACTTCGAAGATGTTGACTGGCTCAATGATCTGCTTCACCTCGTCTGCACCGATGTACTTATCGACCATGTTGCGGATCTGATCTTCGTACTCCTTGTAATCGACGGCCTCGTTGTACCGCTGTTTGACCGCCGCCCGCAGGTTGCGGAAATACTTCATGTCATCGACGTAACGCTGCACGGTCGCTGTTGGCGTATCCTCGTGGAACTTGGCCGACGACATCGACAGTTGCAGCGTCTTTGAGAACTCGTTCAACGCATCATAGAAGTCCTGCCGGACATCTTCAGGGCGGAGCCACTGCTGCATGGCTTCCAAATCCTGTTTGTTCTGCACGCCGTTGAAGACCGACCAGACGTTCGTGTGTCGTTCCTTCAGCTTGGCAATCTCTTCGTTGACGGAAGTGAAGGTTCCTTTCAAATCATCTTCGTCGAAATCACTCAGAGCGTCGTACTGTTTCACAGCCGCATCGAGTGCTCCAAAGATGCCTCGGTAATCGACCACCAGTCCGAAGTCCTTCCCATCAAACAGTCGGTTCACACGGGCGATGGCTTGCAGAACGCTGTGATCCTTCAGTCGCTTGTCGATGTACAGCACCGTGTTGCAGGGGGCATCAAATCCGGTCAGCAGCTTGTCCACGCAGATTATGATTTCCGGGTTGGGCCTCTTCTCAAAGTCGTCAATGATCTGTTCGAGGTACTTCTTCTCCGAACCAAACTCGGCCATCATCTGTTTCCAGAACGTCTGGATTTCTGGCACATCTTCTTCTTCAATCGTCTCGTTGTCTTCCCGTGTGTCGGGGGCCGAGATGATGACACGGGTCGAGACCTTCCGTTCGGGATGGTCCCGTCCGATCTCTTCGAACAACTTGTGATACTTGAGAGCCATCGCCTTGCTGCTGACTGCGAACTGTCCTTTGAACTTCGTCCATTTGAAGTTCTCACAGAAATGTGTGGTGATGTCGAAAGCGATCTCGTACAGCCGCTCGGAAGTCTTCGTCAGTTCCTCTTCCCGGCGAAACTTTCTCTTCAAGTCGGCTTTCTGCTCGTTTGACAAGTCTTTCGTGATTCGCTCGAACCATTTGTCGATGGCCTGCTGGTCGCCGTGCAGTTCCGACATCCGGCCTTCGTAGAGGATCGGCGTGACCGCCTTGTCTTCGACAGCCTGACGCATCGGGTAGGTGTGGATGAACCCGCCGAACTTCGTGGCGGTGCTCTTCTCTTTCTTGAGCAGTGGCGTTCCAGTGAAGCCGATGTAGCAGGCGTTCGGGAAGACCTGCTTCATCTTGGCATGTGCCAGCCCGTACTGACTGCGATGGCTTTCATCGACCAGCACGAACACGTTGCTTCCCTCATCACGCAGGTCGTGCGTCGAGGCTGCCGCTTCGAACTTGTCGATGATCGTCGTGATGATGTCGGCCTTGCCCTGAGACACCAGCCCGACGAGATGCTTGCCGCTGTTGGCTCGTTCGACCGATTTGCGACAGGCGAGGAACGTCTTCCAGATTTGTCGGTCGAGGTCAATCCGATCCGTTACGATCACCACTCGTGGATTTGTGATCGTCGGCTCCAGCGACAACGCCTTGGCCAGCATGACCATCGTCAGGCTCTTCCCGCTGCCGGTCGTGTGCCAGATCACGCCCCCCGGTCGCTGCTCGTCTCCCTTCGACTTGGTGACTCTGGCAAGCGTCTCGCCGATGGCGAAATACTGCTGGTAGCGGGCGACCTTCTTGATGTTCTTGTCGAAGAGGATGTAGCGGTAGGCCAGCTCCAACAGCCGTTCGGGACGAAGCAGGCAGTAGAGCAATCGGTCCTGCGACGACGGCAACCGCTGACCCGCCGCCAGAAGCTCCTGCATCTTCGCCACGACCGCTGGTTTGCGGCTCTCGACCATTCGCTCACGCTGCTTCGTCGTCAGCGGCGTATTGATCAGCTTGGCGAGTTTCACATCGAGGTCGTCGGCGTGTTCCTCTTTCCATGAAGACCAGAACTTCTTCGGCGTCCCGGCAGTGGCGTACTTCCCGTGGTTCTGGCAGATCGACAGCAGCAGTTGCGAGTAGATGAACAGGCCGGGGATTTCGTCTTGTCGCTGGTTGCGAAGGTGCTGGCTGATGCCAACCTCGACCGCATCCCGTTCGTCGGGCCGTTTGCACTCGATGACCGCCAGCGGAATCCCGTTGACGAACAGCACGAGGTCGGGTTCTCGCAGTTCATGCGATGCGGTCTTTTCGACCCCAAACTCGTCGGCGATGTGGTAGACGTTATTCTCTGGGTGATCCCAATCGAGGAACTGAATCGTATAGCTTCGCTTGTTCCCGTCGATGGTTTGCTCTTCTGACTTCCCCAGCGTCAGCAGGTCGAATGCCTGCTCGTTCGTCTTCACCAAGCCATCGAACGGGATGGTTGTCAGGGCATCGACGGCATTCTTGAGATTCGACTCGGTGAAGTCGTGCGTCTGCCCTTTGAACGTGATCTGGTTGAGCTTGCGGAGTTGCTCGATGAGGATCGGCTCCAGCACGACTTTGCTGCGTCTGCCGCCCCGAAGATCCAACGCCTCGGTTGGCGTGAGGTACTGGTAGCCGACCTGTTGCAAAAGTTGTAACGCAGGCAGGTGCGAGACCAGATCTTCGAGGAACTCCGAGACAGCCATGTGTCACCCCTTCACCGTTTCGGTGTCCACATTGACTCGGACCTTGCCAGTTAGAAGCTGTTGCATGAGTCCGTTCTTCTGCCGCTTGAGCACCGACACTTTTTCGTGCAACACACCAAGCTCTCGCTCAGCAGCAGACAATACGCCACTAATCGCTCGCTGCTCTTCAATCGGTGGAAATCGAAATTTCAGAAAGCCAAAGTCTTCGTAGTTGATCTGCTTGCCATCTCGAATACCGATCACAGCAACTGCCAAACGTCCAACAAATTCATACGACTTGAAGAAGTGCCGAAAGAAATCAAAGTCGATTTCGATGACGGGACGAATCACGTGATAAGCTGGACTTACGATTCCACGGACTCGTGACATTTCAAGACCTCCCTGAAACGATCTCAGGCTAATCACAAAGTCACCGGGTTCCACGAGCTTGTAACTGCCCGTGGTGTCCATATTCATGCCGATCTTGCGTTCCATCTCATCACGATAAACAACGCCCATGTCCTGAGTAACGGACAGAACCCGCTCGTCAGGGTGGCTCTTGTCGGACACTGGCTTAAAGATTTCGCCCGCCTTGATCGACTTCCATTTCTCGGTAAAGCCCGCAAACCGCACCTTGCCGCTGAGAAGCTGCTGCATGAAGGCTTGTTTGCGTTTCTGCTTGGCGGCGATCAGCTTCTCGGTCAACTCAATCGCCAGATCCCACGTCGAAAGAATGGTGGCGATCTTGACTTGTTCAGGGTACGGCGGAATCAGTAGTTGAAACTTTTTGAGTTCGCCTGAATTGAGATTTCCCTTTCCTCCACCAGCCATCAGCCGATTGACCTCGGCTCTTCCAAAATGTGAGTTGACGTAAAAAGAAAGGTATTCTGAACAAAGAGCTTCACTCTTTGGGCTTGCGATCAGGGTTGTGAATGTGAGTGAACCAGCATACTTAGCCGGGACAACACATGTATCTCCGATCTTTGCCCCTGTTCGCACCGTGATTACATCATTCGGTCGAAGCTTTTTGTTCGCTTGGGTCGAGGAAAACGACTCGCTCAGGTAAAGGATCTCTCGGTCGTCGAATCTGTCGGGCCGTATGTTCTGATTGCGGAGCAACATGGTTCCCGAATCGGAATAATGCTGCGTTATTCCCATCGCAAGCCCCACTCCAATGCGGTCACACAGACCACCCAGAGAAAGCCGTTTCCAATTCTTTGGAAGTCCGTTAACGGTCATCAGAAGTCCAACTCCTTCAGATACCCGCTCATCTGCTGTTGGACTTGGGCCAACTCCGTATCGAGTTCGTCAATCTCGTCCTGCACCACTCGGATGTCGATTTCCCCTTCTTCCTCGAACGTGTCCACGTACCGGGGAATGTTCAGGTTGAAGTCGTTCTCTTTGATCTCGTCGAAGTCGGCAACATAGGCGTACCTGTCCACGTTCTTCCGGGCTTTGTACGTGGCGACGATTTTCTCGATGTGCTCTCCGGTCAATCGACTTTGGTTTTTGTCATCCTCGTACTCACGGCTGGCGTCGATGAACACGACCGAACGGTCGGGCTTCTGCTTGCGGAAGACCAGAATGGCGGCGGGAATCCCCGTGCCGAAGAACAGGTTCGCAGGCAATCCGACAACCGCATCGAGCAGGTTCTCTTCGATGAGCTTCTGCCGTATCTGACCTTCACTCGATCCTCGGAACAGCACGCCATGCGGCACGACCACGCCGACCCGTCCGCTGGTCTCGGTGATCGTTTCGATCATGTGCGAGATGAAGGCGAAGTCCCCCTTGCTTTTAGGAGGTATGCCTCGATGAAACCGGTTGTAATGATCGGCTGCCGCTTCATCCTGTCCCCACTTGTCGAGCGAGAACGGCGGATTGGCGACGACCACTTCAAACTTCATCAGCCGGTCGTCGGAGAGCAGCTTTGGATTGCGGATCGTGTCTCCCCATTCGATGCGGGCATTGTCCATCGCATGGAGGAACATGTTCATCTTGGCCAACGCCCACGTCGAGCCGTTGTTCTCCTGACCATAGAGCGAAAAGTCCTTCGAGCCGACCTGCTGGCCGCACTTGATCAGCAGCGACCCCGACCCGCACGTCGGATCGCTGATACGCTCCCCCGGTTGCGGATCGACCAGCCGAGCGACCAGCAGCGAGACTTCGGGGGGAGTGTAGAACTCCCCCGCCTTCTTCCCCGCCCCGGCGGCGAACTTGCCGATCAGGTACTCGTAGGCGTCCCCGATGACATCCATCGTCCCGACCCGGCTGGGCCGCAGATCGAGCCGGGGATCGCTGAAGTCTTCCAGCAACGACTTGAGCCGGTTGTTCCGCTCCTTCGTCTGCCCGAGGCTGGCTTCCGAATTGAAGTCGATGTTGCGGAACACCCCTTCGAGCTTCTCCTTGTTGGAGTCCTCAATGGCGTCCAGAGCGGTGTTGATGATCTCGCCAACATTGGCCGCATTCCGCTGCTCGTACAACGCCTGAAACGTGCAGGACGGCGGCAGCACGAATCGCTCCCGCTTGAGTCGTCGCAGGAGTCGTTCCTCATCCTCACCAAACTCGGCCTTCACCTTGTCGTAGTGCTCCTGCCAGACATCGGAGATGTACTTCACGAACAGCATCACGAGGATGTAGTTCTTGTATTCCGAAGGATCAACCGATCCCCGGAACGTATCGCACGCCTTCCAGAGAATGCCGTTGATCTCGGATTGAGAGACCGTTTCTGATCTTGTCGTGGTTCCGTTCGCCATTGTCGTGTCTATGCCTGTCCTTGGAGCAAGTTCAAAAGCACTTCGACTTTCCCGAACAGTTCGTCGAACGTGATGATTTCAGTGTTGCTCAGCCCTCTGCGAAACAATTCAAATGAGTCCCGCTTCGGCGGGGTGTCGAGTTGGGTGGTACTTCCTATCACGATCAAGCACATTGGATCGGCAAGACGAATCGGCTCGCCGGTCGTGTCTTGAGTTTCTGCTCGAAGGCTGTCGAACTCTTTGCTGAGCTTCTGTTTGTATGTTGCAATCTGAGTAATCGCACCACCAAGTTCTTTGGATGGAGCAAAGACGTTCTGGCGATACTCCTTCGATTCGAGCAAATCGGTCGAGGGGGTCTTGATCTCTATGATCAGCACATGGTCGGTCAGGGAATTCTTCAGCAGGAAATCCGTCTGTTTGCCACCCTTGTTCTGAATGTTCTTTCCACCAACATGGGCCTTTTCGCCGATGACGACAACAGGAGACGAAAAGACTTGTGAAAGTACAAAGGAATGCTCGCTCAGTGTCTTCTGCCAAAACTCCTCATCCGAGTTTGCGGAGTTACTTTGCCAAGTATTGAGTGCCTTTTTGAGAAGCCCGATACCAGCAAGCGAGTTGATCTCCGCTAGCTCCGACAAGTTAAGCCCAGTGAGAGCTTGAATGACCTCAGAAGAATTCTCTTGTCTTGCGAGTAGCTGAACCAAGCTAACGAAGCCGTCCTCAGCGATCAGCTTGAGCAGGTCAGCAGCATTGCCAAGAGCGTCGAGCGTCTTTGCCGCCTTTGCATAGTCAGCAAGCTCAAACTCATCGCCATTGCGAGGTAGGCGATTTCCGCCTTTCCAGAATACCCCATAAAGTCCACGAACGATTTGAGTGAGGAGGTATAGTTCATCAGTTCGCAGTTCGAGCTTGACGCCGGAGCCAGCGGTCATTTGCGAAAGCTTGAAATTGCTCTCGTCCTCCCATTCGTCATCTCGCTGAGATTGCCCTCTCCGCTGCCAGACAAGTTCTCCTTTAACCGGCTTTGACTCATCGGCCTTGTTGTTGACGACTAGAGGCTTGAACACCAGCCGTGTGGTGCTACCTGAGCGAAGCTCAAACGGCTCAACAACTGCTGAGTCGGCACTTGTGGTTGTGATCTTCGCTTTGGGCATCTTTGATGATTCCGATACCGTATATGATCTTTGCTGCAAGATGGCGTACAAACGATCAATGTACCTGCCGCCATCAACCCTCGTCTTCGCCGAACTCCTGATGCCAGATTGTTTCAAGCCGTTTTGCTAACGCATCTCGCATCTCGTCTCGCCCCTGATCGTTGTTGAGATACTTTAAGTATCGGTGATGCTTCACGTCGAACGGGATATCCGAGTCTTGTTGCGTGATCATCACAACGGGCTTGCCAAGAGTCTGAGCAATTCCCATTTCGTATAGGACATTTGGGTTACGGTCTGTCAGATCGCAGACCACGACGCCGGATCGGCAGATTAGCGAGAAGATCTCGTCGATAATGGCCGTTTCTTTCCAGATATCATCGGCTCGAACGCAATTCAGTTCGACGCTCTCACATGCCTCACGAATGGATACAAGAACCGGATTGAACTTCGCCTCAAACGGCATCATTACGGAAACGAGGTTGGAATCTGTTTCTAAAGCGACCGCTTCGGGACGGAATACTCTCGGCTGAAACACGAACTTCTGCTTGGCGGATACTGAAGCGGCACCTTTTGACAGAGGCACTTCATTGCTGAAACAAAGTGACGCTTCCCCATCGTCGTCGAGTCGAATCTCCATTCCGTGTTTTGAAAGTGCCTCGTTCAGATACTCGACACCTTCCTGCTGATCGGAGGAATTCAGATTCCCTCGGAAGTCACTGAAAGTTTTCGATCCAACAAGGGTTTCAAGGATGCCAGTAAGCGTCTCGTGAAGCTGATCGTCGGCTTCGTCGCAGGTGTCGAGGCTGTTCACCGCTCGACATGCCATTTTGTGTTTGGAGTCGTTGCTCCGGTACTGCTCGTCGATGTCGTGTTCATGAAGAAACTGTTCAAGCTCTTTGATGCTGCGGCTTGGAAATGGCGTACCTTCCCCAACCATCGCTTTTGCGATCTTGCCGCACGTCGCAATTCCAAGCTTCATGATTCCACCCGCTCTGACAAGACGATGCCACTCTCGTGCCCTCCGTGTTGACTCAAAAGTGCAACCAGTTTACGATTTCGAGACCAGACAAACAAGCAGGCGAACGGCATGACCTTCGGCGAAAAAGTACGTGAACTCCGTCAGGCAAAGCGGCTTACGCTGAGAGAACTCGCAGCGAAGGTTGGCGTGGGTTTCACGTACATCTCGAAGATCGAGAATCACAAGCTCGAAGAGGGTCACGCCCCATCGGAGCGGCTGATCCACAAACTGGCTGCGGAACTCAACGGCAACGAAGAAGAGTTGCTGCTGCTGGCTGACAAGGTGCCGGAAATGATTCGCAAGCGAGTCTGTCAAAGACCGGAAGTCTTCAAGGCATTAGCTGACTTAGACGATGTTGACCTCGATCAAGTCTTTCAGCAAATAGCAGCCAAACCGAAGAAGAGATGATCTTGAAAATCCTCTTCCTCCACGGCTGGCATTCCGTTCCCGGTGGCATCAAACCGACCTACCTGAAGGATCACGGCCACGAAGTCATCAACCCGGCCCTCGATGACGACGACTTCGCCGTTGCTCTTCGCACCTCCCAAGCCGAGTTTGACACACACCAGCCCAATGTCATCGTGGGATCGTCCCGTGGAGGGGCCGTGGCGATGAACATCAAGTGCGGTTCGGCGAGACTCGTCCTCCTCTGCCCGGCATGGAAGAATTGGGGACCGGCCAAAACGGTGAAGCCCGGCACGGTGATCCTGCACAGCAGAGCCGATGACGTGATCCCTATTGCCGACTCGGAGGAACTGGTGAGGAGCAGTGGACTACCAGCGTCTACCTTGATTGAGGTTGGGAACGATCACCGATTGGCGGATCACGAGCCGTTGGAGTTGATGCTGAGGATGTGCATCGAAGCCCAAGCTGAGAAAGAACTGCCATGACCGTCCTGCATTCGTTATTGCTCGTAGCCATTCTGGGAGCCGATCCCCTTGGCTCCGGCGATCACACCCGCACGCTGACGGTCGATGGTCGGGAACGCAGTTTTCTCGTTCATGTGCCGCCGAAGTACGACCATGAGAAACCAACGCCGGTGGTCCTTGCCCTACACGGAATGGCAATGAATGGCCCGATGATGGTCTGGTTTTCCGGCCTGACCAAAAAAGCAGACGAGGCGGGCTTCATTGTGGTCTATCCCAGCGGCACTGGCACAGAGCCGTTCCTGATTTGGAATGCAGGTGGCTTCCAAGGAAAGACAGTTGAAATCATGGCCGACGACGTGGCCTTTATCGGCAAGCTGCTGGATGATCTCAGCACTGCGGTCAACGTGGATCAGAAGCGGGTCTACGCTTGCGGTGTAAGTAACGGAGCCATGATGTCCTACCGACTGGCAGCGGAACTTTCCGACAGAATCGCCGCCATCGCACCCGTGGCCGGGACCATCGCCATTGAAGAGAGCAAACCGACACGACCGGTGCCGGTCATTCACTTCCACGGCACGAAAGACGACCTCGTTCCGTTCGAGGTGGCGAGGGGCAAGACGCCTTCATTCATGAAATTGAAAGGCGTCGAGGACTCGATTCAAACTTGGGTGAAGTTGAATGGCTGCGACAAGAAGCCGAATACTGACACGCTATCCAAAGACGGCGATGAGATGAAAGTGATCCGAACATGCTACGGCGGCGGCAAGGATGGGGCCGAGGTCGTCCTGATCGTCATCGAAAAAGGTGGTCACACTTGGCCCGGACAGAAACCGCCCGTGGGTTTCCTCGGTAAATCTGCCAAGAACATCTCAGCCAACGACTTGATGTGGGAGTTTTTCCAGAAGCATCCGATGAAGTGAGGCAACTCGATCATGACGCACCAACCAACCTTGAGAACACCCACCGAAGGCCGGACCATCGCCGTCGTCGGAGACGTGTACCGCTTTCTGGCAACGAGTGAAGACACCAACGGCAAGTACGCCCTTTGGGAAGCCATCGTGCCTCCGGGCGGCGGACCACCTCCGCACGTCCACAGCCGGGAAGAAGAAGGCTTCTACATCCTAGAAGGCGAGATCACCTTTCAGATCGGCGATGAGCGTGTCGTTGCGACGGCAGGGATGTTTGCCAACATGCCGGTCGGGACGCCGCATTCGTTCAAGAACGAATCCAACAATCCTGCGAAGATGCTGATCTCGGTTGCCCCTGCTGGTCTGGAGCAAATGTTCTTCGAGGTCGGTGTGCCGGTTGAGCAGGGAGCCACGACTGCTTTACCACCAACGAAGGAAGAGATCGAAAAGCTGCTGGCGATCGCTCCGAGGTACGGGGTCGAGATCAGGTTGCCGGGGCATTGAACGAAAGGGCTGTAACGAACGCAGGAGACGAACGTCTGCTTCTACTCCCGAGTGATCTTCCCTCGCCTTTGCGACTTCGTTCTCGACCGACCGTTTGTGGCGAAGCATCGCCGGGAACTGCTGTCCAAGGTAGACGGCGAAGTTCTGGAGATTGGCTTCGGAACTGGCCTGAACCTTGCCTGCTATCCGGAGCACGTCCACAAGATCACAGTCGTCGATCCGAATCCCGGAATGCAGCGGCAAGCCCGGAGTCGCATCGAGCAAGCAGGGATCGAAGTGGAGCAACGACTCCTCAGCAGCGAAGAACTTCCATTCGACAACCAAGTGTTCGATTGTGTGGTCAGCACATTCACGTTGTGCAGCATCGAGAATGTCGGACGAGCGTTGGGCGAAGTGTACCGAGTGCTCAAACCCGGTGGCCGATTCCTCTTCCTAGAGCACGGTCTCAGCTCCGATGCGAATGTTCAGAAGTGGCAGCGGCGATTGAACTGGCTCCAACGACGACTGGGTGACAACTGCCGTCTCGACCGAAACGTCCGTGCCCTCGTTCGGAAGGAGTCGTTTGGAAACGTCCGTCTCGACGAGTTCTACTTGGAGCAGACCCCTCGAACGCACGGCTACATCTACAAGGGAATTGCGATGAGGTAGTCCCGATTTGGCTCGTCTACACCCTAGAAGTAAAACCGCATCACTCGTGGCCAGACGTGTCGTACCATTGCTGTGCAGAACTTTTGGTGGATGCCTATCCCGTCACACATCCCAATGACATGTCTAACGTAAAGTGGCAGTCGTCCCCGTTCCG
>JBBPIS010000034.1:0-425 GCA_038040225.1 Planctomycetota bacterium
CCTTCCCGTTGGTCAGACCGCGCCACGCCGATCATATGTCGCCTTCATCGCTCCGCGTGAAGAAAGCCGTCCGCGAGTTCGGCATCGATCCGACAAACGACGTCCCACCTGTCACCGGCTGACTTCACGCGGAGCGATGAAGTCGACTTTCAAGGCCCTCGCGGCGAGGCAGTCCTCCAGATCAGCCCCCTCAGTCATTCGCCCGACGGAGTCTTCCCGGCCAGCAACTCGGTCACGCCCTCAAGCCACTCTTTCGCGCCCCGCGTGTACGGATGCTCGTCCCCGAGCAACTTTCTGAAGATTCCCAACGCCCGCTCAAACGCCTGCTTCGCTCCCGACAGGTCCCCGAGATCCTGAAGGACGGTACCGAGGTTCTTCACGTCGGTTGCGACTTCGGGATGATCCGGCCCGAAGACCTGCTCGTC
>JBBPIS010000034.1:525-59237 GCA_038040225.1 Planctomycetota bacterium
GATCTTCAACGCCCGCTCAAACGCCTGTTTCGCCCCCGGCAGGTCCCCGAGATCCCGAAGCACGCTGCCGAGGTTGTTCACGAAGACCGCGACCTGGGGATGATCCGGCCCGAAGGCCTGCTCGTCGATCTTCAATGCCCGCTCATACGCCTGTTTCGCCCCTAACAGGTTCCCGAGTTCCTGAAACACGTCGCCGAGGTTGTTCACGTCAGTCGCGACTTCGGGATGATCCGGCCCGAAGGCCTGCTCGTCGATCTTCAACGCCCGCTCAAACGCCTGTTTCGCCCCCGGCAGGTCCCCGAGATCCTGAAGCACGGTGCCGAGGTTGTTGATGGAGATCGCCACTTCGGGATGTTCCGGCCCGAGTGCTGTTTCGTTGACCCGTGCGGCGCGGATGAGGATCTGTTTCGCCTCGGCATACTCGGCGCGAATCTGCAAGTAGAGACCGACGCAGTTGAGCAGTCGGCCGGTGGCGTTGGGTTCGATGCCGAATTGCTCGGCCTGTTCGGCGGCGGCTCGGGCGTGGGGCAGGAGCCGCTGCAAGAGGGGCCAGACAGCGATGTTAGTCAGCATATCTTCCGGATAGGCGGCATCGACGAGTTTGACGGCGGCGGCGGCGGACGCATGGGTGGCCGAGACTTCCGGAGTCTTCGAATTCTTCTGCTGTTTGGGTGGCTGGCTCGCCCGCTCGAGCCGGTCGCGGCAGACGGCTTGGACCAGGCGATGGAGGGAGAAGGACTCGTCCGTCACTTCGACGAGCGAGAAACTGCGCAACGTCCTCAAGACCTCGTTGAACGCCAGTTCGTCCGTCACGACGGCGGCCAAGTTGGCGGGCAAGTGCTTTCCACCCTGGAGGAACAGCGAGCGGGGAATGTCATCCGGGGCCAGGAACGCACAGACGTTGAGCAATTCGACCGCGGCCGGGTCGGAGAGTTTCTCCACGTTCAGTCCGAACGTGAGGGCGACGGTCTCCTGCCGACCCAACGGGGCGTGTTCCTTGCCCCAAAGGTCCGAACGCCGCTTTTGGAAGAGGTCGAGATACTTGGCGAGCGACGTTTGCGTCTCGGTCATGTACGCGACCGCCTGAGCCAACGCCAACGGCAGATCACCGAGTTGCTCGGCCAACTGATCGGCGGCGTGGTCCACGGGGCCGGGGTCAGGCACTCCAAACTTCAAACGACGGCGGTCGTCCGTTTGATTCTCGAGGAGAGCGTCATTCCGCCGTCGTTTGAAGTTTGGAGTGCCTGACCCCTGATCTTGTGTCCGCTTCAACAGGAACTCGACCGAGACCGGGCGTTCGAAGACCTCGACCTTCAGCGGCGTGGCCCGTTCGCCCCAGTTCGGGTCTCGCGACGTGATCAGGATGTGCCCGTTCGTCTGCTGAGGGAGCAAGCCGTCGAGATCGTTCGGATGAGGGACGTTATCCAACACCAACAGCCACTCTGAATGCTCGCTGAGCCACAGTCTCGCCGCCTCGACCGCGATCCGCTGGTCCTGGGCGTTCCCTTCCGGGAGCCCGAGCGCCTGGGCCAGCGCCGCGAGATCGCCCGTGCGGGTCAACGGCTCCTCGGCACGCACCCACCACACGCACTCGTAGTCGCCGCGATGCCGATAGGCGTACTCGACCGCCATCTGCGTCTTCCCGATCCCGCCGAGTCCGTGCAACGCCTGCACGAGCGCGGCCGGCTTGCCCGATGTGAGGGCCTCACGCAAAAGTTGGAGCAGCTCGTCCCGCCCGGTGAAGTTTGGATTGCGGTGATGCGGGATGTTCCAGACCTTGTGCCGTACCTCTGGAACGGTGGAAGGTCGCTCGGTCGACTTCGGCGTGGTTCCGGGGAACGCAGGGGGTGGGCCGGGATACACGGGAGCCTTCTCGGGCACACCGGCTGGGCCGTCGATCGCCTGAAGCAGCCGCTCGCGAGCCTCAGTCTCGCTCAGGTTCAGGAGAATGACCCTCGCTTTTGTGTTGACGACGGGCGGGAGTTGGCCCGCTTTGATCTGAACCGGCAACAAGCGGATCTGTTTGTCCCCGATTTCCCGCGTGTAGGCCGTCTGCCACTCCAACTTGCACCACTGCGAGTCGAAATACTCGGGAGAGAGGACCGCGACCGTCAGATCGGCCCTTGCGATGGCCTCGTCGATCTGACCGACCACCGGCGGTCCGTCACGGAAGTGCCACGCCTGGATCTCGACGACGTGCCCGGCGTCCTTGATGTGCCACGCGATCCACTCGGCCCACTGGAGGTCGGCCGAGGTGTAACTGATAAAGAAATTGGCCATGACGATTCCCGCTTATAAGTGTGCGGCGGACATGCTATCGCCCGATGTCCGGAGATACACGGCCGATTCATGGTGGCCAAGATGCAGTCGCGGATTGAGGGTCGCTTTTCCGGTCCCCTCTCCCGCCCGTCTTCGGGGGGAGAGGGTTAGGGCGAGGGGGGATTTGTGGCAGACGAGCCTCTATCGAATCACGGCGACCGTTTCTGCTGCGTTTCGTTTCCGAGTTTCCGGGTCGACCGACCGCTCACCCCCTCACCCTAACCCTCTCCCCACAAAGCTGGGGCGAGGGGACAGGAAGGCAGCGACCGCGCGAGACTTTCCTCGCGGCGGATTGTCGGGATCGGGGTGCTCCACGGTTGTTGAAACCGGGATGGGTGTGTCATGGTAGGGTTGGTCGACGTGGCCGGGGGAAGACGCATCATCGGTGGGGGAGCATCTCGTGAAATCGTTGTCTGGCATCATCAAATCGTTGTCTGGAATCATCACGGTCGTGGCGACGGGCGTGTCTGTGGGTTTCTGGACGTCGAGCGGCTTGGCGGCGGAACTCCCCAAGGTGGTGCCGTCGGCCGCGTGTCGCACGGCTCCGTCGATTGACGGGAAGATTGGCGACGAGGAGTGGAAGGAGGCGAAGGTTGTCGAGTTCGATCTGCCCGTGTTGCAGATGAAGACTCAGAAACTCGCCCAGCGGGCCTGTCAGTTGCGGGTCATGAATTCGGCGAACGGCCTCTACGTGGCGCTGCGCGTGCCCGATGAGACGGTCAACGGGTCGCTCAATCCGCTCGACTTCGACATTGCGATGCTGGCGTTCTGCCGGGGAAAGGAGTTGGCGCCGGGAGACGACCGCAAGGCCGTCGCCGTCGGCCTGTTCATCGACAAACACGTGACGACTCCCGGCAAGGATGCCGACGACAAGCAGCAGGATGGCAAGGGAGCGATGCTCCACGACAAGGGTGCGGGAGCGTACTCGATGGAATGGGCGTTGCCTCTGAACGCGAAGGACAAGGAAGACCTTCAGGCGAAGCCGGGCGATGCGGTTCGGTTCAACCTCGCGTACTTCGACGCCTTTCAGTTCGACATGAAGGAGACCCAGATCGGAGCCGCGTACGCCGGGGGGCTCGATCAGGCCGCCCAGTGGGGGACGCTGCAACTGGCCGCCGATGTGAAGGTCGACGACGGCGCGGCCTTCGCCGGACCCGCGTGGGTTCGCACGTTGTTCGACAGTTTCAAGTCGGTCCCCACGAATCGACTGAAGCTCATCGAGTCTACGCTGCTGCCGAATCAGGGCCAGCAGGTCGCCAAGGTGTTGGTCGAGTACTCCTTTCGAGATCTGCTCGGCAAGGAGACGACGGGCCTGGCCAAGATGTACTTCCCCACGACGACCGCTGAGCCGGGTGCGGAGAAGCAGCCGCTGTTCTATGCCGCCGGTTATGAAATGGATGATGCGACCGCGCTCGGTCACGTTGGACGGGGCTTCGTCGTCGTCAATCCCCGCGCGTTGGAAGCGAATCCCCTGGTCCGAACGGTGAAACCCGACTCGGCTCTGCTGCACATCGCGCGGTCTCTGCCGTTCGTCGATGACGCCCGAGTCATCGTCGCCGGTGGCAGTGCGGGCGGCTATATCACACTGATGCTCGCCGCCGAAACGTTTCCGCTGGCCGGAGCGGCACCGGATGTCCCTCCCGTCAACTGGGGCTACAACGCGGCCTTCTTCCTGCAACGGGAAAACGGTGAGAGCCGCAAGGATGCCAACGGGCCCAAGACTCCGGTGTTCGATGTCATCGTTCCCATCGTCCGTCAGGCGGAGAAGGTTTTCGGCACCGATCAGAGCGATATCACCTACTTCCGGCATTCACCGCTGGCCCACGTGAGCACGATCACGTGTCCGGTTTCGGTTTACTGGTCGACGGCCGACATGCTCGTGCCGATCGATCAGGTGGGCGCGGCGTGGGTCAGGCCCTTCGACGCGGCCAAGTATCCGCCCGGGTTCACGTTCGCACCGGACAAGCTGACCACCTCACCCGAAGGCCGCCTGCGGATGACCGACGTGCTGAAAGAGCAGGACTACGAGGTGTTCCTGCTGACGGAAGAGGCGGTCAAGAAGCAACTCGCCGCGTCAACCGCCTCGAAGAAGCCGGCCGATCTACCGATCAGTGCGACCAAGCAGTGGTCGATCACGATCGTCGATGAAGGTGCTCCGGAGACTCAGGTGGGACACACGAAATATCCCGTGCCGTGGTCTCAACAGAAGTTCATCGCCGAGAGAGCGGCGGGGAAGATCGCCACGAGTCAGCTCACCGCGCCGAAACTGGAGCGACTGATGGACCGCTACGCAGGCCGTGAGTGGCTGCCGACGAAGTTGAAACACCTCGACGATGCCGAGAGCGAGCGAGTCGACGTGGTGCGCGGCCTCAAGACTTATATCGCCGTCGGCAAGGAACACGCCCGGGTCTTCGCCGACCTTTATAAGAAGCTCCCCGCCGACAAGCAGGTCCTGCCCGCGAATGTCGTCGGTGAGTTGCAGGCAGCGGGTGGCGGGCGCTGACTCATTCGGCGACCGATGCGGCCTGTGGTGGCACCGACGCGGTCTCTGTGGAGAATGACGCGGTCGAATGGCGATCCGATCCGCCGACGGGACGGGCATGGCCGCGATCTTTCAGCCGCAGGAACGGAACCTCCACGATCCAGTACGAGCCGAGTGCCGCCAACGCGGCGAACACGGCGTTCTGCGGGAAGGCCGTCACCCACGATTCGCGATGATGGTTCAGAAAGAGCTGCTGCCAGAGGTACAGGCTGTACGAACCGATCCCCACCGCCGAGATCACCCGCCCATTCAGCCACTGCGGTCCCCTCCGGGCGGCGGCCCAGACGAGCAACGCGATGCAAACGGCGTTCAGCGTGTAAGCCACTCCGACCGACCACTTCGCCGAGACCGTCGAGACGGCCAGCGATGCGACCAACACGAGCAACACGGCGACCCACCACGCGGCCACTCCGTCCAACCGGTCTCGCCACGTCTTCTGTTGGGCGACGAGGGCCAGCAGGCAGCCGATCGCAATCGTATCCAGCCGCGTGAACGTCCAGAGTTCGGACATCGCCGACCACTCAGGAAAGAACAGAAGCACGACCCACCGTCCGGCCCCACAGACCGCGATGCAGGCGACCAGTTGCGCGACATGCCACCGCTTCGGCGTCACCGCGACGGCGAGTGGCCACAAGAAGTAGAAGTGTTCCTCAATGGAGAGGGACCAGGCGTGGCCCAGTTCCCACGCGGGGTGAGGGAGGAAATTCATGGTGAACGTGGCGGCGGCGAGCCAGTCGCGCGGCCGGAGCTCGGCTGCTCCCGCCCACTGCAAGACAGCGACCGCGAGCATCAGCGTCACATAGGCGGGGGCAATTCGGAGGACTCTCCGCCAGTAGAACGCCCGCAGACTCAGCCCGCCCGTGCGATCGAGTTCCCTCAGCATCAAGGTGGTGATCAGGAAGCCGCTGAGGACGAAGAAGACTTCGACTCCAATCGCCCCGACGCTGCCGATCAGGTGCAGGGCTTGGACATCGGGGAAGCCCTTCGACTGATGAGCGTGTGCCAGCACGACCAACACCACCGCGATCGCCCGCAGGCCGTCGAGACTGGGGATGCGCCCCCGACCGATCCAGTCGGGGCTGTCGCCCGTGATGTCCGTGCTGCTCGCCATCCGTGTCACCGCCCTCACGCCACCCTGCGGAAGAATTTCGGGTGGCACTGGCGACTGCTTGGAGTCGCCAGTGTGCTTGAAGGCAGATCACTGGCGAGCGAAGCCACTCGCCAGTGGCACCCGCACGGGAGATTACAGCACTTCTTCCACCTCTGAATAGAGGAAGGTCACGCCGCCGGTGGCATAGTTGGGAACATCGGCCACCGCAGCCTGGCCCTCGGGAGACGCGAGCAGCGTGTCGAACTCCTCGCGGCTCTCCATGTACAACTCGGCGACGTAATAGAACGGCGACGGCTGGTCATCGGGAGTGCCGATCACCTTGCCGATGGTCCACTTCTTCAGCCCCTTCATCCGCTTCGCGATCGGGATGTGCGCTTCCTGGTAATACTTGTCAAAGGCCGCCGGATCCTGGGGATGACCGTACAGCACGAGCAGTTTGACCACGTTGAGTTCCTCTCGGATTGCCTGGGGACGGACGCCGACACAGGGATGGAGTCACGCGAGCACCGATCGAACGACATGGCCGTGGACATCCGTCAGACGGCGGTTGGCTCCGTTGTGACGCACGGTCAGTTTCTCGTGATCGATGCCGAGCAGATGCAGCACGGTCGCGTGGAAGTCGTAGTTGGTCGTCACATCGCGGGCTGCTTTCCACGACCACGGGTCGCTTTCGCCGTGAGACGTGCCGGGTTTCACTCCGGCTCCCGCCATCCAGCCGACGAACGAGCCTCCGTTGTGGTCGCGACCGTCGCTTCCCTGCGAGAACGGCATCCGCCCGAACTCGGTGTTCCACAGGACGAGCGTGTCGTCGAGCAGCCCTCGTTGTTGGAGGTCGCCGAGCAACGCGGCGATCGGTTTGTCGACTGACACGCACATCGGAGGCAACTCCTTGACGATGCTGGTGTGATTGTCCCAGTTGTTCGACGCGCCACCCGCTCCGCTCCAGACCTGCACGAAGCGAACTCCCCGCTCGACCAACCGGCGGGCGAGCAGACAGCGCCGCCCGAAATCTTCCGTCGGCTTCTCGTCGAGGCCATACGCCTTCTGAGTCGCCTCCGTTTCCGAACCGACATCAAATGCCTCCGGTGCGCTGAGCTGCATCTTGGCGGCCAGCTCATACGATTTGATGCGCGCTTCCAATCGCGGGTCATTGTCGCTGGCGGCGAGGTGTTCGCGATTCAACTTCTGGAGCAGGGCCAGCCCCTCGCGGTCGGCTTCCGGCGTGATGAACTTCGCCGACGCGGGAGCCTTCAAGTCGGCAATCAGTTCGGGGGCACCCGTGTTGATGGTCGTCCCCTGATGAGACACGGGCAGGAACCCCGCGCTGAAGTTTCCCTTCTGGTTGTAGGGCAGCCCGCGGGCATCCGGCAGCACGATGAATGTCGGCAGATTGTCCGTCAGACTTCCGAGCCCATAGCTGACCCAGGCCCCGAGGCACGGAAAGCCCGGCAGAATGAAGCCGGTGTTCATGAGATAGCTTCCCGGCCCATGCACGTTCGTCCGCGACTGCATCGCCATCAGGAAGGCCATCCCATCGACATGCTTCGCCAGATGAGGTAACTGGTTGCTCATCCATCGCCCGCATTCGCCCTGCTGACGAAACTCGAACGGCGGCTTGAGGACATTCCCCGGCGCACTGGTCGCCGCCTCGATGAGCTGTCCCTCGCCGGGATCGAACTTCTCACCCGCCCGCTTGAACAGCTCGGGCTTGTAGTCGAACAGGTCCATCTGACTCGCGCCGCCATTCATGAAGAGCTGAATGACCCGCTTGACCCTGGCCGGATGATGCACGCCGCCGTTCAGATCGGCCTTCGGTTTGTCGGCGGCTGCGCCTGACTGAGCGAGCAAGTCACCCAACGCGACAGCCCCAAAGCCTGCTCCCAGCCCTCGCACGAAGTCGCGTCGAGTCGGTTCTGATTTCATGTCACCACCGAATTGCAGGTGCATCGCCGTGATCGTCCTCTGAGGCCCAACGGGCCGGAGTTATGTCAGCCCAGCGGCAAGCGACCAACGGGAGCGCCGCCCTGGGAAAGGATTCAAATCAACAGCACAGCCCCAACGGGGCGAATTACGTCGCGTCACCATAATGCGCCCCGTTGGGGCTGCCGGAGAGCGCACTCCGCCAACCCAAGGCGACGCTCCCGTTGGTCGCTTGCCTTGGGCTGGCCTACCACCGGCCCTTCAGGCCTGAAAAATCCCAACCCCCGCAGTCCATTCGAGTCAGCAGATTTCATGATCGCTTTCAGATTCACAATCATCAGTTCACGAACAGGAACTCGTTCGAGTTCAACAGCAAACGGCAGACGTTGGCGAGTCCGTGCTTGCTTGCGTACTCAGACAGGTCACGCAACTCGGGGTCAGTTGCAGGACGGCACAGGATCAGGCGGACGGCTTGCTGGATTTGCGCGTTGACGGAAGAGAAAGATTCTTCGGCTGACGGCTGTCGGCTGATCGGCTGACGGCTGAGAATCTCTTTCTCAATGCGAGCGGCGATGAATTCGCAGTGCCTGGCGATGAAGGCGTCGTTCCACAACGCGAGGGCCTGCTGGACGGTGACACTGGTCGTGCGAGCCGGCGTGATCTGATCTCCCGACGGGCAGTCGAGCGTCTCCATGAACGGATCGGGCAGCGTGCGGAACAGGAAGCGATAAACGCTGCGTCGTCGGCCGAGGTCGCTGTTGAGGTCGAACTTCGCGTAGTCGATCTTCGGCGTGACGTGGATGCCCGGCTGCAGATCGAACTGCCGATCCGAAGGCCCGCCCATCCGCAGGTCAAGCCGCCCCGAGACCGCCACGACCGCGTCTCGCACACACTCGGCATCGAGCCGCGTCCGGTTCATGCGCCAGAGCAGGCGGTTGTCGGCGTCGATCAAGCTCGGAACGCGGAACTCGGAGCGCGGAGTGGAAGAGTTGGAATCGGGCGGTTGATCTTTTCGCTCCGCACTCCGCGCTCCGAGCTCCGCGCTCTGCCGGTACGTCTCACTCAACACGATCCGCCGGTGAAGCTGCTTGAGCGACTGGCCGCCATCGCGGAATTCGACCGCGAGCCAGTCGAGCAACTCGGGATGCGACGGCGTTTCCCCCATGTGGCCGAAGTCGTTGAGTGTGCCAACCAGGCCCCGTCCAAAATGGTGATGCCAGACTCGATTCACGATCGACCGCCATGTGAGCGAGTTCTGAGTGTCCGTCAGCCACTTCGCCAGCGCAGCACGCCTCACCGCTTCGTTGGTTGTGTTCGACAACTCGAACCGCGACGGAAGCTCCTTCACACAGGCGAGTGCTCCCGGCAGAGCCGCCTCGCGCGGATGACGGATGTCGCCGCGATGCAACACATGAATCGGCCGCGGTCCCGGTGGAGGCCGCAGTCCTCCGTCCGGTTCAAAGTCCGCAGCCGCCGCATAGATCATGGTCGGCTGCGGGAGCGAGGCGAGTTCACGCTCGACCTCTTCCAACTGTTGGAACGCCGTCAATTCGACACGCTGGGCTTCGGAGCGCTGCTCGCGCGGAGTGGCCAGTAGCGCCGCGATTCGCTCGGGCACGACATCCAGTCTGACCGGTGGAGCGGCCTCGGTGACGGAGAGCCTCATGCGGCCGATCAGATGCTGGCGACCGTGCAGTTGCTTCAACGCGAACTTCAACGCGAGCGGCTTCGTTCCCTCGCCTCCCTCTGCGGCGGAGAGGGGGGCCTTGAGTTCAAACACCGCCACGTGCGACTGCCCGACTTTCGGGTGAATCCCCCACGCGGTCGGCTCGGTCTTGTCGATGGCCTTGGTGATCTCCCAGCCTGACTGATCGAAGTCGGCCGTCGCGCGCGCGATCTCGACCGGCGCGGTGCTTCCCTCACGAAAGACCTCGAACTCGGACAGGTGCAGGTTGCCGTTGTCCTGCCGTCCGGGACCGCGCTGCGGCAGACTGTCGTCCGTCAACACTTCGAGCCGGATCGCCGTGACCTTCGCCAGCGGAGCGACCGCCGTGATCGTGACCGTGTCTTTCTCGGGCCGCGTCCCGCCCGCGAGGATCGATCCGTCGGGCTGCTTCGTCAGCGTGGCTCCATCGGACGAAAGGAACTCGGTGGGATCGAGCACCCGCCACACGACGGCTCTCGTGGCGAGTTGCCCCTCCCACTCGGTGACGGCTCGTTGAGACTCGGCGCTCAGCAGAGACGCGGTCGTCTCGGCGGACGGCTTCTCCAACTCGACCTTTCGTCGCTGCAACTCGATCCGTCGCCGCTGCACGGCCGGATCGGAATCGTAACGGCGGTTGGCTCGCTCCACTCCCGAGAAGACCGCCTGCAATGAGTAATAGTCGGCCTGCGAGATCGGGTCGAACTTGTGATCGTGACAACGGGCGCACTGCACGGTGAGGCTGCTGAAGTTGTTGATGACGTTGGCGATCATGTCGTCGCGATCGAGATACCGCGCGATCTGCCGGTCGAGCGTCTCCTCGCGGATGCTTTGCAGTGAACTTTCATCCCACGGACCGGCCGCGAGGAATCCGAGGGCCATCGTTGCCTGTGGGTCATCGGGGAAGAGGACGTCTCCCGCCACCTGCTCCTGCACGAAGCGGGCATACGGCTTGTCGGCGTTCAGCGACAGAATCAAGTAGTCACGGTAGGGCCACGCATTTTCGCGAATGCGGTCCTGATCGTGGCCGTGCGTCTCCGCGAAGTGCGCCGCATCGAGCCAATGCCGCGCCCATCGCTCACCGTAGTGAGGCGACTCCAACAACTTGTCGACGAGCTTTTCGTAAGCCTTCGGATCGGGATCGGCCACGAACGCTTCGGCCTCTTCGGGAGTCGGCGGCAGCCCGACCAAGTCGAAGTAGATCCGCCGCAGGAGCGTCCGCCGATCGGCCTGCGGCGCGGGACGAAGACCGACGCTGTCGAGCTTCGCGCGGATGAAGGCATCGATCGAGGGGGGAGGGGGGAGGGCGGAGGGGGGAGAAGAAGTCGCACCTGTTTTTGATTCCGCCTTCGTCGCCAGCGGCTTGAACGCCCACCAGTCCGACTTGTCCTTCAACTCGCCCGCGACGTCATCGGGCCATTTGGCTCCCTGATCGATCCACGCGCGGAGCAGACCGATCTCCTCAGCAGAGAGCCGATCTCCCTCGGGCGGCATCGTGACGTCACCGACTCCGGCCACCATCTTCACCAGCGGGCTGTCGGCACTCTTGCCCGGCACGATGTTGGGTGCATAGCTTTCGCCGCCGGTCAATGCCGTCTGACGAACGTCCAGCCGGAACTCGCTCTTCTGTTTGTCGGGGCCATGACAACGGACGCAGGCCCGCTGAAAGATCGGCCTCACGTCGCGGACGAAGTCGACTTCTCGATTGGCTGCGGGAGGAAGCTTCGTCGCGTCGGCCTCGGCGGCGCGAGCGACACGCACCACGAGGCAAGCGGCGCACGCCACCATCACACAACACAAAGCAGAACGTGTGGCGCGGCGGTGGATCATGAAGCGTTCTCGTGGGGCGGGCCTGTTACGACAGCAGGAAGCTGTTTGGGCAACAGAAAGCTGTTTGGGCAACAGAAAGACAGAGGGCTGGCGGGCGTTGATAGTGTAAACGCCGGAGTCGGTTGATGCGAAGTCGAATCAGTACCACTTCCGTTTGTCGACGAGCGTCGCCGGTGGTTCGCCCTTCACGAAGCGGCGGATGTTGTCGAGCAGCGTCTCCCGATGTCGTTCGGCAATGTGAGGCGATGCCGCGGCCACATGCGGAGTGATGATGACGTTGGGCATCTGCCAGAGCGGATGGTCGGCGGGGAGCGGCTCGATCTCGCAGACATCGAGTGCCGCGCCGGCAATGTCTCCCTCGCGCAGCGCCTCGGTCAGGTCATGCAGATCGACGATCGCGCCGCGTCCGATGTTGATCAGGATGCCGGTGCGTTTCATCAACTGGATGATCCGGCGTCGAAACAGCTTCTCGGTCTCGGGCGTGTGAGGCGCGGCGATGACGACGTAATCGCTCGCCGCGAGCAACTCGGGGAGCCGGTCCACGTCCCAGACATTCTCCAGGACATCCGCGACCGAACGGCAGACGGGATCGACGCCGAGCAGCCTCATTCCAAACGCTGATGCCCGGCGGAGCACTTCGGCACCGATGTGTCCCACGCCGACGACGCCCAGCGTGCAATCGGACAGGTGTTGATGAGCGCGATCCATCGGCAGGACCGTTCCCGGCGCGGCCACGAAGTTGGCGACATAGCCCTTGTCACCCAGGGGCGACCATTCACCGCGCTGCTGCTGTCGCAGATACAGGTGCAGATTGCGGGCGAAACAGAGCACGAAGCCCAGGACGTGATCGGCAATCACGTCCGAGAACAGGCCGCGCATGTTGCTGAGCAGACACGGGTGCTCGACGAGTTCGGGGAACAGGAAATGTTCGAGGCTCGCGGTCGGCGACTGCACCCAGCGCAGTTGCTTGGCGTGTGCCAGCAGCTCGCGCGTGAGTTTGCCGAAGAACGCCTCGGCCTCGACGATCTCGCGCGCCGCCTCATCGGTGTCCCGCGCGTTGACGACGAGCATCGGCGCGGCGGCCTCGCGAATTCGAACGAGTCGCGCCTCATCGACCGGTGGATGAATGACCAGCTTCATCGTGATGTCCTTCCTCTGGAGTTGAATCGCCTGCGACACTGTTCGCCGGACCTCAACGTCGTCGGACGTCAAGCCGGAGGCCGTCGCAATTCACGTTGACTTCATGTCGCGTCTCACACAAGGTGTCACTTCGTGAGCGCAGGGCGAGTGCATGATATCCGTCGCGCTGTCAAGTGTTGCATGCCACGTGTTTTCGAGTTTCGAGAAGAGAGTTTTTTCCGCTTGCTCTCATCAGGGTCGCTCGGCAGAATGTCGCCGCATTGATGGTTCATCGGAACCAATTACATCTCACACTCACATGTCACGAGGTCGCCCGATGCGAGTTTATACGCGTGGTGTTGATGAATGCCTGGTAATCGGCAACAGCGTCCAGGTCAGTATTCTGGAGGTTCAGACTGACTGCGTGCGATTGGCCATCATCGATCCCGACGCCTCACCCGCGTATCGCGAGGAGATCCTGTACCTGCCCTCGGACGACGGTGACTGTGACCTGTCGGACAACTTCCTGACGGAGTACGATCCGTCGCTCGAACTCTCCGACAACGATTCGCGACTGGCTTTCGTGAGTTGAGCGGGACGCGGTCAGCGTCATCGGCTCGGCGCATCGAAGCAACGGGAGTTGGCGGACGGTCGAGTGCTTCCGCGGTGCAATCGGCGTCGATTGCAGGCGACTCGACGACCAGGCGACCCGACTACCAGGCGGTGCATGGAATGCAGCCTTCAGCCACTCCGCGTCGATCGGCAGATGATCCGTTTTCTGCGGAACAGATCGTCGGTTTCGGATTGCGCCCCGATCGGCTGCCTCGTCACGTCGCCGTGATCATGGACGGCAACGGCCGCTGGGCGCAGTCGCGCGGCTATCCGCGGATTGAGGGGCATCGTCGCGGGGTCGCCACCGTTCGCACCATTGTCGAACAATGCTCGCGGTTGAGCCTCGATCAACTGACGCTCTACTGTTTCAGCAGCGAAAACTGGAAGCGACCGCCGCTGGAACTGAAGCTGCTGATGCAACTCTTCGAACAGTATTTGATCGAGGAGCGGAGCGAGATCATTCGCCAGAACCTGCGGTTCGCCGTGATCGGTCGGCGCGAGGGACTGGGTGATGGAGTGCTGCGGGAGATCGAACGAACCTGCGACGTCAGCCGGGACAACACCGGGATGCGGCTGTGCCTCGCCGTGAACTACGGCAGCCGCGGTGAGATCGTGGATGCGACGAGAGCCATCGCGCGCGAGGTCGCTGCAGGGCGGCTCGACCCCGAGTCCATCGACGAGGCAACCTTCGCGGCTCATCTCTACACGAACGGCATGTCGGACCCGGACCTCGTGATTCGGACGGCGGGTGAAATGCGGATCAGCAATTACCTGCTCTGGCAGATCAGCTATGCCGAACTGTGGGTGACGGACAAGTGCTGGCCCGACTTCACGACGGACGATCTGCATGCGGCGTTCCAAAACTTCGCCGCGCGCGACCGCCGGTTTGGAGGTCTGTCGAGTTGATTCGCTTCCCGCATCGGAATGTCTACCATCGTGCCGGCTGCAACGCGCGGCCGCGTGCGTCAACAAGTCCTCCGTGACAAGCCCATAACATGCTGCGTTGGCGACTTGCCGTTTCGGCCGTCTTGATTCCACTGTTCGTCGGGCTGTTCTGGCTCGATGCGCGGCTGGGAGACTCGGCACCCATTCTGCTCGCGCTGGTCGTGTGCCTCGCTGTGCGAGGCGCGGGAGAAATGGTCGATCTGCTGCGGACACGCTCGTTCACACCGAATCGGATCATCGTCTCCGCCTGTTGCGTGCTCGTGGCTGCCGCCGCGTGGTGGGGCCGATTCGGTTGGATGCCCATCGAGATTCCCTGGGACCACAATACGCTCGCGCAGGTGATGCTCGCGTACTCGCTCACGATCCTCGTGCTGTTTCTGCTGGCGACTTACCGCTACCGCGAACCGGGAGCCAGCATGGAGACGCTGAGTGCCGAGTTGCTCATTGTCAGTTACATCGGCGTCCTGCTGGGGGTGGTGTCACAACTGCGCTGGGTTGCCGGTGCGACAGCCGGCTATCTGGTGATCGGATCGCTGTTGATCGTGACCAAGGGAGGCGACGTCGGCGCCTATTTCTTCGGTCGATTGTTTGGCAAACGAAAGATGGTGCCTCACCTTTCGCCCGGCAAGACGTGGGCGGGAGCCGTCGGTGCGTTGATCGGTTCGGCGGTGAGTGCCATCGCATGGCTGCACCTGGCGACGCCGTATTTCACTCCCGCCGGAAGTCCCCGGTGGGAATCGCCCGACTGGCTCAGTGCCGCCGTTTACGGCCTGATCCTCGGCGCGACGGGCCTCGTCGGCGACCTGTGCGAATCGCTCATCAAGCGCGACGTGGGGAAGAAGGACTCGGCGCGGCTGCTGCCCGGATTCGGCGGGCTGCTCGACCTGATGGACAGCGTCCTGTACGCCGGTCCGGTCGCGTATGTCCTTTGGAAGGCTCTGCCTCTGGCGACGTGGCTGTGACCGCTTGAATCCTCAGACTCGTGGTGGACGCTGCCAGCGTCCGTCAACAAACACTTTCAACGGTTCACGCCGACGCTGGCAGCGTCGGCCACGATGGCACGAACTTGGAACTTCCGAACACGGATTCACCTTGTCGCAACCGGGGGCCTGAACTACAACGCCGCCCCCGCGCGAGGCTCCTCGTGCGGACTGGGGGATCGCCGCCGCATGGACTATCGACTGAAGCCGCCGAGCAAGACGTGCGCGGGGACCGGACGACCGCTCGTTCCCGGTGCGACGTGTCATTCGGTGCTGGTCGAGAAAGACGGCAATCAGGTGCGACTCGATTTCTCCGACGAAGGCTGGACGGGACCACCGGCCGGTCACGTCGGCTATTGGAAGACGACTGTTCCAACGATTCTCGATGCCAAAGCGCAGCGGCTCGATCCCGAGTCCGCGCAGCGGTACTTCGAGCAACTGTCTGAAGAGGCGAGTCCGGTTCACGACCGACAACGATACGTGCTGGCCCTGGTGCTGCTGCAACAGCGGCGGCTGCGGCTCGACAACACGCGGCACGACGGGGACGACGAGATTCTCGAACTGAGCGGTCGGCACGGCGAAGGGAACTTCGAAGTGCGGAACCTCAATCTGCCCGAGGCCGAGACTCAGCAGTTGCAGGTCGAACTGAAGGCTCATCTGGCGACCGAGTGGTCGTGAGGGAGACGAATCCAATGCGACAGCGACTCCGTCTGACAATTCGATCGACCTCGGCTCCCCTTGTCCCCTTGTCCCCGTGTCCCCGTGTCTCTCCTTCCAATCGGGTTGGCACGCTCCGCGCGGTCGTCCTCACCCTCGCAGTCCTCTGCACCCTTCCGGGCTGTGTCGGGTTCCGAGGCTTCGGCTGGCGACATGGCATCGACCCGCTGGCCGGTGCGCCGCGACCGCGTTGGGCCGACGATCCGCAAGTCGAAGAGGTCGTCGATCATCTCAATCGCAACGTCGACAAGCTGCAGGCCTGGCGCGCGAACAGCGTCAGGATTCGGGCGAACAATATGCCGCTGTCGGGAACGCTGGCGGTCGAGCGCGGGCGTCACCTGCGTCTGGTGGTGAACTCGATCGCCGGCAATGAAGTTGACATGGGGAGCAATGACGATCTGTTCTGGATCTGGGCCAAGCGGATGCCGCCTCCCGAATACGTCTACTGCCGACACGAACACACCGAAGCCGTGAGACAGGCGATGGGCATCCCGTTCGAGCCCGAGTGGCTGATGCAGGCGCTCGGCGTGTCACCGCTGCAGTCCGTCGGGACGAAGCTGGAGATTGAGCCGACTCTTCGTCAGGCGCGGCTCGTTCAGCAGGTCACCTCCGCGCACGGACAGCCGCTTCGCAAAGTGATCCTCGTCGACCTGCCGCGCGGTCTGATCCTGGAGCACAGCGTCTACGACTACAACGGCAAGCCGATCGCCGTCGCGCGGCTGGACGAACATCAACTCGACAAGGCCAGCGGCGTGGTGCTGCCCCGGCGAGTCAAGCTCGACTGGCCGCAATCCGACATGTCGCTCGTGATGAATCTCGGTCAGGTCGAGATCAACCCGAAGGGGATTCCCTCGCAGATCTGGGACATGCCGCCGATGAAGGGTTATCAGGTGGTCGATCTCGGCACGATGGTCCAAGCTGGCACGCGCGTGGCTGACCGCGACGCCCAATCGCCGGTCGAATTCCTGCCGCCCGAATTCGGTGACGAAGAAAACGCGGGTCGAGTGAAGCTGACCAACGTCGAACCAACCGACCAGGAGCCGTTCGCTGACGAGCCGCCAATCCAACCGACGACGACTCCGAGAAAGCGACCGATCCCACGAGACTGGTGGGACGAGTAGAGGCACCGCGCAGTCAAACACCGACTGTGGGAGATGACTGACGATGAAGAAGAGTTCCGCACCACAAACGCCTCGCCGCTACTGGCTTTTCAAATCCGAACCGTCGGCGTTCGGGATCGAGCACCTGGCCAAAGCGCCCAGGCAAACGGCACCGTGGGACGGCGTGAGGAACTACCAGGCGCGAAACTTTCTGCGCGACGACGTGCAGGTCGGCGACCGAGTCTTCTTCTACCACAGCCGCGAGGAACCGCTGGGCATCTTCGGCACGATGGAGGTCGTGAAGCGCGGCTACCCCGATCACACCGCCTTCGATCCGCAGAGCAAATACTTCGACCCAACCAGCCAGCCCGAGACGCCTCGCTGGTACATGGTCAACGTGAAGTTGATCCGGCAATTCTCCGAGCCGCTCACGCGCGAACAACTGGCCGCCAATCAAGCCACCGCAGGCATGCTGGTGCTGAAGCGGGGCATGCGACTGTCAATCCAGCCAGTCACCGAAGCCGAATGGCGCGCCGTGCATCAACTGGCGG
Source organism: Planctomycetota bacterium (assembly GCA_038040225.1). Classification (GTDB taxonomy): domain Bacteria; phylum Planctomycetota; class Planctomycetia; order Planctomycetales; family Planctomycetaceae; genus Schlesneria. The sequence continues at coordinate 17,974 of JBBPIS010000034.1, forward strand.
GAATCGCCTGCGAGTGAGTTCGACCACGGCTGATGGCGTAAACGCGAATCGGCCTTGCGACTTCCGGTCGAGTGCATTCAACTGCCTGACAGAGTTCGTTCCGCACAAAGACCAACATTCAGCGCGAGGCACATTGCCAAGCCAAATCGTCAGCCGGAGTTCCATTGCGAGTCTCACTTTCACTTCCCGATCTCGGTGTTGGTGACGAGCCCGTTCGTGTGAGCGGCTGGCTCGCGGACCGAGGGGATCTCGTCCTCGAAGGTGACCGCGTCGCGGAAGTGATGATCTCCGGAGTGACCTTCGACGTCGAAGCCACTCATTCGGGACAGCTCATCGAAATCATCAAGTCCGTGGACACAACGGTCTCGCGCGGCGACATCCTTGGATGGCTGGACTCGGCCGACGACGAACGACTTGATCCCGAACTTCACGACCCGTCGGTCTGATCCTTCATCCCTCCTGCTTCATCCTTCATCCTTTCTCATGTCCCACTGGTCCACACTTCGCGGTCACGCTGAACAGCACGAGATGTTTCGTCGCGCGATTGCGCGCGGGCGGCTGTCGCAGGCATACCTGTTCGTCGGCCTGGATGGCATCGGCAAGCAGCAGTTTGCGCGGCGGTTGGCTCAGTGCCTCCTCTGCCAGTCGCCGGGTGAAGACCAGCTCGAAGCGTGCGGCAACTGTCCAGGCTGCCGGCCGTTTCTCGCGTCGGCTCATCCGGATTTCTTGTATGTCGGTCTTCCCGAAGGAAAACGCGAGTTGCCCATTGCGGCGATCGCCGGAAGCGACGAACGTCGCGGACAGGAGGGCCTCTGCCACGACTTGTCGATCCGCCCCCTGGCCGGATCGCGGAAGGTCGCGATCATCAATGATGCCGACACGATGACCGAGCCTTGCGCGAACGCTTTCCTCAAGTCACTGGAGGAACCTCCCGAGCGGGCGATGTTGTTCCTGATCGCGTCCAATCTGGATGCCGTGCTGCCGACGATCCGTTCGCGCTGCCAGTTGGTTCGTTTCGCGCCGCTGTCAGCCGCCGACATCGCCGAGTTGCTGGTCGAGCAGGACCTGGTCCCCTCGCGCGAGGAAGCTCAATTCGCAGCGGCGCTCAGTGAGGGAAGCCTCACCGTTGCCCGGCAGTTGCTCGAACCGGAACTGCGGTCGCTCCGCTCAACGCTCTACCTCGCGCTGTCTCAACCCAACTTCAGCGGCTTGAGTTTGTCCAGGGTCTTGATGGAGGGAGTCGACAAGATCAGTGCCGACACGCCGGCGCAGCGCGTCAACATCCACTGGTTGATCCGGTTCGCCGTCGAGTTCTACCGGGCCGCCGTCTGGCGACTGAGCCGCAGCGATGTCGCAGGGACCACCCTCACGGCCGCCATTCCCGAAGCCGCCACGTTCGCCGATCGAATCGCCTCGCACCCGGAGGCGTTTGAAATTCTCGGCTCGCTCATCGACCGCACCGTCTCCGCCGCGAGCCACCTCGACCAGAACATCTCGGTCGCCCTCACACTCGACGCGCTGCTGGACGATCTCGCGTGCATCTCGCGGTCAACGTCACCGGCTCATTGATCGAGCCAACTCTAAAATGCGATCTGCGACGGCTATCGTCGCATCGGGACGGGAACAGCTTCGAGCGGTGGTGCTCATCGCACGCCGACGCGACTCGTCGGTGAGCAGGCTGCGCAATGGATCGGCCAGCCGGGCGGCGGTCTGTTCTGCGGTCGCGAGATGTTCGACGCTGACCGCCGCGCCGTGAGATTCGTAGGCGAGGGCATTCGCGCGCTGATGGTCATCCGCCGCGTGCGGGTAAGGCAGCAGAAGCATCGGCAGCCCGCAGCAGGCGAGTTCGGCGAGCGTCGTCGCGCCGGCTCGCGATACGACGAGGGAAGCCGCTCGATACCGCGCGAGCATGTCATCGAAGAACGGTTCGACGACGGCGTCGATCGACAACCCGGCATACGCGCGGCGCATCGCCTCCACCTGTCGAGCCCCCGTCTGATGCACCACACGCCAGCCGGAGCGCGCCTCACCGACGAGGCGGAGCGCGGCGATCACCGCCTCGTTCAGCGAATCGGCTCCCTGACTGCCGCCCAGAACCAGCAGTTCACGCGGCGCGGTCGAATCCCCTGTGAGATTGGAGGCGAACTCGGAGATCTCGCGTCGAACCGGGTTGCCTGTGACTTCGATTTTGGCACCGCGCGGCAATCGGTCGCCAGCCTCGATGAACGACGTGCAGACCAGGCTCGCGGAACGAGAGAGCCACCGTGTTGCGCGGCCTGGAATGACGTTCTGCTCCAACAGCACGACGGGGCAACGCGCGCGAGAGGCCTGCCAGACGAGTGGCGCGCTGGCGTAACCGCCCAAGCCGACGACGACGCTGGGTCGCTCCCCACACATCAACTGCCGAGCCGCCCGCCACGCGGTCCAGTTGCGAGTCGCGAAGCGCCACGGATGACGAGTCAACTCGCGCAACGATTCAACCGGCAGCGAACGATGCTCCAATCCATGACGGGCGAGGATCGTCCGTTCGAGTTCCCGTTCGGAGCCGACGAACAACAACCGTGCGTTCGGTTCGCGACGCTTCAACTCCAGCGCGACGGCCACGCCGGGAAACAGATGTCCCCCGGTGCCGCCTCCCGCGAAGATGAATGTCCGTGGTTGAGTCATACTCGATTTCACTCTTGTCCCCCTCGCCCCTTTGGGGAGAGGGGTTAGGGGTGAGGGGGCGATTAAGTGACGAGGCGACTGTGGAACAAGGCGATTGCGAATGGGGGCGACATCTGACCTCGCCCCTCACCCCCGGCCCCTCTCCCCAAAGGGGCGAGGGGAGAAAGAAGCGCGGGCGGAGTATAGCGCGACGGCCTTCACGCCACGAGGTCGGCTTCCGGTTGTTGGTCGCGTGACAGGCTGACCACAATCCCGAGCGCGAGCAGACTCATCACGAGGTTGCTGCCGCCGACACTGATCAGCGGATGCGAGATCCCCTTCGGTGGCACCATCGCCGTCACGACGGCGACGTTGAGCAGCGCCTGCCCGAAGATTTGCGTCAACAGTGTGAAGCCCGCCACGAACGAGAAGCTCTGTGGATCGAGGCGGCTCAACATCCGCAGGCCCGTCAGGTAGAGGCCGCACCACAACGCGAGCAGACTCAGCGTGCCGATCAGTCCGAGTTCCTCACCGATGACCGCGAAGACGAAGTCGGTGTTGGCTTCGGGGAGGAAGCTCAGCTTTTGCCAGCCCTTGCCCAAGCCGACGCCGAACATGCCGCCCGACCCCAGCGAGACGAGCGACTGCTTGAGCTGATACGGCGCCGCGTCGAAGTCGGCCCACGTTTCAAAGAACCCGACGATGCGTTGCCGCTGATACGGCTTCATCACGAGGATCGACATCGACGCGGGAATCGCGGCCAACGCGCCGAGGGCAAAGTTGCGCACCGGCCAACCACCCGCGAACAGGACCAGCCCCGCTCCCGCCACGAGAAACAAGGCCGTTCCCAAATCGGGTTCGATCAGCACGAGTGGCACCACCAGTGCGACGGGAATGAAAAATGGAATCGTTCCCGCAAACAGGCCCTTCAAGCGCGAGCGGTTTCGATCCAGCAACCAGCACATCATCAGCGGCAAGGCGATCTTGGCCAGCTCCGAAGGCTGAGCCGACACGCCCGGCAGGCGGATCCAGCGCTGAGCACCCTTCACTCGCACACCGATTCCGGGGACCAGCACCAGCACGAGCAACAGCACGCTCAGGACAAACAGCCACGGCGCGGCGGCCTTCCAGAATTCGGGCGGCCTCGTCGCCGCCACGACAATGACAACGAGACTGATGCCGAGGAACACCAGATGCCGCGAGAGGTAGACCCGCTCGAACTCGGTTGGCCACGACGTGACGCTCGCGCTGTGAACCATGAGCAGGCCGAAACCGACCAGCAGCAGCGTCAACGACACGAAGAGTTGGCGATGAAAGTCCATACCGGCGGTACTGGCACCAGGAGTAGTCTGAGGCATGCTCGCCCCATCGGCCAGATCGCGGTGACACTTTGAACGAAGTTTGTCCGAGGACGAACTCGGACTTGGACTGCGGCGACGGAGCGGATCGTGGCGGATATGCCGCGTAAGGCGAGCGGCAACTCTAAACATACGCCGCCACCGAGTTCACCTCGGTGGTTCAACGGCGTTTGCACTACTCGCGTACCGCAGCGAATCAAGTAGTGCAAAAGCCGTCGAGCCACCGGGACAAGCCCGGTGGCGGGGAAACTATTTCTTGTCGCTCGCCTAATTGGCCCCTCGGAACCTGGGGTCGGGACTATCTGATCTTGAGACTCGCCACGGCCAACAGAGCCAGCAGCGCCGAGCCGATCCAGAAGCGGACGACGATCTTCGTCTCCGGCTGGCCGCGGAAGACGAAGTGATTGTGCAGCGGACTGCACGCGAGAACGCGCTTCCCGGTGAGACGGAAACTGGCGACTTGCAGGATGACGCTGAGTGTCTCGACGACAAACACGCCACCAACGATGACGAGCAGAACCTCCTGCCGTGTCACGAGTGCTCCGTAGCCGAGCAGCGCTCCCGTTGGCAGCGAGCCGGTGTCACCCATGAAGACTTCGGCGGGATGGCAGTTGTACCAGAGGAAACCGAGCATCGCTCCGACCATCGCGGCGAACAGTACGCCGAGTTCACCGGCACCCACCATGTGCGGGATGCTCAGGTATTCGGCCATCACGCGGTGACCGCTGAGGTACGAGAGGGCCGCGAACGCCAAACCGGCGAAGACCAGACAGCCTCCCGCCAGACCATCCAGTCCGTCGGTCAGGTTGACTCCGTTCGAGCTGCCGACCATGACGATGGCGGCCCACGCGATGAAGCCGATGCCGATGAAGAGGCCCTGTCGTCCGATCGGGAAAATCAGCTCCAGTCCCTGCGGCTGACTCAGTTGCACGATGTAGAGCCATGAGGAGATGGCCAGCGCGAAGACCATCTGCGCGGCAAACTTCTGTCGTGGGGTGAGACCCCGCTTGTGCGTGCTGACCTTGATCCAGTCGTCCATCGCACCGAGACAGCCAAACCCGACGACGATCAGCAGGGCTTGAATCACATACCGATTCGACAGGTCAGCGCAGCACAGCGCGGCCACGACAATCGCCGCCACAATGAACAAGCCACCCATCGTCGGAGTGTTGCTCTTGGCGGCATGCAACTCGTTGAGCCGGTCCGAGGCGCTGTCGATCCGCTCGCGAAACCGGGACTTCAGCCAGCGAATGGCGAACGGTCCGCACAGCACCGCCGTCACGAACGAGACAAACGCCGCCAGCGCGATCCGCGCCGTCAGATACACCGGCGAGTCACCCGTCGATGCGCCCGCCAACAGGGAACCGTACTGTTTGAGAAGCCAGACGAGCATCGGGAGAAATTCCAAATCTCAAGGGCCAAACACCAAACGAACTTCAAATCACAAAGGGGAAAAATCTCAAACAAGAAAACGCGACCCGCAAGCGGGTCGCGATCCGCACCGGCTGTTTGAGATTTGTCTTCCTTGGGATTTGAGATTCGTTTGGTGTTTGGTTCTTGGAATTTGAAACCTCCGACTGACCGATCGCGACTTTTCCCGCGTCTTGCTCTTACTCTTGATCGTAATCGTAATCTCCTCTGATCAAGAAGATTACGATCAAGAGCAAGAGTAAGACGTTTGAATCAGCTGACACCTCCAGCCGCATCCGTTGGAAACGTGTCAGGAAAAATCACCCGGGTGCCGGGAGGCCATCCTCCCGGCACCCGGTCACAGATTCCGCCACTGTCGAACAAAGCGACTGACCCAGTAGCCGCTCCATCCTTCATTCGAGCGCCCGCGACCCGGCGCGACCCGGACCGCTCGGATTCCCGCAAACCCTTCGCTCGTGACGAAACCGCGTTCCTTAGGCGCAGCGCCGTTGTGTGGTGTTGCCTCGCAACGTTTCTTCCAGAGCGGCCCGTTCGCGGAGCCACTCGACAATCCGTTCCATGCGTGTGACGCGCGATCCCTTGACGAGGATCGCGTCGCCCGGTTCGAGCCAGCAGTCGAGCACCGCCTTGGCCGTCTCGATGTCCGGCGCGGCCGCGATTCGATGAGGGGCCATTCCCGCGCGTTCGGCCCCGCTGGCGATGTCGTCCGCGTGATCGCCGCAGGCCAACAGCAGGTCGATCCGCAGGCGAGCGGCCAGCGTGCCGATCTGTTCGTGTTCGTCGGCCGCTGTCGGGCCGAGTTCCTTCATGTCGCCGAGCACCAGGATTCGCTGACCGAGGCCCGGCAGTTCGAGCTCTTTCATCATCCGACACGCGGCGGCAACAGACGGGGGATTGGCATTGTAGGTATCGTCGATGACGGTCCATGAACCAATCGTTTGCAGGAAGCTGCGGCCTTCAATCGGCTGGAAGTACGACAACCCCTGAGCCAGCGATTGCGGACGAACTCCGATCTCGCGAGCGATCGCAATCGCACACAGCACGTTGGTCAGGTGGTGTCGGCCGCAGACCGGCACGTCGAACTCGCAGCCGTCCGCCTCGAACCGCAGTCCCTCGAACGACGCCTGCACACGAGTCGCGCGCAAATGATTGTCGTCTCCCTCACCGACGAAGATCACAGGGCAGGGGGCTCGGTCGGCCAGTTGCCTGAGAATCGGATCGTCTCCCGGCAGTACGGCGAAGCCGGTGGGAGGGAGACAATCGAGCAACTCGCCCTTGGTCCGAATGATCGAGTCGAGACTGCCAAAGCTCGCCAGGTGAGCGGGACCGATGGCCGTCACGACACCGACCTCGGGGATGGCGATCTCGGCGAGGGCACGGATGTCCCCCTCGCGCGCGGCTCCCAGTTCGAGCACCGCGAACTCGTGCTGATGCTCGATGTCGAGCAGGCTGAGCGGCAGACCGATCAGGTTGTTGAAGTTCTTGCGGCTGTGGCCGCCCTCGTATTCGGAGGCGAGCGCCGCGTGAATCAGGTTTCGTGTCGTGGTCTTGCCGACGCTCCCTGTCACGCCGATGACCAGGGCTTCGAGCGTCCCGCGATACCACCGCGCGAAACGCCCCAGTGACGCGAGCGAATCATCGACGATCAGTCTCGATCCGCCGGTCGCCTCGCCACGAGCACTGCTCGTCACGCAGCAGACGGCACCGCGTTCGAGGGCCTGCGGAATGAAGTCGTGTCCGTCGTGATGTTCACCCTGCAACGCCCAGAACACATCGCCCGGTCGGACGTCGCGCGAGTCGATGCTGACGCGGTCGAACGGCAGTTCGGCCGACGACGGCTCCGTCAGTTGGCCTCCCGTGGCTTGCGTCAGGTCGTGCAGACTGAGCCGTTCCATTTTGTCAGGCACTCGCTCGTCGTTGCTGGCCCAACAGCGGCCGCCATCGTTCCGAGAGCAGCCCTCTCGCGACCTGCCGGTCGTCGAACGGCAGCCGCCGATCACCAATGACCTGCTCGTTCTCGTGGCCCTTGCCCGCAATCAGCACGCAGTCGCCGGGCTGAGCCAGATCGAGAGCCTTCTGAATGGCAGCCGCCCGATCGGGCTCGACGATCGATTCCGCAGGGGACGCCGGCATCCCGCCGAGGATTTCGTCGATGATCGCGCGGGGGTCTTCGCTGCGCGGGTTGTCGCTGGTGACGATCGCCACGTCGGCGAGCTGGGCGGCTCGACCGAGCAGCGGCCGCTTCGTGCGATCGCGATCGCCACCGGCTCCGAACACGCACAGAATGCGTCCCGGCGTGATGCTCTTCAAACTTTGCAGACACCGCCGCAGGGCATCGTCCGTGTGAGCGTAATCGACGAAGACCTCGAACGGCTGACCGCATTGAATGCGTTCCAACCGGCCGGGGACGCAGTGGAACTGTTCGATTCCCGCGACGATCTCTTCGGGCGACACGCCGAGATGAAACGCGATGGCCGCCGCCGCGAGGCAGTTCGAGATGTTGTGCCGGCCGATCAGCGTGGTCGCACAATCGAGGGACCGTCCGTGAATCGAGAGCCGGAAGCGGCTGCCGCCGAGTGATTCTTCCCGCACCTGTGCTGCGACGTCGGCCGTCGGTTGAAGCCCGAACGAGGCGAACGAGACCGAATCGTGAACCCGATCGCGCAGCGACCAGCTTCCCGGATCGTCGGCGTTCAGGGCAATCAGACCTCCCGGACGAACGATCTCCAGCACGCGGGACTTGGCCTCGCGATACGGCTCGTACCCGCCGTGATAGTCGAAGTGATCCTGCGTGATGTTCGTGACGACGGCCGCTTCGAGTTCGATCCCCGCCGCGCGTCCCTGATGCAGCGCGTGGCTCGACAATTCGATGGCCGCGTGAGTCGTGCCGCGTGTCACCATGCGGCCCAACCACTCGGCGAGCGATCGGGACACGGGCGTCGTCAGGCGGGAAGGCTCGATCGAAACTCCATCCGAGTACTCGACTGTTCCTAACACGCCGCAGCGCCGGCCGGCTCGTTCGAGCAGATTCCGCACGAGCCATGTCGTCGTGGTCTTGCCGTTGGTTCCGGTGATCCCCGCGACATCGAGTCGCCGCGTCGGGTCACCGGCCAACGCTTCGCAGACGCGCGAAAAGGCCGAGCGGACATCGGGGACGACGCATTGCGGAATCGAGACTCCGGCCAACGGTCGATCGACCAGCAGGCCGACCGCCCCGTGAGAGACCGCCTCGTCGATGAACTGCGTCCCATCGACCTGCGTGCCGTGAACGACCGCGAACAGGCTGTGCGGACAGACGTCGCGGCTGTTCTCAAACGCATCGGTTGCGCAGATGTTGGCACAGCCGACAAAGCTCGCCTGCGGAAACAATCGTCGCAGACTGACTGCGACTGGAAATGCCGAGACCGTCGAAACCACCGCGAACGCCTCCGTGCGAGTTCGACTGGATTCCTTCCAGTCTCCCGAGCGGCAGACTTGTCCCCGATAACCCGCAAACGGTCAAGGCGAGGTTGATGAGGGTTGAGGGTCGAAGGTTGAGAGTTGAATGCGTTCTTCATCCGCCAACCATCAACCCTCCACCTTCAACCTTCAACCCTCAACCTTTCTTCCTCACTCGTCGGTGACGCAGCCCTCGGTGGCCGTCTTCACGTTCTTGATGTACTTGTAAAGCGTGCCGCGAGTCGCCTTGTAGGGGGGAGCGGTCCAGGCCTTGCGTCGGCGGTCGAGTTCCAGTGTCGAGAGGCCCACGTCAATTCGATTGAGGTTGGCGTCGATCGTGATCATGTCACCGTTCTCGACGAGCGCGATCGGGCCGCCGTCCTGTGCTTCCGGAGTCACATGGCCGACGATGAAACCGTGCGACCCGCCGGAGAATCGGCCGTCGGTGATGAGTGCCACGTGTTCGCCAAGTCCCGCTCCCATGATGACCGAGCTTGGCGTCAGCATCTCGGGCATGCCGGGTCCGCCCTTCGGGCCTTCGTAGCGGATGACGATGACATCGCCCTTCTGGATCTGCTTCTGTTCCATTCCCACCAGCATCGCCTCTTCGGAATCGAAGACGCGCGCGGGGCCGCTGAAGACCAGGCCCTCTTTGCCCGTGATCTTGGCGACGGCTCCGTCGGGACAGAAGTTGCCGCGCATGATGCGGATGTGGCCCGACTTCTTGATCGGCGTTTCGACCGGCATGATGATTCGCTGTCCTTCGGCGAGTCCCGGCAGCGACGACAGGTTTTCGGCCATCGTCTTGCCTGTCACGGTGAGGCAGCTTCCGTCGAGAAAGCCCTTCTCCAACAGGTACTTCATCACGGCGGGCGTTCCGCCGACGTGGTGCAGGTCTTCCATCACGTATTTGCCGCTCGGCTTGAGGTCCGCGATGTACGGCACGCGGTCGCTGACCTTCTGGAAATCGTCGATGGTCAGCGGCACTTCGACCGACCGTGCCATCGCGATCAGGTGCAGCACGGCGTTCGTCGAGCCACCCGTCGCCATCACGACGACCATCGCGTTCTCAAACGCCGCCCGCGTCATGATGTCGCGCGGCTTGATGTTCTTTTCGAGGAGGATCCGGATCGCCTTGCCCGCCGCCAGGCACTCGCCCTCCTTCAGCGGATCGACCGCCGGGATCGACGAACTGTACGGCAACGACATCCCGAGGGCCTCGATCGCCGACGCCATCGTGTTGGCGGTGTACATGCCTCCGCACGCTCCGGCTCCCGGGATGCTGCACCCGATGATTTCCTGGCGCTCCTCATCGGTGATGCGGCCGGCGATGTATTCGCCATACGCCTGAAAGGCCGAGACGATGTCGAGCTTCGGATGGCGCGGAGTGCAACCGGCGCGAATCGTCCCGCCGTAGACCATGATCGATGGACGATTGAGCCGTCCCATCGCGATCAGGCAGCCGGGCATGTTCTTGTCGCAGCCGGGGATCGAGATGTTGGCGTCGTACCACTGGGCCGACATCACGGTCTCGATGCTGTCGGCGATGATGTCGCGCGACTGAAGCGAGAACGACATGCCGTCGGTCCCCATCGAAATCCCGTCGCTCACGCCGATCGTATTGAATCGCATCCCGAGCAGCCCCGCAGCCTGAACGCCCTGCTTCACCTTGTCGCCGAGTTGGTTGAGGTGCATGTTGCACGGATTGCCGTCGTACCAGACGCTGGCAATGCCGACCTGGGCCTTGTCCATGTCTTCGCGCTTCAGGCCCGTGGCATACAGCATGGCTTGCGACGCCCCCTGCGAGCGGGGTTGAGTGATCCGGGACGAGATTCTGTTCAGCGGTTCGGACATGGTGGCTCTACTGAAGGGAGGAGGAAGGATGAATCGAGCGGTTGTGTTGCCGAAGTGCCAGGAGGCCAATCAGACCGTTGTGACGAATGGGGCTTGCGACCCGCGAGAGTTTCATCGGTCCGATGAGTCCCATACGTTCTCTCAGGGGTGTCTCACGACCAACATGCAGTTGTGATTGCGCACTGTTTAGCTTTCGCCGCAGGTCCAAGTTGACCCGCTGCTAGGGAACGAGGTCGGAAGGATGCGGCGTCCGCTCGACTCTGGGGAGAACTTTGGGCTGGTAAATTGTGGTGTAGGCGATCCCCTTGCGGTGGGCGTCCACAGCGACCTGATCGGCCCAGTGTTCATTCAGAATGAAGAGACGCGGGTCGTTGTGTGAGTGATAAACCTCAAACCGCAGGCAACCTGGTTCGGCGCGCGAGAGCCGTCCCTGCTCGGACAGCAGTGATTGAATCTCGGCGACATCGTCTGCGTCTTTGACCGTCAGAATCACGTTGAGGTAAATCATGGCAGCAATTCCGTAGATTTATGAGGAATGAAGGGGCGTGAGGATACCAGCCGATTCGGGACGTCGCCAGCTTCCACTCTGGTGGGACAGGCGTTCCTCGCACTGGAATGTCGCACAGTGTGCTTGTCGTTCGTCGTTCAATGACCATAATGCTCTGGCTTTCCCACAGGAACCCGAGGTTCCTCCCACCATAGGGGCGGACGCCCCGCAGGACATCTCTTTCAGAAGGTGCGATTCGATGTGCAAGGTCTTGGTGTTCTCAACAGCATCGGCGAAATTGGCCGCGATTGGTGCGTCTTTCCTCTGTCTCGCAATGATCGGTTGCGGTAATGCAACGACGGCCACCCCGGTCAGTGCGGCCACTGCGATCCCCGTAGTTCCGGTCGTAGCGGCGGCGGTTGCCAACGAGGCGAATGCGGCCTCCGGCGCGGCTGCATCCGGTGACTGGGGCACGATCAAGGGACAGATTCTGGCGGGTGGCCCGGTGGCACCGTTGAAGCTGCTCGTGGCGAAGGGTGATGCCTCGGCCAAGGATGCCGCCGTCTGTGCGGCTCAGGACGTGCCGGACGAGTCACTGGTCATCGATGCCAAGACGGGCGGAATCGCCAACGTCGTGGTCTATCTGCAAAAGAAGCCGGCCAAGGTTCATCCCAATTTGGAGAAGAGTGCGACTCCCCAAGTGGTCTTCGATCAAAAGGGTTGCCAGTTCCTGCCGCACGTCCTCCTGGTGCGAACCGATCAGAATGTGCTCGTCCTTTCGGGTGATGCGATCGCTCACAACACTCACACTTATCCGTTGAAGAACAAGCAGGAGAACTTCATCGTCTCGCCGAATGATCGGACCGGTGTCGCGGTCCCCTCGGTGAACCTCGCCGAGCGTCTCCCCGCGAAGATCGGTTGCGACATTCATCCGTGGATGCAGGCGTGGTGGGTGATCCTCGATCATCCGTATGCCGCCGTCACGCAGGAAGACGGGACGTTTGAGATCAAGGATTTGCCTGTCGGCGATCACGTCTTCACCGTCTGGCAGGAGAAGGTCGGATACCTCGACAAGATGTACAAGGTGACGGTCAAAGCCGGTGACAACGACCTCAAGCCGATGAAAGTTCCCGTCGAGAATCTCGCCAAGTAAGTCATCTCGACCACTCCGTTCCCGATGTTTTCGAGTTCCAACACTCCAGCCCTCGCAGGTGGCTTGTCTGCGAGGGCTTTTTCGTCAAGAGCATTCTGGTTCCCGGAAGGACCAGCCGTGTGGAATCGCGAATCTTCCGAACTTCATCTTGGAAGGATCGGCAGATTCGGCTAGTTTTCGCCGCGAGCCTGGTCTTGCGGGATCGGCGCAAGCCACGGAAAGGCTGTTTCTCGTCATTCAGAAAGGAATCTGCACCATGCCTCGTCGTTCGACTCACTTCACGGAGATTGTGCGTCGCGGGGGGATGCGACTGGCCGCGTTGGCGTTTGCCGGCGGCAGCTTGTTCGCGTTCGCCAGCGACTCGTTCGCGCAGGGGACTCCCGCCCAGCGCACCACGTACACGCGCGACCAGACGCGCGACATGATCAAGGACTACGAAGACTCGATGATCGACCGCAACACGACGCGCCGTCGCGCCGTCGATGATCGCTCGTTCCCGAATCCACCCACCGGGGGGATCACCGCCGAACTGAAGCTGCTTCGCCCGCTGATCCGCGACTTCTCGAATGATGCCTCCCAGTTGACCTACGCTCTGAACGAGCAGATCCGACAGACGCCGGCCCTGCGGACGCTGTACACCGATGCGCTGCGAGTCAGCGCCGAGGCGGTCGGCCTCGACAAGCGGGCGGGCCAGGTGAACGATCATCGGATGCTGGCCGAAGAGTTCCAGACGCTGGACGCCGATTGGCGCGAGCTGGCCTATCGCATGGAGGGCGTCCGCGGCTTGCAGGCCGAGACGCGCGACTTGATCGCCAACCTGAACGACGGCGGCGAGCAGATTCGCAAGTCGTTGAACATGCAGCCGCAACTCAACCGGCAGGCGCTGTATCTCAAGACCGCCAGCCTGGCGGGTGACTTGGAAAACCTGCTCGACGACATCAACACGGAACTCGGTCGATCGAAGAACGCGCAGCAATATGCCATGCAGGGGAGTCGCATCCGTCAGGAAGTGCTCGGACTGGCGGCCCTGTCCCGCGACGATCAGGCCGATACGGCGCTCGTCGTCGATGAGTACAAGCGTGTCGAAGCGATGTGGCTGCCGCTGGCGGTCAAACTCCAGGCCGAAGACAACCGTTACCTCGAACGCAGCCTCCGGCGCATCACGCAGACGTCGGGTGAGATTCACCAACTGCTGCTGCTGCCGCAAAAGATCGACAAGCAACAGCTTGTCTACCTGACGTCGGCCCTCAAGAAGGACATCGACGAGTTCTTCGAGCGGACACCCCTAATCCTCGTGATGCACCTGCCCAAGGCCAAGTCGGCCCTGGCGACGGCGGACCAGTTCTATGGCGTGTGCGAGCACTTCGTCGACGTGGTCAACAACGGGAACGATGTCGATGAGGTCCTCGACTCATTCAAGTACATCGAACAGGCTGAGAAGAGCTTCAACGAGGTCTACAATCAAATTGACAGCGATCGAGCCGCCGCCGTGTTGCAACGGATCGATCAGACGGTCGGCACGATCCGCACGGCGCTCCAGTTGCAGCGGGAAGACTTCAATCGTCCGGCCGCCAACGATCTGGCCGCGTCGATTGAGAACCTGACCGAGCAACTCGACTACGCCACCAAGCGCTGGCTCAATGAGGATCGCCAGCCGTTCGCGAAGGTCTGCTTGCAGGAAACCGCCCGCCTGGCCGATGCGGCGGCGGTTCTCCATCAAGACCTGGTGCGGGGCGCTCCGATTTCCCAGCTCCGTCAGGAAATCGACGAACTGTACGACAACTGGCGCACCGTGTACGGCTACCTTGTGAAGTGCCAGACCCAGGACCGGCCGACGCTTGGCCGCCTGTCGTCGCGGTTGACACCGGCGCTGGTGGAGCTGAGGACGATGATCACTCAGTGATCGTATTGACACGGTGACTTGTGACAACGGCCCGGTTTCTTCCGAGAAGCCGGGCTTTTTTTGTCGCGATCCGTTCCTTGACGCCCGGGCACGGATCGCGAACATGGCGGTTCGACCTGAACCTGTGAACGCATTCCGGAGGATCGGTGAATGTCACGGACGGATGACTTGTACTCGGAGTTGACTCGGTTGCTGCGCGAGGCGGCGCTATTAGGTTCGTGCAGCAATGTGCTCGGATGGGACGAGCAAACGTACATGCCCGAAGGCGGAACGCAGTTTCGTTCGGAACAGTTGGGCCTCATCGCGGGGATGACTCACGAACGAGCAACCTCTCCACGGATCGGCGAACTGCTGAGCGAACTCGAAACGGCGGGAGACCTCGGCGATCCCGATGGCGATCGCGCGGTGAACGTTCGCGAGGCGCGACGGTCTTACACCCGGGCGACCAAACTGCCGCGAAGACTCGTCGAAGAATTGTCACGTACCACGACGCTGGCCCAGCAGGCGTGGGTCACCGCGCGAAGGAACTCGGACTTCCCGCACTTCCTGCCGTGGCTCGAAAAAATGATCGGGCTGAAGCGAGAAGAAGCGCAGGCAATCGGCTACGGCAGCGGCGTTCCGTACGACGCGCTGCTCGACGATTACGAACCGGGCGCGACGACCGCCGACATCACGAAGGTCTTCGCGCCGCTGCGCGATGAGTTGGTGAAGCTGGTCTCCGCGATCCATCACTCGTCGAAGCGGCCCAACGTCGACATCCTCACGCGGCACTACCCAAAGACGCCGCAAATCGTGCTCGCCGAGGCCGCCTCCAAGGCGATTGGATTCGACTTCGAGCGGGGCCGCATCGACGCGTCGGCCCATCCGTTTTGCAGTGGTTTCGGACCCGGCGACTGCCGCCTGACGACGCGTTACAACGACCATCACTTTCCCTCGGCGTTCTTCGGCGTACTGCACGAGTCGGGGCACGGCATCTACGATCAGGGATTGCCGACCGACAGCTTTGGCCTGGGAATCGGGCAGGCCGTGTCGCTCGGCATTCACGAATCGCAATCGCGGATGTGGGAGAACTTCGTCGGCCGCAGCCGTGCCTTCTGGACGTACATGTTCCCGACCGCTCAGCAGGCGTTTTCGGAGGCTCTCGGCCAGGTCGGCTTCGACGATTTTTGCTTCGCGATCAACGATGTCCGTCCGTCGTTCATCCGCGTCGAAGCGGACGAAGTCACCTACAATCTGCACATCATGCTGCGGTTCGAGATCGAGCAGCTACTGATTTCCGGCGACATGAAGCCGGCCGACGTGCCGGGCGTCTGGAACGAAAAGTTCTCGCAATACTTCAGCCTGACGGTTCCGAACGACGCGCACGGCTGCCTGCAGGACATTCACTGGAGCGGCGGGTTGCTCGGTTACTTCCCCACGTACGCGCTCGGCAACATGTACGCGGCCCAGTTCTTTAACGCCGCCCGGCGAGACCTCGGCGACCTGGACGAGATGTTCGCACACGGTCAGTTCAAACCGCTCAAGGCCTGGCTGAACGAGAAGATCCACAATCACGGCAAGCGTTACCCGGCCAGACGGCTCGTCGAAGTCGTCACCGGCCAACCGCTGTCGCATCAACCGCTGATCGACCACCTGAACCAGAAATTTGGTGAGCTGTACGGGCTAAAGTGACACGTTTGGCCGCAACGCCAACGGCGTGTGTGCGATCGACGGTTGGCCCGCGTCCGCCCCCACGCCGATGGCGTTGGGGCTAAACATTGAGGAACCATCCAGATCATGTCCGGTTACAAATACGACACCGTTTCCGAGCAGCCCCCCGCACCGGGCGGTCGCTTATTCTTTGCGGCGATCCTGCTCGTGGGTCTTGCCACGATTGCGTTCACGTTGACGTTCCAGCAGGCGATGAAACCGAATCAAACGCCGTCTCCATTAGTCGCCAAACCGGCACCAGCGATCAAGGTCGAGGGCTGGCTGAACGGTCCCGGTCCGACAGAAGACGAATTGCGAGGAAAGGTCATCGTCCTGGATGCGTGGGCCTTCTGGTGTGATCCGTGTCGTGCCGCCGCTCCCGAACTGATTGCTCTGGAACGGAAGTATCGTGATCGAGGCGTCGTGTTCCTGGGACTCACCTCGGAAGGCGAACGCCAACTGGCGAAAAGTCGCCGCTTTATCGAAGCGACGGGCATCACCTGGCCCAACGGGTACGGTGCCGTGGAGACGTTGCAGGCTCTCAATGCGGACTTCATTCCGCAAATGTGGGTCATCGACCGCCAGAATCGCATCACGTGGGATGTCTCGTCGAATGAACCGATCGAATCCGCCCTCGATCGAGCGCTGGCGGAGACTCCATGAATTTGGATATGAAGCAACGGGCGAGGGATAGCGTGCGGAAGACGTGCGGCTGGCGGGTCGTGTTCCGGATCACTGTCGTCTCAGTTCTGGTGATCGTTGCGTGGAGGGTCTCGCTCATGTTCTTTGGTTCACATCGCCCGGTTGGCCTGGTTGATGGAAGGCTTCGACCGTGCCCGAGTTCTCCCAACTGCGTCTGCTCGCAGGACGAGGAGGCCGGGCACCACATCGAACCGTTGCGGTTTACCGATTCGCCGCGCGAGGCCTGGGATCGGCTGCACGATCTCGTCCAGAAGCTGCCGCGCACGCGAGTCGTCTCGCGCGACGATCGTTATCTCCACGTCGAGTTCACCTCGCTGCTGATGCGGTTCGTGGACGACGTCGAATTCCTGCTGGATGAGACTACTTCTGTCATCCATGTCCGCTCGTCGTCTCGCATCGGCTATTCGGACCTCGGTGCGAACCGGAAGCGGATCGAGGCGATTCGTCAGCGCTGGTGAAGTTTCGTCTCATCGAATGACACGAACCCGAAGCGTGAGCGAGGAACGGCGGCCCGATTCCCTCGCGTACGCTTCGGGCTCGTGTGACTTGGCATTTCCATTTCCGCCGCACACCGTCTCGGTCCGCTCGGCGGAGTTTCTCCCGCCTCAGACAAATCCGGGAGAATTCCTCGCGTGTGTAGCGTCTGTTCGTATACTCGTCTGGAGCTTTTGATGCGACCGGGACATGCGGGCGGGTTTGACCAGTTTTCCGGACCGGCACGCTCGACATCACCTTCCTGTTCTGCTGAACTTACCAAATCGACCGAACGAATTGATTCAAGGACTCCGTTCATGCAAGCGACTCGGCTTTCGAGACTTGTGGCCACGTTCGCGTTGGCCGTCACGCTGGCGTGTGGCCCGCTGGCCTTCGGGCAGGCGAATGGCAAAGGTGGGGAAGGAACGGGTGACGCCAAGCCCGCCGCCGAGAAGTCGGTTGAGCGGCTGATCTACCTCCCATTTAGGAGCTTGAAGGCGGTCTTTGAGAAGCCCGACGGCAGCGTCTTCGTCCCGTATGCCGACTATCTGAAGCTCATTGAGCAGGCGATGGGGAGCGGGTTGCGGAAGGCCGATCAGCCGCCGGTGGGTGGCGTCATCACGTCGGCCACGTACACCGCCAAGATTGAAAAGGATGTCGCACAGATTTCGGCGACACTCGTCGTGCAGGTGCTCGACAAGGGATGGGTCGAAGTCCCCGTGAAGTTTGGTGAAGCGGCCATTGGCAAGTTGTCGTCGGACTCGGGCAAGGTCTTGCTGCGCGGAACGGGCAACGGGACGTACTCGCTGCTGCTGCCCACGCCAGGCGAGCACAAGGTTCAGTTGGAACTGACGGCTCGCGTGCGAACGGCTCCCGAGGGGAAGAGCCTCGACATGGACGTCCCTCCCGTCGGGATCACGACGTTTGAGCTTGTCGTCCCCGAGGCGGATCAGTCGATTGAACTCAAGCCGAAGCTGATCGCCGAGGCCGTCGCGGCGGTGGCCGGTGCCAAAGAGACGAAGATCAAAGCGAGCGTCGGCTCGACCGAGAAGATTTCCGCCCGCTGGCATCCGCGCGTCGGCACGAAGCCCGACATGGAATTGCTGGCGAGCGTTACCAATCTGACGTTGGTCACGGTGGAAGACGGTCTCGTCCACACGGACACCTGGCTGACGTATGACATTCTGCGCGGACAGCTTGAAAAGGTGCGGATCGCCGTGCCCAAGGGCCAGCGGATTCTCGACATCACTTCCGACGCGAAGGTGAAAGAATGGAAGGCGGTCGAGGAAGAGAACCGTCAGGTCGTGACCGTGGAGTTGCTGAGCCGCCTCGATGGGAAAGTGACGATCGAAGTTCACACCGAGCAGTCGGCTCCGACCGAGGCGTTCGATGTGGCCGGGATGGAGGCCGCCGCGGCGTACGGCATTCATGCCCTCGACGTGATCCGCGAGAGTGGCACCGTCGCCGTGAAGCAGGGAAGCGACCTGACACTGACCGTCGAAGAGCAAAAGGGCCTGCTACGCATCGACGAAAGCGAAGTCGATGCGAAACTGAAGCGGCCCGGCGCGCTCTACTACAAGTTTTACAGTCCGGCGTTCCGGTTGAAGCTGCTCGCCAAGCCGGTCGAACCGCGACTGATTCTCGATCACGCCTCGCAGCTCGTCTTCCGCGATGACCAACTGCGGTTGAGGTCCATCGCCAGCTTTGCCATCGACCGGGCGGGGGTCTTCGAGTTGAAGTTCAAGCTCCCCGAGAACGTCACCGTTGAGAACGTCGTCTGTGACAAGATGAAGCAGTTCGATGTTTCTCCTGACAAGACGATGCTCACCATCAGTCTGCGTGAGAAAACTCAGGGCTCGCTCGTCGTGACGGTCTTCGCCACGCGGTCGCTCGATCCGACGGCCGAGAAGACCGACCAAGTGCTGCCGCTGCTCGAGCCTGTCGGCGTTGAGGTCGAGAACGGCAAGGTGCAGGTCTATGCGCCGGAAGCCCTCGATGTCATCACGGACGCTGAAAAGCTCGTGGCGGTGCAGCCCGATCCCGCTCCGCAACCCGAGGCCGTCGCCAGCGCGCGGCTCGTTTCCTCGTGGCTTTACAACCGGCGGCCCGTCGAGATTCCCGTCCGCACGGTGCGGAAGCCAACTCGGTTGACCGCCTTCATCGGGACGAAGGCCGACGTGAAACAGGGACAGGTTCAGGTCACGACGACTCTCCACTACATCATCGAGTATGCCGGGATCGACACGTTCCGCTTCTCGGTCCCCGAAGCGCTGGCCGACAAGGTGCAGATCAGTTCCAAAGCCGGCGGTGCCGCGCCGCCGATCAAACAAAAAAGTCGAGCGACCGCCGCCGTCGATGGCTGGGTGACGTGGACCGTCGTCATGCAGCGCGACGTGCTCGGTTCGCAGCCGTTTGAAATCACGTATGACCTCGCGCCGACCGCCGAAGCCGATGGCAAGACCGAGAAGTCGGCCATCGAAGCGATTCAAGTCCTCAATCCGTACGACAAGGCCGAGGGACCGCAGGGCAAACGCGACATCACCGTCTCACGCACGATTGGCGAGATGACCGTCATCAAGGACCGCGCGCTGTCGGTCTCGGCCGCCGCGACCGGTGGCGACGCCGAGCCGATCGACGTGCGCGAACTTCAACAACTGAGCCAGGACGGGTTCGTCGCCTTCCGCTACTTCAAGCAGCCGGTCAAGCTCGACCTGACCTCGAACAAGTTCGATGTGCAGGGAGTCATCGAGACGGTCGTGAGCAAGGCGCTCGTCGAAATCGTTCTCGACCGAGCCGGGACGGCAACATTCCGTGCCCGGTACGCGATCAAGTCGAGCGAACGGCAGCGTCTGCGGGTCGATCTTCCTTCCGGCGTCGAGCCGCTCGGCGTGCTGGTCGATCGCAAGCCGGTGTCGCTCGAAAAGGCCGGCATCGAAACGACGAAGGGCTGGGACTCGTACTTCGTCAACGTCGCGCGAACCAAGTCGTCCGACGAGCCGTTTTCGCTGGCAGTCCTCTTTCGCAATCCGCTCAGCCCGGCTCCGTTCACCAGCAACGGCGGCAGGCTGCTGATGAGATTGCCGGTCATCGGCGGTTCGCAGAACACGGGTGTCGCCGTGCAACAGCTTCGCACGGCGGTCTGGGTTCCCGACGAGTACGCCCTGGTTGGAACGCCCAAGAATTTCAGTGTCGAGACGCGAACCGTGCTGCGTGAACTGTTGTTCTCTCGCAGCCGGAACGCCTTTGGGACGCAAGACCTCGACGGCTGGATCGGTTCCGATTCGGGCGGAGTCTTCGACTTCCCGATCGAAGGTCGGCGCTATCAGTACTCGAATCTCGGCGGTCGCGACACGATCGACCTCGGCTGGTGGCATCTGCCGTTCTACACGTGGATCGTCAGCGGCGCGATCGTGCTGATCGCGATCGTGTTGCGAGGCACCTCGTGGGAGAACAAGCTGACGCTGTTGATCGCGGCCGCGTTCGCCGCCGCCGCGTATGCGCTGAAGGATGTGGACCTGATCATCCACGGGTTGGCCGTGGCCTCGTATGGCCTGGGCGCTCTGATCGCGATCTGGCTCGTTCATTGTTTGCTGACCGAACAGAAACGGTCAGCGGCAACGGTCCCCCTCGTGACGCCTGCGCCACCACCTGTTGCACCGACGCCATCCGCTGCCTCCGCGAATGTGGAATCGGCCAGGACGATGGAGATTGACGACGACAAACCGAAGCAAGACTGACGCGAAACGACATTGGATTCTTAATCGAACTGTCCGAGGTCTTGCGATGAACAATGCTCAACTCAACGAGGGGACTACGATGGTGAGTCGCCTGCTCTGCAAATACTTGATTGCTGTCATGTGCCTTGCAGCATGGTTGTTTGCCCCCGATGTAAACGCTCAGCCGCGAGACCTCGCTACCGAACTGGGCGATGCGCGGCGAGTCTTCGTGCCGGCGGAAGACCTTGACGTTGTCGTCGAGCGCGACAAACGCGGGGCCATGCTGACGAAGGCGAAGTTTGAGGAGTTGCTCGCGCTGGCGAAAGCCAACGCCGCGAAGGCGCCTCCCGCGAACGTGCCGCTTGTCCTGACGAACAGTGAGTACGCGGCTCGGGTCGTCGGCGATCAGTTGTTGCTGAGCGTGACGGCCGAGTTGACTCAGTTTGCCTCTGACTGGCAGACGGTTTCGTTTGCGATGCAGCGGCTCTCGGTGGAGAAGGCGACGCTGAACGATGAGCCAGCGATGATCGGCCGCAATCAGGATGGATCAGTCGCGCTGCTGTCGGACAAGCCGGGGAAGCACACGCTCAAGCTGGAGTTGTCGACGGAGTTGAACAGCCTCGGCAGCGATCAGGTGGCGGCGTTCTCGCTGCTGCGTGCGCCGAGCGGTTCGTTGTCGCTGACGTTGCCTGCGGGGAAGCGGCTGCTGGTCGGAGCGTTGCAACTGGATCGGCCTGCGCCTCTCGAACAGGCGGCTGACTACAAGGTTGCCATCGGCGGAGCACCCGGCATTCAGCTCCGCATCACGGATCGGGCCGCCGAGAACGCGGCCGATGCGCTGACGTTTGCCACCACCGGCTACGGTTTGCACGTCGCACCGGGCGAAGTGACGTGGCACGCCCTCACGAACCTGCAAGTGTTCGGCAAGCCGGTCGACAAGCTGACGTTCTCGGTACCGAGCACGCTCGAAATCGCCGATGTCGAGGCGACCGGTCTCGAAGCGTGGGATCTCACCGACGGTGAAAAGCCAGCCGGCGCGGACAAGCCCGCCACGACGATCATCACGCTGACGTTCGGTCAGGCGTTCGATGGCTCGCGCAAGATCTCGTTCAAGGGGGTGATGGCCGTTGAGACGGGAAAGCCGTGGGCCGTGCCGCCGCTGACCATCGCCAACGTCACCTCGCACATCGGTCAGATCTTGGTGCAGCATCCGGCGGGAGTCCGACTGCGCATCGAAGAGACGAGCGGCGTAAGGCGGGCGACTCAGGGATCGAAGCCGACGGCCGACATGCCCGATGAGATGTCGAAGCTGAACGCGACCGAGTTCCTGCGGTTCGATGCGTGGCAGCCCGACTTCCTGCTGCGACTGACCACGCAACCGAAGCAGCGCGAGGTCCAGGCGGCCGTTGCGGCGGTGCTGGATGTCAACGCGACGGGCCTCGACCTGCAATCGGCCATCACGGTTGAAACGCATTTCGCGCCGCTGTTCGAGTTGGACGTTCGCATCGCCGCCGACTGGACGATCCTCAGCGCGACGCGCGACGACAAGCCGCTCAAGTGGCAGGTGCTGCCTCAGGAGGCGGGTGTCAATCAGCTTCGCATCCTGCTCGATCCGCCGCTGGCCGCCGAGGGGAGTGGCACGGTGAAACTGTCGTTGCGGCGCGACGTCCCCGGCTGGCCGGTCGAGGCCGAGCCGATCACGGTCGATCTGCCGGAGTTGTTCCTGCCGCAATCGAGCCTGACCGAAGGGGCCTTGATCGTGCGCGGCGATGACGATCTCGATCTGGCAGCGCTCGATTTGAAGGGGCTCGACACCGTGCCACTCAAGGCGGACTACGAACGACTGCGGTTCCAATCGCAGGACACGCGGTACAGCGGGCAACTCAAGGTGACACGCAAGCCGAGCCGCCTCTCCGCACAGACGGTCGTGTTTGGCCGGATCGACCCGCAGACAACACACACGTTCATGCAGGCGGTCGTTGAAGTCGAAGGAGGCGGTGTGCGAACGCTCAAGGTCGCGCTTCCAGAAGCGGCGGGGACGTTGCTGCGGTTTCAAGCGGTCGGGGCGCAGATCGTCGAGCAGAAGCCAGCCGCTCCGCAAAACGGCGAGCGTCTCTGGACATTGCAGTTCGACCGGCGTGTGCGGGGCCAGATCCTGCTGACATGTGACATCGAGTTGCCTCGCGCTGTTGCTGCCGATCCGAAAGCGGCGGCCGCGTCGTTCGCGGTCCCTCAACCGCGCTTCGTCGAGGCGGAGCGGCAGAACGGGTTCCTGGCCATCGAAGCGGGGGGCGAGCAGCGGCTGACGATGGATGCGAAGGGGAGTGACGGCGCGGCGCTGGTCGAAGTCGATCCGCTCGATCTGCCCGCCGTCTACTACCTGCCGAAGGAGCGGATCGTCGCGGTCTATCGCACTGTCTCGGCCGGAGCTTCGTTGACGCTGAGCGAAGAACGGTTCGACAAGCTCGCGGTCCCGACGGCCGTCTGCCAAAGGCTCGACGTGACGAGCGTCCTCGGCCGGACGGGTGAGCTGCAACATCGCGCGACCTTCCAACTGACAGCCGTCGGTGTGCAGGGCCTGCGCGTCACGCTGCCAAAGGATGTTTCGCTGTGGGCCACGCTGGTCGATGGCCAGCCGGTCGAAGTGAGACGACAAGGCGACATCTATCTCGTGCCGCTCTCTCCGTCCCTCCGTCCCTCCGTCTCTCAATCGAATCCAGCAGGGGCCACGCGCGAACTCAAACTCTTCTACCGTTCGTCCACGCCCGCGCTGACTCAGTTCGGGACGATCGAGCAGTCGCCGCCCGAGCTGTCGGTGCAGACCGGCCAGGGAACGGCACAGCCGGTCGATGTGCTCGACCAGCACTGGACCGTCCACTACCCGCCCGAGACACGGCTCGTCAGCAGCACCGGCCCGCTCGAACCGGAACAGAAACTGGACGAGACCAGCCTGCTGGGACAACTCAACGCGGGCTTCCAAGTCCCGACGCTGATCGACCTCGGTTGGCAGTTGTTCGCGGTGGTGGTGACTCTCGGCGTGATCGCACTCTTCTTGCTGGCGTATCAGCGACGGGGAGCGTGGGGCATCGGCTGGGGCACTGTCGTGGCGGTCATCATCGCCGGAGTGGTCTTGGTCGCATTGATGCTCCCCGCAGTGCAACAATCGCGCGAGTCCGCCCGGCGAACTCAATCTCGAAACGAACTCCGACAGCTGGGCATGGCAACGCACGATTCAGACTTCAGCGACAGTATGGCAGTGGACAGCGCGGCTCCAATGGCTGCGGCAAGAACCGCCGCTCCCGTAATGACGCCGCCAGCGGAAACCGAGACACCCGCGCCGACGGCTGAGATGACGAAATTGACTGTCGAGTTCAATGAACTTTACAAGCAGCGGCGGTTTGCCGAAGCCGAGATCGTGGCCAAGAAGGCCAAGGAGATGAATCCGCAGGACGAGATGGCGGAGATGATGGAATGGAAGTCAAAGGTCGCTCGCCGAGCCGGCAACAACGACAAACTCCAGAGCGACAAGGAAGAGGCGTTCTGGGGACAATTGAACGATGCTGAGAAGGCCGCAATGGTCCGTGTTGAACCACCTCAGGGCGCTGATCCGTTTGTCGCACAAAACCAACCCGCTCGTGCACCGGCGAAGCAACCGGCCGATCCACGATTCGATTTAGAAGGTGATGGCCAGAATCAGCAGGCGGCGCGCGGCAAGGACAAACTCGGACTGTTGTCTCTGGCGATTGATCTCGCCGCGCCGAGTGGCAGTTTGGAAAAGTCGTTCCGGTATTCCGGGGCCGATCCGGCGCGGGGCGGGATTGGATTGCAGCTCGGTTACGTGGATGAGCACTCGGGGACCAACCTGCGAGTCTTCCTGATGGCCCTCGTCGCCCTGATCGGCTGGTTCCTGCGCAAGACTTCGTGCGCGAACAAGGTGGCGCTGGCGGCCCTGGGCCTGACGATTCCGTTCGCACTGTTGCCCCTCGCGCCGCAGAGCTTGCAGGTGGTGCTCGATGGAGTGTTCTTCGGAGTGCTGCTGGCGTGCGGGCTGTGGCTGGCGCAGGGGATTGTTTGTTGTGTTGAGTCGTGTTGCGCGGGCTGCTGTGGGTGGATGAAGCGCGGAGTGCGGAGTGCGGAGTGCGGAGTGAAGACAGCAGACGCCACGCCGCCTGTGGCGGGGCTGATGTTGTTCGCTCTGTTGGCGATGAACAGCGCGGTGTTCGCACAGAAGGGGGGGGCGAAACAGGCGGTGGCTCAACCCGTGCCGAATGCGCCCGGAGTGGCGGTGCCTCAACCGGCTCCGCCCGCTCCGACTCCGACGAGTCTCATCGTGCCGTTTGATGTGGGAACCGATCCGCTCGCCGCCGACAAGATTTTGCTGCCGTTCGACAAGTTTGCCGAACTGTACCGGCTCGCTTATCCCGACAAACCGTTCAACAAGACCACTGCGCCGCAGGCGGGGGGGGTTGTCGAGGCGCTCTACTCGGCAAAGGTGGTCGCGAATGCGAAGACTCCGGACGAATCGTCGATCGACGTGACCGCCCGCTTTGCCATCAGGAGCTACGTGGACGGACAGCTTCTGGTCGAGTTGCCGCTCGGCAAAGTCGCGGCCCGCGATGCAAAGCTCGATGGAAAAACGGCGGCCCTGATCGCCAGTGGCGACTGTCTGAAGGTGGCCGTCTCGACGCCCGGTCTGCATGTCGTGGACTTCGCGTTCTCGATCCCCGCGCGGTTGTCGGGGACGACGGGAACTTTTTCATTACCGTTGCTCGCCGTGCCCAGTGGCAAACTGTCGTTCGCTCTTCCCGCGAAGGACTTGTCGGTGCGGATCAACGGCTCGACGACGATTTTCCGGCGCGTGACGGTGGGCGAATCGCAGACGATCGAACTGCCGATCGACAAGGGGGGCGACGTGTCGATCGCGTGGCAGCCCGAACAGGCGAAGGGGGCCGCGGCGGCCGTGGTCCACGTCGATTCGGTGCAGGCCGTCACACTGACCGATGCGGGGACCGCGGTGAGCAACGGCTATCAGTATCGCGTGCGGCAGGGGAGCATCGCCGACGTGTCGTTCGCGTTGCCCGAGTCGCTGCGGTTGCAGGCGGTCAACGGCCCGGACGTCGGCGGGTGGGAGTTGCAGGGCGAGGGGGCGGACCGCAAGTTGAGAGTCATCTTCCGTCGCAACGTCACCGACACGACGAAGCTGACGGTCGAGGCGTTTCTCGACGTGAAGGTCGGGACGCAGCCCACAACCATCGACGTGCCGCCACTCGCGCCTCAGGAGGTTACGAACGAGATCGGCCAGGTTGCCGTGTTCGCGGGCGACCAGTTCTCACTGCGGGCCGAGAAGGTTGAATCGCTCACGCAGACCGACACGGAAAAGTTCACGACGCAGGTGCCGGTCAGTCGGCCAAACGTCGCGCCGCAACTGGCCTATCGGTTCTCGAAGCGGCCGTTCACGTTGAGCCTGCGCGCGACGAGGCAGGAGTCGCAGGCCAACGTCACCGCGCATCAGGCCGCGTTCGTCACGAGACGCAAACAGCACTTGACGACGCGGCTGCTCTACAACCTGACCGGCGCACCGCGCTCGTCGCTGAATCTGTCCCTGCCGGCGGGCTTCGTGATCCTCGACGTGCAGGCCACGGGACTGCACGACTGGTCGGTGGCCACGCAGGGGGAGGCGACGACGCTGACGATCGACCTGAGTGCGCCACGACTCGGGCTGACCGAGGTCGTCCTGGGGGGAACGGTCGCGCGCGACGGCGATGCCGGGAGCGCGACGTTGACGTTCCCGCGACCGCTCGATGCGACGAAGCTCGACACGACGGCCGCCGTCTGGCTGGACGAGGGCTTCAGCGCGACGCTCGACCAGTTTGCCGGATGGCGTTCGCTCGACCCGGCTCTGGTCAGCGCCGAGTTGCGGGCCGTGCGACCGAACAAGCCGGTGCAGTTCGCGTTCGCGTCGAACGGCCTCGCGCCGGCAGACATCTCGCTCAAGCTGACTCAGGCGACACCGAAGCTCACCGCGAACGGGTTGACAATGGTCACGGTGACCGATGTGGCCGTGATTCACACGCTTGCCCTGCAATGGCAGATCGACGCGGCGACCACCGATGCGCTGGTCTTCACGACGCCGAGTTCGCTTGCTGGCAAACTGGTCTTCACCGGCAATGGCATCCGCGAGACGACGCACGTCGATGCGGGGAACGGTCGCACGCGCTGGACGATCTGGCTGCGCACGCCCGTCAGCGGGAAGTTTTTTGTGACGGCGGTCGGCACGCTGCCTCCGGCGACGACCGAGGTGGAGGCACCGGCGGTGGTGTTGGAACGCGCATCGAACGGTAACGGGACTGAGCCCATTGAGGGACAACGCCAGTACGTGCTGCTCATCAATTCGTCGCAGAGTCAGCTCACGACGGCCGACCCGTCGCTGACCGAGGCGGTGCAGCGCGAGGACGTGCCGGTCGTGGTCGATCAAACGCTGGTCGATCAGGCGACCGAACTGGTCCGGGTGAAGAAGCTGCTGACCGCGCCGAAATGGACGCTGCAAAAGTTCGCCCAGACGGCGAGTGCCCCCGCGTCGGTGAACGTCGCCGACCTGACGACGGTCGTCAGCCGCGACGGAACGTATCGGGCTCAGGCGGTCTACACGATCAAGAACCGCTCGCGACAGTTCCTGGCCCTCAAGCTGCCGCCGCAGTCGGAGCTGCTCTCGGTCTTCGTTGGAAACCAGCCGTCTCGCGCGGTGACGACGAAGCGAAATGGCGAGGCCATCCAACTGATCGCCCTCCCCAAGACGAGTGCCGCGAGTCTGTCGTTCCCGGTGAAGGTGGTCTGGCGCGGACGGCTCAGCGGCGCGCTGCCCAAGTCGGCGCGGATGCTCCGCGAAGAGTTCTCGTTCCCCGCCCCCGAAGTCATCAGTCAGCAGGTCGATGCCGAGTACGGCATTCCCGTCGCACGGACCCGCTGGACCGTCTATCTGCCTGACGATCTGGATGTGAAGCCGGTCACAGTCGCCTCACGCCACAATCTGACGTTTCAACCGGGCGATACTCCCGACCTGATCTATCAGCAGGCGGCGCTCCAGGAACTGGACCTGTTGTGCAGCACGGTCGAACAGAACCCGAACGGGCGAACGAATTACCTGGCGCTGAACAATCTGAAGCAACTTGACCGCGCCGTCCGCAGTTTCAGCGGAGCGACGAACACCGAGTTCGACCAGCAAAAGCAACAGGTCTTGAAGCGTCTGGATGATCTCCAAAAGAACGTCCAGATTGACGAAGGCCGCAAAACGGCGAACTACTTCGCGAAGGACAACCGCAAGAGCGGCGGGTCGCAATCATTTGAGGTTCAGAGTGGCAGTTCCGTCAACGTGCAGAACCTCGACAGTTGGGAAGCACTGGCACAGAACCGCGACAACAACGGCAGACTGTTCCTGTCCAACACCATCGCTGACGGAACCTCATCCCTGTCGCTATGGTCCGACAGCGGCGTCTCCGGTTTCAACTTCAATCTGCAAAAAAAGGAGACCGACGAGAGGAAGGATGCAGCGAAGGGAGAGGGCAAGCCGGAGTCGGGGAAACCCCAGGGCAAGGTGGCCAATCTGGAACAGCGTCAGAATCTTCGCAACAGTAACGATTCCAACCTCGGTGATCTGAACAAGGTCATCACGGACAACAACGCCTTCCGCCAGCAGGCACAAGGCCAACAGGGTCAACAGGGCCAGCAGGGAGTTCAATACCAGCAAGCGTTCGGTAGCCGCAGCAACCGAGGCGGTCAGCAGGGGCAACAAGGCGGGTTTGGTGGTGGAGGCCAACAAGGTGGTGGTCAACAAGGCCAGTTCGGTCTGCAGGTTAACAGCGGCCTGTGGATGGGCAATACGGTCGACTTCAACACCAACGGCAATCTCGATTTCTCACGACCGGCGACCGGCAACACAATCAACAGCAACTCGTCGTTTGGTGGGAACACGTTCGATGCATTCAATCCGAACGCTGCAATGGGAACTGCTGCCATCCCTGGATCTCCAATCGGACTAGCGGGACCGACTCACCTTCCCAGTGGCGGTGCGGCGGGATTGCAGAGCCACACGGTCCGCAATCGGACGAGCGTCTCGGGAGCAATGCCAGGCGGTGAGGGTGTTCCGCAGCTTGAGGAAAGCCTCAGTCTCGGAATCAGGCAGCAACAGTCGATCCGCCCGCAGGAAGAGTTCTGGCAAAACGACCTCGCTGTCGTCGATAACGTGCTGGGCGCGAATGTGAACGGCGCTCTCGCCCAGCGCGGCATGGTCAATCTCGGCGGAGTCGGCATGGGACAGATGCCGAACGCGGGGGGAGGCGGTTTTGCAGCGTGGACTCAGGCGGGCGGATTGTCGCTGGGGTTTGAGTTGTCGGCGACGGGCCAGAAGCTCGTCTTCACCAAGGCCGGTGGCGATCCGAAACTGGCACTCGGTCTTCGTCCGCAAGAGTCGGTGCGCTGGAGCCTGAGCCTCGTCTGGACACTGGTCTGGCTGGGGGTGGGTCTCGGCATCGTAATCGCGGTGCGCAGCGGTGCGGCCCTGGCCCGACTGGCTCGCCGCGCTCCGCTCGCCGTGGCGGTTCTCGGCGTTCTCGGCTTCGTCGTCCTTCCGGGTCCGCTCAGCGTCCTGTCGTTCGTCGCCTTCGTGGCAGGTTCGGTTGTCGTGGCGTGGATGAATCGGAGCACGGCGGTTTCGGCGTCGTGACTTGAACGGGGTTTCGGCGGCTTGCCAAACGGAAGGCTCCTTTCGACAATGCGGCCCGTCCGCGAATGGCCCTTGAGGGGCGTTCTACAATCCGGACGGAACCGGCATCTGCAGGCGGCCCGTTGGCCGCCGTTGTCAGGGAGGAAACTGTGGAACTTCGGCGCAATCCGACTCGCGCGGTGAAGATTGGTTCGGCCACGATCGGGGCCGGTCATTCGATCGCCGTGCAGAGCATGACGGCGACTCACACGCAGGACATCGACGCGACGGTCGCTCAGATTGAAGACCTGTACCAGGCGGGAGCCGATGTCGTCCGCGTCGCGGTCGACAGCACCAAGGACGCCGCCGCGCTGGTTGAGATTCGCAAGCAGACCAAGGCGAATCTGGTCGTCGATCTTCAAGAGAACTACCGGCTGGCCGAGGTCGTCGCGCCACATGTCGACAAGTTGCGGTACAACCCCGGACATCTCTACCACCACGAGCGCGAGAAGCCGTGGCAGGAGAAGGTGCAGTACCTCGCCAATGTTGCCCGCGACCACGACTGCGCGATGCGAGTCGGCGTGAACTGCGGCTCCGTCGATCCGGCCAAGAAGGAAAAGTACGACCCGGCCGATTCGATCACGCCGATGCTGGAGAGTGCCTGGGAACACTGCGACTTCCTCGATTCGCTCGGTTTCACGCGGTACTGCGTGTCGCTGAAGGACTCGGACCCGCAGAAGGTGATCGAGGGAAACCGGCGCTTCGCCGAGAAACGGCCCGATGTCCCGCTGCACCTCGGCGTCACCGAGGCCGGGATGCCGCCCGACGGAATCATCAAGACGCGGATCGCCTTCGAGCAACTGATCTCGCAGGGTGTCGGCGACACGATCCGCGTCTCGCTGACGGTGCCGAACTCGCGCAAGGCGGAAGAGATCGATGCCGGGCGGAAGATTCTCGCCGACATCGCGTCCGGCCGCGTGAGGTCGTTCGTGGACTACGGCCTGCCGACGCTGAACATCATCAGTTGCCCGAGCTGCTCGCGCGTCGAGAACGAGGCGTTCATCGACCTCGCCCAGCAGGTGAAGGAGATGACCGCTTACGCGAAGGACCACGCCGTCACCATCGCCGTGATGGGCTGCCGCGTGAACGGCCCCGGCGAAACCGACGACGCCGACCTCGGCCTGTGGTGCGGCCCGAACTTCGTGAATCTCAAAAAGGGGCCGCTGGAACTGGGGGCCTTCCCTTACGACGCGATCCTGCCACGGCTGAAGGAAGAATTGGATAAGGTCATCGCGGTGAAAACGGCGGGGTAGTTTGATTTGTAGGATGGGCACTCCTGCCCGTCCTGTCTTCGCCAGAAATTCAAAAGCCGGACGGGCAGGAGTGCCCATCCTACAAATCTCAAGGTCCGTAATGCTCGGTACGATTCTCAATCCCGCTCAATACATGAAACGCTGTGCGGAGGTTTTCGACACGCTCGATGTCTCACAGATGGAAGGCTTGGCGGACGATATCTACTCGGCCTACGAGCAGGGTCGGTTCGTCTTCTTGATCGGAAACGGCGGCAGCGGCTCGAACTGCTCGCACTTCTGTGAAGATCTCGGCAAGAGCACGCTCGATCGCAAGGACTTCATGAAAGACGGCGTGAAGCGACTCAAAGTGCTCAGCCTGACCGACAACACGCCCTATATCCTCGCGTGGGGCAACGACGAGGGGTTCGATCAAGTCTTCGTCCAGCAACTCAAGAACTTTGCCTCGCCCGGCGATGTCCTGATCGCGATCAGCGGCAGCGGCAACAGTCCCAACATCCTGAACGCGGTCGAATGGGCCAACCGGCACGACCTCGTCACGTGGGGGATCACCGGCTACAACGGCGGCAAGCTGAAGCCGCTCGGCAGGAAGAACCTGCACGTGCCGCTGGACGACATGGGAATGGTCGAGTCGGTCCATCTTGTCGCCTTCCACTGGATCCTGAACGACATCCACGGCCGGATCAACAAGGTCGGGCGGTATGCGAAGGGGTGAGGGACGAGGGATGAGGGGCGAGGGATGAAGCAGACCCAACTGCCGCTTCCCTTGTCCGTCCGTGAATTCTCTGACCTTGATTCCTGCTGTCTTCCGCTGATCCCTCGCCCCTTAGCCCTAAGCCAAATCATGACCTCCGCCATCGAACAGATTCGCAACATCGGCATCATCGCCCACATTGATGCCGGCAAGACGACGACCACCGAACGCATCCTCTTCTATGCCGGTGAGACGCATCGCATGGGGGACGTCGATGACGGCACGACCGTCACCGACTTCGATCCCGAAGAGGCGAAGCGCGGTATCACGATTTACTCGGCCGCCATCTCCTGCCAGTGGCAGGGACACACGATCAACGTCATCGACACGCCCGGCCACGTCGATTTCACGGCCGAGGTCGAGCGCAGCCTGCGGGTGCTCGACGGCGGAGTCGTCGTGTTCAGTGCGGTCGAGGGAGTGGAAGCCCAGAGCGAAACCGTGTGGCGTCAGGCCGACAAGTACCATGTTCCTCGCATCTGCTTCATCAACAAGATGGACCGGATCGGCGCTGGCTTCGAGCGGGTGTTCGGTCAGATTTCGGAACGACTGCGGGCGAACCCCGTGGCGGTCTCGATCCCGATCGGCGAGGGACCGGCCACGAATCCGACGGGCTTTCGCGGCATCATCGACCTTGTCCAGATGAAGGCGCTGTACTTCAAGAGCGAGACGCAGGGGACCGAGATCGACGTGCAGCCGATCCCGGAAGAAGAGCAACTGCGAGCCGAAGAATTTCACGGCCGGCTGATCGACGCCATCGCGCTGCTCGACGACGAGGCGTTTGCGATCTACGACTCAACGGGAGATCTGCCCGAGGAACAAATCATTCGCGTGCTGCGCAAGGCCGTCGTGTCGTCCCAGCTTCAGCCGGTGCTGTGCGGCTCGTCGCTCGACTACATCGGCGTGCAGCCGATTCTCGATGCGGTCGTCCGCTACCTGCCGAGTCCGCTCGACGTCCCGCCGGTCGAGGGGAAGAATCCCAATCCCAAGAAGGCCGACAAGGCCGAGGCTCGCAAGCCCTCCGAGAAGGAGCCCTTCTGCGGACTGGTCTTCAAGATTCACGCCGACGAGCATTCGGAACTGTATTACGTCCGCATCTACTCGGGGGTGATGAAGAGTCGTTCGCGCGTGCTCAATCCGCGCACGGGAGACAAGGAACTCGTCAGCCAGCTCTGGCGGATGCAGGCCGATTCGCGTGAGAAGCTGGACGAAGCCTCCGCCGGTGACATCGTCGGCGTGGTCGGCCCGAAGGACGCCGTGACGGGCGACACGCTGTGCGATCCGCTGCACGGCATTCTGCTCGAAACGATCCGGTTTCCAGAAACGGTCATCTCGATGGCGATCGAGCCGGAGAGCAGTGCCGACCGCAAGAAGTTGGAAGAGACGCTGCGGCTGATGTCCAAGCAGGACCCGACGTTCACGGCCAAGATCAGCGAAGAGACCGGCCAGACGATCGTCAGCGGCATGGGCGAGCTGCATCTGGAAATCATCAGCAAGCGGATGGAACGCGACTTCCACATCAGGATGCGCAGCCACAAGCCCCGCGTCACGTATCGGGAGACAATCTCGTCGAAGATCGAGATGGAAGGTCGCTTCGAACACCAGTCGGCCGGAACGCGCCAGTTCGCCGCCGTTCGCATTGCTTTGGAACCCGCTCCGAATGAGCCGGGTGTGGTTGTCGCGAGCAAGCTGAAGCCGAGTGCTTTGCCGGCCGAACTGGCTCACGTCTTCCAGCAGGCGCTGGACGACTGCCTGAAGGGGGGCGGCATGGTGGGGTATCAGCTCATCAACACCAAGGCCATCGCGCTGGATGCCGAGTACCGCGAGGGAGAAACGACGGACAGTGCCATCCGGCATGCCGTGTCCGATGCGATGGGCAAGGCGCTGCAGAAGGCGGGGACCACGCTGCTCGAACCGATCATGAAGCTGGAGGTCGTCACGCCGAGCGATTTCGTGGGCAACGTCTCCGCCGATTTGAACTCACGCCGAGCGATCATCGTCAACACCGAACTGCGGGGCCACCTCGTGGTCATCATGGCCGAGGCGCCTCTGGCCAAGATGTTCGGCTACTCGACCGACGTTCGCAGTCTGTCGCAGGGCCGGGCCTCGTTCACGATGGAGCCGCTGCGGTACGATGTAGCCCAGAATCAGCCCGACACGTGACCGCCCGCAGTTCCCACTCGTCCGCAACCATGAACGTGATCCCCACCGAACTCGCCGGACTGCTGATTGTCGAACCGAAGGTCTTCGGCGACGCGCGGGGCTACTTCTTTGAGAGCTACCAGCGCGAGCGGTATCTCGCGGCGGGCATCGACGCGGACTTCGTGCAGGACAACTGTTCGCGTTCGTGCCGGGGGACGCTGCGCGGGCTGCACTATCAGCTCACCCGGCCACAGGGAAAGCTGGTCTTCGTGACGCGGGGTGAGGTCATGGATGTGGCCGTTGATTTGAGACAATCGTCGCCTACATTCGGCCGCTCGGTCAGTACGGTGCTCAGTGAATCGAATCACCGTCAGATCTACGTTCCACCGGGATTCGCACACGGTTTCTGCGTGACGAGCGACTCGGCCGACTTCTGCTACAAATGCACCGAGTACTACCAGCCGACCGACGAGCGGACGCTGCTCTGGAACGATCCGGCCCTCAAGATTGAATGGCCCGCGATCGAACCGTACATCCAGTCCGAGAAGGATCGGCAAGGCATCCCGCTGTGCGACGCCGAGGTCTACCCATGATCCGACACTGGACATCACGCATCGCAAACGGAGCCTGTCTGGCATCGGCCATGCTGTGGGTGTTTTCGCTCAGCGTGACATTCCTGACGTTCGCACTCAACCCGTGGGGCAACCACTTAACGATCAATCCGGACTTTCGAGTTGGAGTGTGGTCTGGTTTCTCCTTGGACCTTGTGTTGGGTTTCTCCGGCACTGACCCGGTGCTTGTTTTCTTCAACCGGAACGAAGGCCCCTATCGCGGCAGCCTGATCACAGTCGAAGGCGATCCGCATCCACCAGTGGTGACGGGCGTCGATTGGGAGTTTCCCCGCATCTACTACCGCCACATTCGCTGGGATGACTCCCTCACTTGGACATTGATGGTCAGCTTGTGGTATCCGCTGATTCTCTTCGCGATCGGTCCTCTCATTTGGGGAGTCTCGCGTTGGAGACACTCGCACGCCAAGGTTGAACCGAAACCCGATCAGTCAGCAGGCAACGCATGAGTCCTCGCATCGCCCTCACCCTGGGAGACGTGGCCGGGATCGGCCCGGAAGTTGTTGCGCGGTCGCTGCTGGACGAGCGGTTGGCGGCATGCTGCCAACCCATCGTCGTCGGGAATCCCGACGTGCTGCGCCGCGCACTCGCGTTGATCGGTTCGTGCATGACTGTTCGCGAGGTGAGTTCGCTCGCAGCGTCGGGTGATGCGACGAACGACCTCGTGTGCTGGAACCCGTCGAACGGTGATGCCGCGGCCGTCCCGGTCGGTCGCATCGACGCCCGTGCGGGACGAGCGGCCTACGACTATTTGGTGGCCTCGACGCGAGCGGCCCTGCACGGCGAGATCGATGCGATCACGACCGCGCCGCTCAACAAGGCGGCTCTCCACGCGGCGGGTCTCAATTATCCCGGCCACACGGAGATCCTGGCCGAAGAATGCGGCGTGCGGGAGTTCGCCATGATGCTCTACCTGCCGCCGGGCGAACCGCTGCGCGGGCCGTTTGGGTTGGGAGTCGCCCACGTCACACTCCACACGTCGATTCGCAGCGTCCCCGGTTTGCTATCGGCCTCACACATCGAAGAGACGATCCAACTCGTCGATGGCTTTCTCAAGCAGATCGGTTGCCAGTCGCCGCGCGTCGGCGTCTGTGCGCTGAATCCTCATGCTGGCGAAGAGGGCTTGTTCGGCGATGAGGAAGCGACGCTGATCGCTCCCGCCGTGGAAGCAGCTCGCCGCGCGGGTGTCCTCGCCACGGGACCAATCCCGGCCGACGCGTTGCTGCGTCGCGCGGTCCACGGCGAGTTCGACGGCGTCGCCGCGATGTATCACGATCAGGGCCACATCGCCCTCAAGCTGATCGGCTTCGAGCGGGCGGTGAACGTGACTCTCGGCCTGCCCATCGTCCGCACCAGCCCCAGCCACGGCACGGCTTTCGACATCGCCTGGCAGGGCCTCGCGCGAGCCGAGGGGTTTGTCGAGGCCGTTCGTACAGCGGCGCTGCTCGCTCAGAAAGAGATTTGAAAGGCGGCCTACATTATTGAAACATTATCGCCTGCGTTATCGACGTCTTCGTAGGACACCTCGGGCGGAGCGACCACTGGATTGATGAGGCCCAACATGCAGTAGAAGCCCGGGAAAAAATTGCGGGCGTGCATGTTCTCCTGCGCCGCCGCCTTCTTGCCTCCCTTGAGAAACAGGTGGCAGACACCCTGGTCCATCTTGTACGAGTCGATCTCGGCGAGCGGGATCGTCACCGCATCCTTCTTCGCAAACAGGCCCGACGCGCGGTAGATCAGCGAATCGCCGCGAAACGTCAGGCCGGGCGTCCACACGACCTCACGACCGGCCGCGATGTCACGCCGCATCCGGGTCGCGATGATCCCCGACACCTGATCGCGCAGGTTGTCGAGCTCGGTGTCGGCGTTGTGCAGCGTGACCGTGTACTTGATGCGGTTCGCCTTGTGTTCGGCCACCGGCTCGAAATCGAGGACGAAGATCGTGCCGGTGTAGACGCCGTTGTGATAGTGCCGTGTCGATTGGTAGGTGAAGGCCTCGACGTGTTCGTATCGCAGCGACCGGCTGTTGCGGACTCCGCGCTTGACGAGGCCAAACTGATGGCAGCGGAACTTCGCGTACCGCGCGTGCAGGATGCCGTAGCCGCAGCCGATGGCTCCCAGCAGGCTTCCCACTCCTGCCAGGGTCATCGGGATGGCCTCATTCTGTTTGCCCACGATGCCTCCCACGATCAGGCCCAGCGCCAGCAACAACAGAGTGAATCCGCCGAGCACGCAGATCACGACTTGAGCCGTGCGTGGCTTCCGCTCGAAGAGCACGCGTCCCAGACCGCCGTCACTGCCGGTGTCCGCTTCGTTGGGTCGCTCGGCCAGACGTTCGTCGATCAGCCACTTCAAGACGTAGGCGTTGACCGAGTCGATCGGAATCCGCGTCCAGACCTCATCCTCGCCCCGCCGCCACAGGCAGAGCTTCTGATCGACGACGCCCGTCATCGCGATGTCGTTCAGCGGTGCATGCAACGGTTCGGGCTTGGCCGAGACGACCAGGTTCTGCTTCTCCAGCACCCAACCCGTACCCGCAAATGTACTCCCGTCGGTCAGCATCTTCCGTGCGCGGTCCAGCACGCGCTGGCTGAGACGCTGAATGAGCACGGCCAGCGGATCGGCCTCTTCCGGTTTGTAAGTCGATTTCATTTCGAGTCGTTCGGCCGAATCGTCCTCGTCGGGTTCATCGAGCCAGATCAGCAGCGTCCGTGTGATCGACTTCTCAACTCCCTCCGAGTAGTTCGACTTGAGATTGAGCGCGAGACTGCGGACCTCGGCATCCGCGTACTCGGACTCGCCGCGTCGATCGCTGAGCGCGAAGTCGTTGTCGTTGACGGTCACCCATTGACGGCGGGCAATCCGCCATCGCAGTCCGACGGCGCTGCCAATCGCACACAGCCCGCCGAGAACTTGCAGGGCGATCCCGGCTCCCTGCTCTCCGTTGGCGAGGGCGATCCAACCGCCAACAAAGGCGCCGATCCCCGCGATGACGAGCAGCGTGAAGTCCCACGTCCGCATCGAACTGCGCACCAGAATCGGCTGAGACATGACAAGCTCTCACAAAGGGGAAACAGCGGCGAAAGGGGACCGAGTCTTCGTCTCTGACCAAAGTAGCCATCATCGCTCCGCGTGATGAGCCTCGCAGATGACGCCCGTGCAGACTTCGACGCCTGTTTTCGTAAGGCTCATCACGCGGAGCGATGATGGCTACTTTTGAAGACGATTGCAAAACCTGACCCCCAGGCTTTCAAGCCCGCGACATCGTGTTCTCAGAAGTCGCGCAGGATCGGGACGACGGCGGTTTGCAGTTCGCCTGCGGTGACGTGAACCTGATTCTGGCGGTCCACGAAGACATCGACCTCGCTGCGGACGCCGAACTCGGGGAGATAGATCCCCGGTTCGACCGAGAAGCAGCAGCCGGGCAGGACGAGTCGCGTTTCGTGAGTTTCGAGGTTGTCCATGTTGGCTCCGTTGCCGTGGACTTCCTGACCGATGCTGTGGCCGGTGCGATGGACGAAGAACTCGCCGTAGCCCGCCTGTTCGATCACCGTGCGACAGGCTTCATCGACCTCCCAGCCTTGCAGCGGCTGGCTGCTTGAAAACCGATCCCGCACGAGTTTGATCGCGGCGTCGCGCGCGGCGGCCACGATGAGGAAGATTTTGGTGTACTGCTCGGGCACCGCGTCACCGACGAAACCGGTGCGAGTCAGATCGCTGTAGACGGCCCTCGGTTTGTCGAGCTTGGCCCACAGATCGACGAGCACGAAATCGCCGGTGCGAATCGGCGCGGTGCCGGTCTCGTAGTGAGGGTCTCCGCTGTTGGCGTTTACACCGACGATGGGCGGGTGGTACGTCGTCAGGCCGTGCTTGGCGAAGTGCGCCATGATGACGTCACGCACCGCCGCCTCGGTCGTCTCACCGCGCGAGCGGACTTCGTCGGCGATGAACTTCCACGCGACCGAGTACGCCGAGTCGGTGTGGACTCCCGCCGCCTGGTGCATCGCCCATTGCTCGTCGTCCCACACGGCCTCGAACAGTTGGATCAGGTCTCCCGAACAGACGACCTGCGCGCCGCACGCCGTCACCAGCTCGACGGTCCCGGCGTCCACGCGCGACAGCGTCGGGATGCCGTTGCGCGGCGAGTACTCCATCGCCAGCGTCCGGCTGCCACGCACCAGATCGGCGACGCCCGCTTCGTACGCCTGCCACTTGAGGTAGACCGTCTTCTCGCCGGCGAGATGGTCGAGCGCCCCGGACTCGATCCGATGGACGAGCTTTCTCGGCGGGCCGCTGGCCGGAATGAAGTACATCCACCGGCGAGACCCCATCGTCCCGTCGGCAAATTGCAGAATCCGCCGCGCCAGAATGTTGCTCCCCCGAAAATCGGCGAGCAACCAGCCATCCAACCCCTGCGCCCGAATCGCCGCCTGAATCGCAGTCAGATCAAACATGAATGCTGTTCCTTGTCTTCACGGTTCTTGTCATCAGCTCCGTTGCGAGAGAGTGGGCGGGTGGCAGAAATGCACCTCGCTTCTAGGAAGCTCCTGACCAAGTGGCGTCAACGTTCGGGGGCTACCGCAAAGTCGGAACGCCCCCACCACCCAGTCGACTTGCTTGTTCGGTCTCATTTTCTAAAGACATGCTGGCGGTGATACGCCAGATACTCGGCCGCAGCTTTCGTTGGCGCTCTTTTCAAGGAGCGATCAACTATAGAAAAGATCGATTGCTCAGCAGGATCAAGTTGGTCAGAAACCAGCAAGTTACCATCCGAATCGAACGAAATGAGACCCGCATCAAACAAGGCGTCAAGGCTCGCGATCAACGGTAGGCCATTCTGCGGATCAAGTCGTTCATCGTTAGAGGACCTCCGCCAAGGCTTGATGTGTGATGCTCTGATTGCATCACGCGTTGTAGAACCCGTGACTGCACAGCAATGTCCCCAAACTTTCAGAACCTGTGATCGAAATAGCCCCTGACCAACGCGAGCATTCACCAGAGCCACTTTTGTCGTTGTGTCGATCTTTTGGCGGGAAATCTCCCTCAAGTCTTTGGTCAGAGTGCCTTCACCAGTTTGGGGTCGTTCGAGTTCGCCAATTGGAACACGCGCAACAATCTCGGCGAATGTGCCTTCGTTCTCCCTAATGATTGCCCCAAACCGAATCAAAAAGTGTTCGTCGAACGATTTGATCTTCCGCGCTTCGGTTGTATCGGGATCAACTGCGGTGCAAACAACGCCGAATCCTTCAGCACCTGCCCGGATCAAGTCGATATGCGCATGCC
This sequence comes from Planctomycetota bacterium, assembly GCA_038040225.1. GTDB lineage: Bacteria > Planctomycetota > Planctomycetia > Planctomycetales > Planctomycetaceae > Schlesneria. The sequence continues at coordinate 57,638 of JBBPIS010000034.1, forward strand.
GTTCTGTGAAACCGTTTGATTCCCGGCGCGGTTCATCGTGTGCAATACGTACTTGCTGGCCCGCTTTGGTGTCTCGGATGCCATCTTGCCAAACTCGCAAAAACACGCGGTGGTTCAATACGTCGGTAGCACCCCACGACCAGCGGGGGTTCTTTAGCTCAGCTCCCAACGTGTCGGTGAAGAAGCGATTGATATTCATCACACGACGCCATTGAGACCGAACAAATTGATATACGAAAAGAAAGTAAGCACTACGGCCGTTCTAAGGTACTCTCGCTCGAAGCCTCTTTCGCTTTCGGGCTGTTCGACGGGCGAGGGAGTCCACCGAGGCTGCGTTCGACGCTGCGGACGAAGTCGGGGTCGAGGCCGTTCAGGAATTGACGAGCCTTCCGAGTCGTCGCTGGTGGCGCGTCGGGGCTCTTCTTGAGGCCGTCGCGTTCGCAGACGAGGGCGAACTTCACGATGTCCTGTTTGGCGAGGTCGGCGTCGAACGGGGCCTCGCCATACGATTGGATCAGCCGTTCGAGGACCGACCAGTCATTCCAGCGGGCGAGGTCCGGCAGCACGCTCGCCGCCAATCGGGGCCGATCCAGATAGCGTCGCATCGCCGCTTGCAGGGTCTCGGTCGGCACGCGATCGCGCGCGTAGTCCCAGACGAAGACGAGCGCGTTGCGGAGCGGCAGCAAATCGTCCTCGGCCAGCGGATCATCGAACTTCGCGGCGAGCAGTTTGTCCAGACCCCGTTCGCGTTGCAGCAGGATGTACCCGGCCATCATGCCGTCGATGCCGAACCGGGGTCGCTCGGGATCGGGCAGCGTCAGGATGAGCGATTCGAGAAACGCCGCGTCGCTGTCATCGCCACTCAGGCCGAGCAGCATCCCGTACAGCCCGAGCCTCACCTGCATCGCCGGGTCTTTCGACGAGAGCCATTTGTGCAGCTTCTCGCGCGGCAGCTTGGGAGCCAGCGCGGCGACGTCCTTGTACTGCGCGCGGCTCATCTCGGCGAAAGCGTCCCCGGCGATCTCGGCATCCGGGGATTCGAGAACCTTCAGGAAGAACGCCAGCCGGTCGGGAGTCTCGGGCGACGGAACCTGGCGAATGTAGGGATACAGGTATTCCCCTTTGAGCTGGACCGGCAACTCCCAATTGAGTGCCTTGTCATCCTCATCGTCCTTGCCGATCAGCAGGAACAAGTCGCCGGGCTGACCATCGCGTCCGAAGGAGAGTGTGACTTTCTGACCCTGCTTGAAGATACGTTCCCCATTCTTCACGACCTCGACGACCTCGAACGTCGTCATTTCGGTCTGCTTCTCCTCGTCGGAGACCAGCGAGACCCACTTGACTTGCACGGCTGCATCGCACTGCGCCAGCCGCTGACTGAACGGCGGATCGGTCGGCCCGCAGAAAGGGCAACCGGGAACGGCGCGGGCCTCGCGACCAGCGGCCAGCATGGCGAGACAAGCCAATGTCAGCAGCAGAAGTTGCCGAATCCGTGGCATGGTGAACTCCTTTCGTCTCTTGACTGCATGTTTCTATCGGAAGACGCCACAACCACGGATAACACAGATGGCACGGATGAAGAGCTCCCATCCGTGCCATC